>NZ_CP053021.1:0-600000 GCF_013001025.1 Sphingobium yanoikuyae | reverse complement strand
GCTGGGCACCGGAAAAGGTGAACAAGGGCGGCATGCGCAACGCGGTGCAAAGCCTGTCGATCACCGCCAGCCCGCAGATCCTGTTCGTCGACATGTCGGAAAGCGGCGATCCGCTGAACGACATTAACAGCCTCGCCGAAGTGTGCGAACCCGGCACCGTCGTGATCGCGGCGGGCCAGGTCAATGACGTGCGCCTTTATCGTGATCTGGTCGCCAGCGGCATCCAGGACTATCTGCTCAAGCCCTTCGGCGCCGACCAGTTGCGCGACGCGCTGGCCCAGGCCCAGGCCGTCTTCCTCGCCCCGCGCGACGCCGGGCCGGAACGCCCGCACATGACGGTTGCCGTCGTCGGCACCCGTGGTGGCGTCGGCGCATCCAGCATGGCGACCTCGCTTGCCTGGATGCTGAGCGAGAAGAAGAAGCGCCCGACCGCCCTGCTCGATCTCGACATCCATTTCGGCACCAATGCGCTGGCGATGGATCTGGAACCGGGCCGTGGCCTGACCGACGCGATCGAAAATCCCAGCCGCATCGACGGGCTGTTCATCGAGCGCGCCATGGTTCGCGCCAGCGACATGCTGGCCATCCTGTCGGCCGAAGCGCCGATCAACCAGCCGATGATGACCGATGGCGGCGCCTTCTACCAGTTGCTGGAAGAGTTCCGTCAGGCGTTCGAATGCAGCATCATCGATCTGCCGCGCAACATGCTGATCCAGCACACGCACCTGATGACCGACGTCAATGTCGCGGTGGTGGTGACCGAACTCAGCCTGGCGGCGGCGCGCGACACGATCCGCATCCTGTCCTGGCTCAAGTCGAATGCACCGCAGGCCCGCATCCTGGTGGTCGCCAATCGCGTCCATCCCGGCGCGCCGGAAATCAGCCGCAAGGATTTCGAACAGTCGATCGAACGAAAGGTCGATGTGATCGTGCCGTTCGACCTGCGCATCGCGGCCCAGGCCGCCAAGCTCGGCAAGACGCTGGCGGAAACCGCCAAGGGCAGCAAGGTCGGCGCCGCCTGCACCGCCATGATGGACGAAGTTCTGGGTCTGGCCGGCGATGAAGCCGATAATCCGGGCGCCAAGTCGACAGCCAGGAAGGGAGATTCCCTGCTCGGCAAGATCGGCGATTTCAAGAGCATGATCCCGTCGCGCCGCAAGGACAAGGCGACGGCACTGGAAGGCTGACGCGCGGGCCGCTCCAGGGCGGCCCCGCACAGCCATATTCACGCACGGGGAACGGGCGAACAATGGACGGCAATTTCCTTCTGATCTTGGTGCTGGTCGCGACCATGCTTGGTCTGGTCGTGGTCGCCTTTGCCGGCCCCTCGCCCGACAAGGCGCAGAAACGCCGGGTCGCGCTGATCCGTGGCCGCCACAGCGACTCCACCGAGGCGATGATGGAAGCGCGCATGCGCAAGGCCATCTCCACTCGGGCGACCGGCAACGAAGCCAAGATGCTGGTCTCGCTGATCCCCAATCCGGAGAATCTGGCCAAGCGCATCCGCATGACCGGCAAGAAATGGACGCTCAGCCAATATATGACGTCCTGTGCGGTGGTCTTCCTGCTGACCACCCTGTTCCTGCTGATGCGCGGCTTTCCCTTCCTGCTGGCCCTGATGGTCGGGCTGGCGGCAGGCCTTGCCTTGCCGCATCTGTGGGTTGGCCGCCTGATCAACAAGCGGATCCAGCAATTCAACGCCAAGTTCCCCGACGCGCTCGAGCTGCTGACCCGCGGCCTGCGATCGGGCCTGCCGGTCGGCGAGACGCTGGGCATCGTGTCGAGCGAAATCCCCGGCCCGGTCGGCGAGGAGTTCAAGCTGATCACCGAACGGATCAAGATCGGCAAGAGCATGGACCAGGCGCTGCAGGAAACCGCCGATCGCCTGGGCACGCCGGAATTCCAGTTCTTTGTCATCACTTTGGCGATCCAGCGCGAAACCGGCGGCAACCTCGCCGAAACGCTGCAGAACCTCGCCACCGTGCTGCGCCAGCGCGCCCAGATGAAGCTCAAGATCCGCGCCATGTCATCGGAATCCAAGGCGTCGGCCTATATCATCGGCGTCCTGCCTTTCCTGGTGTTCGGCATGATCTGCTATATCAACTTTGGCTATATGAGCCCCTTCTTCACCCCCGATCCGGCGGGCATTTTCGGGCTCTCGACCATGCAGGTCGTCGGCATTGGCGGCTTCTGCTGGATGGGCATCGGCGCCTTCATCATGGCCCAGATGATCAACTTCGAGATTTGACGGGGAACGGATAGAGATATGGACGCCCCTACCCCCACCGGCACCCTGTTTGGCATGACCGCAACCGATTTCGGTACGCTGCTTGCCGCACTGGCCACACTCGCCACCCTCTACGCGCTCTATGCCGTGATGACGGTGCGCGATCCGATGGCCAAGCGGGTCAAGGCGCTCAACGAACGCCGTGAACAGCTCAAAGCCGGCATCACCGCCTCGACCGCCAAGCGCCGCGCCAAGCTGGTCAACAAGAACCAGACGACCGATCAGATGCGGTCCTTCCTGACCAGCCTCAAGGTGCTGCAGGATGACCAGCTCAAGGACGCCCAGATCCGCCTGGCCCAGGCCGGCATCCGCTCCAAGGACTGGGCCGTCGCCGTCATCTTCGGCCGCATGATCATGCCGATCCTGATCGGCGGCACCGCCGCGATCCTGCTCTATGCCGTGGGCATCTATCCCGAATGGGGCGGTGCCAAGCGGTTCATGGCCTTCGCGGGCGCATTGCTGCTCGCCTACAAGGCCCCCGACCTCTTCATCGACAACAAGATCGCCAAGCGCTCCGCCGCGATCCGCAAGGGCCTGCCCGACGCGCTCGACCTGCTGGTCATCTGCGCCGAGGCCGGCCTGACCGTCGACGCCGCCTTCAGCCGCGTCGCCCGTGAACTGGGCCGCGCCTATCCCGAACTGGGCGATGAGTTCCAGTTGACGGCAATCGAACTGAGCTTCCTTACCGAACGCCGCATGGCCTTTGAAAATCTGGCGACCCGCGTGAAGCTCGACGCGGTCAAGGGCGTGGTCACGACCATGATCCAGACCGAAAAATATGGCACGCCGCTCGCCTCCGCGCTCCGTGTGCTGTCCGCCGAGTTCCGCCATGAACGCATGATGCGCGCGGAAGAAAAGGCCGCCCGCCTGCCCGCGATCATGACCGTGCCGCTGATTCTCTTCATCCTGCCGACCCTGTTCGTCGTCATCCTGGGGCCGGCCGCCTGCTCGATCAGCACGGCTTTCTAAAAAATTTCCGGGCAAGGAGGGGGCGCTGCCGTAGCGTCCCCTCCTTCCGTTTCCGTAAACTGCAAGCGAAGCGCTGGCGCGCCGCATTTTCCTCCCTTATTCTCACCCTCAACCCAAAAGGAGAGGATCGCATCATGACCATCAAGACCGGCGCTCGCGTCGCCATCGCCGCTCTGGCCGCCTTCACCACCGCCCTGCCCGCTTATGCGGCCCAGCCCATCACCGGCCGCTGGTCGACCGTCGATGGCAAGGCGATCGTCCAGATCGCGCCGTGCGGAAAGAGCATCTGCGGCAAGATCGAGAAGATCGTGAAGCCGACGCCAGGCCGCCCCCAGACCGACATCAAGAACCCCGATCCGGCGCTGCGTTCCAAGCCGCTGGTCGGCCTTGCCCTGCTGTCGGGCTTCAGCGATGCGGGCGACATCTGGAAGGGCACGATCTACGACCCGGAAAGCGGCAAGAGCTATACGTCCAAGGTCAGCCGCAATGGCGACGGCACGCTCAAGGTTCAGGGTTGCATCGCCTTCTTCTGCAAGACCCAGACCTGGACGCCGCTGCGCTGATCCCGCGCACGGCCTGGAAAACCAAAGGGGCGCCATTGGCGCCCCTTTTTCTGTCGATACAGTCCCGTTCAATCCCCGGCATGCTCCATCGGCGTGAAGCGCTGCGACCAGAGCGCGCCATAGATCGCCATCCACTGCACCACCGGCCCCAGTCCCTTGGTCCGCGCCGCAAACCAGGTTTCGCGCCCCGTCCGCCGGGCCGTCACCAGACCGGCACGCTTGAGCTTGCCCATATGGCGCGACACCATCGGTTGCGACACGCCGGCCACGGCGGTCAGCGCCACGACATTCTGCTCCCCTTCGCGCACCAGATATTCCAGCAGGGCACGTCGCGTGCCGTCGGACAGCGCCTTAAAGAGTGAATCGCTGTTCGCTCCAAGATCGCCTCTGAATTTCACTTCCGTCATGCAATTTTCATAACCATCTGGTTATGAGTTGGTCAAGCAGAGGATGATTTTCGACTCGGCCGCGCCATTAACGAAAAAAAGTGCGAACCGCCTCCTCGCTGAGTCTTTTGAGTCACACCACCCGATGATGAGTCTCCCGCGACTCGCATGACTCAATATGTTGTGGCTACCCGCTTCGTTCTCCACCATCCTCGCAATCCTGACAGGGATGAGCGCTAAACCCCTGACCTTGACGGCAGACTCCTGAGGACTCAGTGCTGACGGACGAAACATATGGGGGTTGCACACATGGGTGTCATGGAACGCGTCGCACCGCGGCGGAAGAAGGCGGTTGCGCTCGCGCCGGCACCGGCGATCGAGGCAAACCGCCTGCTGCGCGGTGACTGTATCGCGGAAATGGCCAAGCTGCCCGACGGCTGCATCGACATGATCTTTGCCGATCCGCCTTATAATCTTCAGCTCGGCGGCGACCTGTTCCGCCCCGAAGGCGGCCGCGTCGATGCGGTCGACAATGACTGGGACAAGTTCGACACGCTCAGCAGCTATGACCGCTTCACCAAGGCGTGGCTGGCGCAGGCGCGCCGCATCCTCAAGCCCAATGGCACGATCTGGGTGATCGGCAGCTATCACAACATCTTCCGCGTCGGTGCTGCCTTGCAGGATGAGGGCTTCTGGATCCTCAACGACATCATCTGGCGCAAGGCGAACCCGATGCCCAATTTCAAGGGCACCCGCTTCACCAACGCACATGAGACGCTGATCTGGGCCAGCCAGGGCGAGGATGCGAAATACACGTTCAACTACAAGGCGATGAAGACGCTCAATGACGAGCTGCAGATGCGCTCCGACTGGGTGCTGCCGATCTGCGGCGGCCAGGAGCGACTGAAGCGCAACGGCACCAAGGCGCATCCGACGCAGAAGCCGGAATCGCTGCTCTATCGCGTGATGCTGTCCTGCACCAAGCCGGGCGACATCGTGCTCGATCCCTTCTTCGGCACCGGCACCACCGGCGCCGTCGCCAAGCGACTGGGCCGCCAGTGGATCGGCATCGAGCGCGAGCCCGACTATATCGAGGTGGCCGAGGAACGCATTGCCGAGGCGCTGCCGCTCGATGAATCCGCGCTCGCCATCATGCAGACCGCGCGCCAGCAGCCCAAGGTCGCCTTCGGCACGCTGGTCGAGACCGGCTATCTCCAGCCCGGCTCGGTGGTGATGGACAGCAAGCGCCGCTGGAGCGCCACCGTGCGCGCCGACGGCTCGCTCGCCGTGGGCAGCGACACCGGTTCGATCCACAAGCTGGGCGCAACGCTTCAGGGCGCGCCGAGCTGCAACGGCTGGACCTTCTGGCATATCGAGAAGGCGGGCAAGCTGCACCCAATCGACACGCTGCGCCAGACCTATCTGCTCGCCAACGAGCCTTGATTTCCGTCCCCCGTTCGGGTTGAGGCAGCCATAGTTCTTCCAAGACATGGCCCCGACCCGTCCGGGGCGAACGGAGCTTTATGACCCTCTCCTCCATCCCCGCTGACGCCCGGCTCTACCTCAAGCCGACATGGTTCGTGCCGAGCCCGATTGGCCTGGCGGATGGATCGGCGGCGCGGATGGCCAATGGCCTGATCTGGTTCCAGGCCTATGAACTGACGGCGCGCCATGCCGGCCGCCGCATCGCCCGCGAGACCGTGCCGGTCGCGGCGTTCGAGACGGTCACCGCCACCCTGCCCGATCCGCTGGCAGAGCGCGCCCGCCAACTGGCCGCGAACATCTCCGCCCAGCGCGCGCCGCTCAGCCTTGGCGATCGCGTCATCCGCTTCGACGCGCCCCAGGTGATGGCGATCCTCAACATCACGCCCGACAGCTTCTCCGACGGCGGCAAGCATATGACCGACCCGCAGGCGGCGGCCGATGCCGGCTTTGCCATGGCGGCGGCCGGCGCCGCGCTGATCGATGTCGGCGGCGAATCGACCCGCCCCAAGGCGCCCAAGCTATGGGAGGGCGATGAGATCGCCCGCATCGTGCCGGTGATCGAGAAGCTCGCCGCGGCCGGCGTCGCCATGTCGGTCGACACGCGCAAGGCGGCGGTGATGGAGGCGGCGCTGGCCGCCGGCGCCCATGTCATCAACGATGTCAGCGCGCTGGAACATGACCCCCGCAGCCTGGAGGTCGCGGCCCGCGCCGGCTGTCCGGTGATCCTGATGCACGCCCCTTCGACCGGCGACGATCCGCACGACAATCCCAACGGCTATGCCGATGTCGTCACCGACGTGTTCGACTATCTCGAAGCCCGCATCGCCGCCTGCCTCGACGCCGGTATCGCGCGCGAGAAGATCATGGTCGATCCGGGCCTGGGCTTCGGCAAGAGCCTGGCGGACAATCTGGCGCTGGTGAATGGCCTCGCCACCTTCCAGGGGCTGGGCGTGCCGCTGCTCTTTGCCGGCAGCCGCAAGCGCCTGATCGGCGCCCTGTCGAACGAGGCACCGGCGCCAGACCGGCTCGGCGGCTCGGTCGCCCTCGCCTTCCGCGCGGCGCAACTGGGCGCGCAGATGGTGCGCGTCCATGACGTCAAGGAAAGCGTACAGGCGCTCCATCTGTGGCGCGGCCTGGCCGATGCGGGGCTGAGCGCGGTCTGACACCGCGCCCGGCCATCGCCATCCCTATTCGCTCAGGATGAAGTCGACGCCCGCCATGGCGTGGATTTCGGTGCAGTCGTAGATAGGCAGCACATTGGCCTTCACGTCGACGATCATCTCCAGTTCGGTGCATGCCAGCACGACCGCCTGCACATCCTCCTTGGCGATGTCGGTCAGTTCCGACTTCATGAAACGCTCGGAATCGCGGTTGATCTTGCCGACGGTCAGTTCGTCATAGACGATCCGGTCGATCCGCTCGGCCAGCGCGACATCAGCTGGCAGCAGCGACACGCCGTGCGACACCAGCCGCTGGCGATAATATTTCTCGGTCATCACATTGCGCGTGCCGATCAGGGCGGCGCGATCGATCCGGTCGGCCTTCATCCGGGTGCCGACGACATCGGCGATATGGATGATGGGAATGGCGATGCTCGCCTGGATCCGGTCATAGATGCGGTGCATGCTATTGGCACAGATCAGCAGCGCTTCCGCCCCGCCCTGTTCCAGCCGCTGGGCCGCGCCGATCAGATGGCCCGATGCGCAATCCCAGTCTTCCTGCGTGATACAGCCGGAAACCTGTGCGAAATCGAGGCTTTCGATCAGCAGCCGCGCACTGTGCTGGCCACCCTTGGCCCGGTGGATCGCCTGGTTGATGATCTCATAATAGCGGGCGGTGGACGTCCAGCTGAGACCACCAATCAGACCGAGTTTACGCATGTCGCTCCCAATATGGGGGCGCCTGTCCGGCCCCGTGCGGGCCGGGCATGTCGGTGCCCCAGCCCTTCTTTTACGAAAGATGCCGGCTTCGACAAGTCAGGACGATCCACCCGCCCCGTCGACGGGGCGATCCGGCGCGGGTGGATCGGGTCACTTTAGTGGGCCAGCGCCTTGACGATCTCCTCGACCATCTTCTTGGCGTCGGCCAGCAGCATCATCGTGTTGTCCATGTAGAAGACCTCATTGTCGACGCCGGCATAGCCGGCCCCGCCCATGGAGCGCTTCACGAACAGCACCGACTTGGCGTTGGCGACGTCCAGGATCGGCATGCCATAGATGGGCGACGTCTTGTCGGTCTTGGCCGCCGGATTGGTCACGTCATTGGCGCCGATGACGAAGGCAACGTCGGCCTGGCCGAACTCGCTGTTGATGTCCTCCAGCTCGAACACCTCGTCATACGGCACGTTCGCTTCGGCCAGCAGCACGTTCATGTGGCCGGGCATGCGCCCTGCGACCGGGTGGATCGCATATTTGACGTTCACGCCTTCCTTCTTCAGCAGGTCGGCCATTTCGCGCAGCGCATGCTGCGCCTGGCTGACCGCCATGCCGTAACCGGGCACGATGATGACATTGTCCGCCTGGCTCATCAGGAAGGCCGCATCCTCGGCGCTGCCGCGCTTGTAGGGACGGTCGACCGCCGCCGCGCCGCCGCCCGACGGGCCCGCTTCCGCGCCGAAGCCGCCAGCGATCACGCTGATGAAGCTGCGGTTCATCGCCTTGCACATGATGTAGGACAGGATCGCGCCGGAACTGCCCACCAGCGCGCCGGTGATGATCATCGCCGTGTTGCCCAGGGTAAAGCCCATGGCGGCGGCGGCCCAGCCCGAATAGCTGTTCAGCATCGACACCACGACCGGCATGTCCGCGCCGCCGATCGGGATGATCAGCAGGAAGCCGATGACGAAGCTCAGCGCCGTCACGGTCCAGAAGATCCAGGGCGACTGGTCGGTCACGAAATAGGCGATCAGGCCCAGGATCGCCGCCAGCGTCGCCAGATTGATGACATGGCGGCCCGGCAGCATGATCGGCTTGCCCGACATGTTGCCGTTCAGTTTCAGGAAGGCAATGACAGAACCCGAGAAGGTGATCGCACCAATCGCGACGCCCAGCCCCATCTCGATGCGGCTGGCATTGTGGATCTCGTTCGTCAGCGGATCGAGAATGCCGAACGCGCCGGGATTGAGATAGGCGGCCGCGCCGACCAGCACGGCGGCCAGGCCCACCAGCGAGTGGAAGGCCGCAACCAGCTGCGGCATCGCCGTCATCTCGATGCGACGGGCGATGATGAAACCGATGCCGCCGCCGATGGCGATGGCACCCAGAATTTCGGGCAGGCTCAGCACGTCATGGGTGTAAAGGGTCGTGACCACGGCGATCGCCATGCCGACCATGCCCATGCGGTTGCCGCGACGGCTGGTCGACGGGCTCGACAGGCCGCGCAGCGCCAGGATGAAGAGGACGCCGGAAACCAGATAGGCCAGCGCAACGAAGGGCGAGACGGGCGCAAGCTCGTGCATCACTTGCGCTCCTTCTTCTTGTACATGGCCAGCATGCGTTCGGTCACGGCAAAGCCGCCGAAGATGTTGACCGACGCAAAGACCACCGCGACCAGCCCCAGCAGCTTGGCCGCCAGGCTACCGGCCTCCGCCGACGCGACCAGCGCGCCGACGATGATGACCGACGAAATGGCATTGGTAACCGCCATCAGCGGCGTGTGCAGCGCCGGCGTCACCGACCAGACCACATAATAGCCGACGAAGCACGCCAGCACGAAAATCGACAGGATGGCAATGAAGTCCATTCTAGTCCTCCCCACTTGTTTCGACTGCCCTGGCCAGGATCGCGGCTACGGCATTGTCCCTATCATTCATGATTGCGGCGGCCGGCAGACGCAGAACGGACAGTCCCCGTTCCGCAAACCAGCAGTCGCGTTGCTCATCCCTCATCGGCGCATCCCCTCTTGCATGCGCTTCGCCGTCCACCTCGATCACCAGCCGCGCCTCATGGCAGTAAAAGTCTGCCACATAGGGACCGGACGGGTGCTGACGGCGAAATTTCAGACCTTGCGGCCTTTGCCTCAATATCTGCCAGAGCAGGACTTCCGGCTTCGACATCGCCTTGCGCAACTGCCGTGCCCTGTTCGCCTGCCCTTGCAGCACATCATCCTCCCCTGGAAGGGGAGGTGGCTGGCGAAGCCAGACGGAGGGGTGTCCCGTTCATGACAGGGCGATACCCCTCCACCAGCCTGCGGCTGGTCCCCCTCCCCTTGCAGGGGAGGATGGGGAGGATGGGGACCATGGCCCGCATCAGCTTGCCAGCAGTCGTTCGTTGACGACCTTGCCCCCCTGGGTCAGGCGGATGGCATTGCCGATTTCCTCGTCCAGCACCGGCGCGTTCTTCTCCTTGTCCCAGAAGGCGGACAGGAAATTATAGAGGTTGCGCGAGAACAGGGCGGAGGTGTCGGCGGCCAGGCGGCTGGGCACGTTGCGATGGCCCACGATCTTGACGCCGTGGCGCACGACCACTTCGCCGGCGACCGCGCCCTCGACATTGCCGCCCTGCTCGACCGCCAGATCGACGATCACGCTGCCCGGCTTCATCGATGCGATCTGCGCATCACTGATCAGGCGCGGCGCGGGCCGACCGGGGATCAGCGCGGTGGTGATGACAATGTCCTGCTTGGCGATGTGCGACGAGACCAGCTCGGCCTGGGCCGCCTTATATTCGTCGGACATTTCCGTGGCATAGCCACCGGTGCCTTCGCCCTCGATGCCGGCCACCTTCTCCACGAAGATCGCCTTGGCGCCGAGCGATTCGATCTGCTCCTTGGTCGCGGCGCGCACGTCGGTGGCGCTCACCTGCGCACCCAGCCGCCGCGCGGTGGCGATCGCCTGAAGGCCGGCCACGCCCACGCCCATGACGAAGCATTTGGCCGCCGACACGGTGCCCGCCGCGGTCATCATCATCGGGAAGGCGCGGTCATATTCGGCGGCCGCGTCCAGCACCGCCTTGTAGCCCGACAGGTTCGACTGGGACGACAAGATGTCCATCGATTGCGCGCGAGTGATGCGCGGCATGAATTCCATCGCCAGCGCCTCATAGCCGCCGGCCGCATAGGCATCGACCCGCGCCCGCTCGCCGAACGGATTGAGGCCCGCGACGATCCAGGCTCCCGCCGCCGCACCGCCAAGGCTGGCCGGATCGGGGCCTTGCACGCCCAGCAGGATATCGGCACCCGCCAGCGTCGCGGCACGATCGCCAACGCTGGCACCGGCCGTAACATAGGCGTCGTCGGCAATCGACGCCGTCGCGCCAGCGCCGGCCTCGACGGCCACGCTTGCGCCCAGCGCGATGAATTTCTTCACGGTCTCGGGCGTGCCGGCCACGCGCCGTTCGCCCGCAGCCTGTTCCTTCAATATCGCAATTTTCATTATATCAGCATCCCCCTCCTATAGCGTCGACATGGCTCAGCTGGAGATCAGCAGCACGACAATCGCGGCGACGATGAGGCAGGCAATGGTGCCCCACTTCACGAAGCCGACAAACCCTTCATAGGTCTGGGTTGCGCTCTTGATGTTCCCGTCAGAAGCCATATCCGTTCCCCTAGTTATTACATCGTTGTGCAACCTCTTATCCTGTCCCCCCCCCCCCCTCAAGCCGTAGGGGCACAAGAAAATCTTTACAGGTTAAGGGCGCTTTTACCCCAGGCGCCTAGGATGACCTCCTGTTTGCACAAGAGGGGTCCAGATGGTTCGCGAAGGCGTTCCCTTGCTGATGTTGATCGACGACGAGCCCGCGCAGCGCCGGCTGGTGTCTGCGCTGGCCGCGCGCGCGGGATGGCGGACCATCTTCGCCAGCGATGCCGAAACCGCCCTGGCGACGCTGGGCACGCAGGACGGCATGCAGCTCGACGCGGTCCTGATCGATCAATGGAGCCCGGATTTCGATCCGGCCGACCTGATCGGCGACATCCATGCGCAGCGCCCCGCCCTGCCGATCCTGGTGCTGACGGCGCATAACAGCGTCGCCGTCGCGGTCCAGGCGATGCGCGCGGGCGCCACCGATTACCTCTCCAAGCCGATCGCTCCCGAACGGCTGCTCGCCGCGCTCAACGCGACGCTGGAGGGCAATGTGCGCGGTGAACTGCGGCCGCTCACAGAGAAGATCAGCGCCCCGCTGGCGTTCGAGGAAGTCGTCGGCGCGGCGCCCCAGTTCCGCACCGCCCTCGCCATCGCGGCCAAGGCCGCACGCGCCCGCGTGCCGGTGCTGATCGAGGGCGAAAGCGGCGTCGGCAAGGATGTCGTCGCCCGCGCCATCCATGCCGCCTCGCCGCGCCACAAGCAGGCGATGGTGACCGTCAATTGCGGCGCGATCCCCGCCAACCTCGTCGAATCAGAACTGTTCGGTCATGAACGCGGCGCCTTCACCGGCGCATTCGACCGCCATGTCGGCAAATTCCTGTCGGCCGACATGGGCACCATCTTCCTCGACGAAGTCAGCGAAATGCCGCTCGACGCGCAGGTCAAGCTGCTGCGCGTGCTTCAGGATGGCGAGGTGCAGCCGATCGGCGCGCGCCGCCCCGTCCATGTCGATGTCCGCGTCATCGCCGCCACCAACAAGAAGCTCAGCGACGAGATCGAGGCAGGCCGGTTCCGCGAGGATCTCTATTATCGCCTGAACGTCGTCCAGTTGACCGTGCCCCCATTGCGGGAGCGTATGGGCGACATTCCCGCCCTCTGCCGCCATCTCCTCGCCCGCATCGCGACGCAGCCGGGCCTGCGGGGCCTGGGCCTCACCGACGATGCGCTGGCGCTGCTGATGCAGCATGACTGGCCGGGCAATGTCCGCCAGCTCCAGAACGCCCTGTTCCGCGCCGCCGTGCTGTGCGAGGGCGATGCGCTGACCCCGCATGATTTCCCGCAGGTCGCCGCCCATATCCTGTCGCGCGGCGCCAGCGGTCCGCGCCAGCGCGCCGCCGCCACGCCACCGCGCGAAGCGGCCGGCATCACCCTGTTCGAAGGCGACGGCCATGTCCGCCAGCTCGCCGAGATCGAAGCCGACGTCATCCGCCTGGCCATCGGCCATTATCGCGGCCGCATGACCGAAGTCGCCCGTCGGCTGGGGATCGGCCGTTCGACCCTCTATCGCAAGCTCGCAGAACTCGGCATCGACAACGCGGCCTGATCGCGGGACCGGGCGCCCTGCGGCCGGGGCATATTGTCGCGGGGGTTCCGCTACGGCGTTGAATTATCCCCGCGCCTATGCTTTTGAACGGGGCATGAAAGCGCCCCTCCTCGCCACCTGCTCCCCCCTCCTGCTGCTGGTCGCCTGTGGCCGCGCCGAACCGGTCGCGGACATGCCGAGCCAGGAGGAACTGGCCGCCGCCGCCAATGCGGCCGCTGCCAATGCGCTGGCCAACGCGCAAAAGGATGATGCCGGCGACAGCCGCAACTATGTGAATATCGACCATGGCTATTCCGTCACCATGCCCGAAGGCTGGATGAAGGATGGCGAAGCCAGCAATGCCGATGGCGTCGTCTATCAGGATCCCGGCGCAGGGGCCGACGTCCGCGTCTTCTGGCAGAAGAATGATAATGACCAGACACTGCAACAGATCGTCGAGGCACTGTCCGACGGCGCCGAGGGCGTGGATGGCGATTTCATCGGCGAGAATGAATATCGCGGCACAGCCAATGACGGCGAAGGCAATAATGTCGCGCTGCGCCTGCTGAAACAGCCTGACGGCGCGATCGTCACCGCCACCTTCGTCTATCCCGAAATGCTGAGCGAACAATATCAGCCGATCGCGCAGGCCCTGCTCGACAGCCTGCGTATCTTCGCACCCAAGGCCCAGACGCCGGAGGGAGCCAGCGCCACGGCCACGCCCGCACCAGCCGCCAACGCCAGCAACTGACCGGCGGCTTTCGGCGCGGTCGTTCGTTTCCGTCCGCATCGATCATTCCGAACGCTGCCAGGAAGCCCAGCCCCTTGCCCCTGATCCGCCCCTTCGCTCCCGCCGACCAGCCGGGCATTCTCGACCTGATCCTGGGCATCCAGCGCGACGAATATGGCATCGCCATCACCGCAGCGGACCAGCCGGACCTCACCGACATAGCCGGCTTCTACCTGCCCGGCGCCGGCGGCTTCTGGGTTGCGGAGGAGGACGGCCGGATCATCGGCACGATCGCGCTCAAGGATATCGGCCAGGGTCAGGGCGCGCTGCGCAAGATGTTCGTGGCGTCCAGCCATCGCGGCCGCGCCGCCGGCGTCGCCCAGGCGCTGCTAGACCATCTGCTCGACGCGGCGGCCGACCGCAGCCTGGCCCAAATCTATCTCGGCACCACCGCCC
The DNA here is from genome assembly GCF_013001025.1 of Sphingobium yanoikuyae. NCBI lineage: Bacteria > Pseudomonadati > Pseudomonadota > Alphaproteobacteria > Sphingomonadales > Sphingobiaceae > Sphingobium > Sphingobium yanoikuyae. The sequence goes on along the minus strand of NZ_CP053021.1, from coordinate 586,021 downwards.
GTTTCCTCGCGGCGCATCGCTTCTACGAGAAGAATGGGTTCGCGCTGGTCGAAGCCGACGACCTGCCGCCCGCCTTCCCCAGGATGGCGGTTGACACGCGCTTCTACGAACGATCGATCGAACCGGCGAAAGCCGGATAGATTACGGATTATCGGTGCTGTTGGCCTTGGCGCCGGGCACCGCTTCCTTGCTGGTCATCGCCACTGCCGGCGGTCCCTTCTGGATCGCTGCATTGAGCTGCGCGACCTCGGGGCAGTTGCCCTTGCACAGGCTCTGCGCCTGGGCGAGATTTTCCTTGGCCTTTGCGATCGCCCCCTTCTCGACCATCGCCTCACCCTGGCCGGCGATCGCGGTCACATCGGTCGGGTCGAGCAGCAACGCTTCCTTGTAGAGGCGGATGGCCTTGCCCTGCAGCCCCTGCGCCCGCGCCACTTCGGCCAGTTCGATATAGGCCGCGCGGTTGCGCGGATCGACCGCCAGCGCGCTTTCCAGCGCATCGGTGGCACCGGTCAGATTGCCCGCCTTGCGCGCCGCCTCGCCCGCCTTCTGCCATTCGATCGACCGCGGTTCGATCTGGGTATCGGGGCGCTGGGTCAGCCCCACGCTGGAAACGGTGGTCAGAAGGACGGCAAGGGCAATCGAGGCCGGGGTGAAACGCATCAAAATCTCCAGCCATGTTTCAGGCATTGACTCAGGCCCGCAGACCGAAGGGCAAGTGTCGCTATTTTGCGCGCGCTTGTCCATGGCCTGTTTCAGGCGGTCCTCCGCAGCCGGGCGAAGTAGAAGCCATCGGTGCCGTCATGGCCCGGCGTCAGCAGCAGCCCATGGCCATGGGCGCGGCCCATATCCGCTTCGATCGGCTCGGCACTCCAGCCGGCCTGACGCGCCAGAAACGCATCCACCTGATCCCGCCCCTCTCTGTCGGTCAATGCGCAGGTAGCATAGACCAGCAGACCGCCGGGCGCCAGCAAGGGCGCAGCGAAATCCAGGATTCGGGCCTGTTCCGACACCAGCCGGTCGAGCCGCGCCTGGGTCAGGCGCCAGCGCGCCTCGGGATTGCGGCGCCAGGTGCCGGTGCCCGAACAGGGCGCGTCGACCAGCACGATGTCCGCCTGCCCCGCCAGCGGCGCCAGCGCGCGCGCCTCATGCCCCTGATCCAGCAGCAGCCTCTCGATACAGGTCACGCCCGCCCGCTCGGCACGCGGCGCCAGCCGGTCGATCCGGTTGCGGATCGTGTCGGCGGCGATCAGCCGGCCCTTGCCGCCCATCGCCGCAGCCAGCGCCAGCGTCTTGCCGCCCGCCCCCGCGCACAGGTCGATCACCGTCTGCCCGGCCTGCGCCCCGCATGCCGCGGAAATCAACTGGCTGCCAGCATCCTGCACCTCGACCGCGCCGCGCTTCCACGCCTCGCTCTGCTCGACCGGATAGCCCTCGGGCAGGCGCAGTGCGTCCGGGATGCCCGCGATCGGCGTCGCGTCCGGCAATTCGGGCGCCACTTGCGCGGGCGTCGCCTTCAGTCGATTGACGCGCAGGTCCACCGGCGCACGGCCCAGCAACGCATCCTGCTCCACCGGCGCGGCCAGCAAGGGCTGCAACCATCCCGGCACGGCGCCCGCCGCCGCGCCTGCTTCGCCCGGCTCGATCGGCAGCGGTGCATGGGCCGATCCGTCGAACAGCGCGGCCAGCTCGGGCTGCGCCTCGACCAGGCCGATCATCGCCGCGCGGCCAGTCTCGGGCCGATCGGCGACGCGGCGGATCGCGTCATAGACATGGTCGCGCACCGCGCGGCGATCGCGCGACCCGGCATAGCGCCGTTCCTTGAAATAGCGCGCGATCAGCGTGTCCGCCGCCGGCCCGCCATCACGGGCGGCGGCGATGATCGCGTCCAGCAGGTCGATCGCCGCCTGCACTCGCGCCGCAGGCGTCATCCCGCCTGCTCCTTAGCGCGTCGGATAGTTGGGGGCCTCACGCGTGATCGTCACGTCGTGGACATGGCTTTCCGACAGGCCGGCATTGGTGATCTGGACGAAGCGGGCACGCTCCTGCAGATCCTTGATGGTGCGGCTGCCGGTATAGCCCATCGCGGCCTTCACGCCGCCAACCAGCTGGTGGATGACATCCTTGGCCGGGCCCTTGAACGGCACCTGGCCTTCGATACCCTCGGGCACCAGCTTCATCTGGTCCTTGATGTCGGCCTGGAAATAGCGGTCGGCGCTGCCGCGCGCCATCGCGCCGACGCTGCCCATGCCGCGATAGCTCTTATAGGCGCGGCCCTGATACAGGAAGGTTTCGCCCGGCGCTTCGGCCGTGCCCGCCAGCAGCGAGCCCACCATGACGCAGCCGGCGCCCGCGGCCAGCGCCTTGGCGACGTCACCCGACGTGCGCAGACCGCCGTCGGCGATCACCGGCACGCCATGCTTGTGCGCTTCATTGGCCGAATCCATGACGGCGGTCAGCTGCGGCACGCCCACGCCGGCAACGACGCGGGTGGTGCAGATGGAGCCGGGGCCGATGCCGACCTTCACGCAGTCCGCGCCGGCCTCGATCAGCGCCTTGGTCGCTTCGGCGGTGGCGACATTGCCGGCCACGACCTGGACATGGTTGGACAGCTTCTTGACCGCTTCCACCGCGACCGCAACCTGCTTGCTGTGGCCATGGGCGGTGTCGATGACGATCAGATCGCATTCCGCGTCGATCAGCGCCTTGCTGCGCTCCAGCCCCTTGTCGCCCACGGTCGATGCCGCGGCGACGCGCAGCCGGCCCGACGCATCCTTGGTCGCCTGCGGATAGGTCACGGCCTTCTCGATATCCTTGACGGTGATCAGGCCCACGCAGTGATAATTATCGTCCACCACCAGCAGCTTCTCGATCCGGCGGGCATGCAGCAGGCGCATCGCCTCATCCTGGCCGACACCGGCCTTGACCGTCGCCAGATTGTCCTTGGTCATCAGCTCGCTGACCGGCTGGCCGGGATTCTCGGCAAAGCGGGTATCGCGATGGGTCAGGATGCCGACCAGCTTGCCGTTCGCCTCGACGACCGGAATGCCGCTGATCCTGTGGCGCTGCATCAGCATCTGCGCGTCGGCGAGCGTGGCGGTCGGCAGGATGGTGATGGGATTGACGACCATGCCGCTTTCGAAGCGCTTGACCGCACGGACCGCATCGGCCTGTTCCTCGACCGTCAGGTTACGGTGCAGCACGCCGATGCCGCCCAGCTGCGCCATGACGATCGCCATGTCGGCCTCGGTCACCGTGTCCATCGCCGACGACAGGATCGGGATGTTCAGCTTGATCGCCTTGGTCACATAGGTGGACGTGTCCGCCTGGCTGGGCAGCACATCGGATTCGGCGGGCTGCAACAGCACGTCGTCAAAGGTGAGGCCAAGGCGGATGTCCATGTGAAAGCCACTTTCTGCTGCGCGGGTCGGGCGGAGGGGAACCGGACCGCTGGGGATTCGTGGCGGCCCATGTAACCATTAACCCGCAAAACGGCCAGACCCCTTGGGGATTTTCTTGCCGCCTTTCTTGCGATCCCGATCTTGGCCCTCGACCAGTCGCTATGCCCCCTGGCTGCCCCGCCCGCGATAGAGCAGATTGGAAAAGCGCGCCTGCCCGGCTCCCGATACGAACAGCGCCGGGCGCAGGCTCAGGAAGCCGTCCGCCAGATTATGGTGATAGCTCGACACTTCATAGGAAATGATCTTGCGCCACACCTTGCCGGCTCCGCGAATATAGAAACTCGCGACATTGTCGTCATTCACGACCCGCAGCGAAAAACGGCCGCCTTCCGCCGGTCCGGGCGGCGGATAGCCCTGCTCACGCCCGACCTTGTAATTGTGCAGCGCGCCCACGTCCGACCCCAGGCCGACAAAATATTGGGGATTGTAGAAGAGCAGCAGCCCCGCCTGAGCGCCGCCCTCCAGTTCGACATCGACACTCACCTCATAGGAACGATCCCCGGCGATGAAGGCCAAGGGCGATGACTCCGCCGGCCCCTTGCCCTGCGCCTTCAGCACCAGCGCACCATCCCTGAAAGCGGCACGATCGAGATAATCCTTCTGCGGCGCAAAGAAGGCCAGCCGGCTCCCCATGTCGCTGGGCTTGAACGGGCCGGACAGCGCAAGCCCCGATCCGCCCTCCCGCCCGGCCGCCGGCATGGGCAGCGCCGCCGACAGATCGCCGCCGGTCATGCGCGGCCAGCCATCCGCGTCCCAGACCAAAGGCTCCAGCAGCATCTGCCGTCCCAGCGTGCGATAGCCATTTTCATAGCCATGATAGGCGAGCCACCAATCGCCCGCCGGCCCTTCCACCGCCGTGCCATGGCCACGCGACCACCAGGGTTCGCCCGCCCGCGCCGTCCGCACGATCGGGTTATGTGGACAATTTTCCCACGGTCCGTTGATCGATCGGGACCGGGCGACGATCACCATATGGCTGGTCGGCGGCCCGGCCGTCCCGCCCTGCCCGGAAAACAGGTAGAACCAGCCATCCCGGCGCAGCACCTTGGGGCCTTCCAGCGCCAGCGCCTCGATGATCCAGTCGTCCGGGATCGGCCACCCGTCATAGACCTGCTCGATCGGCCCGTCCCGGCGCAGCCCGTCATCGCTGATCCGCACCCGCGCGCCGCCATTCAGGAACAGATAGCGTTTACCGTCCTCGCCCACCGCATGGCCGGGGTCGATATAGCCCTTGATGTCCATGTCGACGGGGGCGCTCCATGGCCCTTCCATCCGGTCGGCATGGACGACGAAAATCTTGCAGGGGATGGCCGGCCCCGCCGAAAAGCTGGGATCGGTCGGATTGAACACCGGAATATAGATGAAATAGCGGCCTTCATGCTTGGCGATGTCCAGCGCCCAGACCGAACCCAGCGGCGCGGCCAGCGCCGGCCCCACCGGCCGCCAATTCACCAGATCGCGCGAATGCCAGATCACGACCGCCGGGAAATAGTCGAAGGACGAAAAGGTCGCCCAATAGTCGTCGCCATCCTTCAATATGTTGGGATCGGGCCGATCCCCCGACAGCACCGGGTTCAGAAAGCGGCCATTGCCAAGGTCCGCCAGCCGCTCGCCCTCGGCGCCATGGCGCCAGGCCGGCGCAGAGGCACAGCTATCCGACGCCCTCGCCTCGCCCAGCCCCGGCATCGCCAGCCCCGCCGTCGAAGCCAGTCCCAGAAACATCGCGTCACGGCGGGAATGGGCCAAGATATTTCCCCAAAATTGATGGTGTCTGGCCCCGCTTCTGGTCCGCTCGCGCACGCAACGCAATGGTCCGAAACGCAAAAGTACCGGAAACGAAAAAGGGGCGCGACCATCATGGCCGCGCCCCTTTTTCATTCCACTGCCAGCTCGGCGCTTACGCGCCAGCGGGGGTCGGATCGCCGAACGGCCCCTTGCGCTTGCGCGTCTTGGGGATGGACGACCCCGCCGCCGGGATCACCGACGGCTTGATCGTGGTGCCGTCGTCGCGGGTGATCTCACCCTTTTCCAGCAGCGCCTTGATCTCCTCGCCGGAGAGCGTCTCATATTCCAGCATGGCGTTGGCCAGCAGGTGCAGCTGGTCCTCATGGCCCTTGAGCAGTTCCTGCGCACGGGCATAGCCCTGCTCCACCAGACCCCGGATTTCTTTGTCGATCAGCTTCGCCGTCTCGTCCGACATATGGACACGCTGGCTCTGCGAATAGCCAAGGAAGGTCTCGCCCTGCTGCTCTTCATATTGCAGCGGGCCCAGCTTGTCGGACATGCCCCACTGGGTGACCATGTCGCGCGCCAGCTTGGTGGCATATTGGATATCGCCCGACGCACCCGACGACACCTTGTCGTAACCGAAGATGATTTCCTCGGCGACGCGGCCACCCATGGCCACGGCCATGTTCGCGTGCATCTTGTCACGATGATAGCTGTAGCTGTCCCGTTCCGGCAGGCGCATCACCATGCCCAGCGCACGGCCGCGCGGGATGATCGTCGCCTTGTGGATCGGGTCGGACGCCGGCTCATGAACCGCGACGATCGCATGGCCCGCCTCATGATAGGCGGTCATCTTCTTCTCGTCGTCGGTCATCACCATCGAGCGGCGCTCGCTGCCCATCATGACCTTGTCCTTGGCCGCCTCGAACTCGTCCATGGCGACCAGGCGCTTGCCGCGACGCGCAGCCATCAGGGCGGCTTCGTTGACCAGGTTGGCGAGGTCAGCGCCGGAGAAGCCCGGCGTGCCGCGCGCGATGGTGCGCGGGTTGACGTCGGGTGCCAGCGGCACCTTCTTCATGTGGACGGCCAGGATCTTCTCGCGGCCCTCGATGTCGGGACGGGGCACAACGACCTGACGGTCGAAGCGGCCCGGACGCAGCAGCGCAGGGTCCAGCACGTCGGGGCGGTTGGTCGCCGCGACGATGATGATGCCCTCATTGGCTTCGAAGCCGTCCATCTCGACCAGCAGTTGGTTCAGCGTCTGCTCGCGCTCGTCATTGCCATTGCCCAGGCCCGCGCCGCGATGGCGACCGACCGCGTCGATTTCGTCGATGAAGACGATGCACGGCGCATTCTTCTTGGCCTGCTCGAACATGTCGCGCACGCGGCTCGCGCCCACGCCGACGAACATTTCGACAAAGTCCGAACCCGAAATGGTAAAGAAGGGCACGCCCGCTTCACCCGCAATCGCGCGGGCCAACAGCGTCTTGCCGGTGCCGGGCGAACCGACCAGCAGCGCACCCTTGGGGATCTTGCCGCCAAGGCGTGCGAACTTGCTCGGATCCTTCAGGAATTCGACGATTTCCTGCAGTTCCTCGCGGGCTTCGTCGATGCCGGCGACGTCATCGAACGTCACCTTGCCGTGCTTTTCGGTCAGCAGCTTGGCCTTGGACTTGCCAAAGCCCATCGCACCGCCCGCGCCGCCGCCCTTCTGCATCTGGCGCAGCACGAAGAAGGCGATGCCCAGGATCAGCAGGAACGGCAGCGACTGGTACAGCATGATCTGCCAGAAGCTGGGCTGCTGTTCGGCCTGGCCCGAATATTTGACATTATAATCGTCCAGCAGGTCGGTCAGCTTGGGATCATTGACCGGGACCGTGCTGAAACCCTGGCCACTCGACAGGGTGCCGGTGATCCGGTCGGGCGCGATCGCCACATCCTTGACCTGGCCTTCCTGCACCTTGGCGCGGAATTCCGAATAGGCGATGGCGCTACCGGCCTGGGTGGTCGGGCGCTCGAACAGCGAAACGAACAGGAGCAGGGCGATGATGACCCCTGCCCAAATCATCGCACTCTTGATCCAGGGATTACCCTGTGGGTCTTTTTCGTCGTTCATCATCACTCTCTTTCACCCCGCAAGATAGGGTGTGGCCGGCAAAGCGCAAGCTGGACGCGCCGTCCGCTGCCGATTTCCGGCCCTGTCGATTGCCAGATGGTCAGTTGCCGGTCAGTTGGAACAGCGCGACATAGGCCAGCACCAGCGCCAGGCCGGCGGACAGGCCGCACAGCAGATAGCCCATGTAGAGAAGCAGCGGCGGATGCGCCTTGTTCAGCTTCCGGTTCCGCTTCACAGCCGAGAGGATCACGCTGACCAGCAAGCCATAGGTCAGCGCCGCAAATTCCATCATTCCGAACAAATCCCGCTATTGGTCACGCCATGTGGTTAACGGCCCATGGGTTAAGAACCGGTCAGCATGCCGCCCAAAAGCGACCAGCCGTTGATGCTCCGCGTCGGATGGTGGAACTTTTCCGAAAATCTCAGCGTCGCGGCGGTGCCGGCGACAGGGTCCATACCGCGCCACCGCGCAGCAGCCAGTCGCCCAGACTCGCCTGCCGCCCCGCTCGCGCAGCGGCAATCGCCCGGTCCAGCGCCTCCCCGCGCGGCAGCACGATCTCCGGGTCGGCGGAACAGAGCATCTCGATCAGCAGCCGGCGCAAAAGCTCGCGCGGCAGGTCGGTGCGGTCCAGCACCCAGGCGTCGGTCGATGGATGGATATGCGTGGCCGCCAGCCCCGCCACCGTCCATATCAGCGCCGCCTCCGCCTCCGCCAGCGCCGCCGCGCTGCGCGCCGCCGCCTCGGCATCGATCCAGTCGACACCATCCAGCCGCTTGCGCAGCGCCGCCCGGTCGAAGCGCGGATCGGCATTGGACGGGTCCAGCACATAGGGTAGCCCGGCCTGGTCGGCATGGGCCTGCAACTGCGCCTTGCGCACCGTCAGCAAGGGCCGCAGCACTCGGCCGGCCCGTGCCCGCACCCCGGCAAGGCCACCGACCCCCGATCCCCGGTTGAGCCGCATCAGCAGGGTTTCCAGCTGGTCATCGGCATGATGGGCGGTCAATATCCAGTCCAGCCCGGCCCCGGCCCGCCACGCCTCCAGCTGGGCATAACGCTGTCGCCGCGCCCAATCCTGGATATTGCCGGACACTTCCGTCTCCGGCGCCAGGGTCGCATGAGGGACGCGCCGCTCCGCACACCAGCGCGCGACCATCGCCGCCTCGGCCGCGGATTCAGCCCGCAATCCATGATCCAGCGTCGCCGCCGCCACCCGGCCGGGCCAGGCCTGCACCGCCAGGTCCAACAGCGCCATGCTGTCCGGCCCGCCCGACACCGCGATGCCGAACCGGGCCGTCTCCTCCCCGTCCACCAGCGCGCGCACGGCCAGCCGCAGCGCATCGGGGCGATGGGAAGGTGCCAGCTCCGGCACGTCTATCGGCTCACACGCTGCACTTGGCCTTGGTCCGGCCCTTGTCCATCATGCCGCGCAGGCCGCTCGACAGGGTCGAACCATAGACCTGTTCCAGCTCCGCATAGACCTTGCAGGCATCCGCAGGCTTCTTGAGCTGGATCAGCGCCTCGCCCAGATAGGCCAGGCTGTCGGGGGCGCGCTCGCCACGCGGGCGCTTCTGGTAATTTTCGTAGAAGGCGACCGACGCCAGCGCCGGCTTGCCATCGTCCAGATAGGCGCGGCCCAGCAGGTTGGCGGCGCGGCTGCCGACCGACCCGTCGCCATATTTGTCGACCGTCGCCTTGAGCTGCGCCTGCGCCTCGGGATAGAATTTCGCGTCCCACAGGCGGAAGCCATAGCTATAGGCATCGCCCGCCGCATCGCCGGTATCCGGCTTCTCGATCGCCGCCACCGCCGTCTTGCGCGCATCGCTGGCCACCGGCGCGGCGGCGGACTTTGCGGGCGGGGTCGTCGGCTTGGCAGCAGCCGGCTTGGGCGCGGGCGCATCGGTCGCGACCGTCGGACGCATCACCGGCGGGCCGGCTTCGACCGGCGTTGCGGCCCGCGCTTCGGCTTCCGCCTTGTAGCGGTTGAACGCCTCTTCCAGCTGCTTGAGCTTGTAGCTGTTTTCCTCGACCTGGCCGGTGATCGAGGCGAGCTGCGATTCCAGCGCCCCCACCCGCGCGGTCAGGTCGGCCACCGGGCTCGACGTCGGGCTGCCCGGCGCGATGGTCGGCGTCTGGGGACGGGTGATTTCCGCCTCTACCGGCGTGCCGGCCGGGAACACCTTGCGCTGCACCGCCCGCATTTCCTTTTCCAGCCGGTCGACCCGCAGTTCGACCGTGGGATTCTGCTGGGCAGCGGCCGGCACGGCCGACAGCAGCGGGGCCGCCAGCGCGATGGCGGTGGTGGCGAGAAAGGCGTAACGCATGATGATCCCCGACTAAATCTTTCCGCCTTTAACCATAGGCGGACGCGCCACGCAACAAAGCGCGGCCCGCTCGTACCTGTCCGGCTATGGGACGGGTCAGTTGCCCGCGCTGGGCTGCGGCGCGGCGGTCGGCGGCGGTGGCGAAGCCGGCGTCGGCACACTCCCCTGCCCGCCTGCGGGCGTCGTCGGTGCGCGCGCCGGCTGGCCTGCCGGTGCCGGAGCACCTGCCGGTGCGGCGGCCCGTGCCAACAGCGCCTCGGCACTGACCGGAACGTCGGCGATGGTGCGATCGGCCGCGCCCAGCGGCGGGATCGCCTTGCCACCCACGGTCACGTCCAGCGCCTGCGGGCGACCGGTCAGGATCGTCGGATTGCGCGCGCCGGCCGGCAGGGTGAAGCTCTCGCCCTTCTTCAGCAGCCCGTCCTTCAGCCGCTCGCCCGCCTCGTCGACGATGCGCATCCACACATCGTCATTGGCGGTGAACACCACCGGCCCGGTCACGGGCGCCGCGATCGGCGCCTGCACGCCGGCCTTGGGCGCGGCGGCGGGCATTTCTGCCTGCTGCTCGGCGATTTCCTCGCCGGTCGGCGGGGTCAGCAACTGGGTGCGCCAGATGGTGAAGCCGGCAATCACGATGATGCCGATCACCGCCGCGGTCCAGGCCAGGGTGCGCGACGGCACCCGCGCCGGATCGGCCGGCTCGAACGCTTCGTAGCGGGTCGCCCCCATGTCGGAATTATGCACGGCATTGCGCACGTCGGCGGCGATCGCCACCTCGTCCAGATCGATCGCGCGGGCATAGGCGCGGGCGAAACCCACCGCATAGGGAATGCCCGGCAAGGCGCCATAATCGTCCCGCTCGATCGCCTCCAGCTGGCGCTGGGCGATGCGCGTCCGGGTGGCGATATCCTGCACCGACAGCCCCTGCGCCTCGCGCGCGGCGCGCAACTTGGCGCCGGGGGTGCTGGGCTGCGCTGCCGTCGCGTCGTCCGCGACGGGTTCGAATTCGGGTTCGTCTGCCATGCTGCTCCGCGACCTTGATTGGCGGCCTTGTCTCATTGCGGGACGGCGCTTGTCAACGCCGGGGCGGTGTCTTTTCAGGCCAGCTCGATGTTCCGCTGCTCGGCCCAACTGGTCAGTTGCGCGCGCAGATCGCTCGCCCCGCTGTCCAGCAGATCGCGCATCAGCGCCTGCAATTCGGCCGCATCGATCGCGCGGATCATCGCCTTGACCGGCCCGACCGACGCCGGCGTGATCGACAGTCGCCGCACACCCAGGCCAATCAGCGCCATCGCCTCCAGCGTGCGTCCGCCCATTTCGCCACAGACGCCGACTGGCACCTTGTAGATCTCGCAGATCCGCACCACCCGATCCAGGAAACGCAGGATCGCCAGGCTCAGCCAGTCATAACGCTCCGCCAGCTTGGGATGGGCACGGTCGGCGGCGAACAGGAACTGGGTCAGGTCGTTGGTGCCGATCGACAGGAAATCGAGCTGCGGCAACAGCAGGTCCAGCACCTCGGCCAGCGCCGGCACCTCCAGCATCGCGCCATAGCGCACCGCCACCGGCAGCTTCTTCTTCTGCCCGATCAGCCATTGCCGCTGATGCTCGACCAGCGTGCGCGCCTCCTCAAACTCCCAGGGTTCCGACACCATCGGGAACATGATGTTCAGCACCTTGCCCGCGCTTGCCTCCAGCAAGGCGCGCGCCTGCGCCTTCATCAGGCCGTCGCGGTCCAGCGCCAGCCGGATCGCGCGCCAGCCCATGGCCGGATTATCCTCATGCTCGTCATCCTCGCGCGTCATATAGGGCAGCGCCTTGTCACCGCCGATGTCGACGGTGCGGAAAATGACGGGCCGGTCGCCGGCCGCGTCCAGCACATCCTTGTAGAGCCGCTGCTGCTTCTCGCGCTGCGGCAGCGTCGCCGACACCAGGAACTGGAATTCGGTGCGGAACAGGCCGATGCCGTCGGCGCCGACCATGTCCAGCGCCTGCGCATCCTCGCGCAGGCCGGCATTCACCATCAGCTCGATCCGCGCCCCATCCTGCGTCACCGACGGCAGGTCGCGCAGCGCGGCAAATTCCGCCCGCCGCTTCTGCGTGATGTGCAGCTTGGTCTCGAACGCCTCCTCCATGTCGGGCGTCGGCCGGATCAGCAGCGCATTTTCGGCGACATCCATCAGGATCAGGTCGCCTTCATTGACCCGGTGGCGAATGTCGCGCACCCGGCCCAGCACCGGCACACCCATGGCGCGGGCGACGATGGTGACATGGGCGGTCAGCGACCCCTCCTCCAGGATCACGCCCTTCAGCCGCCGCCGGTCATATTCCAGCAGCTCCGCCGGCCCCAGGTTGCGCGCGATCAGGATCGCGTCCTGCCGCAGCCCCAGTTGCGCTGCCGTCCCCAGTTGCCCGGACACGATGCGCAGCAGCCGGTTGGCCATGTCCTCCAGATCGTGCATCCGGTCCTGCAACAGCGGATCGTCGATCTGGCGCATCCGCATCCGGGTGCGCTGCTGCACCCGCTCGATCGCCGCCTCGGCGGTCAGGCCGCTGTCGATCGCCTCGTTGATGCGGCGGATCCAGCCCTCGTCATAGGCGAACATCTTGTAGGTTTCGAGCACCTCCTGATGCTCGCCCTCGGTCCCGAAATCGGCCGTGCCGGTCATCCGGTCGATCTGTTCGCGCATCTTGGCAAAGGCGGAAATGACCCGCTGCCGCTCGGCTTCCGTATCCTCGGCGACGGTATGCTCGATATGGACGCGCGGCTGGTGGAAGACGACATGGCCCCGCGCCATGCCCATCACCAGTTGCAGGCCGGTCATGATGTTCGATCCGGTTTCCTGCACCCGCGCATCGGTCGGGCCGTCATCGGCCAGTTCGGCATTGGCAATCAGCTCGGACAGCACCATGGCGACCGTCTGCAGCGCCTCGATCTCCACCTCTTCATATTTGCGCGGCTCGACATGCTGCACGCACAGCACGCCCAGCGCCCGCTCGCGCCGCACGATCGGCACACCGGCAAAGCTGTGGAACAGTTCCTCGCCGGTTTCCGGGCGATAGGAAAAGTCGGGATGGGCGGCGGCCTCGTCCAGGTTCAGCGGCTCGACATTGGTGGCGATCAGCCCGACCAGCCCCTCGCCCTTGGCCATGCGGGTGACATGCACCGCCTCCTGCTTCAGGCCGCGGGTCGCGAACAGTTCCAGCACGCCCTCGCGCACCAGATAGATGGAGCAGACCTCGCTCGACAGCGATTCGCCGATGATCTCCACCACCTTGTTCAGCTTGGCCTGCGCGCTGGTGCGCGCCGCCATCACCTCCTGCAAGCGGACGAGGATCTGGCGGGCGGCGGCGGCGGGCGTACTGGGCATGGCAAATCGCTAACAGATGGATGGCTTTCTTTCCAAGCGCTTTCCTCGCGATATGTTGATGAACCCCGCAGAAAAGCACGATTGTTGCGCATCGCTGATAAGCTAGGTCATCTTCCTCATTTGCGTGGCGGATACATGCTGTACATTCGTCTAACGCCGCAAAGGCAGCATCAAGCATGTCTGGGAGTCAGGGACCATGGAAACGACCACGCCAACGGAGTTTGAACAGGAGCTTCTGGACCGCGGCTATTCGCGCCGCCAGCTGGCCAAGGTGACCGCGCTGCTCGGCGCCGGTGCCGTCGCGATGCGCACCGTCGGTGCCGCCGCCCAGCAGGCCGCCAAGCCGGTCGAAGGCGCGGTCCGCATCGGCGCCAACGAATGCTGGACCGGCCCCTTCCCGGTCGCCGCCGAAGCCGCCTTCAAGCTGGTGACCGAAGGCAATCGCTACGAACCCGACAATGAGCATGAAAAGCTGTTCGCCGCCGTCGCGCAGGTGGAGGGCATTCCGGCCGACCGCATCGTCGCCTGGCCCGGCTCGTCCGATCCGCTGAGCCGCGTCGCCGTCGCCTTCGCCTCGCCGACCAAGGGCATCGTCACCGCCGACCCGACCTATGAAGCGATCTGGCGCACCGGCGCCTGGCTCGGTGCCAAGGTGACGAAGGTGCCGCTGACCAAGGACAATGCCCATGACGTGAAGGCGATGCTGGCGGCCGATCCCAATGCCGGCGTCTATTATATCTGCTCGCCCAACAACCCGACCGGCACGATCACGCCGATCGGCGACATCGAATGGCTGGCCGCCAACAAGCCCAAGGATTCGGTGCTGGTGGTCGACGAAGCCTATATCCACTGGACCGACACGCCGCGCGCCGCCAAGCTCGCCGCCACCCGCGACGACGTGCTGGTGCTGCGCACCTTCTCGAAGCTGTTCGGCATGGCCGGCATGCGCCTCGGCCTCACCTTCGCCGCGCCCTCGCTGATGGAAAAGATGATGCGCTATGACGGTGGCCAGGTCACCGCCATGCTGCCGATGACGGCCGTTGCCTGCGGCACCGTCTCGGTCGCCCAGGCCGATCTCATCAAGGCGCGTCAGGCCGAAATGGCGGCCAACCGTGACAAGGCGATCGCCCATCTGACCAAGAAGGGGATCAAGGTGCTGCCGGGCAGCATGGCGAACATGTTCATGGTCGACTGGGGCAAACCCGCCAAGGACATGCAGGCCGCCCTGCTGACGCAGAAGGTGCAGATCGGCCGCAACTGGCCGATCTGGCCCAATGTCTCGCGCATCTCGGTTGGCTCGGCCAGCGAGATGGACGCCTTCTGCAAGGCCGTGGACGCGGTCTGGAAAGCCTGATCTGACCTGACCTTACGAAAAAGGGGCTGCGGCGCGCAAAATAAAGCGTGCCGCAGCCCCTTTTGCATTGCGGAAATTGTTTCCGCCTTCGTTTCTCCAGACGAAATCCAAGGCATTTCGCAGGAAAACAAGGGGACAATCGGCATGACCATGATGTTGGACAAGGAAGCGCGGGAAGACCTGATCGAGCGCGGCTATTCGCGCCGCCAGCTTGCCAAGGTTGCCGCCCTGATCGGCGCCGGCGCCGCGATGCACGAAATGCTGGCCGCGCCCGCCTTCGCGCAGCAGCAGGCCGCCCGCGGCATCAAGGGCGCGGTGCGCATCGGCTCGAACGAATGCTGGACCGGCCCCTTCCCCTCGGGCGTCGACGCCATCGCCAAGGCCGGCGCCGTCGGCAACTGGTATGATCCCGACAATTATCGCGGCGACCTGGTCTCGACCATCGCCAAGGTGGAGGGCATTCCCGAAGCCCAGGTGATGCTGTGGCCCGGCTCGGGTGGCCCGCTGGTCTCGACCGTCGCGGCCTATTGCTCGCCGACCAAGGGCCTGGTGACCGCCGACCCGACCTTCGAATCCGCCTGGCGCACCGCCGATTATCTCAAGGCGCCGATCGCCAAGGCGCCCCAGGCCGTCGGCAAGGGCCATGACGTCAAGGCCATGCTGGCCGCCAACCCGAACGCCGGCCTCTACTATATCTGCACGCCCAACAACCCGACCGGCACGATCACGCCGATCGCCGACATCAAGTGGCTGCTCGACAACAAGCCGGCCGATTCCATGCTGCTGGTAGACGAAGCCTATATCCACTTCTCGGACGCACCCAGCGCCGCTTCGCTGATCGGCAACCGCAAGGACATCATCGTCATGCGGACCTTCTCGAAGCTGTTCGGCATGGCCGGCATCCGCCTCGGCCTCACCTTCGCCGATCCCGAAGTGCAGAAGCGCCTGATGCTGTTCGGCCCGTCGGCCGGCGGCCTGTCGATCACCGCCATGGCCTGCGGCAACGCCGTCTATCCCGAAGCCGCGCTCATCAAGGCGCGCCGCGACGAGATGATCGCCGCCCGCGACCAGACCATCGCCTGGCTCACCAAGAAGGGCATCGAAGTCCAGCCCGGCAGCGAAGCCAACATGTTCATGGTCAACTGGAAGAAGCCGGCCAAGGAAATGCAGGCCGCCCTGCTCGCCTCGCCGGAAAAGGTGCAGATCGGCCGCAACTGGCCGATCTGGCCCAATGTCTCGCGCGTCACCGTCGGCTCGGCCGAAGACATGACGAAATTCTGTGCGGCTGTGGACAAGGTCTACAAGGCCTGAGCCACGGCACCCCATAGCAAAGCCGTCACGAAGGAGGGGCGTCCGGACACCGGGCGCCCCTTTTCATATCAGGGCGCATCGCCTTCCTGACTGTCCAGCGCCTTGCGATCCTCATGCGACACGAACTCGCAGGTCAGCAATGTCCGCCCGGCCAGAGCAGGCCCCTGCCGCGCAACGACGGAAATCAGCCCCATCTCGCGCATATCCTGCGCCCCATCGTCCAGTTGCCGCGCAAAGCCCAGGCTCGACGCGCCGAACAACCGGCTCTTTTCCCTGGCAAGCCCATAACGGGCGGCCGCGGCCTCCGCGACTTCGCCATCCAGCAGCACGCCGACCGACATGCCGGCGAAGACCACCGCCCGCGCCACAAAGCCGTCCCGCTCGATCGGCGTGGGCAGCGTATAGATCGCCGCCCCCAGCATCGATGTATCTGCTTTGGCGACCTTTTCGGCGGCTTCATACAGGGCGGTCGCGCTGTCGGTCGAATAAGGCGGCTGGCACAACGCTGCGCCGAAAAAGTCCGGCGTCTCCTGCGCAGCAGCGGGCGTCCCCAGCAGGACGCCGATCGGCACCCCGATCCGGGCAAGGAAAGAAAATTTGGTCATCCGCGCCAGATGCGCATTTTATGATGGGTTTTCAATCAGGTTGAAGGGGCAGCCGGTCGTCGGCCACCCCTTTCCCGTTCAGAAGATCTTCCGCACCGACAGCATCAGCGTCCGCCCCTCGGGATCGAGATAGGCGGGCTGATAGGCGACGGGCGTCGCGCCCGTGCCATCGGTCACGCTCTGCCGCCGGTTGAGCAGGTTGCCGACGGTGAAGCTCACCCGCATGCCCCGCGCCCAGTCCTGGCCGCGGAACCGGTTGGCCATGTTGGCGAACAGCCGCAGGTCGAACGTCACCAGTTGGCCAAAGCGCAGGTCGCCACCCGACGCCGTCTGGTCGCCGGTCACATGCGACGCGCTCTGCCAGTTGCCGTCCAGCCGGATGCCGACGCCATTGTCGATCACGCCACTGCTCAGCTGCACCTTGTGGCGCGGCTGCGGACTGCCGCCCAGCGTGCCACCATTCAGCAAATCGACCCACGGGCCGCCCTCGCTCAGCAGCACCGCGTCGCGCAGCATGATGCTGTGATAGAGCGAGAGTTGCAGCCGCGCGCCATTGTCGCTGCCGCCGCCGAACGGACCGCCACCGGGCGGGCCGAAGCCGCCCCGTCCGCCGGGCCCGCCGGGACCGCCAGGCCCCATGCCGGGCGGCGGACCATCGGGCGGCCCCATGCCATCGGGCGGAGGGCCAGGCGGCGGACCAAAGCCATCCGGCCCGCCAAAGCTGCCGGGCGGCCCCATCGGTGTCGCATCATCGGGCCGGTGGCCATCGACCAGGATCGCATCCTGCTCGGCATCGGGACCACCGCCGGGCGCGCCCTCTTCGGGCTGCCCATCACCACCCTCCGCCTTTGGCGCCGCCATCTGCCCCTCATCGCCCTGCGCCGCCGCCCGCCGCCATGGCGGCACAAAGCCGGCCGGCGGCTCGGGTCGCTTGGGCTTGCGCAATAGCTGCGTGAAGTTGAGGCCCCAGCGCAGCTGCTTCACCTCCTCGCGCGCGACATTGACGGACCGTGTGTCGATCCGCGTCAGCATCCCGTCCTCGTCGCGGCTGTAGCGATCGGGGAAGGCTGCCTCCAATGCGGAAGACACGCCGGTCAGGCTGATGATCGCGTCGCGCGTCTCGCTGCTCACATAATTGGCCGACAGGGTCAGGTTGACCTTGGTGAGCGGCTTCACCGTCGCGCCCAGCTTGAACTGGTGGCGATTGTCGGCGGTCAGCGCCGAATTGCCGCCGCTCACCTGCGTCACCGTCACGCTCTGCCCCCGCACATAGTCATAGACGCGCACATTGCTGGTCGTGATGGTCGGGCTGTTGCGCTGGTCCAGCGTCGGCGCGGTCCGGTCATTATTGACCGCCGCGATGATGGTGATGCCGGTGCGCGGCGTCCAGCTCAGCCCATAGCCCAGCGTGCCGAGCGTGCCATAGTCGGAAACCTGCGTCACCGACGCGTTCATATTGGCGGTCAGCGTCCCCAGCACCGGCAGGAAACCATTGCGCCGGCTGGCGATCGGCAGGTCGAAACTGATCTGGGCGCCGCCATTGGTGCGGCTGGCCGTCCGCTGCGACATCACCCCGTCCAGCATACTGGACGATCGCAGGCTGCTCGTGTCGCCGCTCAGGCGCAGGTTCATGCCGACATTGCCGGCCGGCAGCTTGAACAGCTTGCCATTGACCAGCAGGCTGGCGCTGCCCGTGTCCTGCAACGCGCGCGCCTTCTGCGTGCCCATGGCCCCCAGCAGGCTCGCGGGCAGCACGCCATCGGCCGCCACAGCGCCCGCGTCCAGCGCCGCCTGCACATCGTCCAGATCATAGCCGCGATCGCTGTCGGTGCGGCTATCGCTATGGCTGTAGCTGCCGATCACCGACATGCGCCAGCTCTTCGACAGGTCGATGTTCAGGCTGACGCCGCTGCTCAGCGTCAGCGCGCGCGTGTCCTGATGCAGCGGATCGAGCGACAGGATGCGGTCGACCGTCTCGTCGCCGTCGGTCAGGCTGCCGGTGGGCAGGCCATTCAGCGCCTTGCTGGTCTTGTAGTCCGCCCGCCCGTTCCAGGACAGGTTCGCCGTCTCGCTCAACTGATGTGCGACCGTGGCGTTCAGCATATAGCTGCGGGTCGCGGGCGACAGGGTGCGATAGGCGCGGTCGTCACCGACCCGCCCGGTCGGATCACTCGGGGCTTCCGGATCGACGATCACGTCGCGCTCGCTTTCCAGCAACGAGGCGGAGGATTTGGCCCGCGCCGTCACACTCACCCGGTCATTGTCGCGAATGCGGGTATAGCCCACGTCGCCGGCCAGATTTTCGCCCTGCCCCGCCGTCGCGATCCCGCCGCCCGCATTGGCGACCTGCGATCGGAAGCGGCGGTGCAGGATGATGTTCACCACCTTGCGCTGCGCATCATAGCCATATTTGAGCGCGACCTCCTCGGGCAGGATGTCGAGCCGCAATATTGCCTCGGTCGGCAGGTCGCTGACCTCGTTGACGCCCGAAATCCGCTTGCCGTTGACCAGCACCACCGGGCCGTCATCGCTGCGCCCCTGGTTGCTGCTGGTCTGCGACGCGATCTCGTCCAGCAATTCGCTGACCGTGCCGACGCCATAGGCATCGATGTCGGCACGGCCGAGCTGGTTCTGCGCGGGAATGTCGCCGATCACCGCCCCCGGCGGCGCCTGCCCGGTGACGACGATATCGTCGCTCGCCACGCTCTGCGCCGCAGCGGGCGTCGATAGGGCGAACAGGCTGCATCCGGCGAGCAGCAGGGCGCTGCCCGCCCGACGGCAGGACAAGGATAGGCAAGGCATCGGCATCAATCCCGTCAGTTGCGCGGCGGCGGTCCGCCCGCGCCGCCCGGTCCACCGGGGCCTCCACCGGGACCACGCCGCGGCATCAGGCTGCGCATCTCCTCGGCCGACAGCACGCCGTCATGATCGGCGTCCGCCGCGTCGAAGCGGGCATGTTCGAACGCCAGCACTTCCTCCAGCGAGGCACCGGCATCATAATTGCTGTTGGCCTGGGCGATCGCGCTGGCATTGAGCGGTTCGATCAGCCGGCCCAGTATCGCGTCCTCGGGGTCGTCGCCCAGCTTGGGCATGATCGCCTCGGCCACCGGCCCGCCCTGATCGCCCATCGCGCCCGTTTCCGACAAGGCGACCGATCCCATGCTGCTCTGCCACGCCTGAAACTCGGCCAGGCTCAGCGTGCCGTCATGATTGCTGTCGATCGCGTCGAAACGCGTGCGGATGATCGCTTCGCGCCGCGCCTGCACCACCAGCCGCAATTCGTCGATCGTCACGATGCCGTCGCGATTGCTGTCGGCTTCGGCAAACATGGCAGTCACGATCCTGTCGATCTGGCTGCGCTTGATCGGCTTCATCTCGCGCGGCTTTTGCGACCGGCCTTCGCCGCCACCGGGAGGGCCGCCGCCACCGCCGGGCGGGCCACCGCCCATGCCACCACCCATGCCGCCGCCGCCCATGCCGCCACCCATGCCCCCCTGGGCCAGCAACGGCGCCGAACAGAGCAGCAGCGCCGCCCCGATCATCATCTTGCGCATCGCGCATCGTCCTTCTTCATGAAAACAGGAACGGGGCGGCGCCGTCCCCCGGCGCCGCCCCGCGTCGATCGCGATCAGAGCGTGCAGCGCACCCGCTTGCCGCGATAGAGATAGCTGTCCAGCTTGGCGTCATAGCTCTTGTAGCGATTGCGGCAGGCCTTCTGATGCGCCGCGCCGGTCGAACGGCCCTGGGCCTTGACGGGTTGGGCTTTGGCCGGCTGGGCTTTTACCGGGGCAGGCTTCTTGGCCGGCGCCTTGCTGCTCACCGGCTGGCTCGTGCCATGATGCGGCGCCTGCGCCATGGCCGGCGCGCCCAGCGTCGCCATCAGCGCGGCGGCGCCCAGGGTCAGGAGCGAGGGATAAGTCATGTCATGGCCTTTCATCTGGGTGGAAAATCTCCGCCCCGTCTGTGGCCACCCCATTTTGCCCCGTCATTTCACGAATATTTCAGAAGCCCGCGCCTTATTGCCCTCCTCTGTCAAAGACTTGGCCCGGCAAGCACGCGCCGCGCCGAGATCACAGCTGCCTTGCCAAATTCCCGATATGCGGTATCCAATCCCGCAAATTGAACTTGAACTGGGAGGATGGGATGCGGTTGAGGCAGGCAATGATCGGGCTGGCCCTCCCCCTGCTCGTCGCAGCGCAAGCGCCCGCGCCCGCCGCGTCCCCCGCCAGCTGGACCGACCCGACCACCGGCCACCGCATCGTCCGCGTCGATGACCGGCCGGGCAATTACGGCCTCTATTTCAACTATAACCCCTTCACCCCCGACGGAAAGCGCATGGTCTATCTGACGCCGGAGGGGATCCGCGTCGCCGACACCAGCAACTGGAGCACGCGGCTGGTGCTGAAGGAAAAGGTCGACCGGCTGCTGTTCGTCGGCCACCGCGCCAATGTCGCTTATTATACCACCAACCCGACCGGCAGCAGCGAGGGCGAGCCGTCCTTCATCGTCTGGTCGGTCGATCTCGACAGCGGCAAGCGTCGCCGCATTGCCGAAATGCCGGGCGGCCGCATCGAATCCATCAATGCTAACGACACGCTGCTCGCCGGCCATCGCGAACTCGCCCCGCCGCCGCCCGCCATCGCCGCCCAGGGCAAGCGCGATCCGAAAACCGGCTCGCCCAGCTATAGCGGCACCGACGATCAGGGCCGCCCTCTCTCCTTCGCCGCTGCCAAGGAAAAATGGATGGAGGCCCGGCTCGCCGCCGGCGTGCCGATGGAAATCTTCGCGATCGACATCGCCACCGGCCCGCAACGCCGCATCACCGCGTCGAAGGACTGGCTCAACCATGTCCAATTCTCGCCGACCGATCCTCATCTGCTCATGTATTGCCATGAAGGCCCCTGGCAGCAGGTCGACCGCATCTGGTCCATCCGCACCGACGGCAGCGCCAGGACCAAGGTGCATCAGCGCATCCTGCAGGGCGAGATTGCCGGCCATGAATATTGGGCGCCCGACGGCCGCACCATCTGGTATGACCTCATCATGCCACAGGGGATGCGCTGGCTCGCCGGCCATGACGTCGCCAGTGGCGCGCGCCGCTGGTATGCGATCCGTCCGGGCCAGGGCTCCTATCATTTCGCCTCATCGCCCGACGGCCGCAGCTTCTCGGGCGATGGCGCCAATGACGGCAAATATATCAGCCTCTTCCACCCCCGCCCCGACGACAATCCCCGCGCCCGCAACACGCTGGACGGCGACACGCTGATCGCCACCGGCACGCTGGAGACGGAACGGCTCGTCGATCTCGCAAGCCACGACTACACGCTCGAACCCAACCAGCATTTCACGCCCGACGGCAAATGGCTGGTCTATCGCAGCAATATCGCCGGCAGCCCCGCCATCTACGCCGTCGAAATCGCGAAACCCCGCTAGGCCGCGCGCGGACAAGTCCGACGCCCGCCGAATGGCGAGGATGGGTAGGGTGCGCAATGCCCCTTATCCCGTCATGCCAGCGAAGGCTGGCATCTCAGGCAGGCGAACGCGCCGGCAACGGATAGCGCAAGACGGCTGACCTTCTTCTGCCACCGCCTCAGACCCCAGCCTTCGCTGGGGTGACGGAGTTGGGGTGGTTGGCGGAAAGTCCGCTTAAGGACGCGATTTGTGAAAAGCTGCCCGCATTGATCTACGTATCAAGCGCATAAACAAGATCGGCCAAGTAAGCGCACTCACGCCCCAGACGGCCATGAATGGATACACCAATATGGGCGCGTTCATGGAATGACCAAATTGAAGCATCGCAAAACAGCAGGCGACAAACGTCGTAGCTGAAACAGCTAACCACATCGCGAGTGCTTTAATCCTCATAGCGACCGCTTGTGGGTGACAGACCATATCCAGTCAACTTCCGGCTCTGGTCGTTAGCCGCTCTACCCACATCCGTCATGCCGGGCTTGACCCGGCATCCCGCTTTTCTATGCAACAGATAAAGAAGCGGGACCCCGGCTCAAGGCCGGGGTGACGATGGCCGCTTCTGGTCGCTTCCAGACCGTCCGAATTTGCCCCAGCGGCGCAGAGCCAAAGAATAGCGCCTGCTTCACGCCACGGTGAAATCGCGATGCCACACGGAAGGGTAAACACCCCCTTCAGTCCGTTCCCTCATATTCCGGTAACAGCTTCCCCGTCAGGCTGCCGCCGCGGCGCGCCCGCATTCCTTCCTGCCGGACCCTTGCCATGCGCCGCCTCACGACCAGCTTCATCGACAGCGCCTTTGGCCATGGCGCGGACGGCCGCCCGCTGTTCATGCCCTTCGGCGTGATCGGCGGCCAATATGCCATCCCCGACATGGCCACCGCGCAGCGCCTGCGTCGTGGCGTCGCGCGCCTCCTGCCGCTCGCGCTGCTGCCGATATTCTGCCTGTTCGCGCTGTTCCTGCCGCCTGTCCGCAACGCCTACGCCCTGCCACTGCTCGGCGCGATGGCGGCCAGCTTCGCGTTGTTCACTCTCACCTTCTTCCTCTGGGTCCGTCACGCCACGCGCGGCCTGCAGCGCGTCGATCGCGCGCAACGGGGCATGCCCGCCCTGCTCGATCCGGACGAGGCGCTCGCCCGCCGCCTGCTCGACCGGGTCCGTCCGCCGCGCACCCGTTCGGCCGAAGAGACGCTGGGCGCCCTGGCCGGCTTCGCCTGCCAGATGCTGCTGCGCCATCGCGCTGAGCAGGAAGGCACCGCCGCCCCGTTGATCGAGGTCGCGACCCATGACGGGCGGTTGCGCTATTTCGGCGATGCCTTGAATGGCCTGCTCGCCGAATATCCCGGCTCGCTCTGGGCAGGCGTAGGCGATGGCAAGCCGGCGCTGCTCCTTGGCCCGATCTTCCGCGAGATGACCGATGCCTGTGTCGGCGACTCCCGCGACTATGCCGACATGATCGGCCTGCTCCAGCGCCACTGGAGCGCCACCGCGCTGATCCTGCGTGGCCAGGGCGTGGATATCGAACGCTGGCCCGACCTGTTCGTCCGCGCGCTGCGGGAACTGGTGCAGGAAGGCGGCGACACATCGCTGCGCCCCGCCCTGCTCTTCATGCGCGCCGCCATCGCCATGTCGAAAATGGACCCGGCGGAAATATTGGTGCCCGACCAGCCCGCCGGCGATCCGCTCAGGCGCTCGCGGCCGACGTCTCGCACAGCGCCTTGAACTGGGCCATCATCTCGTCCCAGCCGGGATGGAAGCCCATTTCCTCATGCCGCGCCTTCGCCTCCGCGTCCCAGTGGCGCGCGGTCGCGGTGAAACGGGTGCCATCGCCCTCCGCCGCAAAGTCCCAGATCGCGGTCATGAACGGGCTCTGCGGTATCCAGCCGGCGGCATAGGCATCGGTCGTCACCACCCGCGCACCCGGCACCACCTCCAGGAAAATGCCCTCCATCGGCCCGGTCTCCTCGCCATTGGGTCCGAACATCTGCACCGCGCTGCGGCCGCCGGGGCGCATGTCCTCCTCGATCACCTCGGCGCGCCAGGGCTTGGGACAGAACCATTCATCTTTCAGGTCGGTCCACACCTTCCAGCAGATTTCGCGCGGCGCCTCGATCAGGCAGGTGACCGACAGCTCATGCGCCGCCCCGCTCATGCCGCCTCTCCCTTGAACGCCGCATGCATCGCGGCCGTGTCCAGCTTCTGCATCGTCATCATCGCCTGCATCATGCGGGCAATGCCGGCCCGGTCGCCGGTGTGATAATTGTCCATGATCTGGCGCGTCACTAGCTGCCAGGAGAGGCCATATTTGTCGGTCACCCAGCCGCATGGGCCGGCCGTGCCGCCATCGCCGGTCAGCCGATCGAAATAGCCGTCCAGCTCGGCCTGGTCCGCGCACGCCACCGACAGCGATATCGCCTCGTCAAAGGTGAATTGCGGCCCGCCGTTCAACGCCTGATAGCTTTGCCCGAACAGGCTGAACTCGACCAGCAGCACGCTCCCGCCCGGCAGCGGCGAAGGCGACGGATTGACCTCGGGATAATAGCTCACATGGTCGACCGACCCGCCGAATACCGACACATAATAATGCGCCGCCTCCTCGGCCTGGCCATCGAACCACAGGCAGGGGGCAATCTTGTCCATCACCCCTCTCCCTTGCTGCCGACCAGCGCGAACATCGCGCCCTGCGGATCGGTCGCCTGGATGATCCAGGCGCCACCCGGCACCTCCATCGGCCCCTGCAGCACCGTGCCGCCACCGGCCGTCACCCGCTCAACCGCCGCATCGATGTCGCCGACGGTGAAGTAGAACAGCCATAGCGGCACCGGCATCATCGGCGGCACCGGCATGATGCCGCCGGTCATGCCGTCAAAGTCCGTCGAGCCGGTCTGCGAGACAAGCTGATAGCTGCCCATCTCGCCCATATCCACGGCCTCGCCCTTCGACCAGCCGAGCTGCCCGGTATAGAAGACCAGATCCTTGTCGAAATCGCCGGCATAAAGCTCGTGCCAGCCGACATGGCCCGGCGCCATTGGCGGCGGCGCATCCATCCCCTCGGGGCTCGATCCCTTGAGCAGCATGAACACCGCGCCGCCCGGATCGGCCATCACCGCAAAGCGGCCGACGCCCGGAATATCCTCGGGCGGACGCTTCACGCTGCCACCGGCCGCGCTCAGCCGTTCGGCAT
Source organism: Sphingobium yanoikuyae (assembly GCF_013001025.1). Lineage (NCBI taxonomy): Bacteria > Pseudomonadati > Pseudomonadota > Alphaproteobacteria > Sphingomonadales > Sphingobiaceae > Sphingobium > Sphingobium yanoikuyae. The sequence goes on along the minus strand of NZ_CP053021.1, from coordinate 561,103 downwards.
CGGCGTCGACATCGGCCGACCCGACATAGCCGCCCCACCAGGGCGTCATGCCGCAATCCTTCGCCTCCGCCGGGATCGCCATCACCCCGCCCAGCGCCCCGGCGCTGCCGCTGACGACATTATAGTCGCCATCCGGGCCAAAGGGCTGCGACGTCCAGCCGACGACATCGCCATAAAAGGCCAGCGCCGCCTCGGGATCGCTGGTCATCAGTTCATACCAGAAGAATTTGCCATTGAAGTCGGTCATCATCCGTCTCCTGTCAGCGATAGGGGGAAGGTCAGGCGGTCGCGTCGACCAGCACCTCGAACCCGCCATAGATCAGCCGCGCGCCGATGAAGGGCATGTCCTCGCCCTCCTTGGGCTGCATGCGCTCATCCTTCATCACCTTCTCGGCGCCGGCATCGCGGGTCGCCTTGTCGGGCCATTCGATCCAGGAGAAGACGACTTCCTCATCCTCTTCGGCGATGACGGCGGTGCGGAAATCATTGACCTTGCCGGGCTTGATGTCGTTGGCCCAGCATTCGACCACGCGCAGCGCGCCATATTCGATGAAGATCGGCGCGGCATAGGCGGCGACCTCCTTGTAGCGTTCCTTGTTGCCCTTGGGCACCGGGATCACGAACCCGTCCATATAGCTCATCGTCTCTCTCCTTCTGCAAGGTCGTCGACATCAGGCGTCGGCAATTTCTCCCTGGTTCGCGGCCATTGCGGCGGCGACATCCATCCACATCACTTCCCAGATATGGCCGTCCAGATCGGCAAAGTTGCGACCATACATGAAGCCATGATCCTGCTTGGGGTTCGGCTCGGTCCCGCCCGCCGCCAGCGCCCTGTCCACCGTCGCGTCCACCGCGTCCCGGCTTGTCTCGCTCAAACACAGCAGCACCTGCGCCGTTTCATGGGCATTGGGGATCTTGCGCGGGGTAAAGCCGGCGAACCGTTCATGGGTCAGCAGCATCGCATGGATCGTCTCGGAAAAACTGATCATCTGCGCGCTGTCATCGGCGAAATCATTGTTCCGCACGGCGCCGACCGCTTCATAGAAGGCGATCGCGGCGGGCAGATCGGTGACAGGCAGGTTGACGAAGATCATCTTCGGTGCGGGCGCATCGGCCATCGTCTCTCTCCTCATGCTTTCATGGCGGCTCGCACCCCAAAAATTCCGGGTTTGAGTCGCCGACTTGAACTTTGTGCGCCCGAAGATTATATTATGCAACACACAAGTTAGAAAAGATAACCAATGAGTCCCAATCCGCGCAAACGCGCCTATCAGGATGGCTGTGCCACCGCCCATGCGCTCGATCTGATCGGCGATCGCTGGGCGATGCCGATCATGCGGGAATTGCTGCTCGGCCCCAAGCGCTTCACCGACCTGCGCGCCAGCCTGCCCGGAATCAGCGCCAATGTGCTGACCCAGCGGCTGGAGGAACTGGAAGCGGCCAGCATCCTTGTCCGCCGCCGCCTGCCCCCGCCCGCCGCCAGCCAGATTTACGAGCTGACCGAATGGGGCCGCGAGTCGGAAATATTGTTCATGGTGCTGGGTCGCTGGGCCTGCCGATCGCCCACGATGCAGCCGGGCATGCCGATGAGCCAGGTGTCGGTGGTGATGTCGATGCGCACGATGATCGATCGCGCCGCGATCGGCGACCTTCATGCCACCATCGGCTTCCGCTTCGGTGAGGAGGAATTTCGCGCCACGCTCCATGACGGCGATTTCACCATCGACCGGGGCGAAGCGGCCGGCGCCGATCTGATCTTCACCGGCGACCAGAATGCGCTCGCCGCGATCGTCTATGGCGGCCAGTCCTTCGCGGCGATGGCCCCGGCCTTGCAGGTGGAGGGCGACCGGGCGCTGGCGGAACGCTTCGTCCGCCTCTTCCCGCTGCCGCCCAAGGCGCCCTCGACGGTCAGCCCGGCGACGCCAACTTCATCATGACCAGGCCCGACAGGATCAGCGCCGCCGCCGCCAGCCGCGCCGGGCTGATCGCTTCCCCCAGGAAGGCGACGCCGACGGCAAAGGCCCCCAGCGCGCCGATCCCGGTCCAGATCATATAGGCGGTACCCAGCGGCAGGCTGCGCATCGCCATCGACAACAGGCCGAAACTGGCAAACATCGCGCCAAGGGTGATGAGGCTCGGCACCAGCCGGGTAAAGCCATGCGACTGCTTCATCGCAAAGGCCCAGACGATTTCCAGCAATCCGGCAAAAAACAGGGCAATCCAGGCCATGATGGCGCTCCTTCACAAGGGGCACCGGGCCGTCCCGGACTTGAAACCAGCATGGCGGGGGAGGACGTGGCCTCGCTTGACGAAGCCCAGATAGTCCTCCCCCATGCAGGAGGCAAGCTTTGCGGGCGTCAATGCGCCCCGTTCAGCATCCCGAACACCTGGTCGAATTCGCCGCGCTTGGTCGCCTCGCTCAGGAACTTGACCCGCTCGACATGGATCTCGGCCGGGGTCGGCTCCTGCCGCAACAGGCCCATCGTCTCGCTGATGAAATCGGCGAGCGGCATCATCTGCGGATTTTCGGCATGACCCGGCATCAGGTCGGTCTGCACGCCGGGCGGCACGATCTCCACCACATCGACACTCGTGTCCTTGAGCTGCTCGCGCATCGCCAGCGACCAGCCATGGATCGCCGCCTTGGTCGCGCTGTAGGTCGGCGTCGCCGCCAGCGGGACGAAGGCCAGGCCCGACGACACGGTCAGGATCGTCGCGCTCGGCTGCGCCAGCAGATGCGGCAGCAGCTTATGGGTCAGGCGGATCGGGCCAAGCAGATTGGTCGCCACCGTCGCCTCGGCGATGGCGAGGTCGATCTTGTCCTCCGCCACCATGATGCCGGCATTCAACAGCACCGCGTCGAGCGCCGGAAAGTCGGCGACCAGCTTGTCCGCGAAGGCCGCGATCGCCGTCGGATCTTCCATGTCGATCACCATCGACGCCATGCCGGGGTGCGCCGCGACCACCTCGTCGAGTGCCGCCTGCCGCCGTCCGGCGATGATGACCTGGTTGCCCGCTGCGTGAAATTCATGGGCCAGCGCCGCGCCGATGCCCGAACCGCCGCCGGTGATGAGGATGGTGTTGCCGGAATTTTTCATGGGAAAGCTCCTGTGACTGGTTGCTTGCCCACTAATTTAGCCCCACACTCTCTTTTGGAAAGAAGGCACCATAAAGTGCCATAGGCACCCAAAGGTAAGAAATGGCAAATCCTCTGGAATCCCGCTTCGCCACCGCCGAAATAGCGGCCGCCGAGCAGTATCTCGACCATGATCCGCCGACCGATCTCGATCCGAGGGTGGAGCGACTCGTCAACGAACTGATCGGCCGGGTGGCCGACAAATGGACGATGCTGATCCTGGAATTGCTGGAGGAGCGCGGCACGCTGCGATTTACCGAGGTCGGCCGCGCGGTCGAAGGGATCAGCCAGAAGATGCTGACCCAGACGCTGCGCCAGATGGAGCGCGATGGCCTGCTCACCCGCACCGTCCATCCGGTGGTGCCGCCGCGCGTCGACTATGCCCTCACCCCACTCGGCAACAGCCTCAGCGCCGCCTTCTGCGGCGTATGGGTCTGGGCCGAACGCAATCTCGCCACGGTCGAGGACGCCCGCGCCCGCTTCGACGCGCGCGACGCCTGACCGGCGATCAGCTTTCGGGCGGCGCGGGAACCGGCTGCAACGGCAATTTGGGCGCCTGCACCTGCGGCTGGGTCGGCACCACCGGCGGCGGCGCGCTCGGCGTTCCCGGAACAGCCGGGGTCGGCGCAGACGGAGCCGGAGCAGCAGGCGCGGGCGCGGAAGCCGGCGCATCGGGCAGGATCATGTCCGACGGCCGCTGCATCGGCGTGGCCGGCACCTGCCCCATCGGCGCGGGCGCGGTCGGTGCCGGCGGTTCATGGTCGTTCAGATCGTCGCCGCCGACCGGGCCGACCAGCTTCACCGTCGCGCCGAAGCGCTTGCGCCATTCCTCCAGCCGCCGCAGATAATCCTCATATTCCGCCCAGAAATCGCGGAAGGGCTGCTCCAGCTCGTCCAGCGCCTTGGGCGCATAGGCGGCCAGCGCCTCGGGCGTCAGCCCGTTGATGATCGTCATCGTCGCCACCGCCTTCTGGCAGAAGGCCTTCTGCGCCGGCGGCAGGGCAAAGAAATTATAGACCAGCGTGTTCAGCACTTCGCGCATGCGGATCGCGCTGCTGCCGTAACGCTGCTGATAGCTGACCTCCAGCGTGTCGTTGGCGCGTTTCAGCGACGCGCCATGCACGGTCAGCATCTGGTTGTACAATATGCGCGTCTGGCCATTGGTCTCGGGACAGCCCAGCGCCGCGACGTTCAGCCCCATGCGCACATGCCACAGCGCCTGGTCGCCCTGGGAATCGCGATTGGGGGTGATGAACTTCCCGGCCTCGTCCTTGTCGGGCGGCACCATGTCGGGCGCGGAATAGCGCGGCGGGGTCGGCATCACCGTCGGCACCACCGCCGGCGGCGGCGTGGGCGGCACTTGCTTCACCGGCGTCGCACAGGCCGCCAGCGCCGTCAGGGCAAGCAGCGACAGACGGGAAGACAGGGAACGTGGCAGGAACATCAACTACTCCGACGATCTGGCCCGGCCAACATGCCGGGCATTTCCACCGGAGGAAATATGCTTAACGCGCAGCCAAGGACGGCCCTGCCTGTGGTTCACCGCTGAACCCCCGCCCGGTTGCTGTTAAAAGCCCGCTATCCCAATTGGTTGCAATGCGGCAAGCCGAGCATCGCGAAAAAGGCCGGAAATAGCCGATTTTTCTCAGTCGGCGCGCGCCAGCAGGCGCGGCATCGCCCCCTTCGGCACCGTCACGCCATCATCCGCGATCAGGTCCGCCCGGCTCAGCCGGACCTCCAGCACCACCGGCGCCATCGCCAGCGTCCGCCCCGAACGCCATGCCGCCAGGTCGGTCTGATAGCGGGCATAGGCATCGAAGAAATCGGTGAAGGGCTTTTCCAGCGCGGCGAGGCCGGTCGGGGCATAGGCGAGCAACTGGTCCGCGGGCAGGCTGTTGACGGCCGCCCCCACCCGCACCGCCTCCGCGCAGAAACCCGCCTGCGCCGGCGGCAGCGCAAAGAAATTATAGACGATAGTATTCAGCCGCTCGCGCTGCGCGATCGCGCCGCCGCCGAACTGTCCCTTATATTCCCCCTCGACCTGCGCATTGGCCCGCGTCAGCGCCGCCCTGTGCCGGGCCAGCAGCGCATTATATTGCAGCCGCGCCGCGTCGCCGCTCCCCTGGCAGGACAGGGCGGCCACGTTCAGCGCCATGCGCATATGCCACAGCGTTGCCGCCCCGCTCAGATCGCGGTTGGGCGTGACGCGCTGACCATCGGCACCGATCGCCGGTATCTGCATGGTGGCCGTCGCGCCCATCGGCGGCAGCGGCTGGGGCACGGGCTGCGTCCGCACCGGCGCAGGCAGCGGCGCAACCGCCACCTCCCGCTGTCCCGCGCAGCCCGACAACAGGGCCATCCCGCCCAGCGGGCACAATAGCAGGTGACGGATCGAGGCACGCATGAACGGTCTCCGGCAAATCTGATGCCGGAAACCATGCCCGATATTGGTTAAAAGCCGATAAAGCCTGTTTTCCAGGCAGCGGGGATCAGGCCGCGCGGCGTTCCAGCGCCGTTGCTGCCTGCGCCATCAATTCGGCGATGATATCCGCGACCGGCTCTTCCTTGGTCACCATGCCGACCGACTGGCCCGCCATCAGCGACCCGCCCTCGACATCGCCGTCGATCACCGCCTTACGCAGCGCGCCGGCCCAATAATGCTCAATCTGCAACTGCGCCTCGCCCATGTCGACCGCGCCGCTGTCCAGCAGGTTGGCGACTTCGCGCTGCTTCGCGGTGAAGGCTTCGGTGCCGGCATTTTTGAGCGCGCGCACCGGGATCACCGGCAGGCGCGGGTCGATCTGCACGCTCGCAATGGCATCGCGCGCCGACGCGCGGAAAAACGCCTTCTTGAACGCGGGATGGGCGATGCTCTCGCTCGCGCAGGCGAAACGGGTGCCCAGCTGCACACCGGCCGCGCCCATTTCCAGATAGGCAGCGATCGCCTCGCCCCGGCCGATGCCGCCGGCCACGAACACCGGAACCTGCTGCGCCATTTCGGGCAGGATTTCCTGCGCCAGCACGCTGGTCGCGACCGGGCCGATATGGCCGCCCGCTTCCATGCCCTCGACCACCAGCGCGTCGACGCCCGATCGCACCAGCTTCTTCGCCAGCGCCAGCGCGGGCGCAAAGCAGATCAGCTTGGCGCCATTGGCCTTGATCGCCTCGATGCTGCCCTTGGGCGGCAGGCCACCGGCCAGCACCACATGGCTCACCTCATGCTTGGCGCACACCGCGATCAGGTCGAACAGCTGCGGATGCATGGTGATCAGGTTCACGCCGAACGGCTTGTCGGTCAGCGCCCTGGTCGCCGCGATTTCCGCGTCCAGCAGTTCGGGCGACATCGCGCCACAGGCGATCACGCCGAACCCGCCGGCGTTTGAGATCGCCGACACCAGATGCCGCTCGCTGACCCAGCTCATCGCCCCGCACAGGATCGCGCTCTCGCAGCCGAGAAATTCGGTGCCGCGGGCCATCAGGGAAGCGAGTTTGGCAGTGGTCATCGTCATATCCTACAACATAAAAAAGCCCCTCCCTTTCAAGGGAGGGGTTGGGGTGGGTAGCGAGCAAAGCGAGCTTCCTCCCTATCCACCAAGGCAGGCGGCGATTGCTGACGCAATCGCACCCACCCCCATGCCCCTCCCTAGAAGGGAGGGGAGTATGTCTGTCAAGCCGCCGGGGCGTCGAGGCCATACGCGGTATGCAGCACGCGCACCGCCAGTTCGGTCTCGTCCTCGTCGATCAGCACCGAAACCTTGATCTCGCTGGTGGAGATCGCCTCGATGTTGATGCCACGCTCGGCCAGCGTCTTGAACATGGTGGCGGCGACGCCGGCATGGCTGCGCATGCCCACGCCCACGACGCTGATCTTGGCGACTTCGGTGTCGGTGATGATCCGGCGGAAGCCGATCGCGTCCTTGTTGGCTTCCAGGATGTCGACGCTGCGGGCCAGGTCCGCGCGCGGGACGGTGAAGGTGACGTCGGTCTCCTCATTGTCCTTGCTGTCATTCTGGATGATCATGTCGACGTTGATCGCCGCATCGGCCAGCGGGGTGAAGATGCTGGCCACCGCGCCCGGCTTGTCGGGCACGCGGGTGACGATGATCTTCGCCTCATTCTTGTCATGGGCGATGCCGGTGATGAGCTGACGTTCCATCTTGGTTTCCTTGAGCTTGGCTTCCAGTTCCTCGTCGCTCACGATCAGCGTGCCGGGGAGGTCGTCCTGGGTGGGATCATCGAAGGAGGAAAGCACCTGCACGACCACGCCTTCCTTCATGGCGAGGCCGACCGAGCGGGTCTGGAGCACCTTGGCGCCGACCGAGGCCAGTTCCAGCATTTCCTCATAGGTGACGAGGTCCAGCTTGCGGGCACGCGCCACGATGCGCGGGTCGGTGGTGTAGACGCCGTCGACGTCGGTATAGATGTCGCAGCGATCGGCCTTGACCGCCGCGGCCACCGCGACCGCCGACGTGTCCGAACCGCCACGGCCCAGCGTCGACACCCGGCCATCGTCCATCATGCCCTGGAAACCGGGGATTACGGCGACCTGGCCGGACTGCATCGCCGCGATCAGCGCATCGGTCTCGATCGTGCTGATGCGCGCCTTGGCATGGGCCTCGATCGTGCGGATCGGCAATTGCCAGCCCAGCCAGCTGCGCGCGTCCACGCCGATCGCCTTGAGCGTCATCGCCAGCAGGCCACTGGTGACCTGCTCGCCCGCCGCCACGACGACATCATATTCGGCCGGGTCGTAAAGCGCCGAGGCTTCCTTGCAGAAGCCGACCAGGCGATCAGTCTCGCCGGCCATGGCTGATACCACGACCGCCACTTCATGGCCCTGGTCGACGACATGTTTGACGCGCGCGGCCACGTTGCGAATTCGCTCCATCCCCGCCATGGAGGTGCCGCCGAATTTCATCACGATGCGCGCCATTTGCTTGTCGAACCTGTCCTTTAAGCGTTTTCGAAGCAGGTGGAACACCTGCTGACTCGGAAAACGCGACCAACAAAAGATATGGAGCAGCCGAACCGATGCAATCGGATCGGACACTGCTCCAATTGTGAAACAAAATGTCCCAAAGGGGCAAAACGGCTGCCCTATTAGCAGCCGCGACGGATATGGCAAGCAATCCCGCCATCCGCTCGCCCACCTTGCCGCTGCCCGCGCTCCTACATGCCCCGCCTTCAAAGACATAGCTATGACAGCATGGCACATTGGCCTTCCCGCCGCCCGCTGCTAGAACCGCGGCACGGGTGCTTCGCCACCCAGCAAGACCCAAGGTGCATGATGACTGAGACGACCGCGACGATCGACCCGAAGGAAGCCGCCCATTTCGGCACCATGGCCGCCGACTGGTGGGATCCCAAGGGGTCGAGCGCGATGCTGCACAAGCTGAACCCGGTCCGCCTCGCCTATATCCGCGCCGCGATCGACCGGCATTGGGACAGCGACGATCATGGCTTCCGTCCGCTCAGCGGCAAGCGCGCGCTCGATGTCGGCTGCGGCGCCGGCCTGCTGGCCGAACCGCTCGCCCGCCTCGGCGCCAGCGTCACCGGCCTCGACGCGGCGCCGGAAAATATCGCCGTCGCTGTCGCCCATGCACAGGGCCAGGGCCTCGCCATCGACTATCGCGCCACCCCGGTGGAGCAGGTCAGTGACAGCGGCTATGACCTCGTCACCTCGATGGAGGTGATCGAACATGTCGCCGATCCCGCCGCCTTCGTCCGCGCCCTCGCGGCCAAGCTGGCGCCCGACGGGTTGATGATCCTCTCCACCCCCAACCGCACCCCCATGTCGCGCCTCGCCATGATCACCATCGGCGAAAGCATCGGCGGCATTCCCAAGGGCACGCATGACTGGTCCAAGTTCATCACCCCCGATGAACTGACCGCCCTGCTCGACGACGCCGGCCTGGAAGTCACCGACAGCAGCGGCCTTGCCTTCGATCCGGCGCGCGGCTTCACCCTGTCGGCCAACACAGCGATCAACTATCTTCTGACCGCGCGCCACAAGGGCTGAAAAGGACTCGGGCGCGCCAGCCTCAAGTCGACCGTCCCGCCATGGTCGACATGTGCCCCCGCCATCCTGCGCCAGGCCGGCCCGCGCGCCGGAATAACGCCCCGCTTTCCGGGACTTCCTCCCTTCCCCTGCCATCCAGCGCCAGAGAGGCCGCCCAAGAAACGCTGTTCTCACGAAAAGCATTTGCAACTAAATTTTAATTCCCAAACATCTTAAGCATTTAAATGGCAAATTCATTTGCGAAATTGTCATTTCATCTTTCTCCTGATAAAAAATGCAGGTGCAGACATTGCCGGGTCGCCGTCTGCACCTTCGACCGCATGCGGGCCGACCAACGACGTCCTTCCCGCCCCCGGCCGATCATCCGCTCTCAGGAGATCGAAACATGAAACTGCTTTTCTGCCTCTGCCTTGCCGTGCCGCTGCTGCTGCCGGCCGCATCCCGCGCCCAATCATCCGCCCCCTCGATCGACGTGACGGCGCCCACCACCGCCCCGCCCACGCTCGACCGCTGGGTCGAACGCACCGGCAACATCCTCTCCAACCGGCTGCGCTATCCCACCATCCTGTCCGGGCCGGAGGAAGGCATCGTCCAGGTCAAGTTCGCCTGCAGCGACAGCGGTGCGCCGGCCGGCATCGCCCTGCTCAACTCGTCCGGCTCGCGCCAACTCGACAAGGCGGCGATGCGCGCCATCCAGAGCATCCCGACCCTGCATCCGCTGCCCGCCGGCATCGGCGCCGGGCAGAATTATGTCGCCACCATCCTCTTCGCCACGACCCAGGCCAGCTACAATCGGCAGATCCGCGATCTCCAGCGGCAGGCGCTCGACAATAATGCCCGCTTCGCCCGTCGCGCGGGTGGCCCCGCCATGGCCATGGCCATCGCCCTGCTCGACACGCCGGACACCCCGCGCGCTGTCAACTGAGCCAGGCTCTGCGGGCGCGTGAAAGGGGCGCGCCCGCAGTCCCTCTCGCTGCGCCCCGTGCGATTGCCCCGTGCGTTGCACTGCCCGCCGGCTGATGGCATCACCAGCCGATCGGGACAGCCGCTTGAGCCCGCGGCACAGCGAGGGGGATCATCCTATGGCCATGGACCCGCGGATCGACGCCTATATCGCCGCCCAAGCGGATTTCGCCCGGCCGATCCTCATCCATATCCGCGCGCTGATGCACGCCGCCTCGCCGGACATGGGCGAAGCGGTCAAATGGGGCATGCCCTTCTTCACCTACAGGGACCAGAATCTCGCCAACATGGCCGCTTTCAAGGGCCATGCCGCCTTCGGCTTCTGGCATGACAAGGTTGGGCGTGAAGGCGCCAGCGACGACGCCATGGGCCAGTTCGGCCGCCTCACCGCCCTTGCCGACCTCCCCTCCGATGCCGACATCGCCGGGCTGATCGCGCAGGCCATGGCCCTGATCGACGCCGGCGACCGCCCGCGCACCGGCCCCAAGACACCCAAAGCGCCCTTGCCCGTCCATCCTGCCTTCGCGACCGCCATTGCCGCTGCCCCGGCCGCCGCCGCCATCTGGGCCGCCTTCCCGCCCGGCAAGATCCGCGACTATTGCGAGTGGATCAATGAGGCGAAGACCGACGCCACCCGCGACAAGCGCATCGCCCAGGCCGTCGACTGGATTGGCGAGGGCAAGGGCCGCAACTGGAAATATGAGAGGAAATAGGGACTTACTTCCGTCCCTCCCGCGGCTCCACGGGCCAGCAATTGGTGCAGCGCCGCCAGCAACTGACGCCCGGCATCGCGGCCGCCGGCTTCAGCCCCGGTTCGGGATGCAGCCCCGCCAATATCTCCGGTGAGACACCCTCTGGCGCGGCGCGGCTGTGGCACATCAGGCATCGGGCGCGATAGGCTGCGCGCGTCAGGCCGGAATGATCCTCCTGCGCGCGCGGCCGCTCCGGCATGGCGAGCAGCATGCCCGCCACTCCGATGAAAATGGCCATGCCCCGCGCGCATATCGTGCGGGGCATGGCCATCCTGTTCGGCGACCTGTTTAGAATTTTTGGCCGAACCTTATGCCGAAGAATTGCGGCTTGATCGTGAAGGTGCGCGAGCTGTTGGCGCAGAAGTCGATCGAGCAGAAGGTGTTGCGCGTCAGCTGCCCACGCTTGTCGAAGGCGTTCTGCAGGAACAGGGTGACGCTCCAATTATCCTTCTTGATCCCGCCCGAAAAATCGAAGCTGACAAAGCCCTTGGTATTGCCCAGCAGCTCGTTGCTCTCGACGTTCAGATCCTGCGTCGCGCCGGTCTGGTAGAGCGCCGCGCCCTGGATATAGGCGGCATAGTCGCCCAGATCGGTATCATAGCGGATCGATGTCGTGCCCTTGAAGCGCGGCTGGCGCGGCAGGCGGGTGCCGTTGGCGGCCGCGACCTGCGGCGTCGGCGGGCTCGATCCTTCGACGAACTCGCCCAGCGTACAGCTGCTCAGCTGCGCAATGGACTCGGTCTCGGTATTGAGCGCAAAGTTGCAGAAATCGCCCTTCAGCTTGGCATCGTTGAACGCGCCGGAGGTGGAGATCGTCACCTTGCCCAGCCGCAGGTCGGCATCATATTCGATGCCCTTGACCTCGGCCTTGCCGGCATTGCCGGTCATGCCCGCGCCCTGTGCGCCCGACACGACCACGCCATATTGGATATTGTTCCACTTCTCATAATAGACGGCGGCGTTGAAGCGGAAGATATTGTTCCAGGTCGTCTTCACGCCGACCTCGAAATTGGTCAGCGTTTCCGACTTGAACGGCGCGACATTGACGATCTTGCCCAGGCTGCGGATGCGCAGCGGCCGGTTGAACCCGCCGGGGCGGAAGCCGGTCGAATAGTTGAAATAGACCATCTTGTCGGGCTGGAACTGCCAGTCGAGCGCGACCTTGTGGGTCTCGCCATCCTCCTTGTAGCGGCCAGTGCCGTCCGCCGCATTGGGGTTGGTGTTGACGCAGGTCAGCCGCTCGTCATCGGGCAGCGGCGTGGTGCAGCCCACGCCTGCGGCCGATCCGGCCACGCCGGCAAAACCCCGAACCTTATAGTCGGTCCAGAAATAGCGGATGCCGCCGGTCAGCTTCAGCGTCGGCGTGATGTTGTAATGGCCTTCAGCAAAGATCGCCTTGTCATGATAGAGCTGGTCCTGCTCGACATAATAGAAGGCGTCGCCCTTCACCGCCTGGGTGCCCAGGATCATCGTGCCCAGCGGATTGCCGTTGGCGTTGATGACGTCGCTGGTATCGAAATAGGGATTGCCGTCCTCGTCATAGGCGATGCCATACATGGCCGGCACGCCGATCAGCCCGCCCGCCACATCGCCGCCGCCGGTCGCGGTATAGCCGGTGATCGTGTCGAGCCCGCGGATCGCATAGCTGGTGTTCAGCTCATTCTTCTGCCGCTGGTAGAAGCCACCGACAGTCACGTCGAACGGCCAGTCCTTGGGCGTCGAAATCCGCAATTCCTGGGTGAATTTGTTGCGGTGCGTGTCGGCATGATAATATTGGGTCGGGTTGATCATCTGGCACTGCTGGCTGGCGCCAGAGCCGGTGCAATTGTCGAAGAATTGCAGATAGCTTTCATAGCCCGGCCCGAAGCCGTCATAGGTGACGGTGTAATAGGTATAGTCGTTCAGCGTGCGGGTGCGGCGCTTGAAATAGCCGGTGGCCGAGACGATGTCCCAGTCGCCGATATGGCCGTGGATCGACAGCGCCGCCTGATACCAGCGATCGTCATTCTTGGTCTGGTCATAGTCATGGACTTCCAGGTCGCCGACCCGCGGATCATAGCCGAAATAGCCGCGCGCGACCTGCTTCTGGGCCGTGATCTCGGGCGTGATGTCCCAGCCCTCGGTCGGCTGCCACAACAGCTGGAAGCGGCCGCCAAATTCGCGGATGGTATTGTAATCATCCTTGGCGATGTCGCTATTGTCGAGCGTGTAGGATGTGTTGGGGTTGTTGTCGCCCAGCGTCAGGGTCGACGAACTGCCATCGTTGAACGTGCCATTGTTGGGCGTATTGTCGATATAGCCGCCGTCGCGCCGATAATAGCCCATGGCCCGCACCGCCAGCGTCGGCGCCAGCGGCACGTTGATGTAGGATTCCAGCTGGCCGCCGAAATCGCCCTTGCCATATTTATTGGCTTCCACGTCATAGCCGAACTCGAACTTGTCGAGCTTGGGCTTGTTGGTGATCAGGCGGATGGTGCCGGCCAGCGAGCCGGCGCCATAGAGTGTGCCCTGCGGCCCGGACAGCGCCTCGACCCGTTCCAGGTCATAGGCATGGATATCGGGCACTTCGGTGCCGGTGATCGGCATGTCGTCCAGATAATAGCCGACCGAGGCATAGGCACCGCCGGCGGGCACGATGCCGCGGAAGAAGGCGGTGTTGCGGCCGGGGCCAATGCCCTCGAACGAGACCGACGGCAGCAGTGCGGCGAAATCGCTCAGGCCCTTCACCTGTCGCTCCTGCAATTTTTCCGCGCCCAGCGCCTGCATCGAAATCGGCACCTTCTGGATGCTCTGCGCGCTGCGGGTCGCGGTGACGACGATCTCGCCCAGCCCCTGCTCGGCCTCGGCTGCGGCCGCATCGGCTGCGGCGGCATCGGCTGCCGGGGCCTGCGCCAGTGCCGGCGCGGACAGGATCATCGGTGTGAGGAACGTGCTCGTGCCAAGCGCGCAGAACGTGCGCACTCTTCGCGAGCGGAGACGAATGGCCATACGAATACCCCCTGATACGCGTTGCGACTCGTCCTCTCCTGCGAAATTCGCCCGGTGCTCCGGGTCTCCTTCCCTGACGCGTTCGCATGGCCTCGCGCACCGGCGGCCGACAGGGCGAAGGATGCCCCGCCCGAAAGAGAGACTCTTTCAGGATCGCCGCCAGACGCTGGCCACGCTGTTTATCTGTTCCATAATCCCCGGACAGTTCGCTTTTGCAGCAATCAGAACAACTGTCCTAAATTCGATACTGCCGATCGGACACGCCCTGTCAAGCGGCTGTTCGGCGACTTTTCGAAACTTTTACGACAAGCTGACTCGACGCCTGCCTGCAGCCGACATAAGATTTTGAGCAGTCGCACAAATATGAGGGGCTATGGGGAACGCGTCCGCCGTACCGGCAACCGACAGCATCCAGACGGCGCTGGCAGACGCCGCAGCCCTGCTCGACGCCCGCCCCGATGCGGCATTGGCGCAGGCCGAGGCTATCCTGCGCCGGGCCGGACGCCTGCCCCCCGCCGAACTGCTGATCGGCCAGGCGCTGCGCCGCCTCGGCAAGCCCAAGGCCGCACTGGCCCGGCTCACTCCCCTCGCCCGCCAGCATCCCAGCGTCCCGGCGATATTGTGGGAACTGGCCCAGGCCGCGCAGGAAGCCGGCGACCAGCGCCAGGCGATCGGCGCGCTCGAAAGCCTGACCCGCCAGCAACCCGGCGTCCCCGGCGGCTGGTTCATGCTGGCCGGGCTGCTACGCACGATTGGGCGCGATGGCGATGCCTGGCGTGCCGACCTGTCGGGCGTCCACGCCGCCTCGCGCGATCGCGACCTGCTGGCAGCGGCCCTAGCGATGAACGAGGGGCGACTGGACGATGCGGCCACGCTGCTGTCGGCGCGCGCCGATCGCCTGCCCGACGATCCCGCCGGCATCCGCCTCATGGGTGAGGTGCAATGGCGGCGCGGCGACATGAATGCCGCCCTCGCTCATGTCGAGCGCGCCGTCGTGCTGGCGCCCGGCTTCGACCTCGCCCGCGATTTCCTGATCCGCCTGCTGCTGCAGAACAACCGCCTGAGCGAAGCGCTGGCCCATGCCGAAACCCTCGCCCGCTCGCCGATCCATAATCCGGGCTATGACCTCATCCGCGCATCGGTGCTGGTGCGGCTGGGCGATCAGGACGCGGCGCGCGCCATCTATGAGCGACTGCTGGCCGATCGTCCCGACCAGCCACAGGTCTGGCAGAATCTGGGCCATGCGCTCAAGACGCTGGGGCGACAGGCCGACGCGGTCCATGCCTATCGCCAGGCGGTCCATCATCGCCCGACCATGGGCGAAGCCTGGTGGAGCCTCGCCAACCTCAAGACCGTTAAGCTCGACGCCGCCGACATCGCCACGATGGAGCGCGCGCTCGAAACCCTGGCGAGCGATGGCCAGACCGATGGCGAGGATGTCTTCCACCTCCATTTCTCGCTCGGCAAGGCGCAGGAGGATCGCAAGGCGGACGAAGCAGCCTTCCGCCATTATGACGCCGGCAACCGGCTGCGCCGCGCCATGATCCGCCATGATGCCGGCGAATTTTCCGCCGAAGTCGCGGCCACCGCCACGACCTTCAGCGCGCCCTTCATCGCCGCCATGGGCGACGGCGGCTGCACTGCGCCCGACCCGATCTTCATCGTCGGCCTGCCGCGCGCGGGATCGACATTGGTCGAACAGATCCTCGCCAGCCACAGCCAGGTCGAAGGCACGATGGAACTGCCCGAGATGATGATGATCGCCAGCCGCCTGCAATCGCGGGTGGATGACGGCGAATTTGCCGATTTCGCGGCCATGGCGGCATCGCTGACCCCGACCGATCGCCAGCGTCTGGGCGAGGAATATGTCGAACAGACCCGCGTCCATCGACAGAGCGGCAAGCCGCGCTTCATCGACAAGATGCCCAACAACTGGCAGCATGTCGGCCTCATCAAGCTGATCCTGCCCAATGCCAGCATCATCGACGCGCGGCGCCATCCGATGGGCTGCTGCTTTTCGGGCTGGAAACAGCATTTCGCGCGCGGCCAGGCCTTCACCTATGACCTCACCGACATAGGCCTTTATTATCGCGACTATGTCGCGCTGATGGCCGCCTATGACGCGGCCGCGCCGGGCCGGGTCCACCGCGTCATCTACGAACAGATGGTCGCCGACACGCCCGGCGAGGTCGACCGGCTGCTCGCCTATCTCGGCCTCGATTTCGAGGCGGCCTGCCTGTCCTTCTGGCAGACCGACCGGGCAGTGCGCACCGCCAGTTCCGAACAGGTGCGCCAGCCCATCTATACCGGCGGCGTCGATCATTGGCGGCACTTCGAACCCTGGCTGGCCCCGCTGGCCGACGCGCTGGGGCCGATCGCGCACAGCTATCCCGACCTGCCGCCGCGCTGATCATGCGCACATTTACTCCCCTCCCTTCCAAGGGAGGGGCCGGGGGTGGGTGCGCCGCGAAGCGGCGGCCTGCGCACGAGTGGGCAGACGCGCGCTAAACCGCGCCATCCTCCCCCCGTCGCGGAAAGCGCACGCGGATATGCGTGCCCGCGCCGCCCTCGACAATCTCCACCTGCGCGCCCATGCGCGACGCGGCGGACTGGACGATGGCAAGGCCCAGCCCCGTCCCCTCCGGCGCGCTGGCGCCGCCCACGCGAAAGAAGCGTTCGAACACCTTGTCGCGATGCTCCACCGCAATGCCGGGGCCGTCGTCGCTGACCGTCATCAGGGTCGCGTCCTCGCCCTGCGCCAGCGCGATCGTCACCGTGCCGCCGGGCCGGTTATAGCGGATGCCATTGTCGACCAGATTGGCCAATATCTCGAACACCAGCGTGCGATGCGCCTCGACGCGATAGCTTTCCGCGTCCGACGCCTCCAGATTGAGTTCGACCTGCGCCTGGATCGCCTGGTTGATCAGCCGGTTGACCACCACCGCGCTGACCTCTTTCAGGTCCACCGTCTCCAGTGGCGGTGATGCCCCGGCTTCCTCGGCCCGCGCCAGCGCCAGCAACTGCGTCACCAGCCGCTCCAGCCGCTGCGCCGCATCGGCAATTTCGTCGAACGCCTCGCGCGATCCCCGCCGCGCCAGCTCGATCTGCACCTTCAGCACCGAAATCGGCGTGCGCATCTGGTGCGAGGCATCGGCGGTGAAGCGGCGCACGCCCCCCGTGGCCTGGTCCAACTGGCGCAGCAACCGGTTGAACGCCCGCGCCAATGGCCGCAATTCGCTCGGCAACGGCCCCGCATCCAGCGCCGAGAAATCCGGCCGCGCGCCGCCATCTCGCACCTCGACCGCGCGCCGCAGCCGCAGCAACGGCCGCAGGCTCCAGCCCAGCGCCGGCCGCAGCAGCAGGATCGCCACCCCCACCAGCGTCAGTTCGCCAATCAGCAGCGCGATCATCAGCCGGTGCATCAGCGCCCGCCGGTTATCCAGCGTCTCGGCCACCTGCACGATCACCGGATCGGCGATCCGCGGCAGGCTGCGCTTCACCTCGCCGATGCGGATGTCCTGCCCGCGATACCGGGCAAAGCGGAACCGCGGCTGGTCGACCGGCATGGTCCGCGGGTCGGGCGCGGGCAGATCGGCATAGCCGGTCAGCAACGTGCCGCCCACCGCGATCCGGTAATAGACATTGTCCCGCTCGCTATTCTCCAGCATGCCGAACGCGGCGGGCGGCAGGTCCAGCGTCACCTCGCCCCGTTCCACCTGCACGGTTTCGGCGATCGCGCCCAGCGCGCCGCCCAGCACCCGGTCGTTGGTCCGGCGGACCACGTCGGAAATCAGCGTCGCGCCGCCCACGCCGATGATCGCCGCCGCGCCCAGCATCGGCCCCAGCATCGCCGCCAGCAGGCGGGTGCGCAGGGCAATCGCCCGCCCCTCGCCCGATGGCCGTCCCTCATTGGGCATCGAGCATATAGCCCACGCCGCGCACCGTGCGGATGCCCGGCCCGTCGGGCGCCAGCTTGCCGCGCAGCCGGGTCACATGCAACTCGATCGCATTGCTGCCGACCGGCTCGTCAAAGCCGAACACCTCGCCGATCAGCAATTCGCGCGGCACCACCTGCCCGGCCCTGGTCGCCAGCGACTCGAGCACCGCCAGTTCACGCCGGCGCAGGTCCAGCGCCCGTCCGGCGACATCGGCGGCACCGGTCGATCGATTGATGGTCAGCGGCCCGACCGTGATTTCCGGGGTCGGATCGCCACCGCGCCGCCGCCCCAGCGCCCGCACCCGCGCCTCCAGTTCCTGCGGTTCGAAGGGCTTGCGCAGATAATCGTCGGCGCCCAGGTCCAGCCCCCGCACCCGGTCGTCCAGCGCATCGCGCGCGGTCAGCATCAGCACCGGCACTTTCTCCCCGCGCCGGCGCAATTCCGCCAATACGGTAAAGCCATCGATATCGGGCAGGCCCACGTCCAGTATCACCAGCGCATAGGGTTCCCCGCCCACCACCGCCAGCGCATCCTCGCCGGTCGCGACATGGTCCACCGCATGGCCGCCCGCCCGCAGCAGGGCTGCAATGCTGCGCGCCAGTGCGGCGTCATCCTCGATCATCAAAATCCGAATAGGGCACCCGGTGCTGAAAGGTTCATGACAGCTTGGCTTCGTAACTGCCTCTCCCAATCCGACAGAAGAACGGAACATGTGAGGAGCAGGGTCGATGCGAAGGGTTATTCAGATAGTGGCGGCGCTGGCAAGCCTGTCCGTCACCAGCGCGACAGCGGTAGCGCAAAGGCCAACCGGCTATCCGCGTTCCTATGACGATCTGATCGGCGATGCCCGTGCCGAACGGCAGGTCATCGTCTATGCCAATGCCGACACGTCGGAAATGGCACCGGTCATCCTGGCGTTCCAGCGCCGCTATCCCGGCGTCACCGTCAGCTATTCCGACCTCGGGTCGAACGAGATGTTCCGCCGCTTCTCGACCGAGGCGCGCAGCGGCCGGATGTCGGCCGACCTGGTCTGGTCGTCGGCGATGGACCAGCAGGTCAAGCTCATCAACGACGGCTTTGCCCAGGCCTATGCCAGCCCGGAAAAGCCCGCCCTGCCCGCCAATGCGGTATGGAAGAATATGGGCTTTGGCGTCACCGCAGAGCCGATCGCCTATGTCTACAACAAGAAGGCGATTGCCAATCCGCCGCGCAGCCATGCCGCGCTGGAGGCGATGCTGCGCAAGGATCGCAAGGCGCTGACCGGCAAGGTCGCGACCTTCGATCCTGCCCGGTCGAACACCGGCTATCTCTATCTGACGCAGGATTATGCCATCACCCGCGACACCGGTTCGCTGGTCGAGGCGATGGCCGCGACCCGGCCGCAACTGCACATCACCACCGAACCGATGCTGCGCGGCGTGGCCGAAGGCAAATTCTCGATCGCCTATAATGTGATCGGCTCCTACGCGCAGGAACGCGCCCGCCGCGACCCGCGCATCGGCGTCGTCTTTCCCGAAGATTATACCATCGTGATGTCGCGCATCGCCTTCATCGCGCGCGAGGCACGGCACCCCGCCGCCGCCAAGCTGTTCCTCGACTTCCTCCTCTCGCGCGAAGGGCAATCGCTGCTCGCGCAACATAGCCTCTGGCCGGTGCGGACCGACATCAACGGCCGCCGCCTGCCCGCTGCCCAGGCCCGCTCGATCCGCGTCGGCCCGCAGCTTCTCGTCAATCTCGACCGCCTCACGCGCCAGCGCTTCCTGCGCGAATGGCAGGCGGCCCTTATTTCCGGAGCCCGATAAGCATGTCCCATCTGATGTTGCGCGGCGGTTGCGCCGCGCTGGCACTGATCGTCGCCACGCCCGCCCTCGCCCAGGCGCCCAGCGCCGATGACCTGGCCGCACTGGTGAAGGCCCAGGCGGCCGAGATCGCCACGCTCAAGGCCCGGCTCGACAAGATCGAGGGGCAACAGGCCGCCGCCCAGGCCGCGACGCCCCCCGCCGCTGCGCAGCCCGCGCCGCAAATGGCGCAGCAGGACGCGACCCAGCCGCTGGTCATCGCCCCCTTCGCGCCGCAGATCGTGCCCCCCGGCCCGGCCGATATCGACGTGGCCCAGGCCCGCGCGGTCGCCGCCAATCCGTCCGGCGTCACCACCGAATGGGGCGCGGGCCTGCCCGTCTTCCGCTCGGCCGACGGCGTCTTCACCTACAAGCCGCGCGGCCGCATCCTGGTCGACGTCAGCTCGACCATGGGGTCGAAATATGGCGGCCGCAACACCACGACGACCGGCATGCGCGCGCTGCGCCTGGGTCTGGAAGGCGGCGTCGGCCCGCATTTCTTCTACCAGTTCGAAAGCGATTTTTCGGAGAATGAGGTCGACATCGTCACCGCCTTCCTGGGCTATCGCAACAAGATCAGCAGCAAGGTCGATTATGACGTGCGCGCCGGGCACCTGTTCAACGACCGCGCCTTCGAAGGCAGCACCGGTTCGGACTCCACCCCCTTCCTGGAACGGGGCGTGGTGTCGACCGCCATCATCCCGCAGCGCGGCTTCTACGGCATCGGCATCATGGGCCGCATGTTCGGTCCCAACTGGCATGCCTCGCTCAGCGTGACCGGCGACCGCGTCGATGGCGAACAGGCGACCAATGACAGCCGCACCTTCAGCGGCCGTGCGCACTGGAACCCGATCAAGACCGATCGCTCGCTGCTCCATGTCGGCGGCTGGTTCTTCGACGAAGCCCTGTCGTCCGCCGCGACCACGCTGACCCGCAGCACCGTCATCGGCGGCCGCTTCAACGGCGCGGTCCGCGTCACCACCGGCGAACTGCTCGGCGGCCGCTCGACCACCGGCTATGGCGCGGAACTGGGCGGCTATGTCGGCGGCCTGTGGGTGATGGGTGAGGCCGGTCGCCGCATCGCGCGGCTCGACGGCGGACGCCCCAGCTTCGAAAGCAAGGCCTGGAGCCTGTCGAGCGGCCTGTTCCTGACCGGCGAACTGCCGCCCTACAACCCGCGCCTCGGCAGCTTCGGCCAGCCCAATGTGCTCGACCCCGTGCTCGACGGCGGCCTTGGCGCGATCGAACTGACCGCCCGCTACGAAAATCTCGATTATACCGACCTGGTGCTGGGCGGCGACGGCTGGGCCGCGACGCTGGGCGTCAACTGGTATCTCAACAGCTTCACCCGGATCCAGCTCAACGGCATCCAGTGGCACACCAACAACCGCGCCGGCACCTACACGGGCGGCGATGACGGCCAGACCGTCAGCGCCCGTGTCGGCGTGACCTTCTAATCCTCCTTCCTCCAGCCCCCTCAAGGACGCAGCGATGAATCTTGCCCTGCTCGGCTTCCTGATGGTCGCCACCTTCATGACGCTGATCATGACCAAGCGGATGACGCCGCTGGTCGCGCTGATCGTCATCCCCTCGCTGTTCGGCGTGATCGCCGGTCAGGCCGCCGGCCTTGGCGACATGATGATCGACGGCATCAAGAATCTGGCGCCGACCGGCGTCATGCTGCTGTTCGCCATCCTCTTCTTCTCGACCATGACCGACACCGGCCTGTTCGACCCGCTGGTCGCCCGGCTGGTGAAGATCGTGCATGGCGATCCGCTGCTGATCCTGCTGGGCACGGTGGTGCTCTGCTCGATCGTCAGCCTCGACGGCGACGGGTCGACCACCTACATCATCACCATCGCTGCGCTGCTTCCCCTCTACAAAAGGTTCGACATGAACCGGCTCTACCTCGTCTGCCTGCTGATGGTGACGAGCGGGATCATGAACCTGACCCCGTGGGGCGGGCCGACCGCCCGCGCCGCGAGCGCGCTGAAGCTGGACCCGGCCACCCTGTTCCTGCCGCTCATCCCCGGCATGATCGCCGGCCTCGCCTTCCTGCTCGGCCTCGCCTTCTGGTTCGGGATCAAGGAACGCCGGCGCCTCGGCAAGGTGCAGGCGCGCCAGTCGGTCGCCCCGTCGGACCTGGGCGTCTCGCAATATCCCGAAGCGCGCCGGCCGCATCTGCGCTGGTTCAACGGCCTGCTGGTGGTGGCGCTGCTCGTCCTGCTGGTCTGGGGCGTGCTGCCGCTCTCGGTGCTGATGATGATCGCCTTCGCCATCGCCATGATCGTCAACTATCCCGGCGTCGCCCAGCAGAAGGAACGGATCGCCGCCCATGCCGGCAATGTCCTCTCGGTCGTGTCGCTGATCTTCGCCGCCGGCATCTTCACCGGCATCCTCGGCGGCACCGGCATGGTGGAGGCGATGAGCAAGGAAGTCGTCGGCGTCATCCCGCCCGCGCTCGGCCCCTATATGGCGCCGATCACCGCCCTGCTCTCCATGCCCTTCACCTTCTTCATCTCCAACGATGCCTTCTATTTCGGCATGCTGCCGATCCTCGCCGAAGCCGGCGCCCATTATGGCGTCGAACCGATGGCGATCGCCCGCGCCTCGCTGATGGGCCAGCCGGTCCATCTGCTCAGCCCGCTAGTCCCCTCCACCTATCTGCTGGTCAGCCTGGCAGGCGTGGACCTGGCCGATCATCAGCGCTTCACCCTGCTGCCCGCCGCCGCGGTCGGCATCGTCATGACTTTGGTCGGCATGATCGCCCTGGCCTTCCCCTTTGTCGCCTAGGGGGTTCGACACACTCCTCCGCTTCCTGGCGGCGCTTGCCGTCGGGGCGGCCGGCGGCGCGCTTTTCTGGTCGATCCATGCGCCACTGCCCTGGGTGCTCGGATCGATGGCGGCCTGCGCGGTCGCCAGCGTCGCCGGTTTGCCGATTCAGGCCTCCGCCGCCACCCGCCGCCCGATGGCGGCGGTGATCGGCGTGGTGCTGGGCAGCAGCTTTGGCCCGCATCTTCTGCCACAGGCGCGCGACTGGATCATCCCGCTCGCCGCCCTGCCCTTCTTCCTCGCCACCGCTGCGCTGCTGTGCGTCACCTATTTCCGCAAGGTCGCGAAGTTCGATCCGGCCACCGCCTATTTCGCCGGCATGCCCGGCGGCATTGCCGAAATGGTGGTGATGGGCGCCGAACGCGGCGCCGACGAACGCGCCATCGGCCTGATCCATGGCGCGCGCATCTTCCTCGTCGTCTTCATCCTGCCCTTCCTGATCCGACTCGACCATGCGCCGGTCGCCGCCAGCGCCATCACCCCGGTGACCGGCGATGTCGCCAGCTGGTCGCTGCTCTTCTGGGGGCTGGGCTGCGCGCTGCTGGGCCTGCTGATCGGCCGGCTGCTGCGCCTGCCCGCCTGGCATCTGGTCGGGCCGCTGGCAGTCAGCGCCGCCGTGCATATGAGCGGCCTCGCCGATTTCCGCATTCCCGGCTGGGCGCTGGCCGCGGCACAGGTCGGCCTTGGCGCCACCATGGGCTGCCGCTTCGTCGGCCTGACGTTGAAGGAATTGCTGCGCATCCTGGCGCTGGCGGCGGGGTCGACGGCGATCCTGCTGGCCGTCACCTTTGCCTGGGCGGCGGGGATCGGCACGCTTGCCGGGGTTGATCCGGTGCTGCTGACGCTCGCTTACTCGCCGGGCGGTCTCGCCGAAATGAGCATGGTTGCGCTCAGCCTGGCGCTGGAGCCGGGCGTCGTCGTCATCCACCATCTGACCCGCGTCATCCTGGTGCTGATCGGCGCGCCGCTCGGCTTTGCCTCCATGGGAAGGAAGAGCGGGGCCGACTGACCGGCCCCGCCATTCTTTTTATCAGAACAGGGTGATGAGGCCCGTGGCCGGGTCAATCGCGCCTTCATAGATCATCTTGCCGGCGACATAGAGGATCACGACCAGGCCGAAATAGGCGATTGCGCGATAGCGTTCGATCACGCGGGCCAGCAGGTTCGCCGCCACGCCCATCAGCGCCACCGACAGGACAAGGCCGATCACCAGGATGCCGGGATGCTCCCGCGCCGCGCCGGCCACCGCCAGCACATTGTCCAGGCTCATGCTGACGTCGGCGATCGCGACCGCCCAGGCCGCCTGGGCAAAGCCCTTGGGCGCCGCCTTTCCGGCAATATCCTCGGCATCTTCCGGTTCGCCATGCGCGCGCAGTTCGCGCCACATCTTCCAGCCGACCCAGACCAGCAACAGGCCGCCGGCAAAGACCAGGCCGACAAGCTGCATCAGCTGCGTGACCAGCAGGGCAAAGGCGATGCGCAGCACCAGCGCGGCGATCACGCCGATCGCGATCACCTTGCGCCGCGACGCTGGCGGCAGGCCGGCCGCCAGCGCGCCGACGACGATCGCATTGTCCGCCGCCAGCATGATGTCGATCAGCACCACCTGGCCAAAGGCGGCCAGCGCGGATGGAGAGCCGAGATTGGAAAAATCGGCGACTATGTGAGTCCAGATATCGTTCATAAATCCTCTCGCCGTCCCGCAAGGCAACGACGTGAAGAACATCACCGCCGCAGCGAACAGCCTATTGGGTGTGAATTGGGCCGCCGCCGATTAGCGAAGCAGCCTGTCATCAACCTTTCAGCCGCGCTGTGCGGACATGGTGCGATGCCGCTGGCGCGGCTTGTTGAAGAAACGGATCGCCAGCCACCCCAGCAGCAGCGGCACCAGGCACAGGCCCAGCGCCATCATCGCGAAATGCTCCGCCTCGAAATCGAAATGGGTCAGCCGGCCGCCGGCCAGATAGCCGGGCAGCAGCAGCGCCGGCACCCACAGCAGGGCGGACAGGATATTGGCGATCTGGAACGGGCCATGCGGCATCTTCACCACGCCCGCGACCACCGGCACGGTCGAACGGACCGGCCCCAGGAAGCGGCCGAGCAGCACCGAGATGAAGCCATAGCGGCGAAAGAAGAGCCGCGCCCGCGCAAAGGCCAGCCGATGCCCGCGCAGCCAGCGATGGCGATAGATGGCCGGCCCGACCGACCGCCCCAGCGTATAGGATACCCAGTCGCCCAGGATCGCGCCGAACACGGCGCAGGCGAACACCGGCGCCGGATCGACCAGCCCCGCCCCGATCAGCCCGCCGACCGCGATCATCGTGGCGATCGCCGGCACGAACAGCCCGATCACCACCAGCGATTCGAAAAAGGCCAGCACGCCGATGATCGGCCCGCTCCACCAGCCATAGCGGGTAATCATGTCCAGGATGAGATCAGACAGGTCAGACATGCTCGATCAACGCACCAACAGGGAAGGAGTCGCAACCTAGGGCGATCCGATGAGCCTTTGGTTAACCGATGGACGAGCTGTTTCCTGTCTGCGGCCGGACGGATGCTGTCAATGATAGTTTCTCAACCGATCCCGCCATGGCTTTGCATTTCCCGACAAACGGCTAAAAACCAGTCGCTTGCCACGAAAGGGCCATGACATATGGAATATCGCACGCTCGGTCGCACCGACCTCTGGGTCAGCCTGATCTGCCTTGGCACCATGACCTGGGGATCGCAGAACAGCGAAGCCGAAGCGCACGCCCAGCTCGACTATGCGATCGGCCAGGGCGTCAATTTCATCGACACCGCCGAAATGTATCCGGTCACCCCGGTCAGCCGCGAGACCCAGGGCCTGACCGAATCCTATATCGGCAGCTGGATCGCCGGGCGAAAGAAGCGCGACGACATCATCCTGGCGACCAAGGTGGCCGGCCCCGCCCGCGATCCCTCGCGCGGCATCCGCACCGCGGACCGGCTCGATCGCCGGAACATTGAACAGGCAATCGACGACAGCCTGCGCCGGTTGCAGACCGACTATATCGATCTCTATCAGGTCCACTGGCCCGACCGGCCGGTCCCCTCCTTCGGCGTGCGCGGCCTGTCCGCCCTGGCCGACCGGCCCGACACCGTCCCGATCGAGGAAACGCTCGATGCCCTTGCCGATCTGGTGAAGGCGGGCAAGATCCGCCATGTCGGCGTGTCGAACGAAACCCCCTGGGGCGTCAGCGAATATCTGCGCCTGGCGCGGGACCAGGGCCTGCCCCGTATCGCGTCGATCCAGAACGCCTATAATCTGCTCAACCGCGTGTTCGAAATCGGCCTGTCCGAATTTGCCCTGCGGGAAGATGTCGGCCTGCTCGCCTATTCGCCGCTCGCCGGCGGCAATCTGACCGGCAAATATCTGGGCGGGGTGATCGCGCCCGGCACCCGCCGCGACGTCGCGCGCCAGTTCGTCCGCTACGACCTGCCCGGCCAGGCGCCGGCCGCCGCCCGCTATGTCGCGATCGCCCATGCCCATGGCCTTGATCCCGCCCAGCTCGCACTCGCCTATGTCAACAGCCGCCCGTTCGTCACTGCGACGATCATCGGCGCGACCTCGCTGGACCAGCTCAGGGCCGACATCGACAGCGTCAACCTGACGCTCAGCGCCGACGCCATCGCCGCGATCGAGGCGGTCCATCGCGACCTGCCCGACCCTTGCCCCTGATCGGGGCCGGCCGCCGCACTACAGCGTCAGCCGGAACAGCGCGCCCCCCGACGGCGCGCTGTCGATCTCGATCGTGCCGTCATGCGCCAGCAGCACCTGCCGGCCAAGGCTCAGGCCGATCCCGCTGCCGGTCTTCTTGGTGGTGAAGAAGGGCAGGAAGATGTCGTGGCACAGCGCCTCGGGCACGCCGGGGCCATTGTCCGCCACCTCGATCCGGGTGCGCCCGGCGCTGATCGCGGCGATGCTCAGCGACACTTCCGGCCGGTCGCGATGGCATTCGGCTGCATCCGCTGCATTGCGCAGCAGGTTGATGACCACCTGCGCCAACAGGTCGGGATCGGCATCGATGCGATGGTCCGCCGGGCTGACCCGCACCTCCAGATGCACGCTCGCGCGATCGGCATCGGCCGCGAACAGCTTGGCCAGTTCGTCGGCAAAGGGCCGCGCCGCGAACAGGCGGCGATCGACCAGCGGCGGGCGGGTGATGGTGCGATAGGTCTCGACGAAATGCATCACCCCGTCGGCGCGCCGGGCCAGCGTATCGACGGCAGCACGGGCATCGGCGATCAGCGGATCGCCGCCATCGTCCGCCTGCGCCATCAGGTCCGACGCGGTGCGGGCGAGCGAGGTCACCGGCGTCATCGAATTCATGATCTCATGCGTCAGCACGCGGATAAGGTCGCTCTGCGCCGCCACCTCGACCGCGTTCAGCGCCTGCTGGATCACCTGCACGGCAATCACCCGCGTCGCCCCGCCCAGCCGGGTCAGGCTGGCGCAGCGGATCAGCACGCGCTGCGGCCCGATATCGGTCTCGATCAACATGGTCTGGCTGCGCCCCGGCTCCAGCGCCGTCAGCGTCGCGGCGAAATGGCCGCCATAGGGGGCATAATCGTCCGGCCGCACCCCGGCATGGCGGTTGAACAGCTTGCGCGCCGCCTTGTTCACCGGTTCGATCCGGCCATCGGGCGCGATCGTCAGCAGCGCGGCGGGCGCGTCATCGGCCAGCGCCTCGTAAAAGCGCGACGCCTCCTGCAAGCGCACCCGATCGTCGCGCAGCTTGCGGATGCCGCGATCGAGCGCCGCGCCCAGCTGGTCGAAGCCGCTGTCCGATCCCGGCCGGGCGAAGCGCGCCTGCAGGTCGCCAAACTCGATCGCCTCGACAAAGCGGGCCAGTTCGAAATTGGCGCGGCGCACATGATGCCATAGCGCCATCGCGCTGACTGCCGCGCCGATCGCGCACAGGATGCGCACGGCGCCCAGGTCCGGCGTCATCAGCGCCCAGGCGAGCGCCGCCAGGCACGCCATCGCCATGACGAGCCGCAGCGCCAGGCCGATCGAGAAGCGCCGATCAAAGCCCATGTTTTTCCATGCGACGATAGAGGGAGGCGCGGGTCAGGCCCAGTTCGGCGGCGGCGCTGGAGATATTATAGCCATGCTTCATCAGCGCGGTCTCGACCAGCCGCCGCTCGACCCGTTCCAGATTCATGTCGTCGGGTGGTGGCGGCGCCTCCACCACGGCGGCCCGGTCGATCCGGACCGGCTCCGGGCTGCCATGGCTGCGCAGCGGGATATCCTCGATGCCGAAGGGTGCGTCCCCGGCCAGGATCACCGCCCGCTCGATCGCATGGCGCAGCGCGCGGACATTGCCCGGCCAGTCATAGGCGACCAGCGCCGCCATCAGCTCGGGCGCGATCGGATGGACCGGCTGCGCATATTTGCGGGCATAGAGCGCATGATAATGGGCGACCAGCGCGGGAATATCCTCGCGCCGCTCGCGCAGCGGCGGCAGCACTATCTCGACCGTATTGAGGCGGAACAGCAGATCCTGGCGGAACCGCCCTTCGTCCGCGATCTGCCCGGCGCTCAGGTTGGTGGCGGCGATCACCCTGATGTCCACCGGCACCGGCTTGTTGGCGCCCACCGGCGTCACCTTGCGCTGCTCCAGCGCGGTCAGCAGCTTGGGCTGCAGGTGCAGCGGCAGATTGCCGATCTCGTCCAGGAACAGGGTGCCGCCATCGGCCGCCTGCAACCGCCCGATCCGGTCGGCCCGCGCATCGGTGAAGGCGCCCTTCACATGCCCGAATAATTCGGAATCGATCACGCTCTCGGCCACCGCGCCCAGGTCGACCGGCAGCATGATCCGCTCGGCCCGGCGCGATCGGCGATGCAGTTCGCGCGCGACCAGTTCCTTGCCCGTGCCATTCTCGCCCAGGATCAGCACATTGGCGTCGGTCGGCGCGGCACGGTCGATCAGTTGCTGCACCCGCGCCATCGCCGGTGACGTGCCGAGCAGCGGCGTCTCCCCGGCCGGCGCCGCCGCGATCATCGCCACCTTGTCCTTCTGCGCCACCGCCTTGCGCGACGCGCGCAGCGCCGCGGCCGTGCGCACTGTCGCCAGCAACCGCTCGTTCGACCAGGGCTTGGTCACGAAATCGGTCGCGCCGCGCTTCATCGCCTCGATCGCGACCTGCACCCCGGCATGGGCGGTAATCATCACGATCACCGCCTGCGGATCGCGCGCCAGGAAACGGCCCAGCCATTCGAACCCTTCCGCCGCATTGGTCGCCCCGCGCGAGAAATTGGCGTCGAGCAGGAACGCTTCGGGGGTCAGGCCGGCGGTCGCGGCAAAGGCGGATTCGGGGTCGCGAAAGGTCAGCACTTCGCCAAAGATCGCGCGCAGCAACAGGCGCGCGGCCAGCAATATGTCGTCATCATCATCGATGACGACGCACAGCTCGAATGGCTTCTCCTGTGTCATCCGCCCCTCTGTCATCCGTTCGCTCCCGTACAGCGCCTGTCCGGAACCGTGCAATCAATATCCGTGCCAGACCCGTCACGTCCCGGATCCCGTCCCGCACATGCCCGCAAAATGGCAACTGGCACGCCGCTTGCGACGCATCGGGCAAAGGGCATGTGCCCCAAGTCCAGATGGAGACTGACAATGTATCGCCGGCCCGGCTCCTCGCTGTCAAAACCGCTTTCGATCCTGCTCGGCATCGCCGCCACCCTGCTGGTGATGGCCGCGCCGCAGGCCGCTTCCCGGCCGTTCGGCTGCGAAGCGCCACGCCAGATGGCGGCCGAGGCCGGGCATCTCCGCTGTCCCGCCCGCGCCGGCACCGGCTGCAAGCCCTTCCTCGCCTGATGTTCGGTATCGGACAAGCAATGTTCGGAATCGGACAGTGGAGCCGCCGCGCATGAGCGTCGTCAGCATGCCCAGCGAAACGCCGCGGGCCACCGCGCCCACCAGTGGCGGCGCGATGGACCGGGTGGTGGCGCGCAAGACCCTGCCGCTGCGCGCCAAGGTCGCGCTGGGCGCCGCCGTCGCGATCGCGCTGATCGGCACCGCCTGGTATTATATGCCCAGCAGCAACAGCCAGACCCTGCCGGCCGACCGCATCGTCGTCTCCACCGTCAGCCAGGGCCGGTTCGACGATTTCCTGCCGCTGCGCGCGCGCGTCACCCCGCTCATCACCGTCTATCTCGACGCGATCGAGGGCGGCCGGGTCGAAGAAGTGCTGGTCGAGGATGGCGCCACCGTCCAGAAGGGCCAGTTGCTCGCCCGCCTGTCCAACGCCGAACTGCAACTGTCCGTCCTCGCCCGCCAGACCGAAGTGACGCAGCAGCTCAATTCGATGCGCAGCCAGGAACTGGCGCTGTCGCAGAACCGGCTCACCAACAACCGCGCCATGCTGGAGGCCGATCTCGACCTCAAGAAGGCGCAACGCCAATATGAGCGGGAAGCGCCGCTGGCCGCGCGCGGCTTCGTCGCCGGCCGGACCTTTGCCGACACGCGCGACGACCTCAGCTACCAGCGTGATCGCCGGGCCGTCCTCGCCCGCACCCAGCAGACTGACGAGCGGCTCCAGACCAGCCAGCTCGCTCAGCTGCGCGCCTCGGCCGAAACCCTCCAGTCCAGCCTCGGCGTCGCCCGCGCCAGCCTGGAGGCGCTGAACCTGCGCGCCCCGGTCGCAGGCACCGTCTCCGCCTTCTCGATCCAGGTCGGCCAGTCGATGGCGCGCGGCGAGCGACTGGGCCAGATCGACAGCCCCGGCCGCAACAAGCTGGTTGCCGGGATCGACGAATTCTACCTGCCCCGCGTCCAGCTCGGCCAGACCGCGACGGTCGACTGGAACGGCAAGAGCTATCGGATGAAGGTCGCAAAAATCTATCCGACCGTGCGCAACGGCCAGTTCGAGATCGACCTGCAATTCCTCGACGGCGAACCGCCCCAGATCCAGCGCGGCCAGACGCTCCAGGCCAAGCTGACGCTGGGCGATCCGGTGCGCGCGCGCCTCATCCCCAATGGCAGCTTCTACAATGACACCGGCGGTGCCTGGGTGTTCGTGGTGACGCCCGACGGCGGCGAGGCGGTGAAGCGCGCCGTGCGCCTGGGCCGGCGCAACGCCGACTATATCGAGATTCTCGACGGGCTGGAGCCCGGCGAGCAGGTGCTCACATCCCCCTATACCGGGTTTGCCGACAAGGATCGGCTGGTCCTCGAAAAGAAGTGAAAGGCAAAGACATGACCCAAGCATTGCTCAGCCTGCGTGAACTCAGCCGCGTCTATCGCACCGACATGGTCGAAACCACCGCGCTCGACGCGATCGACCTCGACATCTTCCAGGGCGAATTTGTCGCGATCATGGGCCCGTCGGGCTGCGGCAAGTCGACCCTGCTGAACATGATCGGCATGCTCGACAGCCCGTCGAGCGGCTCCTACCGCTTTGGCGACACCGAGATTGCGGGCCTGCCCGAACCCAGGCTGGCGGGCATCCGCAAGACGCATCTGGGCTTCATCTTCCAGAGCTTCAACCTGATCGACGAACTGAGCGTGGCCGAGAATATCGAGCTGGCCCTGCTCTATCACGCCATGCCCGCGGCCGAGCGCAAGGCGAAGGTCGAGGCGGTAATGGACCGGGTCGGCATCGCCCATCGTGCCCGCCACCGGCCCAGCCAGCTGTCGGGCGGCCAGCAGCAGCGCGTCGCCGTCGCCCGCGCGCTGGTGTCCGAACCGCGCCTGATCCTGGCCGACGAACCGACCGGCAATCTCGACACCAGCCATGGCGAGGAGGTGATGAAGATGCTCCAGACGCTCAACGCCGAAGGATCGACCATCGTCATGGTCACCCATTCGCCCGCCCATGCCGATTATGCCAGCCGCGTCGTCCATATGCTGGACGGCCGCATCCTGCAGGAACGGCGCCGCGCCGCCTGATAGCCCAAGACGGAGAGACTTCCCATGTGGCGCAATTATCTGACGGTCGGCCTGCGGTCGCTGCTCAAGAGCCGCACCTATGCGGCGATCAACATATTGGGGCTGGCGACCGGCATGGCGGCCTGCCTCATCATCCTGCTGTTCGTCCGCAATGAACTGACCTTCGACGCCTGGATGCCGCAGGCGGACCGGACCTTCCAGTTCCAGACCTATTATACCGATCCGCATGGCGGCCGCGAAAACAACCTGCAGATGGCGCCCTATGTCGCGCAGGCGGCCCTGCGGAAGGATTTCCCGCAGATCGCGGCGGCCGTCCATCTGCTGTCGGCCGGGCCGGTCGTGCTGCGCAACGGCGTCGCGACCGAAGTGGACGACATGAAATTCGTCGACGGCCCGGTGTTCGACGTGCTCGACCTGCCGCTGGTGAAGGGCGATCCGCGTACCGCGCTCGCAAAGCCCGGCGACATGGTGCTGACCGACAGCGAGGCGAAGCGCCGTTTCGGCAGCGAAGACCCGATGGGCCAGACGCTGACGCTCATCTCGCGCGGCATCTCGACCGACTATCGCGTCAATGGCGTGCTCAAGGATCTGCCCAAGGCCTCGCACCTCAAGCTCACCATGCTCGCCCGCTATGATCCGCCCAGCTACTGGGCGCAGACGCCCGATTTCCTCAGCCAATATGGCTGGCAGTCGGGCTGGATCTATGTCCGGCTGAAGCCCGGTGCCGACGTCAAGGCGATCAATGCCCAGCTGCCGCAATGGGAAAAGCGCAACATCCCCGACCAGTTTTTCGGCGGCCGCCGCTTCAACCAGGGCGACGACATGAACTTCGCCCTGGTCAATGTCCGCGACGTCCATCTCGGCCGCGCCCAGAACGGGTCGATGACGCCGGGCAATGATCGCGGCTCGATCATCACCTTCGCCATCGTCGCGCTGCTGATCCTGGGCATGGCCTGTGTCAATTTCGTCAACCTCGCTACCGCCCGCGCCAGCCAGCGCGCGCGGGAGGTTGCCCTGCGCAAGGTGCTGGGCGCCAATCGCCGCCAGCTGGTGCTGCAATTCATCGGCGAATCCATCCTGGTCTCGGCGGTGGCGATGCTGGTCGCGCTGGCGCTGACCGAATTGCTGCTGCCGCTGGTCAGCCGCTTCCTCGACGCGGACCTCAGCCTCCATTATTTCGGCAGCGGCGGCCTCATCCTGCCGATCATCGGCCTGGTGCTGCTGGTCGGCGTGGCCGGCGGCGCCTATCCCGCCTTCTACCTGTCCCGCTTCCAGCCCGCCCGCGTGCTCAAGGCCAACAAGTCGGCCGCCGATGCGGAAGGATCGGGCCGGCTGCGCAGCGCACTGGTCGTCGCCCAGTTCGCCGTGTCGATCGGCCTCATCATCTGCACCGCGGTGGTCTATGCCCAGACCCTCTACGCCCGCAATTCCGATCCCGGCTACAAGCGCGAGGGGCTGATCCAGATTTCGGGCATCAGCCGCCGCCAGCTCGACCCGGTGCTCGACACGATGGTGCGGGAAATCGAGAAGGTCGACGGCGTGACCTCGGTCGGCCGCACCAATATCGGCATCAGCACCACCAACAACACCAATAGCGGTATCCTCGTGCCCGGCCGTGAAGAGCCGATCAGCATGGGCATCTATCAGGTCGACACCAAATTCTTCGACACGATGGGCATCAAGCTGCTCGCCGGGCGGAGCTTCGACATCAACCGGCCGATCGACGACATCACCCGTCCCTTCCCGGAGGTTCCGGAGGCCGAACGGGCCTTTGCCGCGCGCGGCGCCAACACCGTGGTCAACGAACTGGCGGTCAAGCGACTGGGCTTTGCCTCACCGCAGGACGCGATCGGCAAGCAGGTCCGTGGTGGCCTGGTGCGCGACGAATTTGGCGGCAGCGTGCCCATCACCATCATCGGCGTCGTCCAGGACTCACGCTTCCGCTCGATCCGCGATCCGATGGACCCGATCTTCTTCCTCTTCGATCGCGACAATCATAACGAAATGCTGATCCGCTATCATGGCAATCCGGCGACGGTTCTGGCGCGGATCGAAAGCGTGTGGAAGCGCCTCGCTCCCGAAGTGCCCTTCACCGCCCGCTTCAGCGACGACATCGTGCGCGAAGTCTATCATGCCGAGGAAGCACGGGCCCAGGCCTTCGCCGCCTTCGCCCTGCTGGCGGTGATCGTCGGCTGCCTTGGCCTGTTCGGCCTGTCCGCCTTCACCGCGCAGCGCCGGACCAAGGAGATCGGCATCCGCAAGGTGCTGGGCGCCAGCACGGGGAAGATCGTGCAACTGCTGGTCTGGCAGTTCACCCGGCCGGTGCTGATTGCCAACCTGATCGCCTGGCCGGTCGCCTGGTGGGTGATGCGCGACTGGCTCAACGGCTTCGACTCCCGCATCGCGCTGACGCCCCTGCCCTTCCTGCTGGCAGGCGGGCTGGCATTGCTGATCGCGATCCTCACGATTGGCGCGCACAGCTTCCGCGTCGCGCGCACCAATCCGATCCACGCGCTGCGCTACGAATGACAGAGAACAGGCCGGCCATCCTGGTGGATGACCGGCCTGACCGCTTGCGGGACTGGCCCGCGCTTATTTCACCTGGGCCAGCGCCGCATTCATCCGCTTGGCGGCGAAGGGCGGCAACTTGACCGCCTTGGCCGCCATCACATCGGCCGCCGTCGGCTTGCCCACCTGCACCAGCGCCACCATGCCCATCGAATAATGGGGCATGCACTTGATGCCATAGAGGCCCGGCTTGCTGACGGTCAGCACCGCCTCCTTGTTCATCGCCCCCTTCATCGGGGTCGCGCCGGCCGGCAGCATGGTGGAGATGGTCTCGGCATTATGGCTGGGATCGGTCGGCTGGAAATGGATCACGTCGCCCGGCGCCGCCTTCACGAAAGACGGCTCGAACACCATCGCGCCATCGGCGCCCTTGTTCTTCATATGGACGGTGATGTCCTTGGCCGCGGCCGGCATCGCACTGGCCATGGCCAGGCCGCCGATGATCGCCAGCGCCGAACGATGAAGCATTTACTCTCTCCCGAAAATCAATGGTTTGAACTACCCCGTTAGCGTGCAACATGCCCAAAAACGGGGGCCAGACAATTGACCTTTGGTCCTATCGGCGCGCGGGTTGGACGGGCCTCAGGTCGCGGCCCAGATCGCGCCAGCCGTCCGTCCCCTCGGCCAGCCACCAGATGTTGCGATAGCCCATCGCCCGCAGCCGTCGCGCCGCATTCCAGCCCATCCAGCAATCCGCGCGGCAGAAGGTGACGATCATCCGGTCGCGCCTCCCGCCGGTCAGCCGCGCAACCCCGTGCGCGAACCAGTCCGCGATATCCGGCATCGGCGCGCCCCGCCCGCTTTCGGGAAACCAGTGGGCGCCGGGGATGCTCTCATGCGGCTGCGCCAGTTGCCAGCGTCCGTCCGCCTCGCGATGGCCGCCCTCGGCCGGCAGCACGTCGATCAGGATCATGTCGACATCCGGCCGCAGCCCGGCGATCGCGGCCGGCGCGATCCTGCCTACCCCCTCGGGCGGGCGATGCACCGGCCCACGATAATGGGCAATGCGATACCCCTCTGCGTCGAACAGGCCAGCCTCCTGCGCCCGCGCCTGCGTCACGCCCGGCACCAGCAGCAGCACCGCCATCAGCCCGATCCTCGCCCGCATCCCCATCCCTTCCACGCTCCACGACCCAAGGTGCAATGGTAGCCGCTTTTTCCTGGCGCTAGGCATGGACTTTGGGAGAAGAGGATGAACAGGCGCAAGACCCTGACAGCCATGGCGATGTTCTGCCTGCTGGCAAGCGGCGGCATCGCGCCCGCCCGCGCGCCCTATCCCGCCGATCCGCTGCACTCGCCGATGTGGACCGCCCATGCGCAGACCATCTTCGGCGACGATCCGGTCCGCTTCGATCCGCGCGTGAAGGTCAGCTATCCCGAAATCGCGGAAAACCAGCGCAGCTTCCCGGTCGCGCTCGACGCGCGTGGCCTCGGTCAGGACCTCGGCCCCGTCAGGCGCATGCTGATCCTGGCCGATCTCAATCCCATCCCGATCGCCATCGACTATCGCCCCGACGGCGCCGAACCTTATGTCGC
This sequence comes from Sphingobium yanoikuyae, assembly GCF_013001025.1. NCBI lineage: Bacteria > Pseudomonadati > Pseudomonadota > Alphaproteobacteria > Sphingomonadales > Sphingobiaceae > Sphingobium > Sphingobium yanoikuyae. The sequence continues at coordinate 525,618 of NZ_CP053021.1, read as the reverse complement.
CACCCGCATCAAGCTCGACCAGCGCACCCCGGTGCGCGGCGCGGTGCAACTGGCGGACGGCCAATGGCTGGTCAGCGGCGGCTGGGTCGATGCGGCGGGCGGCGGCTGTTCGGCCCCACCGGTCAGCCGGGTGAAGGGCGACTGGGCCCAGCATCTGGGCGAAATGCGAGGCGAAGCCTGGCCGATGGCCGATGGCGCCAGCCGGCTGCGCGTCACCTTCCGCCATCCCATGGACACCGGCTTCGTCGCCAATATCCCGACCTATCATATCGAACAGATGCGCGTGACCGGCGCCGACGGCGGGCTGCTCGGCGAGATGGAGATATGGGCCGCCGTGGCGGAAGACCCCGCCATCACCCTGATGCCCCGCGCCCATCCCGGCGACACGCTCTCCATCGCCGCGCGCGACACCAATGGCCGCGCCTATCTCGCCAAGGTGACCGTCGCCCGCCAGTCCCCACTGCCCACTGCCACCGGCGCGACCGGCCGATGATGCTCAACCGCCGACAGGCGCTGGCCGGCATGACCGGCGCCCTCCCGCTGCTGGCCGGCGCCGCGACGGACGAGTATCGCATCGATCCGCAGCCGGTCGCCGATGGCCTGTGGATGATCCATGGCGCCGACGAACCGATGCGCTTCGCCAATGGCGGCGCGATCGCCAATATTACGATCATCGCCACCCCGGCCGGCACGCTGCTTGTCGATGCCGGCCCCTCGATCCGCTATGGCCACATGCTCAGGAAAGTGGCGGAGACGCTGACCGGCCAGCCGGTCATACGGGTCTATGTCACCCATCTCCATCCCGACCATGGCATGGGCATCGCCGCCTTCGATCCCGCCATCGTCGCCGCCCTGCCCGGCACCATCGCCGACATGGAACGGGACGGACGCGGTTTTTCCGATGCGCTCTATCGCCTGCTGGGCGACTGGATGCGCGGCACCGACCTCGCCCTGCCGGGCCGGCGGATCGACCAGCCGGCGGAGGATTTCGGCGGCCGCCGCCTGCAACTGCTGCCGCTCGCCGGCCACAGCAATGCCGATCTCGCCTTGTTGGACGAACGCACCGGCACGCTGATCGCCGGCGACCTGCTCTTCCTCGACCGCGCGCCCAGCACCCCGACAGCAAACCTCGCCCGCTGGCGCGAGAGCCTGGATACGCTCGCCAGATTGCCGCACAAGGCGGTGATCCCCGGCCATGGCCCGTTCGATCCCGGCGGCATTCGGGCCATCGCCCAGACCCGCGACTGGCTCGACTGGCTCGACACGACGCTGCGCACCGCCGTGCAGTCCGGCCTCGACATGGTGGAGGCCGGCACTCTCCCCATCCCCGACCGCTTCGCCACCATGGCCGCCGCCCGCTACGAGCTGCAACGCAGCGTCGCCCACCTCTATCCCGCGCTGGAGGCGGAACTGCTGCCCAGGGTGGACCTGCCGGAGGGATGATCGCCGGCGATTTTCAATGGGATTCCAGCCCGTCCATGATGCCCTGCAACACCGCTGCCGACGCCCGCAGCGCCGCCCGTTCCTCCGCATCTAGGTCCGGCGCCAGCACCCGGCTCACCCCCAGCGCCCCGATCACGCAGGGCAGGCTCAGATAGACGCCCGCCACCCCGCATTCGCCATGGGCCAGGGTCGACACCGGCAGCACCACCTGCTCGTCGCGCCGCACCGCCTCGCACAGCCGCACTATCGCCGTCGCCACGCCATAGCTTGTATGGCCCTTGCCATAGTTGATCGCATAGCCCGCCCGCATCGTCTCATGCGCCAGTTCCGCCCGGTCCAGCACCGCGCCGCCGCGAAACTGGTCCAGCGTCACCCCGCCGATCCGCACGCCCGAAAAGACTGCCACCTCGCTGTCGCCATGCTCGCCCAGCACCTGTCCCTCGACCGACACCGGCGCCACCCCCAGCCGATCGGCCAGCCGCCGGCGAAAGCGCGCACTGTCGAGCAGCGTCCCGGTGCCGATCACCTGCCCCATCGGCAGGCCCGACGCGCGCTGCGCCACCTGCGCCATCGCATCGACCGGGTTGGACGCGACGATCATCACCCCGCCAAAGCCCGCTTCCACCACCCGCCGCGCACAGTCCGCCACGATGGCAGCGCTGCGCCCGGCGACTGACAGCCGGCTTTCCTCGCCATGGGTGGTCGCGCCGGCCGTGATGACCACGATCGCCGCGTCGCCCGCATCCCGATAATCGCCGCGCAGGACATGGGCCGGCCGCGCCAGCGCATTGGCGTCGGCAATGTCCAGCGCCTCGGCCTGCGCGCGCGGCCCGTCCGCATCGATCAGCATGATCTGCGTGAACAGCCCGCGCAGCATCATCGCATAGGCGGCCGTGGCACCGACATGGCCGGTCCCGATGATCGCAACCTTGTCGAACCGCACCGCCATGCCTTGTCGCCTTTCGCTATTGCCCGACCGCCTCCGCCCGCGCCACCAGCGCCCGCGCCTCGTCGACATGCATCGCCTCGATCATCCGCCCCTCGAAGCGCTCGGCCCCGCCAGTCGCCGCCTCGATCAGCCGGCGCGCATCCGCCACCGCCTGCGCGTCCGGGCCGAACGCCTGGTTCGCCACCGGCACCTGTCCGGGGTGGATCAGCGTCTTGCCGTCAAAGCCGAAGCCATGCCCCTCGGCGCATTCCGCCTCCAGCCCCGCCTCGTCGTCCAGCCGGTTGAACACGCCGTCGAACACCGCGATCCCCGCCGCCCGCGCCGCCAGCACCACGCTCTGCAGCACATGGGCCAGCCCCGCCCGCCCGGCCGACGGCGGAATGCTCAGATCCTTGCGCAAATCATTGGTACCCACGAACAAAGCGGCGCAGCCCTCGCCCGCTGCGATCGCCGGCGCCGCCAGCACGCCCTTCGCGCTCTCGATCATCGCGATCACCGGCTTCTGCGCGACGGAATAGACATCCTTCACCTGCTTGGCATTCTCGACCTTGGGCAGCACCACATAGTCGACCGCGGTGCGCTTGAGCGCCACCATCTCCGGCCCATGCGAGGGCATCCCCTCGACATTGATCCGCACCGCCATCAGCCGCCCGCCAAAGCCCTCGCCCACGGCCTCCACCGCCGCGTCCAGCGCCGCCGCCTTGTCCGCGTCGGGCACCGCATCCTCCAGGTCCAGGATCACCATGTCGCACGCCAGCGTGCGCGCCTTGGCCACCGCGCGCGGATTGGACGCGGGCAGGAACAGCAGGGATCGGGCGTGGCGCAACTGCATCTTATGTCTCTCCATCACTTTGCCTTTTCCCGTTAACGAATAGCCGCCATAGTGATCTCCTTCTCTGGGGAGGACATATGGTGACGACCTTCGCACTCACGGTCACGTTTCTGGTGCTCTTCTACCTGGCGGTCAGCGTCAAGGTGGTGCGGCAGGGCTATCAATATACCATCGAGCGTTTCGGCCGCTTTACCGAGGTGGCGAAGCCCGGCCTCAATTTCTACCCCGCCTTCTTCTACGCCGTCGGTCGCAAGATCAACATGATGGAGCAGGTCGTCGACATTCCGGGGCAGGAAATCATCACCAAGGACAATGCCATGGTGTCGGTCGACGGCGTCGTCTTCTTCCAGGTGCTCGACGCCGCCAAGGCCGCCTATGAAGTGTCCGAACTCTATGTCGCCATCATGCAGCTCGCCACCACCAATTTGCGCACCGTGATGGGCTCGATGGACCTCGACGAAACCCTGTCGAAGCGCGACGAGATCAACGCCCGCCTCCTCTCCGTGGTCGATCATGCCACCAACGCCTGGGGCATCAAGATCACCCGCGTCGAACTCAAGGACATCCGCCCGCCCGCCGACATCGTCAACGCCATGGGCCGGCAGATGAAGGCGGAGCGCGAGAAGCGCGCCAACATCCTGGAAGCCGAGGGCCTGAAAAGCAGCGAGATCCTGCGCGCCGAGGGCCAGAAACAGTCGCAGATCCTGGAAGCCGAAGGCCGCCGCGAAGCCGCCTTCCGCGATGCCGAGGCGCGCGAGCGCGAGGCGGAAGCCGAAGCCAAGGCGACCCAGATGGTGTCGGACGCGATAGCCGCGGGCAATCCGCAGGCGCTCAATTACTTCATCGCCCAGAAATATACCGACGCGGTGCAACAATTCGCCACCTCGCCCAATGCCAAGACCATCCTCTTCCCGGTCGAGGCGACCCAGCTGATCGGCACGCTCGGCGGCATCGGCCAGCTCGCCAAGGAAGCGCTGGCCGACACCCCCACCCCACCCGCGCCACCCGCCGCGCCACGCCGGGGACCGTTCGGCCAGACCCAGGGCTGAGGAAGGTGGCGATGCGAGGCCATCGGGCAGCACTGCCAAGCCAAGCCGGCTGGGCCGCCGCCCACCCCATCGCCATCCCGCGCGCCCAAAGAGCCACCATCACCCCGAAGCGCCCACCACCTCCGTTCGCTTCGAGCCAAGTCGAGAAGCCAGCAGCGCAGCGCTCACCCCAAACACCGTTCGGGCTGAGCGAAGTCGAAGCCTCCCCTGAGCGAAGTCGAAGGGGGCGCCTTTCTTCCAAAGGCAAAGGGCTTCGACAAGCTCAGCCCGAACGGATTGTGTTTCGCCCCACCCACCCCCGTCATTCCCGCGAAAGCGGGAATCCATCTCCCGCACTTTCCGCTATCCACGAGGCCGGAGCAATTGCGCCCCGCCGCCACCGAAACGACACAAAACCACCCCACCCCACCAACCACAGGACCACCCCATGACCGACTGGCTCACCCTGCTCCAGGATCATTGGGCCTGGCTGGTCTTCGCCGCGCTGCTGGCGATTGCGGAGGTGCTGATCCCCGGCGTCTTCCTGATCTGGATCGCGATCGCCGCCGCCATCACCGGCCTCGCCGCGCTGGCGCTGCCGATCGGCATTCCGCTCCAGCTGCTGATCTTCGCCGCGCTCTCGGTCATTTCGGTCTGGGCCGGGCGGCGCTGGTATGTGGACAATCCGGTGCCCTCGACCGACCCCAATCTCAACGACCGCACCGCCCGCCTGATCGGCGAACTGGTGACCGTCGTGGAACCGATCCGCGGCGGCGAAGGCCGGGTCAAGGTCGGCGACAGCGTCTGGACCGCCCGCGGCCCGGATAGCGAAGCGGGCGCGCGGGTCCGCGTGACCGGGGCCGAGGGCGCAGTGCTGCGGGTGGAGGGCACCTGACCCCACCCCAATAAACCACCGTCATCCCGGACTTGATCCGGGATCCATTCAGCACTCGTCCCCGATCGTAGCACCACGCGCGCGCACCACAACGAGCGGAGCGACCGCTCCTTCAGGCCAAATACCGCCCCGTATCCTGTCGCCCATGCAGGACACGGACAATGGCCAGATGATCGCCACCGTCGCGATAATAGATCATGTGCGATCCCGCTGGCGCCTTGCGATAACCGGCCCGCACATCGACCGGCAGCCCCGGCCGCCGCCCATCCGCCAATGCCAGACAGACATCGCGGATCGCATCGATATAGAGATCGGCCTGATCCGCGCCCCAGGTCGCCGCGCTATAATCCCAGATGTCGGACAGATCGGCCTGCGCCGCCGGCGTAAAAAGCAGCCGCTTCACCGCCCCGCCCGCCTCAGCCGCCGCGCTTGGCCGCCTTGAACGCCTCAAAATCAAACGGCGTCGCTGCGCCCGACTCCTCCCCGGCAATCAGCGCCGCCTGCAACGCCTGCACCTGCGCCTCACGCTCTTCCAGCAAGCGCAGCCCCGCCCGCACGACATCGCTCGCCGATCCATAGCGACCGGTCTGCACCTGATCGCTGATGAAGCGGGTAAAATGATCGCCGATCGTCACCGATGTGTTGCGCGCCATCGCCGCACCTTCCTGTCGCAGAGCGAGGCGAGGATATACCCAAAAATATTACAGCTCAATTGGAGGCAATGTTAAGAACCAGCATATCCTTTGCGCCTCTCAATGCTGCCGCCCATGCCCTGCATCGAGCCGGTTCAGTTCCAAGAGCCTTTCGGTGTCCGCCTTGCCCTTTTCGGTCTCGCCAAGACGATCGTAAATTTCCGCGCGCAAGGTGATTGCCCACCTGTCGCGGCGATTGCCCGCTATCGCCTGCGTAAGATATTCAATTGCCCGGCGCGGATCGTTGACCTTGAGACTGCGCAACGCCTGCTGGTGCAAAAGAACGGTGCTTTCCTCATCGACTGCACCAATAGCGCCAAGATCCTGCCACGCCTTGGCCTTCTCCTTTTTCCAGGCATATGCGAGCCGGCGATTTTCCAGAGCCTGGGGGTCGTCAGGCTTCAGCTCAACTACTCGATTGAAATCCTTGATTGCGAGATCGAACTCCTGCCTGTTCAGGTAGAGCGCTGCTCTGTTCTCATAAGCCTCGTCGTTCCGATCGTTGAAAGATATTGCCTTGGTATAGGCATCCAAAGCTTGGTTTGGCTGACCCAAGCCCCCATAGACCAAACCTAAATTATACCAGGCAGCGGAGCTTTCGGGATCAAGCCGGATCGACTCCGCATAATCGCGTTGAGCCTGCCGATAATGTTTAAGTTCGTAATGGGCATTACCCCGCGATAACAGAAAGTCTGACCGATCGCTGGCGCGCGCATCACCTGCCAGCAACTGATTACAGGCGGCTACAGCCTCGCTCGGTGAGAAATGGTCTTCATAATTTGAGCATTTGCCGCGCATCGCACGATCCGGCGCTTCGCCAGCAGTCACAAAAGCCAGCCAGAGGAACAGACACCCCAGAAAGCCGTTCCAGGCCACCGAAACCCAGAAACGCTTGGGTTGCTCAGTTCGCTCATAAATCCGTGAAAAACCGCGAACCAGCGGTTCGATCTGTCCGCAAACTATCCCTCTACATACCGTCCACAGCGACCAAAGACCGCCTGCTGCAATCAACAGCGGAAAAAAGGAAGGTGATCGCGCGAAATTTTCGGCAGTGGATGTGAAGATGAAGCCGGCCAACGCAACCAGTCCAATGACGATCAGGACATTTCGATAGAAGTGTTGAGGAGTCCGCCAACTGAAATCCTTTGGAGGAGCAGTCACGTCGTGTCGCGCCGGGCTATCGGACAAATAACGGTAGACATACAGCGCAGGCGTATAAGCCGCGGCAGCAAGCGCAATCAGAATCCAGCCTTGAACCGGCATTTCAGGCAACATTCCATGCGATTGCCCCATGAAATGAATTTCTGCAAGCAGGCCATATATCGTTCCCTGTCCTACACCTCCCGCCCCATGATAGCCTCGCCGGCATGACCGACATGCCCCTTCTCCATTTCACCTCCGTCCCGATGCTGCGCCGGCGCGCGTCGGGCTGGTCGCCGGCCGCGCAGCGGGCCTTTATCGACATGCTGGCGCGCTGCGGCGTGGTGGCGCAGGCGGCGCGCAGCGTCGGCTGTTCGCCGCGCTCGGCCTATCAGCTGCGGCAGAAACAGGGGGCAGAGAGTTTTGCCGCCGCCTGGGACTGGGCGCTGGAAATGGGGCTGGACGCCGCCCGTGCCCAGGCGATCGCGCTGACCCGCTGTGCGCAGGTCCGCCCCATCATCCGGCGCGGCGTGGTGGTCGGCCATCGCCGCGCGCCCGACAATCGGGTGATGCTGGCGGCGATGCGCACCATCTGTGCCGAGCGCAGCGGCGCCCGCGCCGCCATGCCCCATCGCCAGCGCATCGCCCTGCGCGATCTGGTCGCGGAACTCACGATCAGCGCGCCGGAGATCGACCTTGGCTGCATCGCCCGATTATTATGATCTGTCGCAGGTAGGAAATAAGATGTCGAAATGTGCGGGAAATATGCGAAGTTAAGAGAGCGATTTCCAATCCGGCGCCCCGCCGGATGACTCGGAAATCGCGCCAGCCGCGTGATTTCCTACGGAGACCCTTTTCGCCATGACGACCTCCCGCCGCGATTTTCTCGTCGCCGGCTCCTCCGCCCTCGCTTTGTCCGCGCTCCCCGCCCGCGCCCTGGCGCAGGCGACCAGCGCAGACGCCCGCGCCGAAACCCTGCTCGCCGGCATGGCCGAAGCGATGCTGGCCGATGCGCCCGAAACGGCGAGCGGCCTTGGCCTCGACACCGGCGCCCGCGCCCCGCTGAAAGCGCGCCTTGGCGACAAGAGCCCGGCCGGCCAGGCCCGGATCGCCGCCCATGTGAAGGATCGCCTGACCCAGCTGCGCGCCATCGATCTCGACGCCCTGTCGCCCGCCACCCGCACCGATGTGGAGGTGGTGCGCGCCGCCCATGAACTGGCCGATGCCGGCTTCGCCTTCCCCTTTGGCGACATGGCGATGATGAACAGCAACTGGTCCTATCGCAACGCGCCCTATGCCGTCGCGCAGAATACCGGCGCCTTCATCGAGACGCCCGATTTCCTCGACGCCAATCATGGCATCGCCACCCCGGCCGACGCCGACGCCTATCTCGAACGCCTCACCCAATATGCCGCCAATCTCGACGGCGAGACCGAGCGGTTGAAGCATGACGCCGGCATCGGCGTCGTCGCCCCCGCCTTCCTGCTCGACAAGACGCTGGGCCAGATGAAGGCGGTGCAGGGCCAGCCGATCGACCAGTGGGTGCCGGTCGCCTCGATCGCGCGCCGCACCCGCGACATGCAGGGCGATTATGCCGCCAAGGCGGAACGGATCACCCGCACCGCCATCGCCCCCGCCCTTGCCCGCCAGGCCGCCGAACTCACCCGCCAGCGTGGCCTTGCCACCATGGATGCGGGCGTGTGGAAATTGCCGCAGGGCGATGCCTATTATGGCTGGGCGCTGCAGGCCGGCACCACCACCACCATGTCGCCAGACGAAGTCCATGCGCTGGGCCAGGAACAGCTCAAGGCCCTCCAGTCGGAAATGGACCGGCTCTTGAAATCCCTCGGCATGACCAAGGGGACCGTGGGCGAGCGGATGACGGCGATGGGCAAGGATCCGCGCTATCTCTTCCCCAATGACGACAAGGGTCGCCAGCAGATCCTCTCCTATATCGACGGGCGCCTCGCCGATATCCGCACCCGCCTGCCCCGCGCCTTCGCGACTTTGGTGCCGGCCAAGCTGGTGGTGAAGCGGGTGCCGGTGGAGATCGAGGCCGGGGCGCCGGGCGCCTATGCCGGCGCGGGCACGATCGACGGCAGCGTGCCGGGCAATTATTATATCAACCTGCGCGATACCAGCATCTGGCCGCGCTATTCGCTGCCGACGCTTTGCTATCATGAGGGGATTCCGGGCCATATCTGGCAGGGCGAATATACCTACAAGCTCCCCCTGATCCGCTCCATGCTCGCCTTCAACGCCTATTCGGAGGGTTGGGCGCTCTATGCCGAGCAGCTGGGCGACGAGTTGGGCGCCTATGATGGCGATGTCGCCGGGCGGCTGGGCTATCTCCAGTCGATCGCCTATCGCTGCTGCCGTCTGGTGGTCGACACCGGCCTCCATGCCAAGCGCTGGACCCGCGAACAGGCGATCCACTGGTTCGCCACCACCAACGGCTCCACGGTCGAGGATGTGCAGGGCGAAGTCGACCGTTATTGCGCCTGGCCGGGCCAGGCCTGCGGCTACAAGGTCGGCCATGGCGAAATCGTCCGCCTGCGGGCACAGGCGCAACAGGCGCTGGGCGACAAGTTCGACTTCCGCCTGTTCAACGACGCCGTGGTCAAGGGCGGCGGCGTGCCGATGACCGTGCTGGCGAAAAATGTCGACGCCTATGTCGCCCAGAGGAAGGGGGCGTAAAAGAACCGTTCGGGCTGAGCGAAGTCGAAGCCTTCTGCCGAACGCAGTGAGGCACCTCGCTCCGCTCGGCGCGTCCTTCGACTTCGCTCAGGACGAACGGACCTGACGCAACAAAAAAAGGGCCGGAGGATCGCTCCCCCGGCCCTTCCCTATTCTCGCTGCCGCAGCGCTTAGCCTACAAACGCGCGCTCGATCACGAACTGACCCGGCGCCGCGTTGGAGCCTTCGGTGAAGCCCTGTTCCTCGAAATAGGCCGCGAACTGCTTGATCATCTCCATGCTGCCGCACATCATGATCCGGTCGGTTTCGGGATCGAACTTCGCCGCGCCCGGAATCCCCTCGAACAGCTTGCCGCTCTCGACCAGCTTGTCGATGCGCTCATTGTTGGGGAATTCTTCGCGCGTCACGGTCGGCACATAATGGAACTGGCCGGCGGCCTGCTCCGATACCAGCGGGTCTTCGGCCCACTTGCCTTCCATCTCTTCGCGGAAGGCCAGGTCGCTCACCCGGCGCACCGAATGCACCACCACGACCTGCTCATAGAATTCATACACATCCGGGTCGCGCGGCAGGCTCAGGAACGGCGCCAGGCCGGTACCGGTCGACAGCATGAACAGCCGCTTGCCCGGCAGCAGCGCGTCGGTCACCAGCGTGCCGGTCGGCTTGCGGCCAAGATAGATCTGGTCGCCCGGCTCGATCTTCTGCAGCTTGCTGGTCAGCGGACCATCCTGCACCTTGATCGACAGGAATTCGATTTCCTCGTCCCAGGCCGGGCTGGCGATCGAATAGGCGCGCAGCAGCGGCTTGCCATTATCGCCCTTCAGGCCGATCATGATGAACTCGCCCGAACGGAAGCGGAAGCTTGCCGGGCGGGTGATGCGGAAGCTGAACAGATGCTCGTTCCAGTGCTTCACCGACAGCACGGTTTCCACGGAAAGCGCGCCGGTGGGTTCCAGAACCGGCTTTTCGATCGTCACGTCGGTCAAGACCTTATCCTTGCATTTCGTCGGCGCCGCCATGATAGGGCGGCGCTAGTTGCGGATCATTCGCAATAATGGTGTAGTCCGCAAATGGCCCCACCGCATCGCGAAGGCAAGGCCAAAAAAACTTGGGGGCAACCAAGGGCCGGCTTTGCCGGCCCGCGCCGCAACCTGTTCAGCCGAACAGCCCCTTGGCCAGGCCGCTCAGCTCGTTGAGCGGATTGCCGTCGCCATCGCGGTCCAGGAAGCCGCCAAGCTGGCCCAATATCGCCTCCGGCCCGCCAAACTGGCCCAGCAGCTGCTGCAGCGCATCGGCCGACACGCCATGCTCGGCCGCCGTCTCGGCCAGCGCCGACACGCTGGTCTCGCCGCTGCCGATCTTGGCGCCGATCTCGTTCAGCAGGCCCTGCATCTGTTCCGGCTCCAGCCCGACCTTCTGCGCGATCGCTTCCAGCCCGCCCAGATTGCCCATCAGATTGTCGAACATGCCCATGCTAATCTCCGCTGCCATGATAGGCGGTCAGCATAGCACCGCCGCGCTCCCGCCAAAAGCAAAAGAGCCGGAGCGTTTCCGCCCCGGCCCCTTCACTACACTGCTGCGTCCGATCAGGCGCCCATTCAGGCGGCCGTCAGCGCCGCGCTGCGCACGCCATCGTCGACATGCTCCTCGAACTGGGCGAAATTGTCGACAAAGGCCTTCACCAGCGTCGCCGCGGTCGCGTCATAGCCGTCCTTATCCGCCCACATCGCGCGCGGGTCGAGGATCTGGCTGTCGACGCCATTCACCGCCACCGGCACCTCGAACCCGAAATTGGGATCGGTGCGGAATTCGGCGCTGTTCAGGCTGCCGTCGAGCGCGGCGTTGAGCAGCGCGCGCGTCACCTTGATCGGCATGCGCTTGATCCCCGGCATGGTCGCCTTGCCTCCGGCCCAGCCGGTGTTGACCAGCCAGCAGGTGACGCCGCCCTTGTTGATCCGCTCTTTCAGCAGATTGCCATAGACGCTGGGGTGGCGCGGCATGAAGGGGGCGCCGAAGCAGGTCGAGAAGGTGGCGGTCGGCTCGGTCACGCCGATCTCGGTGCCCGCGACGCGCGCGGTGTAACCGGACAGGAAGTGATACATCGCCTGTTCCGGGGTCAGCCGCGCGATCGGCGGCAGCACGCCATAGGCGTCGGCGGTCAGGAAGATGATGTTCTTGGGCACCGGCCCCAGATTCTTCTCCGACGTGTTCGGGATGAAGTCGATCGGGTAGGAACCGCGGCTATTTTCGGCCAGGCTATTGTCGTCCAGGTCGATCTCGCGGCTTTCCTCGTCGATCACGACATTTTCCAGCACCGTGCCGAACCGCTTGGTGGTGGCGAAGATTTCCGGCTCGGCCTCGGCCGACAGGTTGATCATCTTGGCATAGCAGCCGCCCTCGAAATTGAAGACCGCCTGGTCCGACCAGCCATGCTCGTCATCGCCGATCAGGGTGCGGCTGGCATCCGCCGACAGCGTCGTCTTGCCGGTGCCGCTCAGGCCGAAGAAGACGGCCGTGTCGCCATTCGGGCCGATATTGGCCGAACAGTGCATCGGCATCACGCCCTTGGTCGGCAGCAGATAATTGAGGATGCCGAACACCGACTTCTTCATTTCGCCGGCATAGCGGGTGCCGCCGATCAGGATCAGCTTCTCGGTGAAGTTGACCGCGATCACCGTCTCGCTGCGGCAGCCATGGCGCGCCGGATCGGCGACGAAGGTCGGCAGGTCGATGATGGTATATTCCGGCGCGAAGTCGACCAGCGCCGCCGCCTCGGGCCGCACCAGCAGGGTGCGGATGAACAGATTATGCCAGGCGAACTCGTTGATGACGCGCACATTGACCCGATATTCGGGCTGCGACCCGCCATAGAGGTCGGCGACATAGAGCTTGTCCTTCTCGCCCAGCGCCTTGAAGAAATCCTCCTTCAGCGCGGCGAAATGCGCCGGCGTCATCGGCACATTGGTCTTGCCCCACCAGACGGTGTCCTGGGTCTCGGCATCCTGGACAATGAACTTGTCGCTGGCGCTGCGGCCGGTATGCTTGCCGGTCTTGACGACCAGCGGGCCGTCCTTGGCCAAAATGCCCTCGCCATTGGCAAGCGCGGCCTCGACCAGCGGCGCGGTGCCGAGGTTCCAAAACTGGGTGGCATGGGTGGAGATGCCCTGGTCGACCAGGGTGATTGAGGATTTGGCCTGCACGCCTTAGCTCCTGATGTAAAAAGTCCCTTAGTCGCTTGTCTTTTTATGCGACCGGCCCGTCCGGGAGCGCCGCGATCCTTGTCGCGCGGACATCCTCCCCTTCAAGCCCTACCGGCATAGGGCTTTGCGCCACGGCCGTCAAATAGGGGCGAACCACAGCCCGTCCCGAAAAACGACGCACGGGTCGCAGCAACAATTGCAACGCCCCTTCCTTGCAGGCCCGGCGGCCATCGTCTAACGCTGGATGCCTTCACCCATTTTATCATGACGTTCCGGGACGCAGCATGACCGCAACCATCGCGCTGGTGGATGATGACAAGAATATCCTGACGTCGGTGTCGATCGCGCTGCAGACCGAAGGGTTCGTCACGCGCATCTACACCGACCCGGAAGCCGCGCTGAAGGCGCTGACCGACAATCCGGCCGACCTTGGCGTGTTCGACATCAAGATGCCGCAGATGGACGGGCTGGAACTGCTGCGCCGCCTGCGCGAAAAGAGCCAGATGCCGGTCATCTTCCTGACCTCCAAGGCGGACGAGCTGGACGAGGCGCTGGGCCTGGCCATGGGCGCGGACGATTATATCTCCAAGCCCTTCTCGCAGCGGCTGCTGATCGCGCGCATCCGCGCCATCCTGCGCCGCGCGGAGATCAGCCGCACGCCCGAAGCCGCCGATGAGCCGCCGTCCGATCCGATCGTACGCGGCCGGCTGGAGATGGACCCGCCCCGCCACCGGGTGAAATGGGACGGCAAGGATGTGACGCTGACCGTCACCGAGTTCCTGATCCTGGAAACCCTTGCTGCACGGCCCGGCGTGGTGAAGAACCGCAACCAGCTCATGGACGCCGCCTATCAGGACGACGTCTATGTCGACGACCGCACGATCGACAGCCATATCAAGCGGCTGCGTCGCAAATTCCGAGAGGTAGACCCTGACTTCAACGCAATCGACACGCTCTATGGCGCCGGATACCGCTTCTCCGAAGAATGAGGACGCGCCGCTCGCGGTGCGCTGGTCGGGGCGACTGAGCCTCACCCCGCGCATCCTGGCGGTCAATGTCTTCGCGCTCGCCCTGCTGGCGGGCGGCTTCTTCTATCTGGACAGCTATCGCACGCGGATCGTCGACGATCGGCTGGAACAGTCGGCGCGCGAGCTGAAGCTGCTAGCCATTGGCCTGGAAAATGCGCCTGCCGACCGGCAGAATGCGCTGATCGCCGCCTATGCGCGCCAGACCGGCGACCGGGTGCGCCGCTATGACGCGGCCGGCAATCTGATGGCCGACAGCTTCGCCATGGATGCGCCGCGCTATCGGCTGCGCCTGCCCTCGGAAGAGGAATGGCAGCGCCATGTCGCCCGCTTCCTCGACAAGGCGGTCGACCGCGTCGTCTCCGCCGATCGCCCGCCCAATTTCGAGGAACCCGCCGTCGATCGCGCCAGCGCCTGGCCCGAACTGGTGCTGGCCGCCAAGACGCGCCAGCCCCAGGCGATGAACCGCTACGCGCCCGATCGCACCTTCATGATCTCGGCCGCCGTCGCCGTGCGCGACGGTTCGGGCCTGCTCGCGACCGAAAATGCGCGCGATATCACCCGCATCGTCCGCGCCGAACGGCTGCGCCTGGGCATCGTGCTGGCTGCCGCCGTCCTCGCCTCCGTGCTGCTGTCGCTGTTCCTCGCCCGCACCATCGTCCAGCCGCTCCAGCGCCTGGCCCGTGCCGCCGTGCGCGTTCGCCTCGGCCGCGCGCGGGAGGTCACCGTGCCTCGCCTGCCCGAGCGACGCGACGAGATCGGCATGCTCGCCCGCGCCCTGTCTGACATGAGCCATGCGCTGCGCCAGCGGATCGACGCGACCGATGCCTTCGCCGCCGACGTCAGCCATGAACTCAAGAACCCGATCGCCTCGCTTCGATCCGCGCTCGATTCGCTCGAACGGGTGGACCGGCCGGACCTGCGCGACCAGTTGATGGCAATCGCACAGGATGATGTCCGCCGGCTCGACCGGCTCGTCACCGACATCGCCGAAGCCTCCCGCATCGACGCCCAATTGTCCCGCACCCGGTTCGAGCCGATCGACCTTGGCCTGCTGATTGAGCGCATGGTCCTCGCCCGCGAAGCACGCGGCGTGCCACGCGGCATCCGCCTCGCCTTTGCCCGCCCGCGCAAGGAGGTCGCCGTCGTTTTGGGCGAGGAACAGCGGATCGTGCGCGTGCTCGACAATCTGATCGACAATGCCATCTCCTTCTCGCCCGACGACGGGCTGGTCCAGATCATCGCCACCGTCGCCGACAATGAAGTGCTGGTCAGCGTCGAGGATGAAGGCCCCGGCGTGCCCGAGGGCGAGCGCGAGCATGTCTTCCGTCGTTTCCACAGCGTCCGCCCGGAAGGTGAGGCGTTCGGCAAGCATTCGGGTCTCGGCCTCGCCATCGCCCGCTCGATCGTCGAGGGGCATCAGGGCAAGATCAGCATCGCCGATCGCGAGGACATGCAGAGCGGCGCCCGCTTCATCGTCCGCCTGCCCATGGCCGTGGAACGCGACCCCGGCATAATGTCCGAATGAAAGCAATAAGCTGTTCATTCCTGCTGGCCACAATACTCCGCTGCGATGTCGCGTGAATCGACGCAATTCGATTTCCAACGCGGCGAACTGGGGCTAGAAGCAGGAAGGCAGGGGAACATGGTGCGGGCACTTTCATCAGAGACGCTTCACGCAACGACCGTCGCGATCGAGGGACGCTCGGTGCTGCTCTATGGCGCCAGCGGCATGGGCAAGTCCGATCTTGCCCTGCGCCTGATCGATCGCGGCGCAACGCTGGTTTCCGACGATTATACCCTGCTCAAGCGGGTCGACGGCCGGCTGATCGCCACCGCCCCCGAAACCATCAGCGGCAAGATGGAAGTGCGCGGCATCGGGATCGTGCCCGTGCCGCATGTCGGCGATTCGCCGGTCGCGCTGATCGTCGATCTGGCCGAAACGGTCGAACGCATGCCGATGCACGCCGCCACCCGCACCATCGCCGGAGTCGAAATTCCGCTGGTCGCCGTCGTCGCGCATGAGGCGTCCGCCCCGATCAAGGTCGAACTCGCGCTCAAGGCCCTGGGCAAGACATGAGCGATAGCGCGCCCAAGACCATCCTGCTCGTCTCCGGCCTGTCGGGCGCCGGCAAGACCACGGCGCTCAAGACGCTGGAGGATATGGGCTGGGAAGTGGTGGACAATCTGCCGCTGGTGCTGCTCGACCGCCTGCTCGACACGCCCCTGCCCGCCGGTCATGGCGGCGAGGATGACCGGCCGCTGGCGCTCGGCATCGACGCACGCACCCGCGGCTTCGACGCCAATGCCATCGTCCAGCGGATCAAGGCGCTGCGCGAACGCCATGGCCATGATATCGAGACATTGTTCCTCGACTGCTCGGGCGCCGAGCTGGAACGCCGCTATGCCGAAACCCGTCGCCGCCACCCGCTGGCGCAGGATCGCCCGGCCGCCGACGGCATCGCCCGCGAACGCGAACTGACCGAACCGCTGCGCCGCTGGTCGGCCCAGCTGATCGACACCACCAGCCTGTCGACCAATGCGCTGCAGCAGGAAATGCGCGCCCGCTTCGCCCGCGAACAGCTCTCCGATCCGGTGCTGACCATCCTCTCCTTCGGCTATTCGCGCGGCGTGCCGCGCAATGTCGACCTGATGTTCGACATGCGCTTCCTGCGTAACCCCTTCTGGGACGAGGATTTGCGTCCCAAGACTGGCCTAGACGCAGATGTCGCCGCCTATATCCAGGCCGACCCTGCCTATCAGGAGGCGCTGGGCAAGATCCAGGATCTGCTGACGACCCTGCTGCCGCGCTACGCCGAAGCCGGCAAAACCTATATTACCGTGGCTTTCGGCTGCACCGGCGGGCGCCATCGCTCGGTCCATGTCGCCGAACATGTCGCTAGATACTTGCAAGATGCGGGCTTTTCGCCCACCGTCTCGCACCGCAATATGGAATCAGCGCCCCAGGACAGTCTGGAGAAGCGCAGACCGGGAGGCCCGAAAGCAATATCATGACAAAGGTGGGCCGCGGAAGCAGATGATCGGACTCGTACTCGTCACCCATGGGTCGCTTGCGACGGAATTCGTCGTGGCCATGGAACATGTCGTGGGACCGCAACAGCAGATCGAAACGATCTGCATCGGGCCGGAAGATGACATGGAATTGCGCCGCGCGGACATCGCGGCAGCGGTCGCGCGCGTCAATGACGGCGCCGGCGTCATCCTGCTGACCGACCTGTTCGGTGGCACCCCCTCCAACCTCGCCATCTCGCTGCTCAAGGCCGGCGAGATCGAGGTGATCGCGGGCATCAACCTGCCCATGCTCATCCGCCTGGAAAGCGCCCGCAAGGTGATGGACGTGCGCGCCGCCGTCGCCGCCGCCCGCGAAGCAGGCCAGAAATATATCAGCGTCGCATCGGAATTGCTGGGCAGCACCTCATGAATGATATCAGCCGGGAAGTCAGGATCAGCAACAAGCGCGGCCTCCATGCCCGCGCCAGCGCGAAATTCGTGACCCTGGCCAGCGGCCTGCCCGCCCAGATCACCGTCAGCAAGGATGGCAGCGAAGTCACCGGCACATCGATCATGGGCCTGATGATGCTCGGCGCCGCCATGGGCGACAGCATCACCATCAGCGCTGCCGGTCCCGACGCGCATGACAGCCTGCACCAGCTCGTCGCCCTGGTCGAAGACAAGTTCGGCGAGGAATAGGCGCGACCAGCGGCCGCGTTGCCGCGACGGGTTCCCATCCCGACATTGACGTCACGGCCCCGCCGCCCCATCTTGCGATATAGGGCGACCGCTGATCGGGAGGCAGCATTCGCCACCGGTTCAAGTGGATAGGCGCCATGCTCGACACGAAATTGAACGACGAAGCCGCCCGCCTGGCCGCGCTCGGGCGCTACGAAATTCTCGACACGCCGCCCGAGCCTGCCTTTGATCGCATCACCCAGCTTGTCCGGTCGATCCTGGGTGTGCCGATGTCGGTCGTGTCGCTGATCGACGGCGATCGCCAATGGTTCAAGTCGCGCACCGGCATCGACGCGACCGAAACCCCGCGCGACATCGCCTTCTGCAACCACACCATCCGCGACCGTATGCCGCTGGTCGTCCCCGATGCCTGTTCCGACCAACGCTTCAGCAGCAATCCGCTGGTCACCGGCGATCCCAACATCCGCAGCTATGCCGGCGTCCCGCTGGCGACGCCCGACGGCTATAATGTCGGCACCCTCTGCGCGATCGATACCGTGCCGCGCGAATTTGATCCCGGCCAGATCGCCATCCTCGAAAATCTCGGCGCTCTGGTGGTGGAGCAACTGGAACTGCGCCGCATCGCCGAGCGCGACCATCTGAGCGGCGCCCTCACCCGCCGCGCCTTCGTGGCGGAAATGGACAAGCATATCGCCCTCTTCCGCCGCTATGCGCGTCCGGCCAGCCTGCTGCTGTTCGACATCGACCATTTCAAGCGGGTCAATGACACCCACGGCCACCCCGCCGGCGATGTCGTGATCCGCGAGGTCGCCGCCTGTTGCGACCGGACCAAGCGCCCGAACGACATATTGGGCCGGCTTGGCGGGGAAGAGTTCGGCGTGCTGCTCCCCGAAAGCAATGCAGCGCAGGCCGGGGCTGCCGCCCAGCGTTTCTGCGATGCCATCGCCGCGCTGGAAATCGCCCATATCCCGCCGCTGCGCGTCACCGCCAGCTTCGGCATCGCCGAGATCGGGCCCGACCGGATCAGCAGCGACGCCTGGATCGCCGCCGCCGATGTCGCCCTCTATGCCGCCAAGCATGGCGGCCGCAATCGCGTGGCCATCGCGAAAACGGACGCCGCCCAGCCCGACTGACACCGAAAGGCTGTCCTTTTTCCCATTCCCTCGATAGAGAGGCCGCTTCGTCCGCACTGGTCGCGGACCAGAAGGCAGGACGCAGAACGTGGCACGCGAAATCACCGGTTTTTCCAACCCGCTGGTCAAGCGCGTGCGCTCGCTGCGGGAAAAGAAATATCGCAAGGCCGAAGGGCTGTTCCTGGCCGAAGGGCTGCGCATCCTGACCGAAGCGCGCGAGGAAGGCGTGCTGCCCGAAATGCTCTTCCATGCTGGCTCCACCCACCCGCTCGCGCTCGACCTGATCGACGCGATCGAGGCGGACGGCGGCGACGTGATCGAAACCACGCCCGATATTCTGTCCAAGATCAGCGGCAAGGATAATGCCCAGGCCGTGGTCGGCGTCTATCGCGACCGGCTGACCCCGCTGGAGAAGCTCGATCGCAGCACCGCCGACATCTGGATCGTCGCCCAGTCGCTGCGCGACCCCGGCAATCTCGGCACCATATTGCGCACCGGCGACGCGGTCGGTGCCGGCGGCCTCATCCTGATCGACGATTGCGTCGACCCCTTCTCGGTCGAATCGGTGCGCGCCAGCATGGGCGCCTTGTTCACCCAGTCGATCACCCAGGCACGCTGGGGCGAATTCATGCACTGGCTGCGCCAGGGGCCGGGCGAACTGATCGGCACCAGCCTGAAAGCGACCCAGGATTATCAGGAGCCCAATTATCAGAGCCCCAGCTTCCTGCTGGTCGGCAATGAGGCGCAGGGCCTGCCCGAAAGCTACGAAGCCGAATGCGACCAGCTGGTGAAGATGCCGATGCTGGGCAAGGCCGACAGCCTCAACGCCGCAGTCGCAACGGCGGTCATGGCCTATGAGCTGCTGAACCAGAAACGAAAGACATCATAACGTCATCCCAGCGAAGGCTGGGATCTCATTTTTCTTCAGACATGTTGAAGAAGAGAGATGCCAGCCTTCGCTGGCATGACGCCAAAGGGGGCGAGAAGACGTGAAACAGACGAGCGGCATGAGCGCAATGTGGCTGCACAAGCGGGTGCTGGCAGCGAGCCTCATCGGCACGGCGGTCGAATTTTACGACTTCTACATCTACGCCACCGCCGCCAGCCTGATCTTCCCCTCGCTCTTCTTCCCGGCCTCCTCGCCCTCGGCGCAATTGATGGCCTCCTATGGCAGCCTCGCCCTCGCCTTCCTCGCCCGGCCTCTCGGCGCCGCCGTCTTCGGCCATTATGGCGACCGCATCGGGCGCAAGGCGACGCTCGTCACCTCGCTGATGCTGATGGGCGGCTGTACATTGCTGATCGGCTTCCTGCCGACCTATCTCATGATCGGCTTCTGGGCGCCGCTGATCCTGTGCGTGCTGCGTTTCGGCCAGGGCTTTGGCCTGGGCGGCGAATGGGGCGGCGCGGCGCTGCTGGCGGTCGAAAATGCACCCGAAGGCTGGCGCGCCCGCTTCGGCATGTTCCCGCAGCTGGGCGCCCCGGTCGGCTTCATCGCCGCCAACGGCCTGTTCCTGCTGCTCGGCGCCTTCCTGACCGATGCGGAATTCTTTGCCTGGGGCTGGCGCCTGCCGTTCCTGGGCAGTTCGGTCCTCGTGATCCTGGGCCTCTGGGTCCGCCTCAAGCTCACCGAGACGCCGGAATTTGCCGCCGCACAACAGGAAGCACCGCCGCCGGCCGTGCCGCTTGCCACCCTGCTCTCGACCCATCTGGGCGCGGCCATCGCCGGCACCTTCGCCTGCGCCGCCTGCTTCGCCGTCTATTATATCGCAACCGCCTTTGCCCTGGGCTATGGCACCACCGCGCTCAAGATCGACCGGGAAATCTTCCTCGCGATCCAGCTTGGCGCGATCATGTTCATGGCGCTCAGCATCGTGATCGCCGGCTGGTGGTCGGACAGGAGCAGCCCCACCCGCGTCCTCGCCTGGGGCTGTGCCGGCACGCTGGTCATGGGCATCGTCTTCGGCCCGCTGATCGGCACCGCCGCGCTGTTGCCGATCTTCGTCGCGCTCAGCCTCGCTCTGTTCGTCATGGGCTTCATCTACGGCCCACTCGGCGCCTATCTGCCCGCCCTCTTCCCGACCCAGCTGCGCTATACCGGGGCGTCCTTCGCCTTCAATCTGGGCGGCATCCTGGGCGGCGCGCTGGCGCCGATCGTCGCGACCTGGCTGATCGGGATGCAGGGCGTCGCGCTCGTCGGCCTCTATATGTCGGCGGCCGCGCTCATCAGCCTGGCGGGCCTGTGGTGGACCAGCCGCACCTGAATCAGATTGCCTTGCGCATCAGGATCATCGGCACGCCGCTATCCTCGAACGGGCGGACGTCGATGAACCCGAAGCTGCGATAGAGCGGCACGCCGGCCATCGTCGCCGACAATTCCAGCGCGGCAAAGCCCTCCTGCCGCGCGGCGGCCTCACACAGCGCCAGGATGGTCGTGCCGACCCCTTTGCGGATATGGTCGGGATGGGTGTACATCGCCCGCACCTTCGCCGCCTCGGTTGCGGGGTCTAGCATGCGGTCGTCGCGCCCGGCCGTGTGGTCGCCACCATAGGCGGTGGCACGCCGGCTCCATCCGCCACATCCGGCGATCGCCCCCTCCGCCTCCACCACGAAATAGGTCCGGTCACCTATCAGCCGCCGGTCCAGCCCCATGAAGCCATGACTGGCCTGCACCTGCGCCGCGGTCAGATAGGCCGATTGCAGTTGCTCGATGGCCAGCGTCATCAGGGCGGACAAAGCGGGTTCGTCGGCGGCGGTCGCCAGGCGGTTGGTCAAGGACATGGCCCCTCCTGCAACGAAATCGGCCGGCCCCGCAAGGGACCGGCCGACCGGATCATGATGATGCGGGATCAGAACTTGAATCCGACCTTCGCATACCAGAAGCCGCCGTTGAAGCCGAAGGGCGATACGTCGGGATAGATGTCACCGGTGAAGCGACCACCCGTCGACGCATAGACCGGTCCCAGCCCGCCGGCGCGATTGTCATATTTGTCGGGATAGTTGCTGAACAGGTTCTGCGCGCCGGCACTCAGCGTGAAATTGTCATTGAGCTGATAGCTGACTTCCAGATCGAACACGAACTCGCTGCCAAAGCTCTGATTGACATAGCTTTCGCCGTTCGCACCAGTGCCGTCGTCATAGACCTTGTACTTGCCATACCAGTTCGCCCGGCCGAGCACCGACAGCGCGCCGCTGGTCCAGTTCTCGGTCAGGATCACGCGCGTCTTGGGCAGCGTATTCTGCAGCTGCATGATGCGCGTGTCGCTGATGATCGGCGATCCGGTATCGGGGTCCAGCCCGACGCGGATGACCTTCGTCTTGTTGTAGTTGAAGGCCAGCGTGGTGTTGAACGTCCCCATGCTGTCTGTCGAGAAGCGATAGCTGCCAACCACGTCGACACCCTGGGTCCGGGTATCGAAGGCATTGGTCAGGAACTGCACCTCGTTGACCGTGGCATAGTTGGCCAGGCCCAGCGCCTGAAGTTCGGGCCGCTGATCGTCGGTGATCACCCGCGATCCGGTGGTGCCAATGCGGTCCTTCACCTTGATGTTGTAATAGTCGATCGTCAGCGACGCGCCGGGGGCCGGCGTGAACACCGTACCGGCCGAGAAGCTGACCGACTCTTCCGGCTTCAGCGGCACCGCGCCCAGATATTGGGCGACCGGGCTGGCGACCGGCAGCGTCATGAACTCGATCGCGTTGGGATTGCCCGGATTGAAGGTGGTCGCGATGCTGCTGGTGTTGGTCTGGCCCGGCGTCGGCGCACGGAAGCCGGTCGACAGCGTGCCGCGAACCGCGAACACATCCGGCACGATGGCGTAGCGTGCCGACACCTTGCCCGTGGTCGAATTGCCGAAATCGGACAGATGCTCGTAGCGGCCGGCAAAACCAAGCGAGAAGGCTTCGGTGATGTCACCTTCGACGTCGATGTAGAGGCCCTTGGAATTGCGGCTGCTCTCACCCGCGATCGCCGGACCATAGCCGGGGAAACCATTGGCGCCGACCGGCAGCGCGACCGAGAGCTGGCTGCCGTCCGCGTTCAGCACCGGCGTGCCATCCTGATGGAAGACCAGGTTCCCCGTATAGGGCCCGATCGCATAGGAAGCGGCGT
This sequence comes from Sphingobium yanoikuyae, assembly GCF_013001025.1. Taxonomy (NCBI): domain Bacteria; kingdom Pseudomonadati; phylum Pseudomonadota; class Alphaproteobacteria; order Sphingomonadales; family Sphingobiaceae; genus Sphingobium; species Sphingobium yanoikuyae. The sequence continues at coordinate 502,765 of NZ_CP053021.1, read as the reverse complement.
CGCCCAGACCCAGTTCATAGGATTCCCGGAAATATTGCCCACCAAACGCAATCGTGATCGGGCTCGCCAGCCCGACTTCCCAGGGATAGCTGAAATCCGCATTGAACAGCGTTTCGCGCTGTTCCAGCTTGCCGAGGTAGAATTCGGTCGGCGACGTGATGCCCAGGGACGGGTTCATCGTGCCGTCCATCGTATATTTCAGCGTCGACTGGCCATAGCTGCCCGACAGGTCATAGTTCAGGCCAAAGCCGAGCGTGCCCTTGTAGCCGACGGTGCCCGAAATATCGTCGATCTTGCCGAAGAAGATCGGCGTGAAGCCGCCCGAATAGACGCAGCTCCAGTTCTGGACCAGCGGATCGGAGCAATCCGACACCTGCGTATAATCCCGCGTCGTGGGATCATAACCGTTGGGCGCATAGACATTGCCGCCCGCCGCGCCGGTCTGGATGCCCGGTGTCGTGTTGTCGAAATCGGTGAAATAGTCGTTGAAGATGCCGTTCAGGCCGAAATTGGCGGAATTGACCGACTGGCGATAGTTGAAGCTCTCTTCCTGGAAGCTGTGGCCGTAATTGCCAAAGAAGTAGATGCTGCTTTCGTCGCCCAGGTCGAACCCGCCATTCACGAAGAAGCGATAGGATTCCATCTTCGGATTGCCATAGCGCTGCGCCAGCTTGGGCACGCCGATGTCGGGCTGCTCCTGCGACAGTTCCAGCGCGCCGGGTCGGGTGACGCCGCGGCTGGTCTTGCCGGCGTTCACATATTCGCCGCTGATGTTGATGAAGCCATTGTCGCCCAGCTTGAAACCACCGTTCAGCGCGACCTGATAATCCTCGCCATCGCCGCGATAATATTGGCCATAGCGGGCATAGCCCGAAATGCCGTCGGTATCGTCGCGCAGCGCCATGTTGATGACGCCGGCGATCGCGTCGGAACCATATTGGGCCGAAGCGCCGTCGCGCAGCACTTCGACGCTGCGCACCGCAATCGCCGGAATCTGCGCAAGGTCGGCCGAATGGGCGCCAGCGGACTGGGCGTTCGCGCCGATCTGGACCAGCGCGGAGCGATGCATGCGCTTGCCGTTCACCATCACCAGCGTCTGGTCGGGCGCCAGCCCGCGCAGGTTGGGCGGCCGGACGAAGGAGGAGCCGTCGCCAATGGCATAGCGCGCCACCGAGAAGGACGGGACCAGGTTCTGGATCACCTGGTTCATGTCGGCGACGCCCTGCTTCTGCAGTTCCTCGCCGGAATAGACATCGATCGGCGTCGGCGATTCGGCGACGGTACGGTCGGTACGTCGCGTGCCGGTGACGATGATCGTCTGGCCGGGCGTTTCCGCTGCGGCCGCCTGGGGCGCAACATCCTGCGCAAGAACAGGCATGGAATAGGACAGTGCAATGGCAATCGCACTGCATGAAAACAGACCCTGATACTTCATCAAAAAGCCCCCTATTTCTTTTTTTAGAGACCTTTCGACACCTCCCTCTTCTTGTTGCCAGATGAGATCGTAATGGACGCAACTATCCGTTCCTGAAATCGGAAATTTCAGTGCGTTTCACTCAGTAACATCTGGAAATATCAGGCTGGCATAATTGCATCGACTGCGAAATGGCCCTTTGGGTGGCCGCAAAAATTTGTTCGCAAGCGCAATAATTCATGCCGTAAAACAATGTGTCAAATCATTGTAACACAAAGAAAAAGGCGGCGGCCCCGGGGGCCACCGCCTGTTTCATTTTTACAACTGTCAAGGACAGTTTTGAAGGATCAACCTTCGGTGCGGGTATCGCGGCGCTCGGCGATACGAGCGCGCTTGCCGGTGCGGCCACGCAGATAATAGAGCTTGGCACGACGCACGACACCGCGACGAACGACGGTGATCGAATCGAGGTTGGGCGAGTAGAGCGGGAACACGCGCTCCACGCCTTCGCCGAACGAAATCTTGCGAACGGTGAAGTTGCTGCCCATGCCCTTGTTGGAACGGGCAATGCAGACGCCTTCATAGTTCTGGACGCGGCTGCGCTCGCCTTCGACAACCTTCACGCCGACGCGCAGGGTGTCACCGGGACGGAAATCGGGGATTTCCTTCGCCAGGGCAGCAATGTTTTCGGCCTCGATCTGCTGGATCAAGTTCATGTAACTCAGTCCTTATTTTCGCGTTGCGCACCAGAGGGCGACTGGTCCCGAACACCGATATGGCGTTCCCAAAGGTCCGGCCGCCTTAGCCGTGTATCTGCCTCCGCCTGTTGTTTCCGCCAGGCGGCGATCTTCGCATGATCCCCCGATCGCAACACTTCGGGAATCCTGCGCCCCTCCCATTCGACTGGTCGGGTATAATGCGGATATTCGAGCAACCCCGTTTCGAAGGATTCCTCGACACCGCTGGAAGCGGCGCCCATTACACCGGGAAGCAGGCGGATGCAAGCATCCAGCAGCATCAGCGCGCCCATTTCCCCGCCGGACAGGATGATGTCGCCCATCGATATCTGCTCGATCGGTCGGGCATCGAAAATCCGCTCGTCAAAGCCCTCGAATCGCCCGCACAGCAAGGTCACGCCGGGACCATCCGCCAGCGCACGGATCCGCGCCTGCGTGATCGGCGTGCCGCGCGGCGTCATCGCCAGGATCGGCAGGTCGGGCCGCTGCGCCAGCGCATGGTCGATGCCGCACGCCAATATGTCAGGCTTCAGCACCATGCCCGCCCCGCCCCCGGCCGGCGTATCGTCGACGGTGCGATGCTTGTCGGTCGCAAAGCCGCGCATCTGGATGGGATCGCACGACCATTTCCCCTCGGCCAGCGCACGCCCCGCGAGCGACACGCCCAAGGGCCCCGGAAACATCTCGGGATAGAGGGTCAGGATCTGGGCCGCAAAACTCATCGCCGGCGCGCCCGCAGCCGGGCGGCAGACAGGCCGCCAATCAGGCAGAGCGCACCGCAGCCCATCATCACGAAGCCGATCATCCGCAGCATGTCGGCAAAGGGCCGTTCGGGATGCAGCATGCCCGGCAGCAGCACCAGCAGCGGCAGGGGACAGACCAGCCCGATCGCCACCAGCCCCTTCACCCAGAGCGGCCAGCCAAGGCCGAACAGCCGCCAGCCCCCGGCCAGCATCATCAGCAGATAGATTGCGGTCAAAATTTGCGCCATGGCAGCGCGCCTAGAGCATTTTCGCCGCAGGGGAAACTGTCGATCGCGCCGCGCTCAGGGCGCCTTGACCTCCAGTTTCAGTTCCTGGATTTCCGCGTCGGCGGTCGGCGCCAGCAACAGGCTGCCCGCCACCCGCCCCTTCTCGCAGGTCCAGGTGAACTTGCCCGACAGATTGCCTGTCGCGCTCAGCGGTGCATCGACCGCGCAGCTACCGACCTCTCCCTTCAACGCCGCCAGGCGCTTGCCCCAATGCACCGCATCGGCATCCATCAGGAAATTCATTGCCAGATTGTCGCGGGCGGCCAGCACATCGCCCGACGCGTAGATGCGCCCCGCCGCGGCATAGCCCTGCGCCAGCAGCGGACTGACCGGCACGTCCCGCGCGATCAGCGCTCCCGCCTTCTGCAACAGCATCGCCGCATCCCAGGCGGCGCCCGCCCCGCCATTATAGGTGCGATTGGTGAAGACGAAGATGCCGACACCATAATCCGGCATCAGCATCACATGGCTGCCATAGCCGGGATAGCCGCCGCCATGGGACAGGGTCAGCCCCAGGTCGCAATCCTGCGCGATCCGCATGGCAAAGCCATAGGCCGCCGCCTGGCGGCAGGCGGTCGCCCCGCTCTTGCCGTTGCGCTGGCCGACGCTCATGAAATTGCTACCCTCCGCCAGCATCCGCACCGACGCCCGGCTGACCGGACCGCTCTCCGCATCGTCGCGCGGCGGCCAGGCCGACAGCAGAAAGGCCACCCAGCGGGCATAGTCATTGGCACTGGTCTGCAGCCCGCCCATCGCGCCAAAGGCGCCGTCGGCCATGTCGGGCTCACGCTTCCAGCGCCCATCTTCCCAGCGATAGCCGAGCGACCGCCGCGCAACCGGCCATTCGCTCAACTGATAGCCGCTCGACGCCATGCCCAGCGGCGTCAACAGGCTCTGCTCGACATAGCGGCGATAGGGCATGCCCGAGACATTGGCGATGATCCGCCCCAGCAGCGCATAGCCGAAGTTGGAATATTCATAATGGGTCGCCGGCGCGCTGCTCATCGGCACGCCCTGCTCCAGCATCCGGGTGAAGTCCGCGTCGGGCAGCGGCGTCTGCCGGTCGCCCCACGGATTGTCGTCGACAAAGCCCGCGCTGTGCGTCAGCAGGTCGCGGATGCGGATGCGCGGACTATCCTTGGTCGCATAGGTCCAACCGCGCATTTCCGGCACATATGTCTCGGCCAGATCGTCAAGCGAGAGCTTGCCTTCCTCCCGCAGCTTCAGGATCGACAGCGCCGTGAACGCCTTGGTCATGGATGCAATGCGGAACAGGCTGTCGGCCGTCACCGGCCGCTTCTGCACCAGATCCTGCGCGCCAAAGCCCTTCACATGGACCAGCCTTCCATCGGCGACGATGCCATAGACCACGCCCAGCGCATGGCTATCGACCTGGAAATCGGCAAAGAGACGGTCAATCTCGGGGATGGCAGCGTCGATCTTCCTGGCATCGGCAGCAACCGCCGGCGCGGGAAGAAAAGCCATGAACAGCAGAACGGGCAGGAAACATCGCGTCACCGGGTCCAATCCTCCACTTTCAGGTCGGGAATATCGGCAAAGTCAGACAGATTATTGGTCACGACCGTCGCGTCGAGACTCAGTGCATGCGCCGCCAGCAGGCGGTCAAATCGCCCTCTACGAAAGGGCATTCGCGCATAGGCGCGCGCCGCCGCATCGTCGAAGGGCAACAGGACAACCTCCTCCAAAAAGGCGTCCAGCAATTCGACAGGCGGAATCTTGCCATTGGCCGAACCAAGCGCCAGTTCGGCCAGAACGATCGTAGAGAGCGCGAGATCGCCGGACCGGCACGCAGCCGCACGCTTGACCAGTCCGGGATAGGTGCCGGCGAACAGGAAGATGCAACTGTTCGTATCCAGCAAATACATCAACGAAAGCCCGGAAAGTCGGGATCGTCCCACACTCGCGGACTGTCATCGAATTCTTCGCGAGAGAACGCCTCCAACCAGGGCGCCTTGCCGGCAAATTTGCTGACGTCGATCAGGCGCGGCGGCGCATCAACCGGCTCCAGGGTGAACTTGCCATTCTCCTCGCGCAGGCGCATTTCAGCGCCTTCCTGCAAGCCGAGCGCCTTTGGCAGCCGCAACGCCAGGCTGTTGCCCGACTTAAAGACCTTGGCCCGATATTCTTCGCCCATGGAGAAGCTCCGTATATACGGAGCGTATATACTATTCGGTAAAAGCCGCGTCAATCACGGCGCCGTCCTCGCTCAGCAGTACCACATGCATCGGCGCCATGAAGCGCTTGCCGGGCTTGCCCTCGATGGACGGACGCTGCACCTCGATGATGTCGCCGGCGCCGAAATTCTCGACCGCGATGATCTCCCCCAGCGTCTCGCCGGTGCTGCTGGTGCAGGGAAGGCCGACCAGGTCGGCATGATAATATTCGCCCTCGGGCAAGGCCGGCAGGGCGGAACGCGGGACGGTCAGCGCCGTGCCGCGCAGGGCTTCGGCCGCGCCGCGATCGCCGATCTCGGCAAAGCGGGCCACCGCGCCATTGGGGCCGGGGCGCACCGACTTCAACGTCAATGTGCGCCCCGCCGCATCGAAGCTCTTGTAGCTTTTCAGGGCCTCGGCCCCTTCGCCAAACAGCTTCAGACGGACTTCGCCCGCCACGCCATGGGCACCGATGATCGCGGCCAGGGTGACGGGCTTGTCGGTCAAGAGGATCAGCCCTCGGCCTGCTCGGCAGCAGCTTCCTCAGCGGGAGCGGCTTCTTCAGCGGCCGGAGCAGCGGCAGCGGCAGCGGCTTCGCGCGCAGCTTCTTCAGCCTCGGCAGCCTTGGCGGCGCGGTCTTCAGCGCGGTCCTTGGCCTTCTGGCCCGGCTCTGCCTTCTTCGGGTTGTTGCGAGCAGCGCGCTCCTTCACGCCAGCGGCGTCCAGGAAGCGGGCAACGCGGTCGGTCGCCTGGGCGCCGGCGGCAACCCAGTGCTTCGCACGCTCGACGTCGATGATGACGCGCTTTTCGTCGCCCTTGGGCAGGACGGGGTTGTAGCTGCCGATGCGCTCGATGAACTTGCCGTCACGCGGGGCGCGGCTGTCGGCCACGACGATGCGGTAATAGGGACGCTTCTTGGAGCCGCCGCGCGACAGACGAATGGAGGTTGCCATGGAACTAGACCTTTCTAATCAAACCAAATTACGGAAATTGCTTATTTCTTCATAAAATTCTGAAAGCCGGGCGGAAGCTTGGGCATGTTGCCGCCCAGACCACCAAGGCCACCCAGACCCGACAGGTCGGGCGGACCGCCCTGCCCATCCGCGCCGCCCGGTCCACCCAGGCCGCCCAATCCACCCATGCCACCGCCGGTGAACATCTTGACCAGCCCCTTGAGGCCGCCCATCTTGCGGATCTTCTTCATCGCCGATTCCATTTCCTGATGCATTTTCAGGAGACGGTTAACGTCCTGCACGGTGCGGCCGGCGCCCTTGGCGATACGGATCTTGCGCTTGGCGTTGATCAGCGCGGGCTTCTCGCGCTCCTTGGGGGTCATCGACCCGATCATCGCGTCCAGATGCAGCAGCGTCTTATCGTTGGCGCCGCTATTGGCCATCGCCGCCTGCGCCTTCTTGAGGCCCGGCAGCATGCCGGCCAGCGCGCCCAGACCGCCCATGCGGCGCATCTGATTGAGCTGGCTGCGCAGGTCGTTCATGTCGAACTGACCCTTGGCCATCTTCTTGGCCAGCTTGTCGGCTTCCTCGGCGTCGATCGTCTCGGCGGCCTTCTCGACCAGGCTGACGACGTCGCCCATGCCCAGGATGCGCTGGGCAACGCGGGCCGGATGGAAGGGTTCAAGGGCATCCAGCTTTTCACCGGTGCCGGCAAACTTGATCGGACGGCCGGTGACCGCGCGCATCGACAGCGCCGCGCCGCCACGGGCGTCGCCGTCCATACGGGTCAGCACGACACCGGTCAGCGGCACCTGCGCGGTGAAGCTGGTCGCCACGTTCACGGCATCCTGGCCGGTCAGCGAGTCGACCACCAGCAGGATTTCCGCCGGATTGGCGACGTCGGCGACCGCCTTCATCTCGTCCATCAGCGCCTGGTCGACATGCAGTCGGCCGGCGGTGTCGAGCATGACCACGTCGAAGCCCTGCAGCTTAGCCGACTGCAGCGCGCGCTTGGCGATCTCCACCGGCTGCTGGCCGGCGACGATCGGCAGGGTCGCGACATCGATCTGGGTGCCAAGGACGGCCAGCTGCTCCTGCGCGGCCGGGCGCTGGACGTCGAGCGACGCCATCAGCACCTTCTTGCGCTCCTTGTCCTTCAGGCGCTTGGCGATCTTCGCGGTCGAGGTCGTCTTGCCCGACCCCTGCAGGCCGACCATCATGATGACGGCCGGCGGGGTGACGTCGATCAGCAGATCGCTGGTTTCGGCGCCCAGCGTCTCGGTCAGCGTGTCGGAGACGATCTTGACGACCATCTGGCCGGGCGTGATCGACCGCAGCACATCGCTGCCGACAGCCTTTTCGGTCGCCTGGTCGACGAACTGGCGGACGACGGGCAGCGCCACGTCGGCTTCCAGCAGTGCGACTCGCACTTCGCGCATCGCGGCACGGACATCGTCCTCCGTAAGCGCACCGCGCCCACGCAGCTTGTCGAATACCCCACCGAGACGATCGCTTAGCGAATCGAACATCATCACCTCAATTCGGGCCAAGGCCCGGAAAATCCATGCACCACCCCAAAACGACAAAATCGCCGGCGGGCGAAAACTCGCCGGCCAGCGTCCATTCGATATCCCTCTTGGATATCCTGGAGTCGTCAGGGTTCCAGGACCAGAGTCCCGGATGCAGGGCGCCCATTAAGCCAAAGCGGCCGCAAGCGCAAGTGCGCTATCCCGCAGCCAGCGCGGCCGCCGCCCCAACGACGATCGCCGTGCGCCCCAGCAACTCGACCAGCAGCAATCGCCCGGCGATCACCGCCAGCCCCCAGCGATAGGCCGGATGCACCGCGCCGCGCAGTCCGGCATCGGCGCGCATCGCGATCCCGACATAGAGCAACTGCATAAGCGTCGCGCAGGCGCCCGCCCATGGCCCCAGCAGCGGCATCGGCAATATCCGGCCGAATGCCGGCTCCATCATCGCGATGGTCCCGCACAATATCAGCCGCTTGTGCCAGTCGCTCCGCTGCCGCAGCAGGATCGCCACAAGCGTCAGCGCACCAAAGGCCAGCATGTCGAGCGGCCCCAGCACCAGGAATATGCCCGACGGGAAGAAAGGCGGCACCCGCCCCATCTGCACCGCCAGGATGGACGTCGCGATACCCCAGGGGATCAGGAAGCAGGCAAGCCCGGCCGCAACCCAGCCCAACTGGCGATGGAGATCGGTCCGCCGCTGCGCCACCAGCAGTGCCTGCGCCAGGAACAGCAGCGTCCATGCCAGCAGCGACAGCGCATGGACATGCACCCACCAGGGCACGGTCGCCACGTCGACATAGCCACGCAGGGCAAAGCTGCCGAAGCCGCCAACCACGGTGACGGCGACCAGCGCCGCCATGCCGGTGAAGATGCGCCGTTCCCGCGCCTGTCGTTCCACTGCACCGATTGCCGTCGCCATTGCGTCGACCTCCCGCTCTTTGGCAACAATAGCGCAGCAACCACGCCCAATATTGTAAGAAGTCGCCACGTTCCGGCTCGGCGCTTGCGCCCGCCCGTCGTTTGCGCCAGCAAACCCGCCACAGACCGCATAACAGGGGGAGCTTTTCTATGAGTTGGACACGTCGCAAGCCGATGGAGGCGATGACGCCCCAGGGAGGCGGCCACAGCATGGCGCGCACCCTGTCCTGGCCGCATCTGCTGGCGCTGGGCGTCGGCGCGATCGTCGGCACCGGCATCCTCACCCTGATCGGCGTCGGCGCCGATCGCGCCGGCCCCGCCGTCCTCATCTCCTTCGCCATTGCCGGCGCGATCTGCGCCTGCGCCGCGCTCGCTTATGCCGAACTGTCGACCATGATGCCGGCAGCGGGCAGCGCCTACAGCTACTCCTATGTGGTACTGGGCGAAGGCATTGCCTGGATCGTGGGCTGGAGCCTGATCCTCGAATATTCGCTGGTCGTCTCGACCGTGGCGGTCGGCTGGTCGGGCTATGCCGCCCCGCTCCTCACCCCGCTCGGCTTTCCCGAGGCACTGACCAAGGGGCCGGAGCTTGGCGGCCTCATCAACATCCCAGCCATATTCATCATCGGCGTCGTCGCTGCCCTGCTGATGTTCGGCACGCGCGAAAGCGCCCGGCTCAACACGCTGCTGGTGCTGATCAAGATCGCGACCTTGAGCCTGTTCGTCTGGGTCGCCCTGCCCGCCTTCGACGCCCAGCATCTCGAACCCTTCATGCCCTTCGGCTTTGCCAAGCATATGGGGCCTGACGGCATCGAGCGCGGCGTGATGGCCGCCGCCGCGATCATCTTCTTCGCCTTCTACGGCTTCGACGCGATCTCGACCGCGGCGGAGGAAGCCAAGAACCCGGACCGTGACCTCGCCATCGGTATCGTCGGCTCGCTGATCGTCTGCACCCTCATCTATGTGCTGGTCGCCGCCGCAGCGGTGGGCGCCATGCCCTTCACCCGCTTCGCCGACAGCCCCGAACCGCTCGCCCTCATCCTGCGTGAAATGGGCCAGGAGTCGATCGCCCGGATCGTCGCGATCGCCGCCGTCATTGCGCTTCCCACCGTGCTGCTGGGCTTTCTCTACGGCCAGAGCCGCATCTTCCTGGTGATGGCGCGGGACGGCTTCCTGCCGCAATCGCTCGCCCGCATCTCGAAGCGCGGCACCCCTGCGCGCATTACCGCCGTCACCGCCGTGCTGGTGGCGATCATCGCCGGCGTGCTGCCGATCGACCAGATCGCCGCGCTCGCCAATGCCGGCACGCTGATCGCCTTCACCGCCGTCGGCGCCTGCCTGCTGATCCTGCGCCGCCGCGCGCCGGACCTCAAGCGCCCCTTCCGCACGCCAGCGGCGACGCTGGTGGGCCTGGGTGCCGTGCTAGGCTGCGCCTATCTGTTCCTCAGCCTGCCGATGAAGACCATCTATGCCTGCCTGATCTGGAACGCGATCGGCCTCGCCGTCTATTTCCTCTACGGCCAGAAGCGCGCCACCGCCGGCGCGCGCTGAGAGACCGTTTGAGAAAGCCGGTGACGAAAAATCGATCTTTCGCGATTTTTCAAACAGACTCTGAGGCATCAGCGCACCAAAATGAAAAAGCCTCCCGCTGCACCAGCAACGGGAGGCTTTTTCTTGGTCTCGACAGTGCCGATCAGTGCGCGGCCGACGTGTCCACCGGCCCGCTGGGCTTGGGCGCCAGCCAGACGATCACCGCCGCCGCAAACAGCACCAGCGCGGAGATGAAGAAGACATAGTCGACCGAAATGGCGATCGCCTCCTGCTCCACCAGATTGGATATGGTCTGGCGGATCTGCTCGGTCGTCATCCCCATGCCCGACAGCGCGCGCTGCGCATCATCGGGCTGCAGGGCGCCGGCCAGTTCGTTGCGCGACACGCGCTGGCTGTCGCTCCACCCGGTCAGCACCAGCGACGTCGCGATCGCGATCGCCATGGTCCGCAGGAAATTCTGCAGGCCGGCGGCCGACGCGGTCTCGCTCGGCGGCACCGACCCCAGGGTCAGCGTCGTCAACGGGATCATGAAGAAGGGCATGGCGAAGCCCTGCACAAACTGCGGCAGCGCCAGCCCGAAAAAGTCGATGCCGCTGGTCCAGTGCGCCCGCCACAAGGTCATGCAGCCCAGCCAGAAGACCGCGCCCGAAATCATGATGCGCGGATCGACCTTGCCGGTGAAGCGGGCCGCGAACGGCGCGCTCATCACCGCCGCCATCGCCGTGAAGGCGGTGACGATGCCCGACCAGGTCGCGGTATAGCCCATCGACATCTGCAGCCATTGCGGGATGACCACGATGCTGGAGAAATAGGCGCCGAAGGCCAAAGCCAGCGTGAAGACGCCCGATGAGAAGCCGATATGCCGGAACACCCGCAGGTCGACGATCGGATGCTCCTCGGTCAGTTCCCAGATGATGAAGACGATGAAGCCGATGCCGGCCAGGATGGCGAGCGTCAGGATCAGCGGGTCGGAGAACCAGTCATGGTCGCGACCGATGTCCAGCATCACCTGCAGGCAGCCGATCCAGAAGATCAGCAGGCACAGGCCGATCTTGTCGATCGGCTGGTGCGCCGTATCGGTCTCCACCGGCCGCAGCATCGCCATCGCCGCGAACACGCACAGCGCCGCGATCGGCAGGTTGATGAAGAAGATCCAGTGCCAGCTCCAATTGTCGCTGATATAGCCGCCGACGATCGGCCCCATGGCCGGCCCCAGCAGCGTCGTCATCGCCCACAGGCCCATGGCACGCGGCCGCATTTCCGGCGGGAATATGCGCAGCAACAACGTCTGCGACATCGGCATGATCGGCCCGCCGCAGATGCCCTGGCCCAGGCGCGCGGCCACGATCATGCCCAGCGTGGTCGACAGGCCGCACATCATCGAGAAGAAGCCGAAGCCGATCATCGCCCAGATGAAGGTCCGCACCACGCCGAAACGCAGCGCCAGCCAGCCGGTCAGCGGCACGCAGATCGCCTCCGCCACCGCATAGGATGTGATGATCCAGGTGCCCTGGTCGCCGGAGATGCCCAGATTGCCAGCGATATGCGGCACCGAGACATTGGCGATGGTCAGGTCGAGCACGACCATGAAGTTGCTCAGCGCCAGCACCAGCCCGGCAAGCGTGCGGGTGCGCGGCGAGAGCAGATTGAAGGTTTCGGGACCGCTCACGCGCTCGCTCCCTTACTTGCCGGCCAGATCGATCTCGACTTCGGTGGACAAGCCCACGCGCAGCGGATGCTCTGCCAGTTCCTTGGGGTCGAGCGCGATGCGCACCGGCAGGCGCTGGACCACCTTGATCCAGTTGCCAGTCGCGTTCTGCGCCGGGATCAGCGACAGCGACGAACCGGTGCCGCCGGAGAAGCCCACGACCTTGCCATGATAGACGACGTCGCCGCCATAGATGTCGGCCACCACCGTGGCGGGCATGCCCACCTTCACATGGCGCAGCTGGCGTTCCTTGAAATTGGCGTCGACATAGACCTGCGACAGCGGGACGATGCTCATGATCGGGCTGCCCTGCGCCACGCGCTGGCCGATCTGGACCGCACGCTTGGTCACCACGCCGTCGATCGGCGCACGGATGATCGTGCGTTCCAGGTCCAGCTTGGCGTCTTCCAGCTTCGCCTTGGCAACCATCACCGCGGGATCACTTTCCTCGGTCGAACCGCGGATCAGCGCGTCGTTGGCGGCCAGCTGGCCGGTCGCGGCATTGCGGGTCGCCTGCGCGGTCTCGACACCGGCACGGGCCAGATCCAGCGCCGCCTTGGCAGCGGCATAGGATTTGCGCGCCGCGGTGACTTCGTCACCCGAAACCGCGCCGCCCGCGACCAGCGCCTCGCGACGCTGCAGGTCGATGCGGGCCTTGTCGAAATCGGCCTGCGCGGTCGCCAGCTGGGCACGGGCCTGGACGATGTCAGCGCCACGCGCCTCGACCTGCGCCGACAGCGAACCGCTGGTCGCGCTGGTCTGGCGGAAGCGGCGACGGGCATCGGCCAGATCGGCCTCGGCCTGCTGCAGCGCGATCTGCGCATCGGTCGGGTCCAGCTTCACCAGGATGTCGCCACGCTTCACAGTCTGGGTGTCGGTGACGTTGACCTCGATCGCCTGCGCCGACAGCAAGGGGGTCACCTGGGCGACCTCCGCATTCACATAGGCATTGTCGGTGCTGACATGGTTGCGGCCGATCAGGAAATACCAGGCCGCCCACAGGACACCGACCACCAGCACGGCGATCGCCAGACGGGTCAGCCAGGTCTTGCGGGCATTGCCGCGCTGCTCGGCCAGTTCGGGGGAAGTTTCGGTGGCGGCATCAGCCATTGGGTCGATCCTTGGACTGAGCGTCGCTCGCGGCAAAGCCGCCGCCGAGCGCGCGAATGAGGGCAATATCGAGAGAGAAGGCGCTCGCTTCCAGCTGCGCGACGGACTGACGCGCCGCGAGCAGCTGGTCTTCGACGTTCAGCACGTCGAGATAGGTGGAAAGCCCGCCCTTGTAGCGTTGCTGGGCGACGCCATAGGCATCCTGCGACGCGGCCAGCGCCGCCTTGGCGTCGGTCAGCCGCTGGTCCAGCGTCCGGCGGCTGGTCACGGCGTCGGCGACGTCCTGATAGGCGCCCAGCACCGTCTTGTCATAGCTGGCGACCGCCTCGTCATAGGTCGCGCGCGCGCCGCGATACTGGCCGCGCAACTGCCCGCCATGGAAGATCGGCAGGCTGATCGCCGGGCCGGCGCTGCCGAACAGCGAATCCTTCTTGAACAGATTGTCCGCAAAGGACGTCGACCCGCCCGAAGCACCGGTGCCGGTGAACAGCGTTTCATACCCCAGCGACTGGACGCCGATCAGGGCGCTCAGGCTCACCGCCGGATAGAAGGATGCTCGCGCCACCTTGATCCGGCTGGCAGCAGCCTGCGTCCGGGCCAGCGCGGCGGCGACGTCGGGACGACGCGCCACCAGATTGGTGGTGACGTCCGCCGGCAGGCCCAGTGGCGCCAACTGGCCGATCTGCGGCCGGGTCATCGCCAGGCCACGGTCCGGCCCGGCGCCGATCAGCGCGGCGATCTGATGCTGGCGCAGTTCGATCGCCACGCGGGCGGCCGCCAGTTGCGCCTTGGCCGAGGACACGGTGGCGTCGGCCTGGCGCACGCTGCCGCGCGTTTCCAGGCCATTCTGCCGGCGGTCGGCGACCAGCTTCTGGCTGGCCGTGCGGATTTCCAGCGTCCGCTCCTGGATTTCCGCCTCGTCATAGAGGCGGGCCAGGTCGGCATAGGCATCGGCGATCGCGGTGGTCAGCGCCAGGCGTGCCTGCTGCGCGTCGATCTCGGCCGCGCGGGCCTCCGACGTGGCTGCCGCCAACGACGCCCGGTTCTTGCCCCACAGGTCGATGTCCAGACCAAAGTCCAGCCCGACCTTGCCGGTGCCCAGCCAGCCCTGCGGCACGAAATCCTTGGGCATGCCCATATTATAGCTCTGCTTGGTCACGCCGGCATTGGCCGTGGCGTCGACCGTGGGCAGCAGCGCCGCGCCCGATTGCTGGGCCATCGCCGTCGCCTGGCGGAAGCGCGCCAGCGCCACCGCCATGTCGGGCGAATTGCGCAGCCCCTCCTCGATCAGCGATGTCAGCTGCGGATCGCCATAGGCGCTCCACCAATTCTCGCTAGGCCAGGCAACCGTGTCGGCGCTCAGGCTGCGCCCCGCCTCCACGCTCTGCGGCGCACGAATCTCGGGCTTGTCGCCCAGATCAGGTATTGAAGCACAGCCGGCCAGAAGCAGCGCTGTCACTGCAATACCGCCGGTGCGAATGGAAAAACTGATGCGACTCACGGACATATCCAAACCGTACCATCCAGTATGAAAATCGCCTTTGCCCCGCCATACCACCCTTGTCAATATAAATAGCGTACTCTATGGTACGCTTATATGACATGCTCAGAAAAAGCTTTAGCCCCCAGTCGTCGGGAGGCCCGCCGCCTCGACCGGCGCCAGACGATATTGGAGGTGGCTGCCCGGCATTTTCTGGAAAATGGCTATGCCGCGACCAGCATGTCAGCCATCGCCGCCATATTGGGCGGGTCGAAGGGCACGTTGTGGAATCATTTCCCTTCCAAGGAGGAATTGTTTCGCGCGGTTCTCGAAAATGCGACCAGCACCTATCGCGCGCGGCTTTCGGAAATATTGGACCCCGGCGGCGACCTCGCCTCGACGCTGCATCGCACCGCGCTCAGCCTGCTCGAAAAGGTGACATCGCCCGAAGCGATCGCCCTGCACCGGCTGATCGCGTCGGAAGGTGGCCGTTTCCCGGAAATGAGCCGCATCTTCTATGAAATGGCGCCCAGCCATACCCGCATGCTGCTCGCCCGTTTCCTCGAAGGGGCGATGGACCGCGGCCAGTTGCGCCGCGACGATCCCGACAAGGCCGCCCGCGTGCTGATGCGCCTGACGACATCGGGCTGCCATGAATTGCTGCTACTCAGCCAGATCGAACGGGTCACGCCGCAACAGATGGAAAGCGACGCCGCCTTCGCCGTCGACATCTTCCTGCGCGCCTATGGCGCAGAAGGCATGGCGCGTTAACCATTTCTTTGCCGCCAGCTTCTATCCTGCCGATCGCAGGAGTTGCTATCCAATGCCGTTTTTCAAGCGCAAGCCCCTTCATCAGATCGTCGCGCAGCAGCCGGAAAGCGGGGCCACAGCCTCGCGCCGGCTGCGCGTGCTGCTGATCGACGAGAATGCGACCGCCCGCGCCGTCATCGCTCGCCGCCTGTCGCGGCTTAACTATGACGTGGTGCTGGCCGAAAACGGCTTCATCGCTCTCAACCTGCTGGTCACGCGTCCGGTCGACCTGATCCTGATCGACATGGACCTGCTGATGCTACCCGCCGTGGCGACGATGAAGCGCATTCGCGCCACCGCGCTCGCCCCCCATGCCTGCATCGTCATGCTGACCGGTCGCATCGACAGCCAGTCCGCCGTCGAAGTGCTGGAGGCCGGCGCCGACGACCATATCGTCAAGCCATTCGATTTCGACCTGCTCGATGCGCGGCTGCGCCATCTGTGCGCCCGCGCCGAACGGCTCGGCATGCTCAGCCGGCACAATGCCGAGCTCGACGCCCGCATCGCCCGCCGCGCCGTGGAACTGGGCGAAACCCGTGACGCCCTGCAGGAAATGCAGCTCGACCGCGCCCGCCTCGTCTCCTCGATCCAGGCCTTGCAAGATGAAGTCGCCCGCCTCAGCGCGCGGCAGAACTGACCCATAGACTGAGGCCAGCGCCAAGCCGTTCGGGCGGACCATTCGCCGCGATCCGCTCGGCATCCGCCCGCGCCCGGTCCAATATCGCCGGCGCCACCGACCCATCATGATAGACCCGGTCGGCCAGCGCCAGCATCCGCGCATCGCG
Source organism: Sphingobium yanoikuyae (assembly GCF_013001025.1). Classification (NCBI taxonomy): domain Bacteria; kingdom Pseudomonadati; phylum Pseudomonadota; class Alphaproteobacteria; order Sphingomonadales; family Sphingobiaceae; genus Sphingobium; species Sphingobium yanoikuyae. Next base: position 486,566 of record NZ_CP053021.1, on the reverse strand, counting down.
CACGCTCAGATCATCGGGATCGGCCGACGACAGCCGGACAAGATATAGCGCGCTATTGTCCGCCTCCAGGCCCTCCGCCAGCCACACATCGACATCCGGATCAAACCCTAGCGGATCAATCGCCCCGCCCGGCGCCAGCGCCTTGCCGATTGCCTGCCGCCGCGCGCCCGCATCGGGCCACAGGTCGCGCAACCGCCCCCGCGCCGCGAACAGCGCCCGCGCCAGATCGCCCAGCCCGCTCGGCAACAAGGCCTCGATCCGCTGCCGCAGCGCCGCCGCCAGTCCCGCCGACGCCCCACCCGTGCCGATCGCGATCAGCACCGGATCGCGATCGACGATCGCCGGCAGGGTGAAATCGCACAGGTCCGGCTTGTCGGTCGCATTGACCAGCACGCCGCGCGCGCGCAGTCGCGCCACGACCGCCGCGTCGCCATCCGACACGATTGCGACCCGTGCATCCGCATCATCCTCGCCGACGATGCGCGCGCCGGCGCGCTCCAGCAGCCGGCGCTTGGCATCGGCCGCCTCGCCCTGTCCGGTCAGGATGACCGCCCGCCCCTCCAGCCGCAGAAAGACGGGCAGGCTGTGCATCAGCCAGCCACCCAATCGGGGATATGGTCGCCCGCGATCAGCGCCTCGATCGGCGGACGCGCGCGGACCACGGCCCATTTGTCGCCCGACACCAGCACTTCGGGGGTCAGCGATCGGCTGTTATAGGTGCCCGCCATGGTCGCGCCATAGGCGCCCGCGGTCATAAAGGTCAGCAGGTCGCCGGCCGCCACCACATCCATGTCGCGGCCCATGGCGAAGGTATCGCCGGTCTCGCACACCGGTCCGACCACGTTCGACGCGATCCGGTTGCCGTCCGGCGCCACCGCGCGGATATCGTGCCATGCGTCATAGAGGCTGGGCCGCATCAGGTCGTTCATAGCCGCGTCGACGATCACGAACGGCGCCTGCGCGCCCTGTTTGACACGGATCACCTTCGACAGCAGCACGCCGGCATTGCCCACGATCACCCGGCCCGGCTCGAACATCAGCCGCGCATCCCAGCCCTGCGTCACTCGCGTGACCATCGCGCCATAGTCGGCCGGACTCGGCGGCAGCGGCTGCGACGGGTCGTAGGGCACGCCCAGGCCACCGCCCAGATCGGCGGTGCGGATGTCATGGCCCGCCGCGCGCAGCTGCTTGATCAGCGCGCCGACCTTGACGAAGGCCGCCTCTAGCGGCGCCAGGTCGGTCAGCTGGCTGCCGATATGCACGGCGACGCCCTGGACATCGAGGCCCGGCAGGTCGCGCGCGGCGGCATAGCTTTCCAGCGCCCGGTCATAGGGGATGCCGAACTTGTTTTCCGACTTGCCGGTCGAAATCTTGGCATGGGTACCGGCGTCGACATCGGGGTTGATGCGATAGGCGACCGGCGCCTTCTTCCCCATCGACAGCGCCACCTCCGACAGCATTTCCGCTTCCGGTTCGCTCTCCAGGTTGAACTGGAAAATGCCCAGCTCCAGCGCCAGCTTCATTTCCTCGGCGGTCTTGCCGACGCCGGAAAAGACAATGCGGTTGGCCGGAATGCCTGCCGCCACGGCGCGCTGCAATTCGCCGCCCGACACCACGTCCGCACCCAGCCCCAGCTTCGCCAGCGTCGCCAGCACGGCGGCATTGGGATTGGCCTTCACGGCAAAGGCGATCAGCGGATTGTCGAGCTGGGACAGCCCTTCGCGGAACACGCCGACATGGCGTTCCAGCGTCGCGGTCGAATAGACATAGACCGGGGTGCCGACCTGCTGCGCAATTTCCGTCATCGGCACCTGCTCCACATGCATGGTGCCGTCTACATAATCGAAATGGTCCAAGGTCTGATCCTTGCGGGAATAGGGACTATTGTTGCGGCCGGCTTTCCGGTGGCAGGTCGAACTCGTCATTGCCGCGCTGGCGCGACTGGGTCAGCAGTTCGACGTTGCGCTCCGGGCGGGCCTGGGTGCCCGGATCCATCATGTCGGCGGCGGTCGGCGCAGTCGCCGCCCCCACCGGCACGGCAGGCAATTTCTGGCCCGCCACGGGTTTGAGCGATTCACGGCCACCACAGGAGGCCAGCGCCAGCGCCATTGCCCCGATCATCAGCCCATTGCGGATATGCCGTGCCATCTGCCTCACTCCTGCGTCGCGCGCGCCGCGGCAATCCGGGCGCGCACCTGATCGGGCGCCGTACCGCCATGGCTCTTGCGGCTGGCGACCGACGCATCGACCGTCAATACCGCATAGATGCGATCGTCGATACGCGCGTCGATGGCCTTGAGCGTTTCGAGCGGCAGGTCAGCCAACTGCACGCCGGCTTCCTCCGCCGCCGCCACCGCACGACCGGTGATATGATGCGCCTCGCGGAAGGGAATGTCGCCCTCGCGCACCAGCCAGTCGGCCAGGTCCGTCGCGGTCGCGAAACCGCTCTCGGCCAGCCCGCGCATCCGGTCGGTGCGGAACGTCACCGTCTCGATCATCCCGGTCATCGCCGCGATCGACAGGCCCAGCAGGTCATGCGCCTCGAACACCGGCGGCTTGTCGTCCTGCATGTCCTTGGAATAGGCGAGCGGCAGGCCCTTCATCGTCACGCACAGCGCATTCATGCAGCCCATGATGCGGCCGGCATGGCCGCGCACCAGTTCGGCCGCGTCGGGATTGCGCTTCTGCGGCATGATCGAGCTGCCGGTCGAATAGGCGTCGGGCAGCTTGACGAAGCCGAAGGGCTGGCTCGCCCAGATGATGAACTCTTCGGCCAGGCGCGACAGATGCAGCGACGCCTGGGTCGCGGCCATCAGATAGTCGAGCGCGAAGTCGCGGTCGGACACGCTGTCCAGGCTGTTGTCGGTCGGCTTGGCAAAGCCCAGCGCCGCCGCCGTGGCATGGCGATCGATCGGGAAGCCGGTGCCGGCCAGCGCGGCGGCGCCCAGCGGGCATTCGTCCAGCCGCACGCGCGCATCGGCAAAGCGGCTGCGGTCGCGGCGCACCATTTCATAATAGGCCATCAGATGATGGCCCAGCGTCACCGGCTGCGCCGACTGGAGATGGGTGAAGCCCGGCATCACCGCATCGACATGTTCCTCGGCGCGGGCGAGCAGCGCCTGCTGCAACCCGGCCAGGCCCGCCATCACCTCATCCATGGCGTCGCGGACCCACAGGCGGAAATCGGTCGCCACCTGGTCGTTGCGGCTGCGCGCGGTGTGCAGGCGGCCGGCCGCCGGGCCGATCAGTTCGGCCAGCCGCGACTCCGTGACCATGTGGATATCTTCCAGGTCCAGATTGACCGGAACGCCATTGGCTTCATATTCCGCCGCGATCCGGTTCAGCCCCTCGGTGATCGCCTGCGCATCCTCGCCATCGACGATGCCCTGCTTGGCCAGCATTGCGACATGCGCCTTGGACCCGGCGATATCCTGTTTCCACAAGCGCTTGTCGAAGGGGATGGAGGCATTTATCTCACGCATGATCGATGCCGGGCCGGCCGCGAACCGGCCACCCCACATGCTGTTGGAGCCTGCTTCCATGATATCGTCCTTGCGCTCGGTAATGACACTGCTCCTGCTGGCTGGGCTGGCGGCATGCGATAGGCAATCCCCGCCCGCGGGGCAAGCCAATGCGAGCGCCAGCGGCAAGGTGACGGGCGACGAAGTGCAGCCCGCTGCCGGCGGCGGCGCCAAGGGCGATTTCAACTACACGATCGACCGCAGCAAGGCGGGTACACCTGCGCCGACCTTCGCGTTCGAAAATCCGCAGGGTGGCACGGCGACCCTACAGGACTTTGCCGGCCGCCCGCTGCTGGTCAATCTCTGGGCGACCTGGTGCGCGCCCTGCGTCGCGGAGATGCCGACGCTCGACGCCCTCGCCGCACAAAGTGACAGAGAAGGTGACAGGAGCCTGGTCGTTTTGACGATTTCGCAGGACGTGCAGGGCCAGGCCGCGATCAAGCCTTTCTTCGCCAAGCACAGGCTGCCTCACCTCAAGGGCTGGACCGATCCGGAGAACAAGCTCGGCCTGGGCTATGCCACCGGCGTCCTGCCGACCACCGTCCTCTATGATGCCAAGGGCAAGGAGGTTGCGCGCGTGGTCGGAGCCATGGACTGGACCGGCGCAGAAGCCCACAAGCTCATCGCCGTCGCAAAAGGCGGATAAGGCACAATTAAATCAACAACGAACCATAACCAAAAACCCGCCATGCCAATTGATTGCAAAATTCACATGAGAAATGCAAAATTGAACATTGCGACATTGATGCAACAAAAAATATGCTGCAGAGTTCAGTCGCTGAGATATGCGTGAAATATGTCACTTTTACTTAAATTTTGTGCGGCGCAATAGAGGATAGTCCGCAGATCGTTCGTCCCTCCGAGTGTCAAGATAATGACAATATCAGGGGGCATAGAATGAAGAGACTTTCCGCGCTCAAGCTTTCTCTCGTGATTGCGACATCCTGGTCGGCCTGCGCCATGGCGCAGGAAGCACCGCAGGAACCGCAGGCCGATGAAGGTGCAGCCATCATCGTTACCGGCACCCGTGCCGTCGGCATGTCGGCCGCCGAAGCTGCCGCACCCGTTCAGGTGCTCAGCGAAGAAGCCATCGCCCATGTCGGCCAGCCGAACCTCAACCAGGCGCTGACCCAGATCGTTCCCAGCTTCACCGCCCAGACCCAGGGCACCGACATGTCGAGCTTCTCGCTGTCGGCTCGTCTGCGCGGCCTGAGCCCCAACCACACGCTGCTGCTGGTCAATGGCAAGCGTCGCCACGGCTCGGCCATTCTTCAGGTCGCCACCGGCCCGTTCGGCGGTTCCGCCGCGCCCAGCCTCGACCTCATTCCGCCTGATGCCGTCGAACGCATCGAAATCCTGCAGGAAGGCGCCGCCGCCGTTTACGGTACCGATGCGATCGCGGGCGTCATCAACCTGATCCTGAAGGACGATACCGAAGGCGGCAGCTTCAAGATCACCGGCGGCCAGAATTACGACAGCGAAGGCGAAACCTTCTCGGTCTCGGGCAATGTCGGCTTCAAGCTGGGCGAGGATGGTTATTTCAACCTCAGCGGCTTCCACCGTCGCCAGGACTATACCACCACCGGCACCGGCCAGGTTCAGGTGACGCAGCTCGACGGTTCGCTGCAGCCCAACGCTCCCGCGCAATGGTCGAACCTGACCGGCGACGCGCTGGCGGGCATCAACGGCGGCCAGCCCAAGACCTATCTGACCGAATTCTTCTACAATATGGGCTATGATTTCGGCGGCGTCGAGCTCTACAGCTTCGGTAACTATGCCCGCCGCATCGGCTATGCCAAGCAGGGTTATCGCCACCCCAAGCGCGTCTGCTACGAAAGCGGCAATCTGGGCGGCAGCGTCACCACGGCGGCTTATGATCCCAGCATCTGCTATGGCAACACCGGCGTCGTCGGCATGGTCCCGCTGCAGCATGTGACCGAGGACGAATATAGCTTCACCGTCGGCGCCAAGGGCGAATTTGGCGGCGGCTGGAACTATGATCTGTCGACCACCTATGGCCATGACAAGAACGAGATCTGGACCGAGAATTCGGCCCATCGCGAAGTCTGGCAGGAAACCTATGCCCAGTATCTGAACGGTTCGGGCGTCCTGCCCAACACGCCGGACTCGGCCTATGACGGCGGCTTCCGCCTGAGCCAGACCACGGTCACGGCCGACATCCGCAAGGAATTCGATCTTGGCCTGGCCGATCCGCTGACCTTCGCCTTCGGTGGCGAATATCGCCGCGACACCTACACCATCGTCGCGGGCGACTATTATTCCACCTACAAGACCGGCGTTCAGTCCTTCCCGGGCTACAAGGAAAGCGACGCAGGCGACTGGAACCGCAGCGCCAAGGCCGGCTACATCAACGTCATCGTCAACCCGGTCGAAAAATGGACCGTCGACCTTGCCGGCCGTTACGAAGATTATTCGGACTTCGGCGACACGCTGATCGGCAAGGCCACCACCCGCTTCGACTTCAGCGATGCGGTCGCCATCCGTGGCACCGTCAGCACCGGCTTCCGTGCGCCGACGCTGGCCGAACAGCATTATTCGACCGTGGCCGTCGGCCCGACCAGCGCCGTTGCGGTGCTGCCGGCCGGTTCGCCTGCGGCGACCCTGCTGGGCTTCTCCGCGCTGAAGCCGGAAAAGTCGACCAACTTCTCGGGCGGCTTCGTCTTCCGTCCGATCCCCAAGCTCGCGGTCACGCTTGATGGCTATCTCATCAAGATCAAGGATCGCATCGCCCTGACCGCGGCCCGTTATGCCGTCCAGGGCGGCGTTGCGACGGCGGAAGCCCCGGCAATCATCTCGGCGCTGCAGGCAGCTGGCGTGGTGTTTGACGCGGCGCTGCCGAACATCGGTGCGCAGAGCTTCACCAACGGCATCGACACCCGCACCTGGGGCATCGACTTCTCGGCCGCCTATCCGGTGGCCCTGGACTTCGGCAGCCTGAACCTGTCGGTCTCGGCCAACTACAACAAGACGAAGATCACCAAGAACAAGATTCCGACGGTCTTCAGCAATATCTCTGAAAGCTATGTCGAAGACGCTTCGCCCGACTACAAGGTCGTGCTGGGCGCCCTGTTCAAGAGCGGTGCCTTCACGGTCAACCTGCGCGAGACCTTCTATGGCAAGACCAGCGTGCTGGTGCAGCCGGGCGTGTCGAGCGCTTCGCTGATCGCCGCCGGCCTGCCGACCATCTATGAAGCGAAGGTCAAGCCGACCGGCATCACCGATCTGGAAGTCAGCTATGCGTTCAACGACGCCATGACCTTCTCGCTCGGCGCGAACAACCTGTTCGACAAGGTCCCGGAAACCCCGGCCCTGCTGACGGGCGTGACCATCCCGGCGGGCACGTCGCCCTATATCAACGGGTCGACCACCTATAACAGCCCCTATGGCTTTGGCCCCTACGGCACCTCGGGCGGCTATTACTACGCGCGTATCGACTTCAAGTTCTGATAGGCTAGAACTGAAGGGCCGGTCTCCCAGGAGACCGGCCCTTTTGCTTTGTTAGCAGTCTGAAGCCGGTCGACATGACCGGCGGCTCGCAGGACGCGGCAACAATGATAGGGATGTGGATCGATGCCTCGATCCCCATCAGGGGGAAGCGAAAACCATGACCGACCGTCCGGACACTCTCAGCCGCCGCATGCTGATGCGCGGTGCCATGGGCGCGGCGGCAATAGCCGGTGCGGCGCCCGCCCTCGCCCAGCGCGACCGCAAGGTGGCGATGAGCGATGATCCCAAGGCCATGGTCGCCACGCTGACCGACGGCATCTTCATCAACAGCAACGAAAATCCGCTCGGCCCCGCACCCGCCGCGCTGCAGGCGCTGTCCGGGCTCGATCCGCTCGCCGGCCGCTATGGCATGGCCTTCGCCTCGAAGCTGGAAAGCCTGTTCGCCCGCCAGAACGGCCTGTCGCCCGACCAGGTTCAGGTCCATCCCGGCTCCTTCATGCCATTGCGCTCGGTCGCGCTGACCTACTCGTCCAAGACCCGCCCGATCGCCTATTTCGAACCCACCTTCGATCAGGGGTTCCTGGGCAAGGGCAACCAGCCGGTCACCCGCGCCGTCGCTCTGCCGCTGGCCGGCGACTTCACTGCCGACCTGCGCAAGCTGCTGGCCGCCGCGCCGGACGCAGGCGTCTATTATCTCTGCAATCCCAACAATCCGACCGGCCTGCCGATCCCGCGCGCCGACATCGAATGGCTGCTCGCCAACAAGCCGGTCGGTTCCGTGCTGCTGGTTGACGAGGCCTATATCCATTATAGCGACGCGCAGAGCTGCCTCGACCTGGTGGCCAAGGGCGCGGACATCCTCGTCACCCGCACCTTCTCGAAAATCTACGGCCTGGCCGGCCTGCGCTGCGGCCTGATCGCCGGGCGCAAGGATCTGCTCGACGGCATGGCCGACTATGGCGTCAACATCACGCCGATGCCCGCCGTGGTCGCGGCCGAGGCGAGCCTGCTCGACCCGATGCTGCTCCCCCAGCGCAAGGCCTATAACAAGGCGGTGCGCGACGATCTCTTCGCCTGGCTCGACGCGCGCGGCCTCAAATATCTTCCCTCGCAGACCAGCTTCGCGATGATCCATGTCGATCGCCCCGGCGCCGATGTCACCGCCGCCCTCGCCAAAGAGAAGATCTTCATCGGCGGCCCGCGCAAGCATATGGACGATTGGGTCCGCGTCTCCTTCGGCACGCCGGCCGAGATGCAGGCGTTCAAGATCGCGCTCGCCCGGATCATGGCATGAGCCTCAGCCGGCGCCAGGCGTTGGGGGCAGCGCTCGCCGTGCCGCTGGCGGCACAGGCCGCCCGCGCCGTCGCCGCACCGCCATCGCTCCCCGACAAGGCCAGTTTCGCCGCCACCCCGGTCGCCTATCTCGACAGCGCCTCCACCCATCCGGTGAGCCTGGGCGCCAAAGCCGCCGCCGACGCCTATCTCGCCGGCCGCACGCTCGATCCCGTCGCCGCCGCGCGCAAGCCGGTCGATCGTGCCGCGCTGATCGCGAAATTCGCCACGCTGATGGGCGCCGATGCGGACGAGATCACCTGGGTGCAGTCCACCACCATGGGCGAACAGGCGGTGCTGCGCGCACTGGGCTTCCCGCATGCTGGCGGCCGCGTCGTCACCGACACGCTCCATTTCTACGCCGCCTTCCCGATGTATCAGGAAATGGCGAAACAGGGCGTCGATGTCGCCTGGGTGCAGGCGCGCGAGGGCCGCATCGCTCCCGAGGACATGGCCCGCGCCATCACGCCGGGGACGAAGCTGGTCAGCGTCTCGGCCGTCTCCACCTATAATGGCTTCCAGCATGACCTGAAGGCGATCAGCGCGATGGCGCACAAGGTCGGCGCGCTGGTCTATGCCGACATCATCCATGCCGCCGGCGCAGTGCCGATCGACCTGCATGACAGCGGCGTCGATTTCGCCGCCTGCGCCACCTATAAATGGCTGATGGGCGATTTCGGCCTGGGCTTCCTCTATGTCCGGCGCGGTGTCGCGGACCAGCTGCCCCGCACCGAATATGGCTATTATGGCTTTGCCGCGCCCGATGCGCCGCCGGGCATCGGCCTGTCCCCGCCGCAAACCCATATCTTCCCGCTCGATCCGCACGGCGATGCACCGACCAGCTATGTCGCCCGCCCCGGCGCGCTCGGCCATTTCGGCACCGGCACCTATGCCCAGGCGATCAGCGCCATGCTCGATCATTCGATCAGCTACATCTCGGCGCTCACCGTCCCGGCGATCCAGGCCCATGCCCAGCGACTGATCGGCCAGCTGCGCGACGAGCTGCCGCGCAAGGGCTATCGCCTCATCACCCCGCCAGGCACGACCAGCCCGCTGCTGAGCGGCGTCCTGCCCAATGCGAAGGGCCTGCTCACCGATCCGCTGGCGCGGGCACAGGTCCGCCTGTCCGTCCACGACAATTATTTCCGCATCTCGCCATCGGTGTTCAACGATGACAGGGATGTCGAACGGCTGATCGCCGCCCTGCCCCGCGTCTGATCCTTTTCGGAGCCCTATGATGAAAAAGCTGCTCGCCCCCGCCCTTCTCGCCAGCCTCATGATCGCCGCCCCCGCCGCCGCGCAGAAGCCGCTGCCCGCCAAGCTGCCCTTCTCGCCCGCGATCCGGGTCGGCGACATGCTCTACATGTCGGGCCAGATCGGCCAGGTGCCCGACGGCATGGACCCGCACAAGGAAGGGTTCGACGCGGCAGTGAAGAATGCGATGGATTCGATCGGCAAGATCCTCAAGGACAATGGCCTCGACTTCGGCCATGTCGTCAAATGCACGGTGATGCTGGACGACATGGCCGACTGGCCGCGTTTCAACACCACCTATGTCAGCTATTTCGAGGGCAAGCGCCTGCCCACCCGCAGCGCCTTCGGTGCCGACGGCCTGGCGCTCGGCGCCCCGCTCGAAGTGGAATGTCTGGCCTCGTTCAAATAGGCCAGCCGGGCCTCGCCTGGACCGTCATGGACAGGCGAACCTCCCGTCTTTCCTACACGCGTTTTTCCTGATCTATCCTGATGGATGGACCAGCCCCTCCCCAATCCGCCCATCCCCGCACCCCGGCGCGCCCGCCGCCAATGGACGCCCGATCGCCAGCGCCGCTTCCTCGCCGCGCTGCTCGAAACCGGCAATATCAGCCATGCCGCGCAACTGGTCGGCATGTCCCGCTCCAGCGCGCACCGCTTGCGCGATCGGCTGGCCGGCACCGGCTTCGACCGAAGCTGGGCCAACGCGCTGGCGCTCCATGCCGCCCGCCGGGCCGATCCGCTCGCGCCGATCCGCCCGCACAAGGGACCGATCGGCCGATAAATGTCGCGTCCCTGTCGCCTGGCTGTCGCGTCACTGTCGCGTCAGGGTCGCCTCGCTATGACCCCATTGTCGCTTCCGTGTCGCGTTACAGGCGCGTTTCCGCCGAAATCGCCCGGAAATCGCGACGCAGAACGGTGTGAACTTTCAACTGTCGCGTCGTTTCAGCCCCTTCCCTTCCCCCGCTTCGATCCCCATAGAGATCAGCCATGACCGACCAGCCTGCGCAAGCCGCCATCGAGATCCGCGACCTGACCAAGGTCTATAAGGGCGGCAAGCGCGCGCTCGACGGGATCAACCTCACCATCCCGCGTGGCCAGATCTATGGCCTGCTCGGCCCCAATGGCGCGGGCAAGTCGACGACGATCAACATCCTCGCCGGCCTCGTCAACAAGACCAGCGGCTCGGCCAGCATCTGGGGCTTCGACATCGACGCCAATCCGCGCAATGCCAAGAACAGCATCGGCATCGTGCCGCAGGAGATCGTCTTCGATCCCTTCTTCACGCCGTTCGAGACGCTGGAGAACCAGGCCGGCTATTATGGCGTGCCCAAGGACAGGCGCCGCTCGATGGAGCTGCTGCGCGCGGTCCATCTGGAGGACAAGGCCAATGCCTATGCCCGCACGCTCTCCGGGGGCATGAAGCGCCGGCTGCTGGTGGCCAAGGCGATGGTCCATTCGCCGCCGATCCTGGTGCTGGACGAACCCACCGCCGGCGTCGACGTGCAGCTGCGCCAGCAGCTCTGGGCCTATGTGAAGGAACTCAATGCCATGGGGGTGACGATCGTCCTCACCACCCATTATCTCGAAGAGGCCGAGGAGCTGTGCGACCGCATCGGCATCATCAACCATGGTCGGGTCATCACCGACAAGCCGACCCGCGAACTGATCGCGATGGCGCAGGAAAAGGTGGTGCAGGTGACGGTCGACCGCGACATCACCGCCCCGCCCAGCGACCCCAGCTTCGAGAAGGTCGAGCTGACCGACGAACGCACCCTCACCATCACCTATATGAAGAACCGCGCCAATGCGGGCCAGGTGCTGAGCGCAGTGCAGGCCGGCGGCCTCGCCATCGTCGACGTGGTAACCCGCGACCCCGACCTGGAGGATGTCTTCCTCAACCTGACGGCGGCTGCCTGAAGAAACCCCGTTCGGTTCGAGCCTGTCGAGAACCAGTGCGCAGGGTTCTCGACAAGCTCGAACCGAACGGGATAGGGCAAAAGCCCGGAGAGTGAATATATATGCCCACCATCACCCATGACGTCGTCATCATCGGTTCCGGCGCGGCCGGGCTGACAGCCGCCATCAACCTCGCGCAGGACCGCAAGGTGGTGGTGCTGGCCAAGGGCGCGCTGGATGGCGGATCGACCAACTGGGCGCAGGGCGGCATCGCCGCGGTACTCGACGCGGGTGACAGTTTTGCGGCCCATGTCCATGACACGATGGTCGCGGGCGCCGGCCTCAACGATCAGGACACGGTCGAGTTTGTCGTCTCCGAAGCCCCCGCCGCGATCGAGCGGCTGGCGGCACTGGGCGTGCCCTTCAATCCCAACGAAGAAGGGGATGGCGACGAGTTCGGCGAACGCTGGCACCTGACCCGCGAGGGCGGCCACAGCCATCGCCGCATCGTCCATGTCGACGACGCCACCGGCCACGCCGTGCAGGTCGCATTACTCAAGGCCGCGCGCGCCAATCCCAACATCACCCTGATGGAGGATATGGTCGCGGTCGATCTCATCACCTCGCGCCATGGCGAGCGCTATTCGGGCGATGGCCATGTCTGGGGCGTCTATGCCTTCAACAAGCAGACCGGCCATGTCGACGCGATCCTCGGCCGCGCGACCATCCTGTGCACCGGCGGCGCGGGCCGCACCTATCTCTTCTCCACCGCGCCGCGTGGCGCGACCGGTGACGGCATCGCCATGGCCTGGCGCGCGGGCTGCCGCGTGTCGAACATGGAGATGAACCAGTTCCACCCCACCTGCCTCTATAATCTGGAGGTCAAGAATTTCCTGATTACAGAAGCCGTGCGCGGCGAAGGCGGGCATCTGAAACTCCCGCCCGGCGTGCCGGGCGGCGGCGAGCGTTTCATGCCGCGTTTCGACGCCCGCGCCGAACTGGCGCCGCGCGACGTGGTCGCCCGCGCCATCGACCATGAGATCAAGCGGCTTGGCCTCGACTATGTCCATCTCGACATCAGCCACAAGCCGCCCGAATTCGTGAAGCAGCATTTCCCGACCATCTATGCCCGGCTGCTGGACCTCGACATCGACATCACCAAGGAGCCGATCCCGGTCGTCCCGGCGCAGCATTATACCTGCGGCGGCGTCATCATCGACCTGGACGGCCGCACCGACCTGCCCGGCCTCTATGCCGCGGGCGAAGTGACCGAAAGCGGCCTGCACGGCGCCAATCGCCTCGCCTCCAACTCGCTGCTCGAATGTTTCGTCTTCGGCGAGGCGGCGGCCAAGCATATCCGCGCCCATTGGAACGAACTGCCCGCCCCGCCGCCAATCCGGCCATGGGACGAAAGCCGCGTCACCAATGGCGACGAAGAGGTCATCGTCCAGCACAACTGGAAGGAAATCCGCCGCTTCATGTGGGACTATGTCGGCATCGTCCGCACCACCAAGCGGCTGGAGCGCGCCCAGCATCGCATCGACCTACTGTCGAAGGAAGTCGATGAATATTACGGCAATTTCCGGGTTACGCCGGACCTGATCGAACTGCGCAACCTGCTCGAAGTCGCCCGGCTGGTAGTCCGCTCGGCGCTCCATCGCAAGGAAAGCCGGGGCCTGCACTACACGCTCGACTATCCCGAGACGCTGGCGCAAGCCGTCGACACGGTGCTGGCGCCCTGACCAAAAAAGAGGCGCGGCCGGGCAGCCGCGCCTTTGAAGGGAGGAGGAGCAAACGCCAGGGGCGTCGTCTCGCCGACCAAATTAGCGCCGATCCAGGCCCGCGCTTTGATCGAGGTCAAACGCCCTTGAGGAAATTGCCGAGCGCCGCATTGAACCGGGTCGGCTGGTCGGCCATCACGACATGGCCGCTCGGCCCGATCGGCATCAGCTTCGCGTCCTTCTTGGCCGCATAGGCGGCCCGGAAGCGCCGGGTGATCTCGACCGACTGGGCCTGGTCCGCGCCGACGGCATAGACCACCGACATCGGCACCCCGATCCGGCCGAGTTGCGGGCCAAGATCGGTATTGGCCAGGTCACGCAGCGCGGTGGCGATCACCTCCGGATTGCTGCCCTCCGCCCCCGGCGCCTGCGCGACGATCTGGGCGAGATAGCGGCGCCCGGCCGCCGTGCCGGTGAAATATTGGCTGAGCTGGTCCGCCAGATAGCCCATGCCATTGGCGGTGCCGCCGACCATCGCGGCCCCGGCGGGCAGCATGTCGACCACCATCACCCGGCTGGCGAGGCCCTTGAGGCCCTGCATCATCGCCAGCGTGCCGCCCATACTGTGCCCGACCACCGCCGGTCGCCGCAATCCGGCGGCGGCGATGTAGCGGGCGATCTCGTCCGCCACCGGCTGCACCACCGGCCCGCTGCCATTGGCGTCGGCAGCAAGGCCCGCAAAGCCGCGAACATGAACCAGATGCCAGCGATAGCCCGGCATCTGCCCCGTCACGCCGTTCCAGATGCCCGGACCGCTGGCAAGGCCGGGGATCAGCAGCACGTCCCGGCCGCTGCCGCGCACCGTCACCATGATCCGGCGCGAGGCAAAATCCGCCGCCAGTGCCGGCATCGCCCATCCCGCCGCCAGCGCTCCCGCGCCGCAGAGCAGGCCGCGTCGATCCATCAGTCCATCCGTCATCCGCTCCCTATTGCCGCCCCGCCGCTGAACCGCAACTGAGCGCCGTTCCGCCGTTCAGACTCCTTACATCGCAATTGTGGAATCATTCGTCGCATCGTCCTTGCCTACAATGCGGGTCGCCGCGCCTTGTAACGGCTTGAAGTGCGGGGTTAGTGATGAGCTCGAATGATAGCAGGCGCGTCTCGTCGCGCCTTGTGCTTGCGGTGGTTGCCTTGTCCGCCTGCGTCGGCGCGCCACCCCAGCCGGGTGCCCAGGCCAGCAGCGCGCTACCGAATAATCCGCCGCGCCAGAGGGTGCAGCCCACGACCAACACATGGCCGATCAAGCAGGTCGCCAATCCCCCCGCCCCGTTCAAGGATATCGACCAGCGCGAGCAGCCCTCGCCCGCTCTCGTCAGCGTGATCCAGAATCTAGGCCAGAGCTTCCGTGGCAAGGTCGGCATCGCGGTGCGCCGGGTCGGGGCGGACTGGACCGTCGCCTATAATGGCAATGTCCTGTTTCCGCAGCAGAGCGTGTCGAAGCTGTGGGTGTCGATGACCTTCCTCGATGCGGTCGATCGCGGCAAGATTCGTCTCGCCGATTCGACCACCATCACGAAGAAGGATCTGACCCTGTTCCACCAGCCGAGCGCGGCGATGGTGGGATCGGGCGGCTGGACCACCACCTATTCCGACCTGATGCGCCGCGCGATGACGCAGAGCGACAATACCGCCAACGACACGCTTCTGCGCGCGGTCGGCGGGCCGGACGCGGTGCGCGGCTATCTGGCGCGCCGCCACATCGCCAATATCCGCTTTGGTCCGGGCGAACGGCTGTTGCAATCGACCACCGCCGGCCTCGACTGGCGGCAGGATTATTCGATCGGCCGCAATTTCTACGCCGCCCGCGCCGCGCTGCCCATGTCAGTGCGGCAGAAGGCGCTCGACAATTATCTCGCCAGCCCGCCCGATGGCGCGGCGCCGGCGTCGATCGTGCAGGCGCTGGCCAAGCTCAAGGAAGGCGACATGCTGTCCTCGGCCTCGGCACGCGTGCTGATGAACTTCATGGAGGAAGCCAAGACCGGGCCGCAACGGATCAAGGGCGGCGTCCCCCATAGCTGGACCTATATGCACAAGACCGGCACCGGGCAGGATCTGCCGCCGCGATCGACGGGCTACAATGATGTCGGCATCATGACCGCGCCCGACGGCACCAGCTATGCGGTTGCGGTGATGATCGGCAGCACCACCGTGTCGATCCCCGAACGCTGGCAGCTAATGCAGGCCGTGTCGCGCGCCGTGGTCGCCAATCATGAGAAGCGCTAGAGCATTCTGAAGTCGGCTGGCACAGCCGACGACTCGCAGAATGCGGCAATCGAAAAAATTAGAGCATCCTCCGATTCACCCTAATCGGAGGATGCTCTAAGGATCAGAAGCGCCTGACGACGCCGACATAGAGTTCGGTGTCGGGGCTATCATGGTTGAGGCCGAGATTGGCGCCGGCATCGAACTGCATGTCGTCGCCCGCCTGCCAGCCCAGCGACAGCCCGGCCAGCGCCTGGGTGGCATGGCCATCGGGATCATCGTCGCGCATCAGCGACGCCTCGATCGATCCGGACAGGCTGTCGCTGATGTCGAAGCCCAGCCCGGCGACGCTGCCATAGGCCAGATGCCGGCCGTCACCGTCCTCATCGACCGCCGCATCCACTTCAGGCGTTGCCAGCAGGCTGAAACCCTGGCCCAGATCATAGCTGATCGGCACCAGCATCCCGGCGCCCCAGTCACCATCGCCGATCGCGTCGCCGCCGGTCGGCAGGCTGGCATAGGGCATGACCGCGATCGAGAAGCCCGAACCATCGGGGTTGCGCAGATTCTGCCGCAGCGCGACGCGCATGTCGCCGATCCCGCTATCCTTCTCGACCGCGCCGGTCACCCGATCGCGCGTGCGCACATGGCCAAAGGCGGTCCAGCCCAGTTGCGCTTCCAGGCTGTCGGTCAGGCCGATGCGCAGCAGTGCGTCGCCGACGTTCACAGTGTCGGTGCGACTTTCCACATCCTGTTCGCGGGTCCAGTCGCCCAGCCCCAGTTCGACCTGCACCTTGCCCGGCGCCATGGTGCAGGGCGGCGTGTCGAGCCCCGGCCGGTCGGCGCAAAATTCCCGCTCGTCCTGCGCCCAAGCCGCGCCCCCCTGCGCCGCCATCGCCAGCAGCATCGCTGCGCCCCATGCCCGCATCATACGCCCTCCCCTTCCCAATCTGTTTCCAGCGCAACGAAACGGATAGGAAGCAGCAAATATCCCGCACTGGCCTTTACTGTCCCGCTGCGGCACTAAGTTCCTATGCCGCGCCCCTTTTCCTCGCTGCTCGACCGCGTGACGCCGCGCACCATCGATGAACTGGAATGTGCGCTGTCGGTGCTGGGCGCGATCCTGCTCGCCCATCTGCTCGGCGCCACCCATGTCTCCTGGGCCGCCTTTGCCGGCTATATGGTGATGCGTGGCCATGCCGCCGAAACATTGGCGCGCGGCGTACTGCGGATTATCGGCACGGTCGCGGGCGGCCTGATCGCGCTGGGCAGCGCGCCCTTCATCGTCGGCTATTGGCCCGCCGCCGCTGCTGCGCTGGCGCTGATGGGGACGATCAGCCTCTATGCCGCGATCACCTCGCGCCGTTCCTATGCCTGGCTCTTCTTCGGCCTGACCTATGCCATGGTGGTGCTCGACAAGATCGAGCATCCCGCGATCGCCCTGCCCGAATTCGTCCAGACCCGCGTGCTCGAAACGCTCGCCGGTATCGCCGCCAGCCTGATCGTCAGCCTCGCCTCCACCCTGACTCTGCGCCGCCGCTGGCCGGCCAAGCGCACGCCCGCCGCTACCGGTGCGGGCTGGCATGGGGATTCACTGCGCCACGCGCTGCAGGCCGGCGTGGCGCTGGCGCTGCTGGTGGCGCTCAATGCCTGGATCCCGGTGCCCGCGCTGGCGCAGGGCGCGATCATGATCATGGCAGTGATGCTGCTGCCGGTCACCGGCATCGGGTCGAGCGGCCTCGCCCCGGTCAGCCAGCGCATCCTGCAGCGCATGATCGGCTGCATCGGCGGCGCATTGTTCGCGGCCTTCTTCCTGGTCGCCGGCGCCGACAATATGGCGCTGCTGCTCGGCGCCACGGCGATCGGCGTGATGCTGGGCCGGCATCTGGAAAATGGCGATCCGACCCATCGTTATGTTGGCACCCAGTTCACCCTGGCGGTGCTGGTGATGCTGGTGCCCGACCGCTATGACCAGCTGGTGCTGGAACCGGGCGTCGAGCGGCTGATGGCGATCTTCATCGGCATGGCCGTGCTGATGCCGGTGCTGCTGGTCGGCCATCTGCTGAGCGGCCGGCGCGCCGACGAAGCGACCGCCCCGTCCAGCGGCGAGAGTGGCGGCGTATAAGCGGCAGGCACTGGAGCGGCGCCCGATATGCCGCTATCCCCTGCCCCATGTCTCAGCAGAATCATCTCTATCTGGTCGACGGCAGCGGCTATATCTTCCGCGCCTATCACCAGCTTCCGCCGCTCACCAACCAGCATGGCCAGCCGGTCGGCGCGGTCTATGGCTATACCACCATGCTGTGGAAGCTGGCCGAGGAGCTGGGCAAGGCGGAAGGCCCGACCCATCTGGCCGTCGTGCTGGACAAGGGCAGCCACACCTTCCGCAACGACATGTATGATCAGTATAAGGCGAACCGGCCGCCCGCGCCCGAGGATCTGGTCCCCCAGTTCCCGATGATCCGCGACGCCACCCGCGCCTTCTCGCTCCCCTGCATCGAGGAAGCCGGGTTCGAGGCGGACGACATCATCGCCAGCTACACCCAGGCCGCCGTGCGCGCCGGCTGGCATGTCACCATCGTCAGTTCCGACAAGGATCTGATGCAGTTGATCCAGCCCGGCGTCGACATGTACGACACGATGAAGAATGAGCGACGCGGCGCCGACTATGTCATGGGCAAGTTCGGCGTGCTGCCCGAGCAACTGGGCGACGTGCTGGCGCTGATGGGCGACAGCGTCGACAATGTGCCGGGCGTGCCGGGCATCGGCCCCAAGACCGCGGCCAAGCTGATCACCGAATATGGCACGCTGGAAGCGGCGCTGGACGCGGCCCCTGCGATGAAGAAGTCGAAGATGCAGGAAAATCTCATCGCCCATGCCGACATGGCGCGCCTGTCGCGCCGGCTGGTCGCGCTGCATGACAGCATGGACCTGCCCGAGCCGCTGGACGACCTGACCTTGAAGGGCATTCCCAAGGAGCCGTTGCAGGCCTTCCTGTCGCATCATGGCTTCAAGACCCTGCTCAACCGCCTGGGCGCGCCGGCCGCTACGGTTGCGGTCGCCAGCGCGGCCGCTGCGACCGGCAGCGCCGACGCGCCACCGCCGCCCCCGGTAATCGAGGTCGAGCATCCGCCGATCGACTGCGCCCTCTATGAAACCGTCACCACGGTCGAGGCGCTGCAGGTCTGGATCGACGAAGCCCGCGCGCTCGGCGTGGTCGCGGTCGATACCGAGACCGATGCGCTCGACAGCATGGAATCAGGCCTGGTCGGCATCAGCCTGTCCACTGGCCCCGGCCGCGCCTGCTACATCCCGCTCGCCCATCGCTCCGCGGACGACATGTTCGGCGAAGTGCCGCAGCAGATCGCGCTCGATGACGCCATCCGGCTCCTAAAGCCCCTGCTCGCCGACGATGCGGTGCTCAAGGTCGGCCATAATATCAAATATGACCTCAACGTCCTCGCCCGCGTCGGGCTGGAGGTGACGCCGATCGACGATTCGATGGTGATGAGCTTCAACCTCGACGCCGGCAAGTCGCTGGGCGGCCATGGCATGGACGAGGCGGCAAGCGTCCACCTCAACCACACCTGCATCAGCTTCAAGGAAGTGACCGGCACCGGCAAGAAGGCGATCAGCTTCGCCCATGTGCCGCTCGACAAGGCCACCGCCTATGCCGCCGAGGATGCCGAGGTCACCTGGCGTCTGTGGCACAAGCTTTCGGGCCGCCTGCCAGCCGAGGGCGCGACGCGGGTCTACCAGCTGGTCGACCGGCCGCTGATCCCGGTGGTGGCCGGCATGGAGCGGCAGGGTATCAAGGTCGACCGCGAAGCCCTGTCCCGTCTCTCGGGCAGCTTCTCCCAGTCCATTGCCGGCCTTGAAGCCGAAATCCACGAACTCGCCGGCCATCCCTTCACCATCGGATCGCCGCAGCAGTTGGGCGTCGTGCTGTTCGATGAAATGGGCCTCAAAGGCGGCAAGAAGGGCAAGAGCGGCACCTACTCCACCGACGTCACCGTGCTGGAGAAGCTCAAGGCCGAAGGCTCGGCCATTTGCGGGCTGGTGCTGGAATGGCGCCAGCTCTCCAAGCTCAAATCCACCTATACCGACGCGCTGCAGCAGCAGATCAATCGCGACACCGGCCGGGTCCATACCAGTTACTCGCTGACCGGCGCCCAGACCGGCCGCCTGTCCTCGACCGACCCCAACCTGCAGAATATCCCGATCCGCACCGAGATCGGCCGGCAGATCCGCCACGCCTTCGTCGCCGAACCCGGCAATGTCATCCTGGCGGCGGACTATAGCCAGATCGAGCTGCGCCTGGCCGCGCACATGGCCGATGTCCCCGCGCTCAAGGATGCGTTCGAGCAGGGCGAGGATATTCATAACCGCACGGCCATGGAATTGTTCGGCGAGATCAATCGCGACACGCGCGGCCGCGCCAAGACGATCAATTTCGCGATCCTCTATGGCATTTCGCGCTGGGGCCTGGCCGGCCGGCTGGAAATCAGCGCCGACGAGGCGCAGGACATGATCAGCCGCTATTATGAGCGCTTCCCCGGCATCAGCGTCTATATCAACGAGACGCTGGAAAAGGCGCGCGCCAACGGCTTCACCGAAACCCTGTTCGGCCGCAAGACCTGGTTCCCGCGCATCAAGGCACCGGTCCAGCACGAACGGCAGGGCGCCGAACGCGCCGCGATCAACGCGCCGATCCAGGGCACCAGCGCCGACATCATCAAGCGGGCGATGGCCCGCATGGGCCCGGCGCTCGAGGCCGCCGGCCTGCCGCGCGTGCGCATGCTGCTGCAGGTGCATGACGAACTGGTGTTCGAACTGCCTGAAGCCGATGTCGAAGCCGCCAGCAAGGTGATCCGCCAGGTCATGGAAAGCGCCGCCGAACCGATGGTCAGCCTGTCCGTACCGCTGGGCGTGGAAATCGGCACCGGCCCAAGCTGGGGCGCGGCGCATTAAGGAGCGGTCGGGAAATGATAGGATGCCAGCATCTGCTGACATGACCGGACTGTGGTCATCCACTCCCCGTCATGCCAGCGAAGGCTGGCATCTCACTTTTCTTTCTGCTCGCTGGTTCAATCCATGTGCAGCGTGTCGAACAGGTCTGCCCATTTCGGATTGATGCTCTCGACCAGCCGAACTTTCCATTCGCGCTTCCACGCCTTCATCGCCTTTTCTCGTGCGATGGCATCGATGATCGTTGCATGCCGCTCGGCATAGACCAGTCGATCCAGACCATAGCGGCGACAGAAATCCGAGCCGGTGCCATCGCGGTGCTGCATGGTTCGATGCGGCAGGCTGGACGTCACGCCGATATACAGCACGCCATAAGCACGGTTCGTCATGATATAGACCCAGCCGCCCGTCATGACGGTAATGCTGCGCCAAAAGGCAGTGGGATGCCAGCCTTCGCTGGCATGACGAAGGTAGAAAACGGCGCCTAATTTCCGTCATCCCAGCGAAGGCTGGGATCTCTCTTTCTTTGCCCAACGAAAAAGGCCGGCCCCATCGGGACCGGCCTTCTCTCAATCGAACAGCTCTTCCAGAAAGCTCTTCTTGCGTTTCTTGGGATAGCCCTGCCCGTCGTCGCGATATTCGCGGTCCGGGCGGTAGCTCATCTGCGGCGCGGCGGGCGCCGGGGCCGGCTGAACCGAGCGCTCGATGATCTTGTCGAGTTCGCCCCGGTCCAGCCAGACACCGCGACATTGCGGGCAATAGTCGATCTCCACCCCCTGCCGGTCGCTCATGTGGAGCCCCACATGGCAGACCGGGCAGAGCATGGCCGACACGGTGGCCTGGTCCCGCATGCTTATTCGCGCTCGCCGGTCAGGCTCAGCAGCATCTGGAACAGGTTGACGAAGTTCAGGTAGAGCGACAGCGCGCCCATCACCTGCATCTTCTGCGCCACCTCATGGCCGGCATAATAGAAATATTCCGACTTGATGCGCTGCACGTCCCAGGCGGTGAGGCCGGTGAAGACCACCACGCCGATGATCGAGATCACCATTGCCATGGCCGACGAGCCGATGAAGATGTTGATCAGGCTGGCGACGACGATGCCGATCAGGCCCATCATCAGGAAGCTGCCCATCTTGGTCAGGTCACGCTGGGTGGTATAGCCCCAGAGCGCCATGGCGAGGAACATCACCGCCGCCGAGAAGAAGGCCTGGGCGATGCTGCCGCCGGTGAAGACCAGGAAGACGCTGCCCAGCGACACGCCCATCACCGCCGCGAAGGCGTAGAAGGCGGTGCGCGCGCCAGCGGTCGTCATCTTGTCGATGCGGAAGCTGAAGAAGAAGACAAAGGCCAGCGGCGCGAAGATCGCGACCCACTTCAGCGGCGTGCCGAAGATGGCGGCAGCCAGCACCGGGGTATTGCCGACCAGGGCGGCGACCAGGCCGGTGATGACCAGGCCGATGCCCATATTGCGGAAAACGCCGAGCATGTGCGCGCGCAGGCCAGCATCGGTCTGCGCCGTCTGGCTGGCACCATAGCCCGGCATGCGTACGGGATTGTTCACGGCTTCACTCACTCCATCATAAATGTGGTTCGAGTGAGCCCGGTGCGGTCTCCTGCGGCAAAAAGAGGGGGGAATTGCCACAAAACCTGCACCGGGCGCACCCGATGCGGTCCGACATCGCGACCTGGATCAAGGGGGAAGAGATCCATGTCGCCAGAGGGGCCCGGTCCGCACAGCCAATATCGGGTCGCCCGGACGATCGCGCAAGGCGCCACCGCCCAAGCAACAATTTATTACATTTGCCGCGCCGCGCCGACGCTGCGGATGAAATCCCACACTTCCGAGGCGAAGGGCGGCTGCCGCTCGTCTTTCCACTCGTCGACATGATCGTACATGCGCGTCACCCCCTCCATCATCGCCGGTGTGGCGATGGCGGTGAAGGGCGCGAGCAGCGCCTGCCATTCGTCATAAAAGGCCCCTGCCGCCGCGCTCGCCGGGTCGAGCGGCAGTGCCGCCTCGATCCGGGCGGTGAGGTCCGCCCATTGCGCGCTATAGGCCGCCTGATCGAAATCGGCCGGCATCCTGGGCATCGTCTCGGCAAAATCGGCCTCGGCCTGGGCGCTGATATAGCGGCCACTGACCGCCTTCCATTCTTCTTGCATGGTCATGCTTTCTCCACTGCGGATCAGCGAGCAAAGGGTCGCGGCATCGAGCGGCTCGCCACGGTCGATGCGGGACAAGGCGATTTCCAGATGGCTGCGCGCCTGCGCCAGTTCCTGCGCCTGCGCGTCGATCGCCGCGACCTGCGCGCGCAGCAGCGCGCCAAGGTCGATCGGCCGGCCGTCGAACAAAGTCTTGATCTGGGCAAGGCTCAGCCCCGCCCGCTTGAGCGCCAGCAATTCGTGCAGCCGCGCCAACTCGGCCGGGCCGAACAGACGCCGCCCCGATGCGGTGCGCAACGGTGCAACCAGCCCGCGCGCCTCATAGAAACGCAGCGCCCGGCTGGTGAGGCCGGTGGCGCGGGCGACGGCGGCAATATCCAATATATCGGTCATGCCCCCTGCTACCGCTTGACCCAAGGTCAAGTTCAAGCGCTTTTTTGCGGTGCCCGCCCCGTTGACGATCGCGCCGTCTCGCGACATGGCTGGCGCCATGAGCCAAGACCAGCATAGCGACGCGCCCCTGCGCCTGTTCAACAGCCTGACCCGGTCGATCGAGCCGTTCGCGCCGATCGAGCCCAACCATGCGCGCGTCTATAGCTGCGGCCCGACCGTCTATAATTATGCCCATATCGGCAATCTGCGCGCCTATGTGTTCGTCGACACGCTGCGCCGGACCCTGCTGTGGAAGGGGCTGGACGTCACCCAGATCATCAACATCACCGATGTCGGCCATCTGACCTCGGATGCCGATGCCGGCGACGACAAGATGGAGGCCGCCGCCCGCGCCAGCGCGAAAAGCATCTGGGACATCGCGGCCCATTATACCGAAGCCTTCAAGGCCAATATCGCCGACCTCAACATCATGGCGCCCAGCGAATGGACGGTCGCGACCGACTATGTGCCACAGATGATTGAATTTGCCCAGAAGATCGCCGACGCCCATTGCTACGAACTGGAGAGCGGCCTCTATTTCGACAGCTCAACCGTGCCCAATTATGGTGCGCTGGCCGGCGGTCGCGACGATGCCGCCCATGCCCGTATCGACCCGGTGGCGGGCAAGCGCAATCCCAGCGACTTCGCCATCTGGC
Organism: Sphingobium yanoikuyae; assembly: GCF_013001025.1. Taxonomy (NCBI): domain Bacteria; kingdom Pseudomonadati; phylum Pseudomonadota; class Alphaproteobacteria; order Sphingomonadales; family Sphingobiaceae; genus Sphingobium; species Sphingobium yanoikuyae. Next base: position 462,890 of record NZ_CP053021.1, on the reverse strand, counting down.
GCAAGTCGCCGCCGGGCGAGCAGCGCCAGATGGAATGGGACAGCCCCTGGGGCAAGGGCGCGCCGGGCTGGCACCTGGAATGCTCGGTCATGAGCCAGGCCCGCCTCGGCCAGCCATTCGACATTCATACCGGCGGCATCGACCATCGCGAGATCCATCATCCCAACGAGATCGCTCAGAATCAGGCCTATTGCGGCTGCACCGATGCCCAGCCCGATTTCACCGGCGCGCGCTGGTGGATGCACAATAATTTCCTGGTCGACCGGCAGGGGAAGATGTCGAAGTCCAAGGGCGGCTTCACCACCCTGTTCAGCCTGGTCGATGCCGGCGTGCATCCGATCGCCTATCGCCTGCTCTGCCTGGGTGCCCATTATCGCAGCGAACTGGAGTTCAGCGCCGACAATCTGGCCGCCGCGCTGACCCGCCTCAAGCGACTGGTCATGGGCGTCGAGGGGCTGAAAAGCCGGGCCGAGGGCATCACCTGGCAGTCGGTGACGCTCGATTATCTGCGCGCCAATCTCCACCCCAAGCTGGTGCCGCTGCTGGAGCAGTTCGACGCCGCGATCGCCGATGACCTGATGACGCCGCGCGCGCTGCCCCTGCTGGAGGAAGCGATCAGCATGAAAAAGGTGCCGGTGGACGAGAAGCTGTGCCTGATCGCCGCGTTCGACCAGGCGCTGGGCCTGCGCCTGCTGGACCTGACCCGCGCCGAGTTGCGGGTGCAGCCCAAGGATGCGCAGATCACGCCCGAGGAGATCGAGGCCGAACTGGAACGCCGCACCGCCGCCCGCGCCGAAAAGGATTTCGCCCTGTCGGACGAGATACGCGACGCGCTGATCGCGCGCGGGGTCGAGGTGATGGACGGCGATCCGCTGCGCTGGGACTGGCGCCTGACGCTGGCCTGATGGCTTGACGCCGTCCTGGGTTCGACCCAAGACGGTATCGGGTCGAGAAAAGTGGGGCGCATCATGCTGTTTTCCGCGCGCGCGGGCGCGTTTGTGCTGGCCTTGGCCGGCCCCGCGCTGCTGCCCGCTGCCGCCGCACCGCCGCCTGCCTTCCGCACCGACGATCCGCGCTATGCCCGGCTCTACGCGCTGGAGGACAAGGCCGACGCGCTGTTCGAGAGCGACGATTACGCCCTGTCCATGTCGCAGAAGACGCGCGACGCCTGGACAGCGCTCGAAACGGCGGCATCCCACAGCAAGGTGCAGGGCCAGGCCCATCCGCTGGCGGGCGTCGCGCTCATCAACCTGTCGTCGATGGACCAGATCGACGGCCGCAACCCCGACGCTCTCGCTCATGCGGACCGCGGCCTTGCCCTGCTGTCGCCCTTCCGCGACGCCTATCCGATCTACTGGATGCAGGGCCTGTCGATCAAAGGCTATGTCCAGGTCACGCTGAACCAGATCGGCGCCGGGGTCGAGACGCTGGCCGAAGCGAGCCGCTATATCGACGGCTATTTCGCCCGCACCGATCCCAAGGCGCTGGATGAATCGGCGATGATGCTGAAGTCCAACATCGCCTTTGCCCATGCCCAGGCGCTGTCCCGCCTTGGCCGCAACAGCGAGGCGGTCGAGGCACAGCGCCGCAGCATGGAGGCGCGGGTCGCCGCCAGCGGCCAGAACAGCGCGGACGCGGTCGGCGCCTATTATATGTATGCGCAGATGCTCTCGCGCGCGGATCGCGATGCCGAGGCGGAAATCTATGCCCGTCTGGCGGTGGATACCGCGACCGACCATGTCGATCGCAAGCATCCCAATTATGCCCGCGCGCTCGAAGCGCTCGGCCTGCTGCTCTCACGCACCGGGCGGCGCAACGAAAGCCTCGCCTATCTGGAACGATCGATCGCGATCAAGCGCGAGACCAGCGGCACGAAGAGCCTGGCCTTTGACTTCGCGCTGCAGAATCTCGGCAATCTGCTGCTGCCGCTGGAACGCTATGACGAGGCCGAACCGCTGTTCCTGGAGGCCGAGCGCGGCTTTCGCGACATCGAAGGTGACACCAGTCCGCAATCCGCCCGCGCGCTGGCCTTTGCCGGCGTCGCCGCCTTTGCCCAGGGACGCAGGAATGAAGCGATCGGCCGGCTGCAGACCGCACTGGCGCGTGGCCGCACCGGCAGCGCCGAGGATCGCGACATGGGGCAGCGCATCTATCCCTTTCTGATCCCCGCGCTGATCCAGGCCGGCCGGATGGACGAGGCGCGCGCTGCCGCCGCCGATTTCGACCGGGAAACCCGCCAGCTCGACAATCTGCCCGGCTTCGCCATCGCCAATGCCGGCATGCTGTCCGCCTGGGCCAATGGCGGCGACAGCGTCGATGCCGCCTGCCGGCTGATCGCGCTGCTGCGCACCAGTCTCAGCCTGCAGGAGGACGGCGCCCTGACCGAGGATCAGCGCGCCGCGCTAGACAGCGTGTTGGCGATCGCCACACAGGCGCGCGACGCCGGGCTGGCGATGGACGCCATGGCGCTGCTCGCCGGATCGGGCATCGTCCAGGCCAATCATCTGGTCGCGCAGCGGATGGTGGACGACCCCGCACTGGGCAACCGGGTCCGCGCGCTGCAGGACCGGACCCGCGCGCTACAGGCCGCCGACAGCCTGTTGCTGCAGGCGCTCGCCCGTGACGAAGGCGTTGCCGCCGCACGCGTCAGCCGTGCCGCGCTGGCCAAGCAGGTCGATGCCGACCGCACCGCCATCGCCCATGACTTCCCCCGATGGCTGGAGGCGCGTGGCGGCGCCCTGCCCGACCTGGCATCGCTGCGCGCCAATCTGGCGACGGACGAGGCGCTGCTGGCGGTGACGCCTGCCTTTGACGGCGTCTATATCCTGGCCGTCAGCCGCGAACGGACCGCCATCATCCGGGCGCAGGAGACGCGCGCCGATCTGGTCGGCCGGATCGCGCGCTTGCGCGCATCGCTGAGCGCCACCGGCTTCGACCAGGAAGGCGCCCATATCCTCTACACCCAGATCTTCACGCCCGATGTCCAAGCCGCGCTGGGCAAGGCGCCGCGCCTGCGGGTCGTGCCGACCGGTGCCTTTGCTGCCCTGCCCTTTGCCATGCTGCCGCAAAAGCCGGTGGAGCATATCGACCGGAACACACCCTGGCTGATCCGGCGCTATGCGCTGCGGATCGACAGCGGCTTCCGCCCCGTCGTGCCGCAAAAGCTGGCGGCGCAGGATGACCGGATGCTGGGCATCGGCGCGCCATTGCCCTTTTCGCAGGAGACGCAGGCGATCGCCCTCAAGCAGCGCGGCGGCGGCGCGGCCACGCTGGCGCAATTGCCGCCCCTGCCCGGATCGGCCGAAGAATTGCGATCGGTTGCGCGCTATTTCGGCCCCGATCACGCCCGGCTGCTGATCGGTGCGAACGCCAGCGAGGCGATCCTGCGCTCCAGCGATCTGCGCCCCTATTCGGTCATGCTGTTCGCCACCCACGGGCTGGTCGGCGGCCAGATGGAGGGACTGGACGAGCCGGCCCTGCTGCTGTCGCCCCCCGACACGGATTCCGGCAATGACGGGATACTGACGGCATCGGAAGTGGCGCAGATGCGGATCGGCGCCGACTGGGTGATCCTGTCGGCGTGCAACACCGCCGCCGGCAGCAGCGCCCAGGCCCAGACCTATTCCGGTCTGGCCCAGGCGTTCCGCTATGCCGGCGCCGGCGCCCTGCTGGTGTCGCACTGGCCGGTGCGGGACGATGCCGGCACCTTCATCACGGTCGAGACGGTCAAGGCCAACCGGCGCGGCGCCTATCGCGGGGTGGCGTTGCAACGGGCGATGCTGAAGCTGATCCGATCCGGCAAGCCGGACTCGGTGCAGCCCTATGTCTGGGCGCCGTTCATCCTCGTGGGGCAATAGCCGCTTGCGGATCGACCCGGTTGGCGAGCGGACGACCGGCGGCGAAATCGCTGATATTGGTCATCGTCGTTTCGGCGATGCTGGCCAGCGCCTCTTCGGTCAGGAATGCCTGATGCCCGGTGACCAGCACATTGGGGAAGGTCAGCAGTCGTTGGAACAGATCATCCTCGATAATCTCGTTGGACAGATCCTCGAAGAACAGGTCCGCCTCCTGCTCATAGACGTCGAGCGCGACACCGCCGATCTTGCGTGACTTGAGCCCCGCCACCAGCGCCTGCGTGTCGATCAGAGCACCGCGGCTGGTATTGACGATCACCAGTCCATCGCGCGCCCGGCCGATCGCGTCGGCATTGATGATATGGCGCGTATCCGGGGTGAGCGGGCAATGGAGCGAGACGATGTCGACCTGTTCCAGCAGGTCGCGTGGCGGCACATAGCGCACGCCCATCGCCAGCAGGTCTGGGTCTTCGATCACATCGCTTGCCAGCACCTCGCAGCCAAAGCCCAGCTTCAGCGTGCGGGCGACCAGCGCGCCGATCCGCCCGGTGCCGATCACGCCCGCCACCCGGCCATGGAGGTTGCGGCCGATCAGCCCGTCCAGCGCGAAATTATTTTCCCGCACCCGCGCCCAGGCGCGATGGATGCGTCGGTCGAGCGCCATCAGCAGCGCGACGGTGAATTCCGCAACCGCATGGGGCGAATAGGCCGGCACCCGCACCACCGTCAGCCCCAGGTCCGCCGCCGCGACCAGATCGACATTATTATAGCCGGCACAGCGCAGCGCGATCAGCCGCGTGCCGCCGGCCGCCAGCTTGGCCAGCACGGCCGCGTCCAGCCGGTCGTTGACGAACACGCAGATCGCCTCGAACCCTTCGCCCAGGCTCGCGGTGTCCGCGTCCAGACGGGGTTCCAGGAAATGCAGTTCATGTCCCTGATTGGCGGCCGACAGGAAATGCCGGTCATAGCCCTTGGTGCCGAAGATCGCGATGCGCATGGCGCCATAGTGCCCGCCCGCCCGCCATCGTCAAGCCGCGGCATATACTGAGCCAGTCCGTTTCACATGTCGGCCAGTCCGGTTGGACAGGCTATCGCAAAGACGGCACTTTGCGTCGCATCCTCAACGATCCGATATGAGTGCCCCGCCCCCATGTTTGCGCTTCTGCTGGCGATCGCCGCCGCGTCATCGAGCAAGGTTCCGCCGCCACCGCCCGCATCGGACGAAGGCGGCATCTACATGTTCGAGACCGGCACCAGCCTGCTCGCCAAATGCCGCAACAAGGCGCCGGAATATAAGCTCGCTTGCACCGCATATATCGCCGGGGCGACCGACGGCATCCGCAAGGAGATGTTCCTGGGCCGCGCCCGCACCGTCTGCTGGCCCAAGCGGATGGCGGCCGAGGATGTGAAAAGCACCGTCGTCGCCTATCTGGAGCGCTACCCCGACCAGCGCGGCGCGGCGGCGTCGGCGCTGGTCAGCATCGCCCTCAACGATCGCTATCCCTGCCAGAAATAAAGCCGCTCGATCAGTCTGATCGATAGTATCCTTGCGCAAAGAGGCGCCGCAACCGCTATAAACTTGCCCTGCCGGGCGGTTGCGCGTAGATGCGGCCCCTATTTTTTTGACGTGAAGGAGACTCGACGTGGCGGCGAAGTGGACGCCGGAAAGCTGGCGGGAGCATAAGGGCATCCAGATGCCCTTTTATCGGGACCAGGAGGCGCTTGCCTCGGTAGAGGCCCAGCTTGGCCAGTTTCCGCCCCTCGTCTTTGCGGGCGAGGCACGGAATCTGAAGGCCGATCTTGGCCGCGTCGCGAACGGCGAAGCCTTCCTGCTGCAGGGCGGCGACTGCGCCGAGAGCTTTGCCGAGTTCCATCCGAACAATATCCGCGACACGTTCCGCGTGCTGCTGCAGATGGCGGTCGTCCTGACCTTTGCCTCTAAGCTGCCGGTGGTGAAGGTCGGCCGCATGGCGGGCCAGTTCGCAAAGCCCCGCTCGGCCGATACCGAGACGATCGGCGGCGTGGAACTGCCCAGCTATCGCGGCGACAATGTCAACGACATCGCCTTCACCCCTGAAGCGCGCGAGCCCGATCCGCAGCGGATGATCCGCGCCTATAACCAGTCGGCAGCGACGCTGAACCTGGTGCGCGCCTTCTCGACCGGCGGCTATGCCAGCCTCGACCGGGTGCATGGCTGGATGCTCGATTTCATGGGGCGCAGCCCCTGGGCCGCGAAGTTCGAGGCGATGGCCGACCAGATCGGCCAGGCGCTCGACTTCATGCGTGCCTGTGGCCTGGACGCGGATAGCGTGCCCCAGCTTGGCGGCACCAGCTTCTACACCAGCCATGAGGCGCTGCTGCTGCCGTTCGAACAGGCGCTGACCCGTCAGGACAGCCTGACCGGCGACTGGTATGACACCTCGGCGCACATGCTGTGGATCGGCGACCGCACCCGCTTCGAAGGGTCGTCGCATGTCGAATATCTGCGTGGCATCGGCAACCCGATCGGCATGAAGTGCGGCCCCACCCTGGAGCCGGACGAATTGCTGCGCCTGCTCGACCTGTTGAACCCGAAGCGGGAAGCCGGGCGCATCACGCTCATCACCCGCTATGGCCATGACAAGATCGAGGCCGGCCTGCCCAAGCTGGTGCGCGCGGTGAAGCGCGAGGGCCATTCGGTGGTCTGGTCCTGCGACCCGATGCACGGCAATGTCATCAAGGCGGCCAATGGCTACAAGACGCGGCCGTTCGACCGCATCCTGGCCGAAGTGCGCGGCTTCTTTGCCGTGCATCGCGCCGAAGGGACGTTTGGCGGCGGCATCCATGCCGAAATGACCGGCCAGAATGTCACTGAATGCACCGGCGGTGCGATCGCGATCACCGACGAAGGCCTGGCCGATCGCTATCACACCCATTGCGACCCCCGCCTCAACGCGGCGCAGAGCCTGGAACTGGCTTTCCTGCTGGCAGAAATGCTGAACGAGGAACTGAAGGAACGCCGCGCCGCGGCCTGACAGAAAAGGAACCGGCCCCTCCGAACCGCAAGGAGGGGCCGGCCCAGCCGGCTTCTGCCCCCTGTTCAGCCGGGATCCGCGATCGGGTCGAACTCCAGATGCAGGTGCCGCAACGCCCGCAATATATAGGTGGGCTCATAGTCGAAGCGCAGCGCCTCACCCGCCCCATGATGAGCCGGCGACAGGCGGATATTGCCCATCCGCGCCAATAGCCGTTCGATGCTGACCGCTACCTCGCGCCGGGCGAGCGGCGCGCCGATGCAGGTATGCGCCCCCCGGCCAAAGGCCAGATGCTCCTTGGCACGCGGCCGATCCATGTCGAACTGCGCCGGATTGTCGAAACGGCGCGGATCGCGATTGGCCGCCATGTGCGACATCAGGATCGTCGTCCCCGCCTTGATCTCGACCCCGCCCAACTCCGTCGTCCGCGTGCAGATACGCCCCCCGCTCTTCACCGACCCGTCATAGCGCAGCACTTCCTCCAGGAAATTGGGGATACGCTTGGGGTCGGCACGCAACTGCGCCTGGATATCCGGCCGGATCGCGATGATGCGGAAGGCGTTGGCCAGCAGCCGGTTGGTCGTGTCCTGCCCCGCCCCGAACAGGAAGGCCGCCATCGCCGTCAGATCGACCAGGGTCGGGTTCGTCCCATCCGGGAACTTCGCCAGCGCCAGCGTCGTCAATATGTCCTTCCTCTCCGTGTCCGCGCCCAGCAGCCGGCGCACCGGCAGCACCGCCGGATGGTTGAGGAAGCGGCGCCAGGCGATGTAGCGGAACATATGCTTGCCAAGGCCGACCAGCGGATTGTGCTTCAGATCCTCGGGCGATCCGTCGATCTGGGCCGGCACCGCCCCTTCCAGCAGGACGCGGAAGGCCGCACGTCCCTTGGCCGGGATGCCCAGCAGGTCGGCGATCACCAGCGTCGCATAGGGGCCGCCATATTGGCGCACCAGATCGACCTTACCATCGACGGCAAATTCGTCGATCAGGCTGTCGGCGGTCGCATAGAGGGATGGCTCCAGCGCCTTCAAGCGGCTGGGGGTGAACAGGCTGCCGATCACCGACCGCAGCTTGGCATGGCGGGTGCCGCTTTCCGTCACGATCTGGTCGGCAAAGGCGATCTTGGGTCGCGCCGCCTCCAGTTCCGCCGCGATATCGTCGCCCTGCGGCGTGAAGGGCAGGTCCGTCATCGGCCCGGTCACGGAGTTGATGCTGGAAAAATGCTCGGTGTCGAGCATCACCTGCACCGTTTCCTCATAGCCCGTCACCGCCACCACATTGCGATGGGGCAGCCGCGTCACCGGCCCCTGGGCGCGCAGAAAGTCGAAATAGGCATGGGGATCATCAACCAGATCCACATCCTTGTAGAAGTCCGCCGTGGCGTAGTCGCGCATCATCCTCACCCATTTATGATATACATTGGATCATATCATCCGCCCTGCCGCTGTCAACGACGGCAAAATGGTAAAGCAAATCGCAGGGCTTTCGCGCTAGGACAGCGCCATGCATGGGTCGGCACCACAGGAAAGCAGCATGATCGGGGCGGGTCGTTATCGCCGCGACATTGACGGGCTGCGCGCCATCGCCATCCTGCCGGTGCTGCTCTTCCATGCCCATGTGCCAGGCTTTTCCGGCGGCTATGTCGGCGTCGACATCTTCTTCGTGATCTCCGGCTTCCTCATCACCGGCATCATCGCGCGCGAGGTGGATGAACAGCGCTTCTCGCTCGTCCATTTCTACGAACGCCGCTTCCGCCGGATCATGCCGGCGCTCAGCCTGATGGTCCTGACCGTGCTGGCGGCGGCCTGCTGGCTCTATCTGCCCGGCGATATCGAGGGCGTGCCGAAATCCGCGCTCGCCGCCACGCTGTTCGCCTCCAACCTCTGGTTCTTCACCGACACCGGCTATTTCGCCGGCGGCGCCGACGTGAAACCGCTGCTCCACAGCTGGTCGCTGGCGGTGGAGGAGCAATTCTACATCGGCTTCCCGATCCTGCTGATGCTGGTCGCACGCTTTGCCGCCCGCTGGCGCAGCCTGATCGTCGGCGCGATCGCTGCGCTGTCGCTGGCACTGGCGATCGCGCTTCAGCGCGACACCAGCGGCTTCACCTTCTACCTGCTGCCCACCCGCGCCTGGGAATTGTTCGCCGGAGCGCTGCTGGCGCTCGGCGCCATACCCGCCGCGCGCCCGCGTTGGCTGCGGGAGGCGCTTGCGTGGAGTGGCCTTCTATCTGTCGCCTTCGCTGTCATCTTCTACACCCGCGAGACCATCTTTCCCGGCATCACCGCCCTGCCCCCGGTGCTGGGCGCGGCGCTGCTGCTGCACAGCGCGCCGGGCACCAGCGTCGGGCGCCTGCTCAGCCTGCCCCCTTTCGTCGGCGTGGGTCTCATCTCCTACTCGCTCTATCTGTGGCACTGGCCGCTGATCGTCTTCACCGAATATGCGACCGATACGGCCCTGTCCGGATCGACGGCTATCGCGGTCGTAGCCGCCTCCTTCATCGCCGCCATCCTCTCCTGGCGTTTCGTCGAACGCCCCTTCCGCGATGCCCGCCGCATCCCCGCCCGGCGCATCTTCCAGTTCACCGGCGGCGCCATGGCGCTGCTCTGCCTCCTGTCGCTGGCCCTGCTGGCGATGGGCGGCTGGCCGCAGCGCTTTGCGCCGCAGGTGCTGCAACTCGCCGCCGGCCGCGCCGACATCAGCCCCGCGCGCAAGGCCTGCCACGACACGTTCGCGCGCGGTGCCCAGCCCTGCATTCTCGGTGCCAGGGTCCGGCCCGACGCCTTGCTCTGGGGCGACAGCCATGGCGTGGAAATGGCCTATGCCCTGTCGCTCAGGGCCAGAGCGGAAGGCCGCGCCCTGATCGAGCGGACCACGTCCAGTTGCCCGCCGGTACTGGGCTATGACGCGCCCAAGGATGCCCGCTGCGCTCGCGCCAACCAGGCCGCCTTTGCCGCCATCCGCGCAGATCCAGCCATCCGCCGCATCTATCTCGCCGCCTTCTGGGCCAATGGCGAATTTGACGATCCCGCCTTCGTCGCGAAACTCGACGCCACCATCCATGCGCTTCGCGCCGAAGGACGGCAGGTCATCCTGATCGGACCGGTCCCACCCCAGCCTTTCGACGTGCCACGCCATCTGGCCCATCTCGCCCGCGCCGGACAACTGGACCAGGCGCAGGGTGTGGACCGCGCTACGATCGAGGCCCGCACCCGCAATCTGCGCGCGCTGTTTGCCCGTTGGCAGGCACGGGGGGTGACGCTGATCGATCCGATGGCGCGGCTATGCGATGCCCGCCGCTGCGCCATCATCCATGATAGCAAGCCGCTCTATTTCGACTCCCATCATCTGAGTGTTGCCGGCGCGCGGCTGGTGATCGGCGAATAGGCTATTCCGCCGCCATCGCGTAGCTGCGCGGCAGTTCGTTCGCCAGCGCCTCGGCAATAGCCGCCACCACGCCCTGCATCCGCGTCAGCCCCGGCCCCGGCCGATCAAGCGTGACATCGAGATAGAGGGCACGGTTCACCTCCAGTTGCAACGCATGGAAACCGCGCTCCGGCCGGCCATGCCGCTCGATCAGATGATCGCCGGCATAGGGATGGTTCTGCGACGTCAGCACGCCATGTCCTGCCGCAACATCGGCCGCCAGCATCATCAGTCGTGTCGCGGCGCTGCGGCCGAAGCGATCACCCAGCACCAGCGCCGGGGCAGCCTGTCCGGCGGCCGGTGGCGGCAGCGGCGGCATCGAATGCAGGTCGATCAGGATGGCATGGCCATGCCGCTCCCGCGCGGCCGTCATCATCTGTGCCAGCCGGGCATGATAGGGCCGATGCACCGTCTCGATCCGCCGCCGCGCTTCCTCCCAGGGGATGGGGCGCTGCCACAATTCCAGGGCGCCGGGCAGGCGACGGGGAATGAGGCCCAGCCCGCCGCGCAATTTGGCGCTGCTCTGCAGCGGCTGATCGCGGGGCAGACCGATCACCATCACCGGATCCAGCTCCCGCTCATGCCGGTTGAGGTCGATCATCGCGCGCGGCGGGCGGGCGACCAGCACGCTATAGCCCCGCGCGACCAGCGGCCCCGCCAGCATGTCGGCCCAGCGATCTTCCAGCCGGCGCAGCACCTCCGGCCGCACCCGCGCCAGAGCCAGCAATTCAGGGGAATAGTCGCGCCCGGCATGGGGCACGGACACAATCAAAGGACCATTGGGAAGAGCAGGACCATGAAGATCATAGGCCGCCGTCGATTCGGTTGGCGGACACGTACCAAAATGATCCAACGCCATTCCTTTCACCGGCCGGGGAAAAATTTGGTCGGCTGGATAATCTTTAATCCTTGTCGCATATATCCAAACGGCTTGCCAGTCTGTGGGCAAGGCAAGGGGCGCCGCGGAAGACGGCTTACAGGAAATTTGGGGTCAATGGTTCGAATCCTGCTGGCGGAAGATGATGACAGCATGCGCGCCTATCTGGCGCGGGCGCTGGAAAAGTCGGGTTATGAGGTGGTGGCGGTCGCCACCGGCACCCAGGCCGTGCCGCATATCGAATCGGATCGGTTCGACCTGCTGCTGACCGATATCGTCATGCCCGAAATGGACGGCATCGAACTGGCGCAGCACACCGCCAATGTCGCGCCCCAGACCCGCATCATGTTCATCACCGGCTTTGCCGCCGTGACGCTCAAGGCCGGCAAGGCGGTACCGCAGGCGAAGGTGCTGTCAAAGCCCTTCCACCTGCGCGACCTGGTGCTGGAAGTCGAACGGATGTTCGGCAGCGAGACGCTGACCGGCCTTAGCTGAGCGCCTCGACCTCATCCGCGGCCTGCCCGAGCGGCGGCAGCGGCTTGCCCGCCATGGCCGCCGCGAAGCGCTCGCGATCCAGGCCCTTTTCCCAGACCGACACCACCACCGTCGCCACCGCATTGCCGACAAAGTTGGTGAGGCTGCGGCATTCGCTCATGAAGCGATCGACGCCCAGGATCAGGGTCATGCCCGCGACCGGCACCGACGGCACGATCGACAGGGTGGCGGCCAGGGTGATGAAGCCCGCGCCGGTCACGCCCGCTGCGCCCTTGGACGACAGCATCGCCACCAGCAGCAGCAATATCTGTTCCTCCAGGCTCAGATGCACGTTGGTCGCCTGCGCGATGAACAGCGCCGCCAGCGTCATGTAGATATTGGTGCCGTCGAGGTTGAAGCTGTAGCCGGTCGGCACGACCAGCCCGACCACCGACTTGCGGCACCCCGCCTGTTCCATCTTCTCGATCAGGCTGGGCAGCGCCGCTTCCGACGAGGATGTGCCCAGCACCAGCAGCAGTTCGGCGCGCAGATAGCGGATCAGGTGCAGGATGTTGAAGCCCGCGAACCAGGCGACCGTCCCCAGCACGACGAGCACGAACAGCAGCGAGGTGAGGTAGAAGGTCGCGACCAGCCCGGCGAGGTTGGCGAGCGTCCCGACGCCATATTTGGCGACGGTGAAGGCCATCGCGCCGAATGCACCAAAGGGCGCCGCCTTCATCAGGAAGGACACCAGCTTGAAGATGGCGAGGCTGGCCGATTCCAGCACCGTCATCAGCGGCTCGGCCTTTTCCCCGATCATGCTGAGCGCGATGCCGAACAGGATCGCGACGAACAGCACCTGCAGGATATTATGCCCATCGGCCACCGCCGACACCAGGGTCGCGGGAATGACGTTCAGCAGGAAGGCGACCAGCGTGCGGTCATGCGCCTGCTGCGCATAATCGGCGATCTTGCTGGCATCCAGGGTCGCCGGATCGATGTTGAGCCCGGCGCCTGGCTGAACGACATTGGCGATGATCAGGCCGACGATCAGCGCCAGGGTGGAGAAGGTCAGGAAATAGGCAAAGGCCTTGGCCGCGACCCGGCCGATCGCGCCCAGTTCCTTCATGCCGGCAATGCCGGTGACGATCGTCAGGAAGATGACCGGCGCGATGATCATCCGCACCAGCGCGATGAAGGCATCGCCCAGTGGCTTCATCGCTTCGCCCGTCGCCGGGAAATAATGGCCGAGCAGCACGCCCAGCGCGATCGCCACCAGCACCTGGAAATATAGATGGCGATAGAAGGGGAGCGGCCGAACCGGTTCCGTCGGCGTCGATGGCGTAGGCAACATGATGTTTTTGCGTCCCCCCTTATTTGCACCGCAGCATATGGCCTCCCCACCCCCTGTCCAGCGGGTTGGAAAAGTTTCTACAAAAAAGTGTCATTTAGCGCTTGCGCGAGTCACCGACCGCCGTTATTGGCCCCCTCCACGGCGGGCGTGTAGCTCAGTGGTAGAGCACTGTGTTGACATCGCAGGGGTCGCAAGTTCAATCCTTGCCACGCCCACCATGGAAAAGCCCGGTAGGTCAACGACTTGCCGGGCTTTTTCTATGCCCTCAGCACAGTGACATTGTCATGCTCTCGGGTGAGTTTCGGGTGAAGTGCCGGCCCGACCTTCCTGGTCAACTCTGCAATCACGTCGTCAATCCCGTCTCGTATGGTGCTGAGATAATCAGGGTCGAATATCGCGTACCGGCTGGATGTTTTGCCCAACGGCCTATGGCCGAGCGCTATCTCCAGTTCGATCAGATCAACCCGCCGGTTCGCGAGGATGGTCGCCATGCTGTGGCGGATCAGCTTCGGTCCCCAGCCGTCGGGGATGCCCAGCTTCTCGCGGGCGCCGAGCCACCCCTTCTTCACACTGGCGACACGGTACTGCTCAATCACATTGACATGCTGCTTCTCGTCAAAGCGGACGCGTTGGCCGCAGACCAGCCAATCATCGGACGCGCTAAGCCAGGAGTGCAGCAAGTCCACCACGGGCACGACGGGGCGCACCTTCTTGGTCTGGAGCCTCCCCTCAGGGTTAAGCGCAAAGCGCCGCTCATCCTGCATCCACTGCCCCCGCTCTCGCGCGACGCCCATATCGAGGATGGCATCTGGCCGCGCGAGCGTCGTGATTGCGCCAATCAGATAGCGGCGCAGCGGGATCAGGCGATCGGCATGACCGCCATAGACCCCAGCACCATTGATCGAATAATCGAGCAGCTCGGCGATGGCATCAATCGATAGGCGATAGGTGCGCTGCGGCGTCACCTGATCGCGTGCCTTGTGCTTCAGCGGTGGGACGTAGCGCGTCCGCCGGGCGTTGAAGGCGTGGTTGAGCGCCGCCTTCAGCTGGATGATGCTCTCCTCGACCGTCGAGGCGCTGCGAGCGCGCGCCTTGCCATCGATCCAGTTGCCCTTCCCGTCCTTCTTGCGCGCGACGATCGGTTCCGCCTTCGCCCATTGGCGGAAGCGTTCCAGGAACCGGTCATCAAGGTGGTCGGGAATGAATGGGTCAACCAATCGACCGGCGTCCGCCTCGATGTCCATGAAGCGGCTCATGAGCTTCAGCCGGGATTTGATGGCCTCTGCACTGGTCTGCTTGCTGCCATGCTCCAACCAATAATCAGTCATGGCTTCAGCGACGGTGTAGACATCCTGCTCGCGCGATGTCGGGCGGTGGACGGCAAGATAATGGGCATCGAGCGCGTCGCACGCTATCCGAACGTCTGACGTGCCCGTGCTCTTGCGGCGCTGCCGGCCTCTTCCGGGGTCATACCAGAAGATATACCAGCTGCTTGAGTTGGGCTTCCCGCCGGCTCCGCGGTCGAGGTCGAGCCAGAACTCGCCCCGCTGATAGATGCCACCTTTTTCTGCCGCCATTGGGCCTGCTCCTTGAGGATGCGCGCTTTCTCTTCTGCCAGGCGGCCGACAAGGCCGATCTCGGCCAGGACGTCTAGCTGGGACGGAGAGAGCGTTATTCCCCGTCCGCACTGGAGCGCGCGCGATACTTTCCGGTCGAGGTCGATCACCGACTCATTGTGGTTTCGCTCAACTGCCATCGATTCCTCCATCGGCAGGCTGATCGCAAGCGTCGTTCGTGGTTAAAGAGGTGTCCCGTTTTGACTCGATCGCCATCATGCGCGAGCCTCCTTCGCGCTCGCCCGCCGGTCGCGCTTCCTGCGCGGCGGGATAGTCTTAATGGTCGCGGCATACTCCGCGAACAGGATGATTACCGAGCGGATCGACGATGCCAGCAACTCGCCTCCGAGCAAGGTCACCGTGGCCTGCCCGATCAGGAGGAAGAACCAGAACAGGCGAAACGCCCGGACGGTTATGACCGGCCAATCTGCGTAAACGGTAGCGTTAAGCAGCGTGATCACGACGAAAAACCACATGAACGCGACCCAGAGCCAATCGTCCCGCTCCAGGTAGACGGTTGCGTGGCAGGCGGCGAAGAACCACAGCGCCCGGTGCATCGCATATTGTGTCTGCCGGGTTAGTTGGCAGGCGAGGATGATCGGCGGGTGGAATAGCGTCTTGCCTAGCCAGGCATCGAGGCGGGAGAGAATGGTCATATCGGCTCCCCCAAGTCCCACATGGGTTCCAGTTGCGCGGCCTCACAGGTCGCGGGCGTCAGCGCGCAAAGCTGGAAGACAGGGTGTGACCGGCCCATAATGCCCAGTCGGATCGCTCCGCCAGCATTCAGCGCCGCCAGATCCTCCGGCGTCGGCTGGTAGACCGAATACATGAAGTTCATGCCTGAGAGCGTGTCGATCGCGTCGGCCACGAATATCGTGCCGACCGAGCCATCAAGCTCGGCGTTCCAGTTCTTGGGCGCGCCGATCGGGCGCGCGCCGGGGAAGTTGCAGGCCTTCACCGCTTGATCCTCGAAATTCGATCCGCCAGACCAGAAAGGCAGATACATATCCACGTGGAGCTTATGTATACGGCCTGCTCGGCCCCGCTGGTTCGGGTTGCAGCATATGCCAGTAGCAGCGAAGCGATGACTGATCGGATCATCAGATGGCCTCCGGTGCATCAGGCAGGTGCGCCAACCGCGCCGTGTCTTCCGGCGTGGCGGTCCGGACCCGCTGGACGCGAAAGATGCCGCCAGCGAGGGGGAAGCCTTCGGGCACCTGAAAGCGCACCGTCATGCTAGGGCAATGGGCATCATAGGCCATGCACTCGAAGGCATCGCTCTGCGCTTGCTCGATCGCGCCGATGATGTCGCGGATCAGCTTGTCAGGAACCGGCCTCATGCCGTAGCCCATGAGATGGGCCGCGATCTGGGCGCGGAGGCTTTCGTTCTCTGCGATCGTCATTGCTTCAGCGCCTTCCCGAGACTTTCCAGCTTCTCGATCATGTCGTCGGCATCCCAAGCCTCGTTGAAGTCGTCGGTGCCGAACCGGCCGGAGCGATGATATTGAAAGACGCACCGCGCCTCTTCCTCGATCAGATACAGGCGCTTCATCTCGGCTTCCTGATCGTCGGCCTGGCGGCGCAAGTCATCGACCAGTTCGATCAACGACTGAGCGATAGCGGGAATAGTCCCGGCGGCCTGCGCCTTGGCGATCTCAATCGCGGCGTCGTGTTCGTGCGGGGTCATGGCGTCGGCTCCTTCCGCTTGAAGGGCAGCACGTTGCCGTCGTCCGCCTCGATCACGGGCAGGCCAATCTTGTCTGCCCATGCTGCTGCCCGTTGCCGCGCTTCGCCCAGGCTGCATGCCAGATCAGGCTCCCGCGATCGGTCGGCTTCCCCGTCGGGCTTCACGACCTCGATGATGTGGGTTAGCCATGGTATCTGTTCAGACCAAGCTGACAAGATGCGGATTTGGCCCTCCGCCTTCCGCCATCCGGTCGGTGCCGGCTGGGGATCTGGCAAGGGAACCCAGACAGTCGGGGCGACGCCATATCCTTCTTCGTCACACCAGCCACCATCGCAGCGCGTGGCGAGCGCCCATGGCGGCGATTTCTCGCTCCGTCCTGGCATGTAGGCCAGCACCCATCCATAGCGAGATCGCCAGAGAAATGCTCGCGCAGGACCGAGAGCGCCGCAGCGAAGTCGGGATCGATGTCGTGCGTCTTGCTCATTGCTGCGTCGCTCCCACACCAATGGCTTGCGCAATGTCGGCGCGGATTATCGCGCACATCCCATCGAATGCGCTCATCGTGTCGCCTGACATGTTTGCGACCATGGTTATTGCTGCAGCCTTCCAAAGCGCGGCCGCACCCTCGATCGCCGCGAAACTCCGGTCTGCCGCTTCGGTTGCCAGCCATATCGACAGCGCATCGGTTTCGTCGTCGGTCATTTCCTCCTTGGGCTTCAGTTCGCCCTTGGCAATGATCGCCGCCATCGCTTCATTCTTTCGGCTGAGCACCTCTGCGCGATAGCCCTGAATGATGATGTGTATATAGATCGCCGGCAAGGTGACGAATGGCGAGAGGTCATCATCCGCCTTCGCCTCATCGACCCTCATGATATCGGCGATCGGCGGCAATAGGCTCGCAACATAGTCCGCCACATCGACGGCGTTCATGGTCCTATGGTCAGTCATCGCGATCCTCAATCAAACAAGGGTAATCAGGGCGGCCGGTCTGGCAGGACAGGCAGTCGCAGGGCGGCATCGTCCGAATTTCGGACGATGGACTTGGCGGCGCAGGCTCATTCTGCATCGGCCACCTCCGGCTCTTCCTCGTAGGCCATCAGCAGCACCTGGCGCAGTTGCGCGGCGCGCTCATCGCCTCCCGACTTGGTCTCGTTCAGGAAGCTGGCCCACTCGCGCTGGTTGCGCCGCAGGAGCGCCCGGAACATGCGGTCAGGGTCGAAACCGTCGGGCGGGCTGATCGCGAGCTTGGTCAGCGCCGTGAACATGCTGGCGCCGGCATTCAGCACCTCGTCCGGCCACGCCTCCTGCATCGTGCGCAGAGCGTCGGCGCAGACATTGGCGCCATGCTTGCGCAGCACCTTGGCAATCGCGCTGGTAAAGGCGACCTCGCCCGGCACCCAGCTTTGCGAGCCGGTCTTGCGCGAGACGGTGAACCCCGCTTCAGTGATCAGGCGGGTGATCTCGATCGCCTCACTGTCGCCGCTGGCGATGGCGGCATGGAAGTCGTCCAGCCGGTTCATCGGCTTGCGCGCCCGGTTCATGGCGACGAACATGGCGGCTTCATCCGCGACGCTGCCATAAATGCCGACGACACAGGGCAGAAACGGGATGTCGCCGCGCAGGAGTGCCGCCGCCAGCCGGTGCTGGCCGTCGATAACCCAGAGCGAGCCGTCATCGCGCTTCGACACGACCAGGGGCAGGCACATGCGCCAGTCCCAGCCGTTCGCGATCTTGCGGATCAGCGCTTGGCTGGCGCCGTTGTCGGTCGAGCGCTGGTAGCTGTCATCAAGGCGCAGTTCGGACGGGTGCCGGTTCTCGACTGACGGCGGATTGCCAGTGGCGGCTGGCCACTTTTTCGGTGCGGCAACCGGCCGGGTGTAAACGGCGGATTTCTGCGGCTTGGCAGCGGTTTTAACAGCCGGAGGCGGCAGGGTGATTCCACTGAGTTCCTTCGAGCGCGCCACCGTGTCGCAAACCGCAGTTTTCTGCGGGTTTGAGGCCGAGTTCCTTGCCTGAATCCTCGCGCTGATCTCGTCGCTGTCATCGAACCTATCTGCAAAGGTCGTGATCGCGCGTCCGCGGCCCTGCCGATTGATCTGGATCCGGCGAGCGTCTGACAGGTCGGCAAGGATTTCCAGTACGCGCTTCTCGCTGGGCAGGTCAGCCTGCACTTTGATCTGCAGGTCCGTCGGACCGGCGACCGTCCCTTTCGACTTCTCGGCATGCCGGAGGTAGGCCATGACCCGCTCATGCTCTGGGGAGTAAGCGCGGCCCTTCACGACTGATCACCTTTGGAGCCGGGCGACCGGGGAGACAAAAGCCGCCCGGCTCCACCAACCGCCGGGGGGACAGCGGCTGGATCGATGGTTGCGGGATCGACCTTCGCCCGCAGAACCTCCTGAAAAACGATCATGACCTGGCCGGGATTGGCTTGCGCCTGCGCTTCGGCCTCTGTCGCGGCTTCATCTAGCGTTTGGTAGCGCGCGCGAGGGAGCGTCACGCCCGGCCGGACGGTGCGGCCCTTGCGCGCCACCATGAAGGTGAAGCTGTTGGGCACGGTGAGGCGGACGCCGGTCATGCGCCGTCTGCCTTGGCGATCAGCTTGCGGAGGATCACTTCAGCGTCCTGGATCAGGCAGACGCATGCATTGTGGTCATCCTGATCGACGTTGCTGGCGCGATACTCGATCACACGCATGCTATCGGCGGCGCGGATCATCGACCACGCGCTACGGGTGGCTTCGACCATATCGCCCATTTCTTTGGTCATCCGCTCGATCGTGCGGATATCCTCCGGCGACCGGGTTGAATGCGGCGTATGCCCTGCGACTTCGAAGAAGTGCTTAAGTGCCCGGTCGGCAGCGAATGCCGCATCCATCTTCTGCTTGGTCGTGGCGCCGGCGCGAGCACAGGTGATATTGTGCTCGGCTAGCGCGCTAAGATAGGCTTCGTAGGCCTTGATCTCTTCGGCGGTGTAATCCGCCTTGGTATCGGTCGAAGTCATGGGACCATGCTCCTTCAGGCGGCGATTGGCCGGGGAGGATTGGGGAAAAGGCGGCGGACCTTGTCGCGGTCCGGTTCGGGAGTGGGCTTGGGCGCCGGCTCCTCGTCGGGATCATCATCCGGGCCGTCGCCGCCCCAGATCGGTTGCCATTCCGCGCAGCAGCGCGTGGCATGCGTCGTCGGCTGGAGCGACACCGGGCCTTCGTTGATAATGTAGATCATCGGCGCGAAGTTCTCGCAGGCGCCCACGTCCTCGTAGCTTTCGTCACGGGCGGCCATGGTCATGTCGGTGCTGGCACCGGCCCGCCAATAGATGCAGGTCGAGCAATTGCGGACGTCGGTCATATCGAAATCCTTGGCTGAAACTCGCCGCAGCGATGATCCTGATGGATGGCGGGGAAGTCGAAGGAGCCGCCGTCATCGGTGGTGTCCTGCGCCCAGCGCGGCGGGTATCGCCGGCACAGACCAACGTCGTCGGAACGCTCGGCATGGCCAGGGGACATGCTGCTGGGGTTCACTCCGCCCTGGAGGAAGTGGACGCAGCGGAGGCAGGTGCTCATAGCGACACGCCCTCCAGCAAGCCGGGCAAGCCTTTGAGCAGCTTGGCGCCGCGCGAGGTGCCAACATCGATCAGGCCGAGTGCTTCGGTGATGATGGCGGCACGATCGCATCCCACAAACGGCGGGTCATCCAGCGAGCCGGTCAGGTCCAGCTTGTAGATGCAATCGGCGATATTGCGGGCGGGGAGCGCGATCACAGCCAATGCTGCCGCCATGCGCTTTTCGACCAGAGGGTCCACCTCCTCATTTGTGTATGGCTGGGGCAGCGCATCGATGGCATCTTGGGCCTCATCGGCCATTTCCATGGCGTGGGACCAGATCGCATCCAACGGGTGCGGTTGCTTGATGATGATGTAGGTCACAGCCGCGCCTCCATCGCTTCGAGGCTCACGATGGCCGACCAAATCGCTTCGTTGATCGTGTCGTCCTTCATGAGGCGTTCCGCCATGTCCGGCACCACGGCGCCGAGCGCCGCGGCTTCGAGCCAAGGGCTTTGCGCCCTAAGATACATCGCGTAACGCAGCTTCTTCGCTACCGCCGCCGGATCGTCGCTGATGCCGATCGACAGCAAGTTCTCATCGGCGCGAGACTGTTCTGTCCCGGGGAGATCGCCACGCGTTTCCCAGGCAGCGGAAGAAAAGCGGTCCCAGGCAGCGATAAATGCTTCGCCCTGTTCCGTGATCTGTTCGGCCATGGCTCAGGCCTCCCCGAACACGCGGCGAAGGTCCGCCAGCATCTGGTCGTGGTCGATGTCGATATCCCGGGATTTCAGGAATTCGATCTTGGCGATGAGATCGGCCGGCGCGGCGGCGGCGAAGTTGTAGACAGCCTTGAAGGCGGCATGCGATGCGTCTCCGAGCCGCTTCTCTTCTCGAGCGATCTCAGGCGAGATCAGTTGTGCCGGGTAGACCTTGGACTGCTCGAACTCAGCCCTGACCCGGTCTTGTTCGTCCATGCGCTTGTTAATCAGGCTGACCATCTCGCGGCAGCATGAGACATAATCGCTCGGATCCGTGAGTTGAGCGCCCCCAATGGCGCGCCCGATGTCGAGCCTGTTGGCCGTCGTCATATGCATGAGGTTGCCATCGGCCGTCTCGTAGGCCAGCGACGTCGTGTAATGGGGGATCGCATCCAGCCGGCGCTGCAGTTGCTCGTCTGCCTGGCGGGCCGTCGCCTTGGCAGTCTCCCATGCAGGCTCATAGGTTGCCTCGTAATATGCGTCATGGGCTGCGCTGGCGGCATCCATCCGGGCAACAGCGCCCTGCCATTCCGGGCTTACCGCCATCGGCAGGCATGCGAATGCGGGCGCTGCGCGGGCGACGGCCGGAGCGGCAAGTGCAGGCGCGGCGATGGCCGCAGCAAGGATTTCACGGCGGGTGGCCATGTCACTTCTCCTTTGGGAAGCGGGTGAAAGCGATGAGGATTTGGCAGCCGAACCATTCGAACTGGAACCGCCAGCCGTCGCCCCAACCGCCGTTGAGGGATTCTGCGCCCCACGTGCCCCAGTCATACCAAGGCTCGATCGCGGCGATGATCTGGCGGAGGCTACGCATTGCGTTCGGCCGCCGCCAATTCGGCCGCCGCCAGCTCGCCAGAAACCGCGATCAGACCGCTGATGATCTCAAGAACGTCGGCGTGGACGCGGGGCATCAGCGCCGCGAACTCGGTCGATTTCGAGCCGGGATTCCCGTCGCGATGGAACTGATCTTCTGCCAGCCACGCGGCTGACATGAAGGAAACGAGCGTCTTCGCGTAAAAGAGCGGACCGCTGGGTTCATCGCCGAATGCGGTCGTGGTTGCGGGCGCGGCCATGTCAGTGACCCTCCATTTCGGAGATCATCTGACGGGCAACCGCCATATCGTTCCGGATGGACTGGCCCAGCTCGGGCCAGAGGGCGGCGACTTCCTCGACATGATCAGGGAAGCGATTACCGATCGATCCGCTGATGCTGATCAGGGCCGCCTGAACGCCTTCGACCAGTCGAGCGACAAAGGCGTGGTCGGTCACATCCGCAGTCTGTATCTGGTCGGCCATCAGCGAGGCGTGGCCAGCCAGGATCACGATATCACGATCCGATCCATCGGGAATGGCCTGCAGCAGCTTCAGATGCCCTTCACAAAGAGCTTCGTAGGTCTTCTGATAGACTGCTTTGAAGCCGTGGAAGTTGCGCGACTGCTCGCGCTCCACCTTCATGCAGTAATGGTCTGCACTGCCGATCAGACCGCAAAGGGCGGCGATGTCCGATTGGCGCAGTTCGTCGTTCCGCGAAGCGATATCGCTCCGCGCCTGGGTGGCGTCGGCCATGTGGAATGCTCCTGTCTAAACGGCCCGGTGAGCCCAATGGGCGTCGAGCCTGGCGTCCGCCGGACAGGAGTTGATTACCAGTCCCGGCTAACGAGACTGGTTAATACGCACCATCGGTGCGTATCGTCAATTAAAAAATGCACCATTAGTGCGCTATGGGAAAATTATGCTCCTGACAGGCAGCGACCAGGATATTGGAGTGTCCTGCACTATCTGTCCGTTGATTAGCTGGATATGATACCTTTCGGGCTTGGATCCGGCCATTGGCGTACCCAGATAGGCATCGCCTGCACCATCCTCCGAGACGTCGATGAATGCCAATTTCCCGATGGCTGGGGCATCCATTTCCACGTCACGCAGGCGCACGATGAATTGGCAATTGAGGGGCAAATTGATGTGCCCCACTCCAGTTAACTTCACTGCGCGATCGCGATCCATGCGCGGATCGCCTGCTGCGGTAGGGTCAAACTCGTCCAAGGCCTCCAGATCGGCCCAAATTCCGTCGTTATTGGAGACCGCGCCATCGGGCGAGACAGTGCCGATCAATATCGGCGCTTCTGGAGCATATAGTACCTCAATCGGCTCGCACCCGACTGCTTTCGCAATCTTTTCGACCCATGTCTGGGTGAGCTCGCGTTCCCCGCGCTCCAGTTTCCCGATCATGCTGAGAGTGGATTCTACCTTGTCGGCGAGTTGTCCTTGCGAAAGCCCTGCGGCGCGCCGGACGACGGAAATGCGATTAGAATATGCCATGACCATTCTATGCACCAAAGGTGCGCAACCAACAACTGCACTGTCAGTGCATTAACCCTCTTTCCATATACGCACAGTTAGTGCATATATGGCTGATGACCCTGCTTGAATTCATCCGCACATCGGATTTCACGTTCTCTTCCTTTGCCGAAGCCATTGGCGAGACCGAAAACATTGTGCGCAAATGGGCATATAGGCAGCGCCAGCCGTCTCTGCCCCGCGTGGTGAAGATCGAGAACGCGACAGGCGGCAAAGTCTTGGCGCGTGACCTGCTGATCGAAACCGCCGAGGCGGAGTGACTGCGATGATAGTCGCGAACGACACTGCGCATCGCTATCCGGCCGCGCACCATATCGCCGGTCACGAGGATCCCGAGGAGGTGTGCGAATTGCTCGCCGGTCTCTTCGAATATTATCCAGACTTTCGAGACATCGCTAACGCCCTCATAGACCGTTACGCGAGCGCTTCGCTTTCCTTCGAGCTTGTCGATGCCGTCTTTGCGGCAAACAACTGGCGGTGGCCCCAGTGAGGATGACCCGCCAGAAAGAGGCGATCACGGTTGCGTCCGCCCGCGCGCAGTTGAAAGCGATGTTGGCGAATGCCCGGTCACTAGACCACCTGACCGTCGAGCAGCTTGTGCGATCCTACCGGGTGCCGCCGCGCGAGATCGAATATGAGCTGACTGTCGCCCGTCAAAAGCGGGGCGCAGCATGAGCGCCGCCGATATATTCACTCGGCTGGGCGAGGACGACGCCGACGAACCTTGGTTCATCGAACCGAAGGATCGCGATCCTGAGCCTGAACTGAAACGCCAGATGGCGTTCCTATCGATGCTGGCACGGCTTGGCCCGGCCTGTGACGCTGTCGCCATTCCCAACGCCGGCAAGGCGACCGATTGGGAGCGGGTGCAGCGCTGGAAGGAAGGTGCGCGCGCCGGGGCGCTGGACCTGCTGATTACCTGGTCCGTCGATATGCCCGGCCATGGCGTGTTCCTGGCCGAGTTCAAGGACGGCAAGAAGATGCCGACACCTGCCCAGCGTGATCGCCTGAACCGATATTATCGCCAGGGACATGGCTGCGGCGTGTTCCGTAAACCGGAAACGCTGATTGCCCATTTGCGCGCGGCAGGCGCTCCGATCGCGGAGGCGCGGGCATGACCCCGTCACTTCAGCAGGACACCGCCTTGCGCTCTGCCGCTGCATGGCTGTCGGACCCCTATGCCGATCAGGTGTTCAGATTGTTTGGTTACGCAGGCACCGGCAAGACCACTCTCGCCAAGAAGCTGGCCGCTTCCAGCCACTCCGCCCTTTATGCCGCGTTCACCGGAAAGGCGGCGCTTCAATTGAGGAAGAAGGGTTGCGCAGGCGCTAGCACCATTCACAGCCTGATCTACAAGTCGGAGGTGTGCGAGCGGACGGGCGAAGCGACTTTCGTCCTCAACCCCGACTGTGACCTGGCCAACGCCGAGCTGCTGGTTGTGGACGAGGTGTCCATGGTCGATGATGCGACGGCCAAGGATCTACTGAGCTTCAAAAAGAAGATACTCGTTCTGGGCGATCCGGCCCAGCTTCCGCCCGTTAATGGCGAAGGATTCTTCATCAACGCCGCGCCCGACGTGATGCTGACGGATGGGCCGCCGCTCGAAGCGATCATCACCAAGGTCGGCGCCATCTTCTCTAAGCTGTCCGGCGGCCCGGTCGGCGCTGCGATCGAGGGGCTTATCGCCCTCCTGTCCGGCGTGGCGGATGTGGTCGGCACCATCCTTGTGGGTGCGATCCTTCTTGCCGGGGAAA
This sequence comes from Sphingobium yanoikuyae, assembly GCF_013001025.1. Taxonomy (NCBI): domain Bacteria; kingdom Pseudomonadati; phylum Pseudomonadota; class Alphaproteobacteria; order Sphingomonadales; family Sphingobiaceae; genus Sphingobium; species Sphingobium yanoikuyae. Next base: position 438,175 of record NZ_CP053021.1, on the reverse strand, counting down.
TCATCGAGCGGACACTGGCGGCAATCGTCGCTGTGATCTCCGGCGTCGTGGATGTCATCAGCGGCGTGGTCGATGTCGTGAGCGCGCTGCTACGCGGCGACTTTGCTGGGGCTTGGGAAGCTGCTGGCGGGATTGTCGAGGCCGTCTTCAGCACGATAGTCGACGTCATCGCGGCGTTCGTTCCGGAGATCAGTGCCGAACTCCAGGCTGCCTATGCTGGGGCAAAGAAGTGGCTTGCGGATGGCTTTGCAGCCATAGTCGGCTGGTTCACGGCATCGGTGCAGTCGGGCGTCAACTATGTCGCCAATGCCTTTCCTAATGTCGTGGCAGCCGCCAAGGGCGTCTATCAGGGCGTCAAGGGCTGGCTGGTCGACAAATTCGGCGGGCTGATGACGTGGATCGGCAACGCTGCCAAGTGGATCGGCGATAAATATTCGGCGCTGAAAGAGCGTCTGGGCCTTGGTGCAGCGACGAATGATAATACGCCTGCGGCACCTGCCAAGCCTAAGGAAACAGCTGCGCCGACGTCGGCCACACCAAAGCGCTCGATCGATTTCGATGACGATTCGGCGAAGAAAAAGAAGGCCCCGAAGGGACGCAATACCGCCTACGATAGTGCTAACCGCCAGCAACTCGCTGATGATGTTGCGCTGGAAGCGGCACGGCTGCGGGGCGACCGCGACGCCGAGCGCGCCATCCGGGATCGCCTTGAACTGAGCAAGCAGATCGAGGCCTATCAGCGCACCGGCCTGTCGCTGGAAGCCGCCACTGCGGCGGCGAAGAAGGACATGGCCACGCTCGAAGAGGCGCGGCGTACTGGCCTAGCGAAAGACCTTGAGCGCGATGAAGCGGCGCATCAGATTGACCTCGCGCGCATCGCAGGCAACCGGTCGCTGGAAGAAACGCTCGCACGGCAGGAAGAGATCAAGGATCGTATCGCTGCCTTCCAGCGCGACGGGCTGTCGCTGGAGGAGGCGACCGCCAGGGCTTTGCGTCAGCAGCTTGATATCGACAATGCCCGCGCGGAATTGCGCAAGCGGCTGATGGCCGATGACGAGCAGGATCGTCAGCTTCGTCTGGCTCAGGCTCGCGGTGACAGTGAGGAACGAATTCGCGCCCTCCAGCGTGAAATCGACATCCGCAATCGCCAGCGCGAGCTGGAACGCGATTTCCAGATGACGCCCGATCAGGCCAAGGATCAGGCCTCCCGCGAATGGGATGAGATGGAGAAGGCGCGTCAGACCGGCGTCTTCCGCGACACCTTCAAGGAAGGCGTGCGCGCGGCGCTCGACGGCGACCTGAAAGGATGGTTCAAGAACTGGTGGAAGGACCGGGTGGCGAAGGGCATGGAGGAGGCGCTCAATAGCTTGTCCGATCTGATCGCCAGTCTCTTCTCGAAAGTGGGCAGCGGCGGATCAGGTGGCGGCATCGGCGGCGCGATCGGCAAGGTGCTTGGCAGCATCTTCGGCGGCGGGAGTTCGTCCACTGCCGATATCGTCGTCAACAATGACGCGATCTCGAAGGCCTTTGCCAGCGCGCCAGGCTTCAAGACGGGTGGCCGTGGCATCATCAAAGGCAAGCCCGGTATCGACGCCAATATGGTGTCCTTCCGCGCGACGGCAGGTGAAATCGTCAACATCGAGCGCCCCGGCAACGACAACGGCCCTTCCGGTGGAGTGCAGATCAGCATGCCGATCACATTTAGCGGCGCCATGGATCTCGCGACCAAGCAGGAGGCGGCCCGTTTCGCCGAAGGTGCGCGCCAGGCCGCGATCAAGGGCGTGATGGAAGCGAACCGCCGCCGTGGATGAGATTAACTGGCCAGCCGGCCTGTCGCCCTACAAGGTGATGTTCTATCTCCAGCCGCATATCGGTGGGCAGGAGAGCCCGTTGACGCGGACGCGCAAAACCTACGGCTTGTCAGCGCCGCGCTGGGTCGCGCGGCTGACCTTCCGGGCCGGGCACGGCTATGACGATGGGGGAATGTCTGATCGATTTGGCCCCCGCGCCGACGACGCCATGTTTTTCGCCGCCAGGCTGGATGCCCTGATCGCGCAGCTGAAGGGCGGGCTCCAGATTGTCCGCTTCCATGATTTCCGTCGGCCTATCCCTCAGAGCTATCTCACCCTGCATTCACCGGCGATGACGATCGATGCGGCCAGCGCAGGGGATAACAGCATCGTCATCAACCGCGAACCGGGCGCGGTCGGCCCGTCGATCGGCGACTATATCGGCGGGGACGGCCGCCCGCATCTGGTGACCGACGTTTCGCCGAAGCTGGGAAGCATGATGTCGAAGGCCGGGCCAGACGGAAAGATCACGCTGACCTTCGAGCCGCCGCTTTCGGCTGATATCGCCCAGGATGCCGAACTGGAGATTGAGCGCGTCACCGCGCCCTTCGAGTTGGTCAGTGAGGATGCAGGGCAAAATGAGGGCGAGGTCGGTGCGCCGATCGATTACGTGCTCGAATTCTCGGAGAAGATGCCATGAGCGGCATTCGCGACCTTGATCCCGCGCTTCAGACCGAGATCGAAAAATCCGAGCTCCGCCCGTTTCTGGGCGTCCATATCGACCTGCCCGATCCCGTCTTCGCCGTCACCGGCAATGCGACGATCCATTACGCGGGCGAGGAGTGGAGCGCAATCGGCGGGCTGGGCCAGATTGACACCATCGGCGAAGGCACCGACGGTTCATCGGTAGGCGTCACCGCGACCCTTTATCAGGTACCCTCCGAGTTCCGCGACGACGTAGCTGATCAAGCCGTTCGGGGCTGTCTCTATGAACTCTACGTTGGGGCGCTCGACGCCGGCTACCGCAATGTCATCGGGTTCAAGAATCTCTGGAAGGGCCGTCTCGACACCTACGACATTCTCGATGCCGGCGAGACGATCACCGTCACCGCCGGGGGTGAGAGCCGGATGCGCGACCAGCGCCGGCCGGCGATCAAGCGCTTCACCGACTGGTGGCAGCAGCGGAAATATCCGGGCGACCTCGGCTTCCAATATGTGTCGCGCATGGTCGAGGTGCCGATCATGTGGGCGAAGGCCCGGCAGGAGCCGCCGCTTTGACCGATCCCGGCTGGCAGGACCATTGCGGCGACCGGTGGCGCGCTCATGTGCTGGCGGCCACTGGCTCCGACATCTGCGACATCGTTGGCCCGTCGCCGCGCCGCCCGCGCGACTGGGCGGCGATGATGCGTCGGCTGGGGGTTCGGAACATGATGGGAGTGATCGGCGCCGTACATGGCGAACCCATCGCCTACCGTCAGGCCCAGCGCGGCGACATCGTGCTGCGCGGCTGGGCGATCGGGATTTGCAGGGGTGAACAGGCTGAGTTCTTCGGCGGTGATATGGTGCCGATGAAAGATGTTGACGCTGCTTGGAGGATATCCCGCAACACCTAAAGGCAGGCCTGAATGCGGTCTCGGATCCTGTCATTCCAGCCCTTGCCGCGCACCCGCACCGTCACTCTCGATCCTCCATCGGCCTTCTGTATTGTAGCTGAAGCGATGTAAGTTCCAGCCATCGGATTTGATGCCACGATGACGACGCCGTCCGGTCCATCCCGAAGCGAAGTTGGGGTACCCAAAGCGGTCAAAGCATCGGCTATACATATTTCCATGTCATAGGCCGGCTTTTCGCTGGTGAGGGTCGCGGCCGGCGGGAGAGCAAGATGCTCTTTCAGCTCGCCGGCATATCCCCCGGCCTGAGCGGCTATCGCCAACATCCAGATCATAAGCACTTCATCTCCCATTCCCCTGGGCACATTCCCGCATTTGGCAGGAGGCGGCAATCGGCAAAGTTGTTAAGGCGGTCGCGATCATCGCGATTGCCGCCGCCGTTGTGTATTTTGCTCCGCAGCTTTCGGCGGCGCTGGTGCAGATGGGCGTTTCGACCGCCACCGCGGCAGCAATAACAAGCGCTGCAGTTTCAACCGCCATCGCTGCCGGCGTTTCTGCGGCGCTATCCCTGCTGATTCCTCGCCCATCGACGGCGAGCACCCCCAGCATGTTCCGCCAGTCGGTGTCGAACAGCTTCATCATCTACGGCAAGCGCCGGGCGGGCGGGCTGCTGATCTTCTTCCATCCGCGCGGTAAGGAATATCGCTATTTCGTGATCGCGGTCGCCGGCCACCGGTGCAAAGGCGTCACGCGCTGGTGGCTCGCTGACGAGGAAGTGAGCGTAAACGCCGCCGGGCTGGTAACCAGCGGCAAATATGCCGGCAATGCCTGGCTGTGGTTCTATCGCGGCACTGAGGATCAGATTGCGCACCCAACCTTCGTGGCTGAGACCGAGGGCAAGTGGACGGTCAACCATCGCTGCCGTGGCGCTGCCCTGATCTACGCCAAGTTCAAGATGACCAATGATGTCGTCCAGGCGGGCATGCCGAACATCACCGCAGAGGTAGAAGGCAAGGATGACATCGCTGATCCCCGCACCGGGCTTGCCGGATATACGCGAAACGCAATCCTGATTTTCTACGACTGGATGCGTATCCCGCGCGAGGAAGGCGGCTTCGGCTGCTATCCCGACGAGATCGATGACGATTGGGTCGCGGCGCAGGCGAATGTCAGCGACGAGGATATGGCCACGCCAGCCGGCATGGAAAAGCGCTACGAGTTCGACAGCTATATCCAGACCGGCGCCGCGCCGAGCGAGGTCAGAGACACGTTCGTGACCTGCTGTGCCGGCAGCTTCACCTACAGCAACGGCAAGATGCTGCTCCGGCCCGGCTATTATGTGCCCCCGTCCGCGTCCCTCGAAGAGCGAGACCTCGCCGGCCCCTTCACCGTGCCGGTCCTACGCGCGGGCGATGAGATCGCAACGGAGGTGACCGGCACCTATGTCAATCCGGCCGACAAGTACCAGCCGGCGGACGTTCCGACCCGGTCCATCGCCTCCGACGATGTGCGCCAGACGCCCTATGATTTCCCGCACATCACCTCGCATTATCGCGGGCAGCGGCTCCTCGAAATCTATCTCCGCAAGTCCCAGGCGGAACGGCGCGTCACCTGGCCGATGAACATCATGGGGATCGCTATATCGACGCTCGACACGGTCCAACTCGCAACCGGCAAATATGGCCTGAGCAATTATGCATTTCAGGTGACGAGCTGGGGACTGAGCCAAGACTTCTCGGTCAATCTGCAGCTCGAAGAGCACAATGCCGACATCTTCGACTTCGATGATGAAACCTATCTGGAACCGCCCACAGCCGGCGAATTGGCGGTGGCCGATCCGATCACCGACAATGACGAAGTGATCCTGGACGGCGGCGACGCCACGACGGAGGCCTGATGCCCACGGTTCGCTTTCAGCTGCGCCGCGACACGGCGGCAAACTGGACCAGCGTCAATCCGACTCTGGGACCGGGTGAACCGGCGCTGGAGACCGACACGCTGCTAGTCAAATATGGAGATGGCGTCGCGGCATGGGCGGACCTGCCCTATGCCGCGATCGATCTGCCTGCCGTGCTGGCCGCCTATGCCGGTGGCGCTATGCCCAGCGCCTTCACCCTGTCTCTTGTCGACGGCGACGATGACGAAGCCTGGCGGGCCGCGATAGGGGCGCAGGCGGCCAGCGCCAGACTCTCCGCCCTGGCCGCCGTGACGCCGATTGCCGATGGCGACCATGCTGTCGGCGGCGTGACGATCACCACGAGCGGCGGACTGATCACCGCCATCAACTGACCAACAGGACCCTGCCATGGCAATCACCCGCGATCTTTTCGCGGCGCGTAATCGCGCCTTCGATACCGTCCTGGAGCTGGATTACCCCGGTGACGAACTGCCGCTGACGGGCGCCATCATCTCGATGCAGGTGCGCCTCTATGCCGGTGCCGGCGGCCCGCCGATCTTCGAGCAGACGGGCATCACATTCTCCGACGCGGCGATCGAGGACGAGCCGGGGTGGCGCCGGCTGACAGTCGAGCCGAACTTTCCGCGTTCCGATCTGGAAGCTGGCACCGTGCCAACGGGCCTCAACAAGCCCGAGGTCGGGGAGGCAGATCGCTTCGAATATGAAATCACGCTCACCTATGCCGACAGTGTCCAGGAAACGCTGTGGACGGGTGGCTTCTACCTTCAGCCGGGAGTAGACCTGACATGAGACTGCAAGCATCTGTTCGTGATCGCGCCCTTGGTCCGCGAGGGCCCGGCCTGACGGATGCCGATATGGCGACGCTGGACGGGAAGGTCTCTGCTGCAACCGGCGCGTCCGATAAAGCGCAGGCCGCCGCCGGTTTCGCTACCCTCGCCACCGCCATCGCCTTCGCTCCGAAGCTTGCGACCAACGAGCGCACGACCGTCCAGCTTTCCGATACCGGCACCCATGCAGCCGTCGCGGGCGAAGTCGCATTGGGCGGCGCGGCAGCGACGGTCGGGGCGCAAATTCCGAACGCGGGCATCTATGCCAAGCAGGCGAACGGTGCGCTCTGGCGCGTGGCCGATCTGGAGAGCCAGAAGGCCGCAGCCTATGCCGCACAGGCTGCGGCGGACACGGCGCGCCTGACATCACAGGACTACGGCGCGTCTGACGCTATGATTGCAGGACGCATCGTAAAAGCGACAGGCGAATTCCAAGCTAGCGAAGCATGGTGGGCTACCGACTTCCTGCCCATAGATCCAAAGGTCGCGCTTCAGATCACAGCGCGGGGGACAGCAGGAGAGGGCCACGCATGGTACGATAAAAACAAAATCTTCATCAGCGGGTTCGGTGACAGCACGGGAAGTGGTTTATCCACCATTGAGGTGACGCCGCCCGATAATGCGGCATTTGCCCGGTTTTCCAGCATCCGCTCCGTGCCACTTGTCGTGAAGGCACTAGGCCCGTCCGAGGACATCCGCCGATTGCAGAGGGTCGCAAAAATACATCTGGATACCGATCAGGACGCCCTCATAACTGCGCTACAGGGGGGGCTGGCTGATGCTTTCAACCAGATCGACGAATTAACCGACAGCAGCGCGCCGCTCTTTGTCAATATGTGGCCGTTTACGAAATCCTATTTGACCCCGCCCGCTAATGTGCGTTCGGAGGCGGCGGTCATCAGCAGAACCAGCGATACGTCGCTGACCGTCGAAGCGGGCAAAGGCAGCAATTTTATCGCTGGCGGGGCCGCCGTGATCGAGGACGCGGCGACGGGCAAGGTAACGAGCTTTGGGGTGCGAGGGGTGGCTGGCGACGTGGTCACCTTCACCGACCTGTTGCCCGCTTCGCCTGTCCGCGCGCAGACCATGTTCCTGGACGATCAGCACCTCACGCGATTGGCGATTAAAGGTCAGGCTGATTACATCCTCTCGCGCACCGAGCGCTATTCCTATCGAAAGAAGCTGCTCTTCTCGTTTTTTGGTCCTGAAACGAGTGCCCTTCCAACATCCTCGCCGGATATCTTCAGCGCTGCGACCGGTCAAAGGATCATCAGCGTCAATCGTCTGAACGGCGCGACATATGGCGGATTCGTTACGGGCACTACCAATTTGCCGCGGCTGTGCGGGATTGAGAATGCTCCCCGGAACATCGGTCCGGTATCTCTATCGCAGTTTCTATCGCGCGGATATTTACTCCAAGACACAATGGCTGGGCGCGGCTACCAATTCAGCATCCCGCTGGGTCGTAATGATGGCTTTATTGCGCTCGCCATTAGCGGGGCAGCGGTGACTTACACGGACACGAACGGCGCAGCGCAGGTCACATCTGGAAGATACCGGGTCGAACTGATTGCGGATACAGGTTCTGTCCTGCTGTCTCAGGTGTACGAAACAGGGCGGGTGCAATACCCGGTGGTCAATGTATCCGGCATCGGCTCCGCCGTGCTGAGCGTTACGCTGGTGGATGACATTCCCACGTCGGTAAACCTGTATAGCGCCGACGCCTATCAAAAGAGTCCGCGAACCTCCACGGCGGGCTTCTTTAAGTCCGGAGACGTGATCGCCTTCCTCGGAGATAGCTGGACGCAGCGGCCCGATGCCGGCTCGGGGGAAGTGCGCCCGCTTCGGCCCGATGGCTCGACTGCGGACGGGATGTGCTTCCTGTCGGAGCGCATACGGACCGGTCTGGCAGCGCAGGGCATCAATGTCACCACGCTCAATATGGGGAAGAGCGGCACGACCTCTGCCTGGGGCCTCTACTGGGTCAAGTCGATTATCGCGCTCAACCCAAAGCCGACACATTGCATCGTCAATTTCGCGATAAACGATGGCAACTCCGCGTCTTATATGAACGATCCGGCGTATCTTTATAACTGGGATTTCAGCCCTACAAATCAGTGGAACTTCCTGCCGAAAAGTTCGGGCGGTCTTGAAGGGCGCGTAACTTACGAGGGCTGGTTAGCGAACATGAAGGCGATCTGCGCTGCTTTGTCGGCGGCGGGGATCAAGCCGATCGTATTGATGCCGCCGCACACCGCGTCCCCAAATCAGTCGCAGACGATTCGCGACAACATGCTAACGCGATTGGTGCGGGGCTTTGGCGGCTGATGAGCCACGATGATCTGCTGATGCGGAGGCGCACATGATGATCCTCATGTTCGGGCAGATCCTCGCCATGCCAGCGATGACGCCATGGAGTGAGACGGGATGAGCAGCGAGCCATTCAGCGCATTTGCCTATACGATCATGGCGGCCCTCGCTGGCGCGGTGACGGCGCTTGCCTTCCGCCCCTGGAAGAAGATGACCGGCGTGGAAGTGGCCCTGACGCTTTTCGTCGGCTTCTCTTTCGCCATCTTTGTCAGCCCTTGGGTTGCGCATTCGATCATGCATGTGCCGGCTGATGAGCCACGCGCTGCATCCTTCATCACCTATGTAATGGGAGCCGGCTCGAATATTCTGTTGCCTCGGATCATTCAGTTCTTCGAGCGCCTCCTTGGAGCGAAAGGAGACGGGCAATGACCGATTTCTTCGTGTTCGACCTGCTCAACACGTGCCTGCGGGTCGCGGTGACGCTCATCGTGGCCTACAAGCTGGTCGAGTTCTACGACGACTACAAGCCTGCCGAGCGCGTCGGGTTGGCTATGATGGGGTCGGGGTCATTCCTCACCGTTCCGCCCATCTGGGCCTATCAGGTCGGCCAGGGCGTGTTCGATGGCTGGGCTGTCACGATCATGACGCTGGGCATCATCCTCATGCTGTTCGGGCGCATGTCGCGGCATATCCGGCACCGGGCGAACAATGCCCGGCACGCGGCGCAGATGGAGCGGGAAATCGCTGAGCGGCGCAGGGCGCGCGGGGGAGAACGGTGATGGCAACCATCAACGCAATCATCGAAGACGTGCTGGCCAACGAGGGCGGCTATGTGAACGACCCGCGTGATGCAGGCGGCGAAACCAACTTCGGCATCACCATCGCAACGGCCCGTGCCAACGGCTACACTGGCCCGATGAAGACCATGACCCGTGACTTCGCGCGCGGCGTCTATGTGAAGCAGTATGTGGAAGCGCCTGGCTTCGATAAGATCGCGGCCATCTCGCCGTCGATCGGTGCCGAGCTGGTCGACACCGGCGTCAACATGGGGCCGAAGGTGGCGGCGCAGTTCCTCCAGCGCGCGCTCAACGGGCTGAACAATCAAGGCAAGGACTATGCTGATCTGCTGGTTGACGGATCAGCCGGGCAGAAGACCCGCGACGCGCTGACGGCCTTCAAGAAGAAGCGCGGCGCCGAAGGTGAGCGCCGTCTGCTGCTGCTGCTCAACGCCCTGCAGGGTGAGCGCTATCTATCCCTGTGCGAGGGCCGCGCAGCGAATGAGGCCTTCCTGTTTGGCTGGCTGGCGAGGATTGCGGCATGACCCCGCCCAACGATCACTTCTCCGAAATCGTCCTGCTCGGCATCATCTCGATCGGCGTCATGGTGTTGATGGGCCTCGCGATCCGCGACAACAGCGCGGGCGAGGCATCGGCATGGACCGCGATCCTGATGGCCATCATCAACGCTATCAAGGAGCGGTGGCAGCAGCGGAGTCTTGATCGCATGGGCCAGAGCCTCGCCAACGCGCCGCCGGCCAATCCTCCTGCACAAGATCCGCAGACATGAGCCTGATCGACATCATGACCGCCTTCTGGCTCACCGTGGCGCTTCTCGGCGGCAGCGCCTGCATCCTGGCGAACTATCTGACGAGGGCGCGCTAATGGGCATGGGCAAGATCACACGCGGGCTCGGCAAGGTCGGGCTCGCGTTCGAGGCTTTGGGCTATGTCGTGGCTGGCGCTAAGGCACTGGTGCGCGCGGTTCGTGGCGCCCCTGACGGACGCCGCGATGATGAACGCCAGGAGCAGGATCAGCATACTGACGAATCGAGATTATTCAAACAGGCGGATTGATGTCGGACCAGTGTGTGGGCGCAATGACCGGGAATCTCCCAGCGGGAAGGCCCGCGAAAGCAAGGCACCAGTCCTGGACGCCCTCTGTGTCATCCCAAGCTGCGACAGAGACGCCTAGCTGGTTCCAAAGCAGCATCGTCCGGCCGTCCTTCCTATCTTCCGGTAGGAGTTCCATTACCTGCCAAGGAATTAGAGAAACCGATATCATGATCACCTCACTTCTCAGGATTAAAGCTGGGCGCGCTTGCGGTTTATCGACCAACGAAAGGTGAGCCCGACGCGGCCAAATTTCTTGGGGAAATATCGGGGTGCGCGCCGGGCTCAAGTCTCAGGTACCCGCGCTGCATAAATAGCGCCAGACCTGTCACGAGAAGGTGCTCCTGGCGCGCGCCGCTATGACGTTGAACCTCGCCAGGAGCAGTTGCAGGATAATCGCGAAGAAGAAGACGTTCAAGGGTAACCCCGCCTGCCTCAGGCGGGTCGCTACCAACTGAACTGCAGACGGGGTGTCTAGCGGGCCGGGCAGTCTAAAACCGAATCGCGAGACGGCTCTGGGTAGGGAATCTATCCCTACTTAGGAAGCGGAATATGGCGACGAACGCCAAGCGCTGCACTTCGAAAGGACGTTGCAGACATCAGCACCGAGGTAGGCCTAAGCTATCTCTGATAGCCCGAGCCGGCAATAAGGGGGGCACGATAGGACGATCCTGACCGGCCAACCGATTGCAAACGTCGGTCAGGATCGCGGGGCGTATATCACCGCCGACGAGGCGGTCAAGCCTTCCATCGGACCAACGTTCACATTATGTTCTAGCCATGAGAATCGCCGCTGACTATGTTCGGCCGGCCGCCGGCCCGTCGATAGGGCTGGCGATCGTGGGGGCCGACTTCCGCACCGACTGCGCGCCGCGGCGCCAGGCGGAGATCGATCGCTGCGTCGCCGGGGAGCGTGTCACCCTTCGGCCGCTCAAACGGCTCGTCGAGGGTGTGCCAGCCATTTCGGTCTATTCGCAGCGCGGTCGGCAGATCGGCTATGTCAGCCCGACCCATGCAGACTGGGCGCGCAACCTTCTGCCCGACATCAAGGCGATCTTCCACAAGGCGGACAGCTTTGGTGCGATCATCCGCGTGGCGACCGACGGGGCGGCCCCTACCCTGCCCCAGCCGACGAGGCGCGGCGAGATGATGCGCCGGCCGCACGAGGTGCCAGCTGAGCCGGTGGATGAGTTCTGTGATATCCTCCTCGCGTCGCGCTATTCGTGACAGTCCCGCGTGCGGTAAGGGATCAAAAGCCACCGGCCCCAGGGTAATCCCTGGGGCCGATTTGAAAGTTCGAGTCCCGAAGCGGTGTCGTTACGCGTCCACCAAAATCCGGAAAGCCCGCTTGCCATACCAGCTGGCATAGATGCGCTTCCCGTTCTTGGTGATCCACTTCACGAACACCCACTTCTTGCCCGGAGGGGGAAGAGTGGAGCTCAATGCGTGTCTCCCACAAAAATGCGGCCACACGTTCTTGCTTCCTTAACCGATTCCGCCTACTTGAGCGGTTGTCTAGTGGTCGGTTTCGGATAGCTCACCCATTTCAGGGGCCGCGTCTGATCCAGGCCTTTCCTAAGGGGTCGGGTTCATCGAACTCGACCCTTTCCTTTTATGTCCGCCACTTTTGCGTCGGACTAAATCATCGGCGATCGACATTTTCAGGCCTCGAGCCCGCCGCAGAGCAGCGCTGCGGCTAATTCCAAAGGCAGTCATCGCTTGGCGAACTGACTTCATTTTTCGAAAGGCGTCAGCCGGCATGAGCAACGCTGCCGCAAATGTGTCTGCTTGCCATTCAGGATCTAACCGGTTGTCTTTCGTCCGCTCGCGATAATAATAGACCGGCTGCTTAGTGTGCATGAGCAAATGACCGAGCTCGTGGGCGGCGGTCATCCGTGCGCGGTGATTCCCTTTTGTCAGCGCCGCGTATGTCCCAGCTGAGAGCGTTATTACCGGTTGGTGCCAGTCGGTCCTACCCTCTGCACCGCCCATCTCGCCATCGCTCGCTACTCTTAGATAAGCCCCGTCGATCATATCGTCCAAGGCGAACTCGAGGATCGGCTGCATCGCTAGCCGCGATCCTGGATCGACGCCTAATTCCTGCCGGACCATCTTAGCAAGGCGCTCGATCTGATGCTCGCTGCGCCGTTGGACGCTCCCTATCTTATCCATTGCTCTCATCCTTAAGCATATCGCGCAAACGTCGCTTGGTTTCGGGCGACAGGCGGTTGAAGCTCAGAGCCAAGTGTGAAGCGAGTTCGCGATCTCGGATGCCTGCGTCCGGATGTAAGTCGATGGTGATGCTCCCAACCTCAGCCGCCTGGGAATGTGCAGCGGCACGGGTCAAGGCTTCAGCATCGATTTTGCTGAGCTGGAATATGTTGATAACTTTGTTGACGATGGTCGAGGTGGCCGGCTTCACGCCGGTTTCGACTTGGCTCAGATACGGCGTGCTCACTCCCAGCTTCTCAGCAAGCTGGCCCAGCAACATTCCATGATCCTTCCTCTCCTGCCGAAGCATTTTACCGAAAGGGGTCATTTGAACCTCCATGTAGCCTACTGCGGGTCGCAATTAGGTCGGCGGCTACCTACCGACTTATCTTGCAATCTAATTAGATCGAGATCTAAAATCAAGCATGAAGTTAGATCGAGAGTAAATTAGATTGAAGGTAAACAATGCAGCCGCGCGCATGTTCCGGACGGGCAGCGCACCCCTTCGAGCGGACAAAGGCGTTTGGGATATGACCATCCTCAGTGCCGCAAATGTGCCCGCGCAACTGACATTGGTTCATTCCGACAAATTCGGCAACGCCGCAGGATAGCGTCCGTGAACAGATCGTGTATATATCGGAACAGGCGTTGAAATGATTGGATATTGCACTGACTTTTAATCAGTGCGCCCCCTACTGCTTGCTGAGCGGCCGGCCGCTTCTATAGTCCATCAGCTGATCAACTCTTCTGGCGATCTCGCTCCAGGCTTCCACGCCATCGGTATCGCCGGCGGCGGCCAACTCGCCAATGCGGATCGCGACATGGCGTGGCGCGTCAGATTTGTGCTGCTGGATCACCTGCTGAGCGCAGGCCCATAGTTCCCAGTCGTCTAGCAGTGGTCACCCTTCACGCGCTTATGGGCGCGCTCGCCGTATACCTGCAAAACGTGGGCCGCATCTTCCGGCGTCCGACAAATCACTATTGTGCCAAATCTAAGTCCTTCGGAAAGTAGCGAGTAATGGATGCCCTCCTCACGGCAACGTTGTTTTACTGCCTGCGGAGTATCATCGACACACACTGCATTTGCGATCCCGTTCACGCATTCAACCATTCGGTTTCGGCGTCATCCAGCGCCTCGAATGTGTCACCCTCGGCACCCGCGTCATGAAGGCGCTTTCTTAAATCGTCCGGCGTGAGGGATTTATGAAACTTCGGATCGCCCTTGGCCTGCTTCGCCAGTGTGCCGATCCAGTCGTCGCGGCCAGCCTGCTTTAGTAGCCAGGCTCCGAATGGTTCGCTCTGTTCATTGATCGACATGATGCACCTCGCATGATTCTCACTGTCATATCACGGTTTCGGGTGCCGCCGGTTCATCTCCTTTAGTTCGGGTGAAACTCGGGTGAAATTCACCCGAAATCGCGATTCGTTCTTCTCATGTTCCGCCAACCGACGTTACAAAATCGGCGGAAAACCGTGCTTTTCTGATAGGTCCATTTCGTTGACATCGCAGGGGTCGCAAGTTCAATCCTTGCCACGCCCACCATGATAAGGCCTTGGAAGTCTCCGGATTTCCGAGGCCTTATTTTTTGCGCTTTTCCGGCTATGACGCGCGGCAGCGAGACGGAGACGAGCAGATGACGGCGACATGTGGGATGATGGGCGGACGGCGGGTGCTGTTCGTGATGGCGATCGACGCCGAATATGGCCCGCATCTGCAAGCCCGGATCACCCCGTTGATGACTGGCGTCGGCCCGGTCGAGGCGGCACTGGCCATGGCCGTGACGCTCGACCGGATGGCGCAGGCGGGCACCCTGCCGGATCTGGTTGTATCGCTCGGCTCCGCCGGATCGCGGGTGGGCATGCTGGGGGAGGTCTATCAGGTCGCCAGCGTCTCCTGGCGCGACATGGATGCCTCTCGCCTGGGCTTCACCAAGGGGGTGACGCCGCTGATCGACCATCCGGTCGATATTCCGCTGATCACGCCGCTCGAAATCCGCGCCATGCGCCTGTCGACCGGCGCCAATGTCGTGGGCGGCGAGGAATATGCCGCGATCGACGCCGACATGGTCGACATGGAGACTTTTGCGATCGCCCGCGCCTGCCAGCGTTTCGACGTGCCGCTGATGGGGTTGCGCGGCATTTCCGATGGGCCGGGCGAGTTGAACGACATGCTCGGCTGGACGCAACTGCTCTCGCTGATCGACGAGAAGCTGGCAGTCGCGGTCGATGCCCTGGGCGAGGCGCTTTAACAGCCGCCCGGCTGGGGCGCGGCGCCGCGCGGCCAGGACAGTTCATAGGTGACGAGGAAGCCGTCATGGTCGGACAGTTCCGGTCCGCTCGCCCCGCCATCGAACATCGCCTCCACCCGGATCGGACGGACCGACACCCGATCGCCCGGCCAGAAGAATTGCAGATCCTGCGTGTCCATCCAGGGTTCGTCGCCATCCCAGGACATGCGTACATCGCAGCCTGACGCGGCATCGGCGCAGACGCGATGGACCAGGTTGAGCGCCTGATAGCGGGAGAAATTCTCCCAGCGCGGTTCGGAATGGCGCATGTTGAAATCGCCGCCGAAGATCAGCGGATAGGCGTCGTCATGGCTTGCATCGATGAAGGCCGAGGCTTCGAGCGCCTGCCGTTCATGGGCGGCGAGGTTGCGCGGTCCGGGCGCGCGGGAAGCCCCGCGCGAGTTCATGTGGGTGTCATAGATGTCGATCGGCGTCGGCACGCCGGGCATGACGATGCGGGCCAGCACGATCCCCTTGTTCGACAGGCAATCCAGGCCCGCACAGGATTTGCGGCCATAGGCACGCTTCTGCGTCAGCAGAATCGGATAGCGCGAGGCGACGGCGAGGCCACTGCCGGAAAAATGGATGCCGATCTCGCCCCGATTGATATGCGATTTGCCCGGCAGCTTGTCCTTGGTCGACCCACGCGCGCGGGTCGTGCGATGCGGGCCGGCGGCGATTGCCGGATAGCCGGTATCGGCCACCGCCTGCTTTGCCGATCCGCTGAACATTTCCTGGAACAGCACCACGTCGGGTGCCGTCCCCGCCGCGCGCATGGCGGCCAGTCGCTCCGCTATCTGGTCAAGGGACGGCCCACGCCCGCTGCGTGCTGGCCAGCCCAGCCCCTCGATATTATAGGTCAGCACCGACAGGGTGGTGGTGATCCGCTGCGCATCCGGTGCGGCGAGCGCAGGCGCGACTGCCGCGCTACAGGACAATTCCCGATAGGGCGCCGGCGTCGCACAGGCCGACAGCAGCAGCGGCGCCACACAGGCGCCGAACCGGTGGAGGAAGCGGGAAGTAGCGGCCATATGCTCCTCGTCATCGGATCGGCGCATCATGACGCGAAAGGGCGCCGGCGACAACCGGCGCCTGGACCGGATCAGTCGCCCTCGAACAACAGGATCGCGCGCGAGGGGACACCGTCCTGCTCCAGCGCGGCAAGCCCGCCCAGATCCGGCAGGTCGATCGCGAACAGCGCCATCAGCACCTGCGCGCCCTGCTCGCGCAGCAACCGCGCCGCCGCCTGCGCCGTCCCGCCGGTGGCGATCAGGTCGTCGACCAGCAGCACGCGCGCGCCCTGCGGCACCTGCCCTTCATGCAGTTCCAGCCGGTCGGTGCCATATTCCAGCACATAGTCGATGCCGACGGTCTTGCCCGGCAGCTTGCCCTTCTTGCGGACGGGCACGAAACCCTTGCCCAGCTTCAGCGCCAGCGCCGCGCCCAGGATGAAGCCGCGCGCCTCCACGCCGACGATCAGGTCGGGGTCGAGCGGTCCTGCCACCTTCGCCATCTGGTCGATCAGCTCGGCCAGACCCGGCCCGTCAGCCAGCAGGGTCGTGATGTCGCGGAACTGGATGCCCGGCTTGGGGAAGTCGGGGATGGTGCGGACCAGCGCGGTCAGACTGTCGATGCTCATGGTTGAAGCCCCATAAGGAAAGGGCGCACTCCCGACAAGGAAGCGCGCCCCGTTCTTTCATGCCAACAGGCGGAGGTGCGGTCAGGCCGCCTTCTTCTTGTCCGCCCAGATATTCTGATAGGCCATATAGGCAAGGCCCGTGGCGATCAGCAGGAAGAGGATCGTCGCCACGCCCGCGCGGCGGCGGTTTTCCAGCTTCGGCTCGGCCGTCCAGGTGAGGAAGGCGGCCACGTCCTGCGACATCTGGTCGATCGTCGGCTTGGTTCCGTCGCCATAGGTCACCTGGCCATCGGCCGACAGCGGCGGCGCCATGGCAAGGTTCAGGTTGGCGAAATAGGGGTTGAAGTGCAGCCCCTCGGGCGTCTTGGCATCCGGGAAATGCTTGAGCAGTTCGGCCGGCTGTTCCTGGAAGCCCGTCAGCAGCGAATAGACATAGGCCGAACCATGATGGCGCGCCTTGGTCATCAGCGAGAGATCCGGCGGGATCGCATTATTGTTC
This sequence comes from Sphingobium yanoikuyae, assembly GCF_013001025.1. Taxonomy (NCBI): domain Bacteria; kingdom Pseudomonadati; phylum Pseudomonadota; class Alphaproteobacteria; order Sphingomonadales; family Sphingobiaceae; genus Sphingobium; species Sphingobium yanoikuyae. Next base: position 421,195 of record NZ_CP053021.1, on the reverse strand, counting down.
GCCGCCGCCGCCGCGACATTGTTCGCGAAGGGGGACGGGAAATAATCGGCCGGAATGCCATCGCGGGTCGAGGCCTCACCCGTCGCCGGATCGACGCTGGGGGTCTTGATCGCCCAGTTCTTGGCGATCGCCTTGATCTCCGCCTCGTTATAACCAATGCCGGCCAGGTCGCGGAAGGCGACGAACTTCAGGCTGTGGCAGGCTGAGCAGACCTCCTTGAACACCTGGAAGCCGCGCTGGAGCTGCTGATTGTCATAACGTCCCAGCGGCCCGTCGAACGAGAAGGAGACATGCTTGGGGGCCAGGTGGAACTCATGCTCCACCGTCTTGGCCGGGGGCTCCACCACGTAGGAATAGGCACCCACGAGGAAGGAGATGAGCAGCCAGCCGGCGAAGAAGAGGCCGACAAGGAATGCGCCGATGCGTACCATGCTTGTCTTCCCCCTTATTCAGCCGGGACTGCGGCGGGTTCGCCGTCAGCCTTGGCATATTTGGCCAGCACCGCCTCGGTGATCGAATTGGGCAGCGGCAGCGGCTTTTCGAAGCGCGCGATCATCGGCAGGATGATCAGGAAATGCGCGAAATAATAGGCCGCGGCGACCTGGCTGATCATCACATAGGGCTCTTCCGCCGGCGCACCGCCGCAATAGCCCAGGATCAGCACGTCGAGCACCAGGATCCAGAAGAACGTCTTGAAGGTCGGGCGATAGCTGCCCGAGCGCACCGGCGAAGTGTCGAGCCAGGGCAGGAAGAAGAGCAGCAGGATCGATGCGAACATCGCCAGCACGCCCAGCAGCTTGGCCGGCACGAAGAAGAAGTCGACGGTGAAGGCGCGCAGGATCGCGTAGAAGGGCCAGAAATACCATTCGGGCACGATATGCGCAGGGGTCGAGAGCGGGTTCGCCTCGATATAATTGTCCGGGTGGCCCAGATAATTGGGCGCGAAGAACAGCAGGATCGCGAACAGGATCAGGAAGACGCCCGCCCCGAAACCGTCCTTCGCGGTATAATAGGGATGGAAGGGCACGGTATCCTGGGGGCCCTTAACCTCGACACCGGTCGGGTTGGAGGAGCCGGGAATATGCAGCGCCCAGATATGCAGGATCACCACCGCCGCGATCACGAAGGGCAGCAGGAAGTGGAGCGAGAAGAAGCGGTTCAGCGAGGCATTGCCGGGCGCAAAACCGCCCAGCAGCCAGGTCTGGATCGGCTCGCCCACCACCGGGATCGCGCCGAACAGGCCGGTAATGACCTTCGCGCCCCAATAGCTCATCTGCCCCCAGGGCAGGACATAGCCCATGAAGGCGGTGGCCATCATCAGCAGGAAGATGACGAGGCCGAGCAGCCAGACCATTTCGCGCGGTGCCTTGTAGGAGCCAAAATAAAGGCCGCGGAAAATGTGCAGATAGACGACGATGAAGAAGAAGCTGGCGCCGTTGGCATGGGCATAGCGCATCAGCCAGCCCGCATTCACGTCGCGCATCGTCTGTTCGACAGTGCCGAAGGCGACCAGCGTGTTGGCGCCATAATGCATCGCCATGACCACGCCGGTGACGATCTGGATCACCAGCGCCAGCCCGGCGAGGACACCGAAATTCCAGAAATAATTGAGGTTGCGCGGCACCGGATAGCCGGCACCGACGGCATTGTAGACGAGACGCGGCAGCGGCAGCTTCTCGTCGACCCACTGCATCAGCGGATGCTTGGGGGTATAATGTTCAGCCCATGGAAAGCTCATGACGGTCCCCCTCAACCCACAAGAATGGCAGTGTCGGAAGTGAAGCTATACTTCGGCACTTCCAGATTCTTGGGGGCAGGCCCCTTACGGATGCGGGCGGCCGTGTCATAGGACGAACCGTGGCAGGGGCAGAAATAACCGCCGAATTCGCCGCGATTTTCGCCCTCGCCCGCGCCCAGCGGCACGCAGCCCAGATGGGTGCAGACGCCCATGGTGATCAGCCACTGCTTCTTGCCGTCGACCGTCCGCTCCGCCAGCGTCTGCGGATCGCGCAGCGTGGACGGGTCGACCTTGTCGGCCTCGGCAATTTCCTTGTCGGTGAGTTGGCGAACGAACAGCGGCTGCGACCGGAAGGTGGTCTTGATCGCCTGGCCCGGCTGGATCGCGGAAAGATCGACCTCGGTCGATGCGAGCGCCAATACGTCGGCGCTGGGGTTCATCTGATCGATGAGCGGGAGAATGACGCCGACGGCGCCCACCCCTGCGAAGCTCACCGCAGCGATATTGATGAAATCGCGGCGACGCACTCCGTCTTCGCCGGATAGACCCTGCCCGTCAACTTGTTCTGAGTTCGCCATGCACCTCTACCCTTGCAAGACTTCCCTATTCACGCCGGAATGCCTTGAGTGATCCTGATTATCAAGGGAGTTAGGGTATACCCCGCCTCCCCCCGGCGTGGGTCAAAGGTCTGATAACCGGACTGTCAGGGCTTTGCCAACCGCAAAGTCATCCAGACTATGACAAATCGCCGCGCTGCATTATGCGACAGCCATGCGTATCGCTCTCTACCAGCCCGAAATCGCCGGCAATGTCGGCGCCATCCTGCGCCTCGCCGCCTGTTTTGCCGTCCCCGTCGACATCATCATGCCGACCGGATTCGCCTTTTCCGATGCCCGACTGAAGCGCGCGGCAATGGATTATGGCACAGCGGCCGAAGTCGTGCGCCACGCCAATTTCGAGGCGTTCGACGCGGAAAGACGGGCCGCCGGCCGCCGCCTGCTGCTGATGAGCAGCCACGCGTCGGAACGACTGCCCGATGTGACATTTCGCAGTGACGATGTCTTGCTGATGGGATCGGAAAGCGCGGGCGTGCCCGATCATGTCCGCGATCTGGCTGATATTCGCGTGCGCATTCCGATGGCGCCGGGCTTCCGCTCGCTCAACATCGCCGTTTCCACCGGCATCGCCGTTGCCGAGGCCCTTCGCCAGACCGGGAGCTTCCCCGCATGACGCCTGACATCCGCTTCCCCCTGAACCCGCAGCAGCAGGCCGCCCGTGCCTGGTTCGAATCGCTGCGCGACCGGATCTGCGCGGAGTTCGAGGCGATCGAGCGCGAAGCCGGCAGCGACGCCAGCTTCGCCTATACCCCCTGGGATCGCGAGGCCGAAGGCGTAGCGCCGGGCGAAGGCGGTGGCGGCGTGCGCGGGGTGATGAAGGGCAAGGTCTTCGAGAAGGTGGGCGTCAACATATCCACCGTGACCGGCGATCTTGCCCCCGGCTTTGCCCAGACCATCCATGGCGCGGCCGACAATCCGGCCTTTTTCGCCACCGGCATCAGCCTGGTCGCGCATATGGCGAACCCGCATGTGCCGGCCGTCCACATGAACACCCGCTTCCTCAACACGACCAAGAACTGGTTCGGCGGCGGCGCCGACCTCAATCCGCCGCTGCCGCGTAACGAGGATACGGCGGATTTCCATGCAGTGTTGCAGGCCGCCTGCGACGCCCATGACTCTGCTTATTATCCGCGCTTCAAGGCCTGGGCCGACGACTATTTCTTCATCCCCCATCGCGGCGTGCATCGGGGCGTCGGCGGCATCTTCTACGATCATCTCGAATGCGCGGACGATGCCGCGTTCGACGCCAATTTCGCCTTCACCCGTGATGTCGGCGACGCTTTCCTGGCGGCCTTCCCACCAATCGTGCGGCGGCGGATGAACGAGGCGTGGAGCGAGGAAGAGTATCGCACCATGCTGGAATGGCGCGGCCGCTATGCCGAATTCAACCTGGTCCATGACCGCGGCACCCTGTTCGGACTCAAGACCGGCGGCAATATCGACGCGATCCTGATGAGCCTGCCGCCGATGGCAAGCTGGAGCTGATCGCGTGGCGCTGACCCCGGTCGATCCGCGCGAGATCGCGACCATCGTCACCCATCTGGAAATGCGCGAGCGACCGAAACCCGCGCCGATCCCGCCCGCGCCGCTGCGGCTGGTGCCATGGAAGACGCCGGACCTTGCCACCTATCGCGCTTTGTTTCGCCGGGTCGGCGAACCGTGGCTGTGGTTCTCGCGGCTGGTGATGCCGGACGCTCAGCTCGCGGCCATCCTGCATGATCCCCTGGTCGAGGTGTATGCCGTCACCGACCCGCGCGGGATCGAGGTCGGCCTGCTGGAGCTGGATTTCCGCAGCCCGTCACAATGCGAGCTGGCCTTTTTCGGGCTGGTGCCCTCGCTCAACGGCAAGGGGCTGGGCAAATGGCTGATGGCGCAGGCCAAGTCGCTCGCCTGGCGCAAGGGGGTGGAGCGCTTCTGGGTCCATACCTGCACGCTCGACAGTCCGGCTGCGCTCGGCTTCTACATCAAGTCGGGCTTCACCCCCTATGGCCGGGAGATCGAGACCTTCGCCGATCCGCGCCTGCTGGGCCTGCTGCCGCCCGAAGCGGCGCCGCAGATCCCGATGTTCGGTCAGCCGGCCGACGCCTGACGATAGATGCGGGCCAGCATCACCAGCATATAGACCTGGATCACCGTCGACACCGCCGCCGATGCGACGCCGCCCACCAGCCGGGCGGCCTCCGGTCCGGCGGCAAGGCCGGCGAGCGCACCGAAGATCGTCTGCGCCGCCATGCTGGCAATGCCCGACAGCAGGGTGATCAGGATGATGAAGCCCAGTAGCCGCCAGAAACAGCCGCGCGTCAGCGCCCAGGCATGGCGCAGTGAGGGCACCACCCCCTGATTGCCGTCGATCACCGCCGGATTGAGCAGCATCAGCCGGACGCTGGCGAAGATGGTGGCGCCGCCGACAAAGGCGCCGAGGATGGCGCCGATGCTGGTGCCCACGGACTCCGAGACCAGGCTGGCCAGGACGGCGACCAGAATCGCGGCCAGCATCAGCCCGCCGATCAGGAACATGGCAAGCAAGGCGGTGCCCAGCAGCACCGGCAGTCGGGCAAAGCCCAGGCGCAACGCCTCCCCCACGCTGATGCCCGGCCGCAGCGCCAGTGCAAACAGCGTCAGCGATCCGAACCAGATGATGACGACACCTAGCAGCATCGCCAGCGCAAAGCCCGGCGGAATATCGGGCAGGCCGGTGCGCTGGGGATTGGCCATCCATTCGGCCAGTTGCGGCGGCGTCATTTCCTGCAGGATCAGCCCCGGCAGGGCCAGGAACAGCAGCGCGACGGGGAAGAGCAGCGACGCTTCGCGGGCGACGAAGGCAACCGCCTCCTCCCACGCCTTGCCGATCGAGACTGCCGCCATATCTAATGCCTACCCCTGTCCTGCGAAATGCGGCCCGAGACTTGATCGCTCGCCCCGCTCAAGTCAAGGAAGCGCCATGACCGATCCCCTGCCCTTTCCCGACGTCGAGTGGCGCAGCGATGCCGCCCCCGTCGACTATCCGACCGCCCTTGCCGATATGGAGGCGCGGGCCGCCGCCATTTATGAAGGCGAAGCGCGCGAGCGCGTCTGGCTGCTGGAGCATCCGCCGCTCTATACCGCCGGCACCAGCGCCGATCCGGCCGAACTGATCGATCCCCGCTTTCCTGTCCATGATGCCGGACGCGGTGGACGCTACACCTATCATGGGCCGGGCCAGCGCATCGGCTATCTCAACATCGACCTGCGCGAGCGCGGCAAGGATGTGCGCAATTTCGTCCATCATCTTGAAGGCTGGATGATCGACGCGCTCGCCGACCTGGGCATTGCCGCCCGCCGCGCCGAAGGGCGCATCGGCATCTGGACCGACGACCGACAGGGGCGCGAGGCAAAGATCGGTGCGCTGGGCATTCGCGTCCGCCGCTGGGTGACGCTGCACGGCTTTTCGATCAACGTCGATCCCGACCTGTCCCATTTTGGCGGCATCGTGCCGTGCGGGATCAGCGAGTTTCCGGTGACCAGCATCGCCGCATTGGGCGGCAATGCCTCGATGGAAGCCCTTGATGCGGCGCTCAAGGCGCATTTCCCCGCCTTTCTCGGCCGGCTGCGGCGCTGCGGATCGGGCGACGGCACGGGACTTGAGCAATGCGGGACCGCCCGCTAGGGTCCGCCACTTCGCCAGGTGGGGGGCCGCCGGGCATGTTGAGCCATGTTATGGAGACCCGGATGCGCCTTGACGCAAGGATGATGACTGCCGCCCTGTTGATCGGCTGCATGCCGCTGGCAGGCTGCGGCGGTGGCGGCGAAAAGAGCGGCAACACGGTGCAGATGAAGGATATGGAAGTGGTCGATGGCACCGCCACCGACGCCATGACCGATCTGGACGGCGTCCAGAGCGAGGGTACCAGCCTGGCCTTGCCGGAAAACCGCGCCGAAACCAAGGCCGCTTCCCCGGCCAAGGCGGACAATGCGTCCGCCCCCGCCAATGATGAGGAAGTCGTGTCGGATCAGTGAGGCTTTTGCCGTTCACTTCCGATACAGCCGCGCTATAGTTGATGCCGTTATGGGGGAATTGGGCGTTCGCGCCGTCAAGACCCCGGCTGAGAGGGTTTATTCAATGACGTTCCGTTTTCGCTCGCGCCAGGCCTTTGCCGCCCTGACGATCGCCGCCGCGTCGCTCACCGCCGCGCAGCCGGCCGCCGCGCAATTCTTCTGGTCGCCGCCCGACATGTCGGCCCCGGCCCTGACCGACGAGGCCGCCGCCACCGCGCTGGGCCTGCCCGGCGCCACGGCGGACGAGATCAAGGCTGGCCTCACCTGGAACCTGCGCGCCGCGATCAACGTCGCCGCGCTGCAGTGCCAGTTCGAACCGACCCTGCTGTCGGTCAGCAACTACAACGCCATGATCGCCCATCATGACGCCGAACTTGACGCGGCGCAGGCGACGCTGCTCAGCTATTTCCAGCGCACCAAGGGCAAGGGCAAGCCCGGCCAGTCGGCGTCCGACATGTATAATACCCGCATCTATTCGGGCTATTCGACGGTCCAGGCGCAGCGCGGCTTCTGCCAGGCGGCGGCGGCGGTCGGTCGCCAGGCGATCTTCGCTGATCGCGGCCAGCTCAACGTCGTCGCGCGCCAGGGCCTGGCCTCGATCAAGAAGTCGCTCGTCCATGCCGGCGAGCAATATTATGGCGATCCGGGCTGGAACTATCAGCTCGCTTTGCCCTCGCTCGACGCCAAATGCTGGAAAAAGGGCGTGCTGCTGCCCGAATGCCACCAGCAGTGGAACCAGAAGGCGGGCGTCCAGCCCTGATCTGACGAAGACTTAGCGCAGGCCCAGATATTTATGGGCCTGCACCGTCAGCCGCCAGCGCGGCCGGGCCATCACCAGATCGATGGCCGCGCGGGCATTGTCCACGGCATGGGCATCGTCGAGCGGCTGGACCAGCAGATGGTCGAAGCCCCAGCCCTCCATCGCCTCGACATCGGCCAGGCTGTGGCCGCCATCGGGCTGCGGCCAGACCAGCTTCAGCTCATTGCCCTTCATCTGGACCACGTCGCTGCCCGCCTTGGGGCTGATGCAGACCCAGTCGATGCCCGGATGCGCCGGCAAGGTGCCGTTGCTTTCGATCGCGATGGTGAAGCCACGGGCATGGAGCGCATCTATCAGCGCATCGTCGACCTGCAACATCGGCTCGCCACCGGTCAGGACGATATAGGGGCCTTCCCCCTCGCCCCAGAAGGCGAATGCCGCATCGGCGAGCGCGTCGGCGGTCGCGAACTTGCCGCCGCCATCACCGTCAGTGCCGACGAAGTCAGTGTCGCAGAAGCGGCAGACGGCATCGCGCCGATCCTGCTCACGCCCGCTCCACAGATTGCAGCCAGCAAAGCGCAGGAAGACCGCGCGCCGCCCCGCCTGCACGCCTTCGCCCTGCAGGGTCAGGAACATTTCCTTGACCGCATAGGTCATGTGTCAGGCCTTTCCGGGACGCGTCGCATAGACGGTGGGATCGGGCAGGCCCGCTTCCTCGAAGCCCTTCGAGCGCAGGCGGCAACTGTCGCACAGGCCGCAATGCTTGTTGTCAGGCGTCGGATCATAGCAGGACCAGCTGAGCCCGGCGTCCAGGCCCAGGCGATGCGCCTCGCGCACGATGTCCGCCTTGGTCATGAACTGCAGCGGCGTGTTGATGCGGATCGGATGGCCCTCGACCCCCGCCTTGGTCGCCAGCGTCGCCATCTTCTGGAACGCGTCGATAAATTCGGGACGGCAGTCGGGATAGCCCGAATAGTCGAGCGCATTGACACCGATATAGATGTCGCTGGCCGAAGCGACTTCGGCCAGGCCCAGCGTCAGCGACAGGAAGATGGTGTTGCGCGCAGGCACATAGGTGACAGGGATTTCCTCGCCCACGCCGCCCTTGGGCACTTCGATGTCGGCGGTCAGCGCCGACCCGCCAAAGGCCGTGAGGTCGAGCGGCAGCACGATGTGCGACATGGCATTGAGCGCCGTCGCGACCTTGGCCGCGGCGCGCAGTTCGACGCGATGGCGCTGATTATAATCGATCGTCAGCGCCAGGACGCGATAGCCCGCTTCGCGCGCAAGCCCGCCCGCGACCATTGAATCCAGCCCGCCCGAAAGCAGGACGACGGCGAATTTTCCATTCTGTGCGACCATGATGCTGCGCTAGACCTCGTTATGTTGCAGTGCAAGGGGGGCCGCCGGTCAGCGGCATGCCCCGACATGGCGCCCTTCGACCATGTTGGAAAAGGGCGCGCCGTCGCTGATCCCCTGCGATCGTATCTGGATGAGGCGCGGCGTTTCGACGCGCAGGTCGGTGCGCGCATTGCCGGCCGCCCCGCAATCGAAGGTCACGGTGGCGGCAGCAGGCGCGTCGCTGACCACGAACGGCTTGCAGCCAGGGCCAGCATTGGCCGGCTCCAGCAACTGATGCGGCATCGTCACGCACAGGCGGCGGGGCGGCGCGGTGGGATCATCGCGCAGACGCAATTCCCATTCGCCCGTTTCCAGCTTGGCGAGCGCAGCCAGTTGCGGCGCGTTCGCCGCCCCGGCCCAGCTTGCCATCATCATTGCCGCCGCGGCGCCCAGCGCCTGCAGCCCCAGCCTTGCCATCTTGCGTCCAGACCTTGTCATCGGCGCCGGGGAGCGGCGCCATGCTTCATCCTGTTGTGCCGCGCAATTGCGGCAATTTGATAGCGCGGGACGAACGGCCCTGCCGCAATTGCCCCGCGCCGGCTTTCAATGGGTAACGAAACTGTCCAGCGCGAGCGGGAACAGCCGCGAGCAGAAGGCGCAATCGACGCCGATAATACCCTTCTCGTCCGCCATCGCCACCCGCTCGTCCGCCGGGAAGCGGCCGATCACATCGCGAATATGGGCAAGGTCACAGCGACAGCCCTTGGCGAGCGCCGTCGTTTCGGTGACGCGCACTTCCTCTTCCTCATGGAACAGGCGCCAGGCGATGTCGGTCAGCGGCAGGTCGAGATCGGTCAGTTCCTCGTCGCGCAGCGTGCCGGCTAGCGCCTGCACATGTTCCCATTCGGGATGATCGTGGCGCACATGCAGGCGCTCGCGCCCCACTTCGCCCTCGGGCAGATGCTGCAGCAGCAGGCCTGCCGCGACACAGCCTTCGCCCGGCTCATGCCGGGTCGCGATCTGGACGATGCTGGGGATCTGTTCGGACTGGAAGAAATAATGCTCCGCCGCCTCGGCCAGCGACGATCCGTCCAGCGGCACGATGCCCTGATAGCGCTCGCCGGTTGCTGCCTGGTCGAAGGTGATCGCCAGATAGCCCTTGCCGAACAGGCCGAACAGGGTCGGATCGCTGCCGATTTCCGCCAGCCGTTCGGCATCGAACTTGGCATAGCCGCGCAGTTCGCCGCCCTTGTAATCGGCCACCAGCAGGCTGACGACGCCATTTTCGGTCTGCGCCTGCAGGGTCAGCTGGCCGCCTGCATCCTTGAGCAGGCTGCCGAGCAGCGCGCCCAGCACCAGCGAGGACGCCAGCACCCGCTCGATCGCCGGGGGATAGGCATGGGCGGACATCACCTGGTCCAGCACCGGCCCCAGCCGCACGAAACGACCACGCACATGGCGCGAGGGGATGGTGAAGCCAAGGGCCTGATCGACATTGCTACTGGTCACGATATTTCCTTCCGATCCACCCGCCCCGAAAGCCGCGAAGGCCCGTCCTCCGCTCCGCAGCGCAGGACAGGCCCCGTCATCTTTCAGGGCGAACGGAAAATTTCGCCCGAATATAGGGTGAGCTTACAGCTTTCCAAGCGCCCAGAGCAGAACCGACTTCTGGGCATGGATGCGGTTCTCCGCCTCGTCCCAGATCAGCGACTGCGGACCGTCGATCACCGCCTCGACCACTTCCTCGCCGCGATGGGCGGGCAGACAGTGGAGGAATTTGGCGTCCGCCTTGGCGCCCACCATCAGCTCGGGCGTCACCTGATAGGGCATCATCGCCGCCAGCTTCGCCTCGGCATGGGCCTGACCCATGGAGATCCAGGTGTCGGTGACCACGACGTCGGCACCGGCCACGGCCTGCGCCGCATCGCGGGTCAGGGTGATGGTCGAACCGGCCGCCTGCGCTGCCGCGGCAAAGGACGGATCGGGATCATAGCCCTCGGGAATGCCCATCCGCACGTCGAACTTCATCAGGCCCGCCGCCTCGACGATCGAGTGGAGGACATTATTGCCGTCGCCCAGCCACGCCCACTGGCTGCCCGGCAGCGCCAGGCCATGTTCGACCACGGTCAGCAGGTCGGCGACGATCTGGCAGGGATGCGACAGGTCGGTCAGGCCATTGATGACCGGAACGCTGGCATATTCGGCCATTTCCTCGATCTTGGCATGATCATCGGTGCGGATCATGATCGCATCGGCCATGCGGCTGAGCACGCGGGCCGTGTCGGCGACGGTCTCGCCACGGCCGAGCTGGCTGGTCGCGCCATCCAGGATCAGCGAATTGCCGCCCAACTGGCGGATCGCCATGTCGAAGCTGACGCGGGTGCGCGTGCTGTTCTTTTCGAAGATCATCGCCAGCGTGTGGCCGGCGAGCGGCGCATCGGCGTCGCCCCAGCCCTTGGGCTTGCCCGCGCGCGCCGCCTTGCGATCGATGGCATCGGCGATCATCGCGGCGATCGCGTCGCCGCCCGCATCGGTGAGATTCAGGAAATGCTTGGTCATTGGAAACAACCTCTAACCCGTTCAGGCTGAGCGAAGTCGAAGCCCCCGCCTGAACGAAGTGAAGGCACCTCGCTTTGCTCGGCGATACCCTTCGACTTCGCTCAGGGCGAACGGAAACTAAATGGTCAGGCCGCCTTGGCGTCCGCGAAGCTCCGCGCGCCAGCGGAAATCTTCTCGATGCACTCGGCGATATGGCTTTCGTCGATGACGAGCGGCGGCAGGATGCGCAGCACATTCTGGCCCGCCGATACCGACAGGAAACCATGATGGTCGCGCAGATGGCCGACGAAGGCGCGCGCATCATAGGCGTCCTTCATCTTGACGCCCAGCATCAGCCCCATGCCGCGCACATCCTCGAACATGTCGTCATGGTTCGGGATCATCTGCTCCAGCGCGGAGCGCAGACGCGCACCCATCGCCGTCACCTGCTCCAGGAAGCCGTCCGCCAGCACCTCTTCCAGCACCGCGATGCCCACCGCCATGGCGAGCGGGTTGCCGCCATAGGTGGAGCCATGGGTGCCGAACACCATGCCCTTGGCCGCTTCCTCGGTGGCGAGGCAGGCGCCGAGCGGGAAGCCCGCGCCGATGCCCTTGGCCACCGCCATGATGTCGGGCTTCACGCCATATTGCTCATGGGCGAAGAAGGTGCCGGTACGGGCATAGCCGCACTGTACTTCGTCCAGGATCAGCAGCAGGCCCTGCTCGTCGCACGCCTTGCGCAGGCCGGTCAGGAACTCCGCCGTCGCCGGGGTCACGCCACCTTCACCCTGCACCGGTTCCAGCAGGAAGCCGGCGGTGTTGTCGTCGATCGCCGCCAGTGCCGCGTCGAGATCGTTGAAGGGCACGACCTGGAAACCGGGCAGCAGCGGCTCGAAACCATCGCGCATCTTGGGCTGGCTGGTCGCCGAAATGGTGCCCAGCGTGCGGCCGTGAAAGGCGTTGTCGAAGCTGATGATCTTGTGCCGGTGCGCTTGCCCATTGGCATAATGATAGCGGCGCGCGGTCTTGATCGCGCACTCGACCGCTTCGGCACCCGAATTGGTGAAGAAGACGGTGTCCGCGAAACTGTTATCAACCAGCTTCTGCGCAAATTCCTCCCCCAGCGGCGAACCGTAGAGGTTGGAGATATGCATCAGCGTCGCAGCCTGATCGGCAATGGTCTTCACCAGCCTGGGATGGCCATGGCCCAACAGATTGACGGCGATGCCGCTGGCGAAGTCGAGATAGCGCTCGCCGCGCTCCCCGATCAGGTAGCAGCCCTCGCCTCGGACCGGACGCACATCGCACCGGGGGTAAACGGGCATGAGCGGCGTAATCGACATGTGCCTTCCCTTTCTGGGTTGATGCTGCGCGTCCGTGCGCATTGGATATAACGCAAAAAGGCGGCCCCCGCCGGGCCGCCCTTGTGCGAGTGCCGCCTATACAGGCCACCGGAAGGGGGTGCAACCCCGCAACCGGGCCAGTCGGCAGCCTATGGACTGATCGCGCCGTGAGCGATCAGGGCTGGCCGATCTGGCTCCAGGCATCGGCAATCTCGCCGACCATGGCGCGGGCCTGCTCAACCGGCGCGGCATCATGCTCCTTGGCGCTGACCAGCAGCAGCCGGCGGGCCTCGCGATAGATGCGCGCCAGGCCGGTGGCGATGTCGCCGCCCTTGTCGAAGTCGAGGCTCGCTTCCAGCGCGAACAGGATCGACATGGCGCGCGCCTGCTTGTCGGACACCTTCAGCCGGTCGCCATTGCGTTCGGCCAGCGCCGTGGCATCGAGCGCGATCAGCAGTTCGTCGAACAGGATCTTGACCAGCGCGTGGGGCGTGGCGCCCTCGATCCGGCTGCCCGAATGCACCGCCGCATAGCGTCGTGCCGCTGCCGTACCCGCAAAGCTGTGATTATAGAACATGCGTCAAAATCCCCGGTTAATCGTCACTGCTATTCCAGGCATCGATCTGCTGCTGGAGATAGCTTTGGGTTGCGTTGAGCGCAGACAGCTTGGTCTGCATTGCCGAATAGATGGAAGTCAGGCGCGTCTCATAGTCGGCCATGTCCTCGTCCAGCTTTTCGAGCTGTTCGGTCAGGCTGTCGGCCAGCTTCTCATAACGGTCCTGCGCCGCCTTGATCGGGCCGTTCTCCAGCTCGATATTGTCGCGCACGCTGTCCATCAGGCCCGACAGGCCCAGATTGTCGGCGGTCGACTTGGCGGGATTGAGCATCTTGGTGATGCCCGCCGGATCGGCGGCCAGCGCCTTGTCCAGCGTGTCGGTGTTGAGCGTCAGCGTGCCGTCGCGGTTGGTCGCGATGCCGATATCGGCCAGCGTCTTGTAGCTGCCGGTCGAGGCCAACTGGGTCGAGGTGATCTTCGAGAGCTGCGACTTCATGTCGCGCACCGCCGACACACCGTTCAGCACGCCCGCGGTCGATGAATCCGTGCCGGTCGAGGTCGACGTGTTCAGCGCCTTCATCAGCGTGTTATAGGCGTCGACAAATTCCTGCAGCAGATCCTTCATCGTCGCGGTCGGCTGCGTCATGGTCAGGTTGACCGTGCTGTTGACGTCCGCCGCGCTCAGTTCGATCCGCAGATAGGGAATCGCATCGTCGATCGTGTTGCTGGCATATTCATAATCGGTGCCGTCGAGCGTGATCTTCGCATTGGCCGGGTCCGACGTCGAGGTCATCGCACTGCTGTTGAGGCCAGCGAGAACGCTGGTCGAGCTGTCGGCCGAGCTGGTGATGGTGAAATCATTGGCCGCGCCGGTTTCGCCCTTGAACACCAGCCGCGTGCCCTGTGCATCGGTGACGACGCTCGCGGTCACGCCGATGTCGGCGGCGTTGATCGCCGAAGCCAGGCCGGAGAAACTGTTATTGCTCGAATCGACGGTGATCGTCGCAGTCTTGCCGCCCGCCGTCGTGATGGTGAGCGAGCCGGTGCCGACCGCCGTGCTGCTTGTGGCACCGCTGGTCGCGGTAGAGGCGAAGATGCGGGCGGTCGCCAGCGACTTCACCACCAGCTGCGCCGGCAGACCAGCCGGCGTGCCGCCGCTCAGCAGGCTGACCGACGCGATGTTGGTGTTGGTCGAATTGGGCGTGCCGGTATATTCGGCACCCGACAGGACGCTGGTCAGCGCATCGGCGAAGGTATCGAGCGAACTGATGGCCGACGCCAGCGCCGAAATGCGGGCATTGTTGGTCGTCTGCTGGGTGGTGATCGCGGACTGGCGCGGATCGCGGGTCGCGCTGACCAGGCTGGTGACAAGCGCGCTCGTGTCGATGCCCGAATTGGCACCCAGCGCCGACAGGATGCTGCTCCCTACCGATGTCGTCGTCGTTGCCATGGGCCGTCCTTTCAAATGAGAGAACGGCCGTAGCGCGAAGATGTTTAGGAATGATTTTCAAGCTGATGGCAAAGCCCGCAAAAAAGCGGGCATGGCCGCGATCAGATCGCCGATGCGGACAGGATCTGGTCGACGGTCCCGCGCGCGACATGCGCCTGGGCCGCATAGGCATAGCTGGCCTGCTGGGCGATCCGCTTGGCCAGGTCGGCGGCCTGCTCCACCGCCTCGCGGGTGGCGGGCGGCAGCGGAATGTAGATGAAGGGCTGCGGCATCATCGCCTGGACCGCCGCCGATGCGCCATCGACCGACACATCCCCCTGCCCGGCGCGCATATCGGCCAGGATATCGGCGATCCGGGCATGGATGCGCGCATATTCGGCGGCGCCGGCGGCATCTTCGTCGACCGCAACGATATCGACTGCAAAACTCTCCTGCCTGCGCGCATCGCTGGCAGACATGTTGCCCTGCTCGGTCGCAGATTCCGTCGCTGAAACCGGCTGAACGGCCGCAGCCGGCACCGGCGCGCGAACGACGCTCCGGTCCACTGGCGAAATCTCGCTACGCGAAAAATACTCGTTCATGACGCACCATCCTAATGCGTCCCCGTAAACAGAATACGGACAAGCGTGGCTAAACTTTAATTCACCATCGCCCTATTTCTTCGATCAACTGCCAAGTATCAGCAAATTCTCTACAATTTCTTTCCATCCGGATCGAAACGCAGATCTTCGGGCACGGTAATGAACGGACGGTCCATTTCCGTCGCCATCTTGTTCTCGACTCGGAAGATGAAGGCCAGCACCGTCGCCACCGCCATGTAGAGGCCTTCATTGACGATCTCGCCAGCGCGCGAGGTAAAGTAGATGGCGCGCGCCAGCTCGGGATATTGCAACACCGACACGCCATGATCCTCGGCCAGTTCACGGATCGAGGCCGCGATCGCGTCACAGCCGCGCGCGACCACGACCGGCGCGGCATCCACGCCGGGCCGATAGCGCAGCGCCACCGCGAAATGGGTCGGGTTGGTGATGATGACGCTGGCCTCTGCCACCGCCTGGCGGGTCGATCCGTTCAGCACCTCGAACTGGCGCCGGCGGATCTGCCCCTTGAGTTCGGGCGAGCCTTCGCTTTCCTTATGCTCGTCCTTGATGTCCTGCTTGCTCATGCCCAGCCGCTTGCCGCGCTGGAAAATCTGCATCGGCACGTCGATGCCGGCGATCACGAACAGCCCGCCCGCCATCACTAGGCAGACCAGGATGAACATGTTGCCAAGGTCGCTGATCGCATTGCCCACGCCGGCCTTGCCCAGGCCGATGATCGCGGTCAGCCGGTCCCAGATCATCCAGAAGCCGACCGCGCCCAGCAGCCCCACCTTGGCGATCGACTTGACCAGTTCGATCAGCCCCTGCGCGCCGAACATGCGCTTGAGGCCCGAAGCCGGGTTCATCTTCGACGCCTTGGGCGCGAAGGCGCCGGGACGGAAGCCCAGCGATCCGAGCAGCGCCGGCGCCGCGATCGCGGCAAAGAAGGTCGCGAGCAATACGCCGCCCACCGGCAGCGCGATGTCCGCCAGCAGGCCGGTGCCACGCGTCACCGGCGAGAAGTTCACGATATCCTCGCGCCCGAAGCGCAGCGCGCGGGTCAGCATGCCCGACAACGCGTCGATCAGGCCCGGCCCGGCAACCGCCAGCCAGCCGATGCCGGCCATCACCACCAGGGCCGTCCCCAGTTCGCGGGACTGGAGGATGTCGCCTTCCTTGGCGGCATCCTGCAATTTCTTCTGTGTCGGCTTTTCGGTCTTTTCGCCGCCCTCGGATCCGCCCGCCATGGCTCAGCGTCCTTCCGAGATAGCGCGGGCCTGTTCCAGCCCCGACTTGAGCGCGATGGTGATGCCCTCGCCCATCACCGGCACCGCCATCGCCAGCAGCACCAGCCCCGCCATCACTGCCATCGGCATGCCCACGGCGAACAGGTTGAGCGCGGGCGCGGTGCGCGCCAGCATGCCCATGACGATCTGCACCAACACCAGCGCAAAGCCGACCGGCAGCGCGATCGTGACCCCGGCACCCAGCAGCGAGCCGCCAAATTGGATCATGTGCCAGACCGCATCATTGCTGAGCATCGCCGCGCCCGGCGGCAGCGCCTTGTAGCTCTGCACCACGAAGCTGACGAGCAGCAGATGACCGTCCATCGCCAGCAGCAGGAAGGTCGAGAGGATCGACAGGAACTGGCCGACCGCCTGCGTCCCCTGCCCCGACCCCGGATCGACCATCGCGGCAAAGCCCAGCCCCATCGTATTGGCGATCGCCTCGCCCGCGACGAAGGCGGCGGAGTAGCCGATCTGCACGGCAAAACCCATGGCAAGGCCGGTCAGCACTTCGCCGGCGACCAGCATCACACCTTCGAAACTGGCGACGCCGTCATGCGGCAACTGGATGGTGACGCTGTTGAGGGCGGCCATGCCAAGCGCGAGCGAGAGGATCAGGCGCAACTGAAGCGGCATCGCGGGCGCACCGAAGACGGGCGCGGCTAGAAAGGCCGCACCGGGGCGGATCATGGCGATCAGCCAGATCCACAATTGCGTCTCGACGCCTGCGAAGCCGGGTGCGATCATTGCAGCAGGTCCGGTATCCGCTCGAATATCTCGCGCGTGAAGTCAGCGATCAGCACCATGATCGACCCGCCGAACAGGGTCAGCATCGCACCCACGACCAGAATCTTGGGAATGAAGCTGAGCGTCTGTTCGTTGATCGACGTCGCGGCCTGGACCATGCCGATCAGCACGCCCGCGACCAGCGCCGGAATCAGGATCGGCGCCGTCGCCAGCGCCGTGATCCACAGCGCATGCTGTGCCAGGCCCATGAAGAAATCCGCATTCTCCATTGCCGCCCTCCTATGTCGCGAAGGAGCCGGCGAGCGACCCCATCGTCAGCGCCCAGCCATCGACCAGCACGAACAGCAACAGCTTGAAGGGCATGGAGATGATCGTGGGCGACAGCATCATCATGCCCAGCGCCATCAGGGTCGATGCGACGACCAGGTCGATGATGAGGAAGGGCAGGAAGATCATGAAGCCGATCTGGAACGCGGTCTTCAACTCGCTGGTGACGAAGGCCGGCAGCAGGATCGTGAAGGGAATGTCGTCGGGCGTGCGGAAAGCCGGGGCCTCCGCCATGTTGGCGAACAGCTTCAGGTCGCTCTCGCGCGTCTGCTTGGCCATGAAGCCGTGCAGCACCTTGCCCGAACGGCCGACCGCTTCCTCAATCGATATCTGGCCCTTGCCATAGGGATCATAGGCCTGGCCGTTGATCTGGTCGATCACCGGCCGCATCACGAACAGCGACAGGAACAGGGCAAGCCCGACCAGCACCTGGTTGGGCGGCGTCTGTTGCAGGCCCAGCGCCTGGCGCAGCAGCGACAGGACGATGATGATCCGGGTGAAGCTGGTCATCATGAGGATCAGCGACGGCAGGACCGACAGCAGGCTCATGAGGACGAGGATCTGCAGCGACAGCGACAGCGAGCGGCCGTCGCCCGAAATCTGTCCCATCGCGCGGGTCAGCGCGCCGCCATTGTCGACCGGCGCAGGCGCGGCCGGCACCGCCTGTGCCAGCGCAGGATCGACCAGCATCAGCCCGGCGGTCAGCAGGATGCCGCCGACCAGCCAGTGACTAGCGCGCACGATAGGGGTCGCCTTCCGCGATCTTCTCGATCCGGCCACGGGTGACCGACAGCAGGATCTTCTTGCCCTCGAACTCGACCACGGCCAGCTTGCCGAACGTGCCCATGGGCAGCGCTTCCAGCAGCTTCAGCGACCGGTCATTCTGGCCGACCATCATGCCGGGCTGATATTTGCGCCACAGCCACAAGGCACCAAAGGCCATGCCGCCCACAAGCGGCAGCAGGATCAGCAATTTGACGAAATACCAGAACATGCACGCGCCCCGCGTTTAGGTTAATGCGTCATCCGATCCGCAAGAATGGGCCGCAAGGCAAGCGCAAAAGCACGGCCCTGCGATCAGCCGCGCCGTTCGACCCCGGCCATGCGGGTTTCGGTGGCGGCGATATCGACGATGCGGATGCCATAGCGGCCGTTCACCGTCACGACCTCGCCCTTGGCGATCAGCGCGCCATTGACCATGATGTCGAGCAATTCGTCGGCCTGGCGATCCAGTTCCACGATGCTGCCTTCGGCCAGGTCCATGACTTCGGCCAGGCGCAGCGAGGTCGATCCGACCTCCACCGACATGCGCACCGGAATATCGGCCAGCAGCTTGAACTGGCGGTTCGCCGCCATGCGGCTGGCGCTGTCTTCCCCACGGGGATCCATCATCGGGGCGTCGCTCATATCACTCATTGTTCCGGTCCCTGTGCAATCTTTTCAATCTGGAAGGCGGCACGGCCATCCTGTTCGCCGATCGTGCCGTGCGCGACGATCCTGTCGCCGACGATCAGCGGCAGGCTGCGGCCGATCGTCACGGGTATGATGTCCCCGGCCTTGAGCTGCATCAGCTCCGCCAGCGAGAGATTGGGGCGCGCCAGCACGGTGCGGGCCGGCAGGCGGATGTCGCGCATGCGACGCGCCACGCGGGCCTGCCATACCGGATCGACATGCTCGTCGTCGCTTGCGACCTTGCTGCCCATCAGCGCCTCGACGCCGCGCAGCGCCGCCAGCGGGAAGACCATGTCGATCGACCATTCGCGATCCCGGTCCAGGCCGACGCGGAAGCGCTGCACCACCATCTGGTCGGCGGGCTGGGCAGCGGCAGCGAAGCCGATGCCGGTTTCACGCAGCAGCAGGCCGGGTTCCAGGGGCAGGACTTCGGACCAGCATTCGACCATGCGGGCCATGATGGTTTCGGACAGGCGGGCGATCAGCCGGTCCTCGGTCGGGGTAAATTCGCCGCGCGCGGGCAACGCCCGGTTGCCAAGGCCGCCATAGAAGCAGTCGACCAGGGTCGAGATCATGGTGGCGTCCATGCACAGCAGCATCTGCCCCTTCAGGGGCAGCAGGCGATAGATGGACAGGCTGCAGAAATTGGGCGCGCCGGCCGACCAGGCGCCAAACTCCACGACCCGTGCATCCTCGGCCGCGACATGCGGGCGGATGCCGGAAATGGGTTCGATCAGCGCACGGATACGCCGGCCGAGCTTTTCACCCAGCCGGTCGAGGCCCGACAACATTACCGGAGCTTGCGCGTCCCCCCGCCCGAAGGCGAAGGATTGAACGTGATTCATGTCTGTCCCCTGCCCTCGGCCAGGGGACTTCCCAGCGTTCAGGCAGCGCTATTGAATAACGAAATTGGTAAAATAAACGTTATCGACACCGCCATAGCCGGTCTTCTGCTTGAGTACATCGTTGATGATGCCCCGGATTTTTCCTTGCAGCATGCGCTTGCCGTCAGGCGTGACCAGCTGCTCCTCGGGCTGTTCGGCGAGCATCATCAGCACCTGACTGCGAATCGCCATCTCGTGCATCTTGATCGCGGCGATCACGCGATAGTCATAATAGGTCGACACCGCGACGGTGATCTGGGCGAAGGCGTCGGTGTCCGTCATGTTCGACGTGAAGGGCGCCTGGAGCTGGAAATAGGTGGCCTGATAGGCGGTCGGATTGGCCGGCGCGGGCAGGTCGATGCCCTTGCCCGGCGCATGGGCGGCCGACGGGGCATGCCCCTCGCCACCGGCGCTCGCATGGCCACCGCCTTCGCCGCCACCGCCGCCACCTTCACCGGCCCAGCCATGGGCGGTGGCGACAGCCTGCGCATCCTCGCCCGCCAGGACGAGCACGGGTTTGTTGGGATCTTCCTTGGGGCCTTCGGCCTTGGGGCTGAAGAAGCCGGCGGCGTACAGCCCGCCCGCGGCGCCGGCACCGCCCACCACCATGGCGACGGCGACCAGCAGGATGAGCTTCATCCCCCCACCCTTCTTCTTCTTCGCCTTGGGTTCATCGCTCATCGTTCACGTCCCCTGGAATATCCCGTCCCGGCCGTCAGGCGTAGCGCGCGCGGCGGACGTCACCGGCGCTATCGCCGGTGTCACCATGGTTAAGAACGGCCGGATCGCTCCCGGCTTTATGGCCAAGGCCATTATTTTCACGGCCCTGCCAGCGGCCCTGCGACGAGGATTGGCCCATCGACTGGCCCGCCATCTGGCCGGCCCCCTGCCAGGCGCCCTGCTGCTGCGAGGCATTGCCCTGCTGGCCGTTCGACTGGCTGCCGGTCTGGCCATTGCTATCGGCCTTGGCCGCTTCGGCGACATGCGGCGCGCGTTCGATCTTCACCTCATGGATCCGCACGGCGGCAAGGCCCGCGTCCAGCTTCAGTCGGTCACTATCCTGGCGCAGCGCCATTTCCGCCGCCTCGCTGGCAACGGTCAGGCTGACCGCCGCGCCATCGCCATCCTGGCGGATATCGACCTGGATCGGGCCAAGCTGGTCGGCATTGATCTGGAACCGGCCCTGCGCGCCATTGGCCGACAGGCCGGCAATGTCGCGGGCCAGCCCATCAATCCACTGTCCCGACACGCCCATATCGACCACCTGCTGGCCAAGGCTGGCCGACAGGTCAACCGTCGGCATCGCCGCCGGGGTGACCGAAGGGGTCTGGGGCGTGGCTGCCTGGGGCACGGAGACTTCCGAGCCATGATGGGGCGCGGCCGGGTTGGCGGCGACCAGCGGATCGACGGCCGTGGCCGCCTTGTCCGGCGTGTGATCGGTGACCGGCGCTGCCGCTTCGGCGCTGTCGCGCACCGGCGTCGTCCGGCGGTTCATATGGTCGCGCACCAGTTGCAGCAGCGACAGGGCTTCCGCCTTGGCCGGCTTGGCGGCCACGGGCGCGGCGGGAAGGTCGGTGCCGGCGGATGCGATCTCGACATCGGCCTCTTCCGGGCCGTTGGTTACAGCCGCAGGCGCGGTCTTCTCGGTCGGTTTGACGGCTGCCACGACCATTTCGGCCGGCATGTCGGCGTCCGTCACCGGTGCTGCCGCCACGACGGGCATGACCTGCTCGACCGGGCGCGGTGCAATCGCGGGCTGCGGGGCGGTCTGAACCGCCTGCACGACATTCGGGACCGCGTTGGCGACGGGCTCAGGCTGGACCGGGGTCATCGCAGCGACCAGTTCGGGCGTCATTGCAGGCGCCGTCACGGGCGCTGCAACCATCTGATCATCCTGCCCATCCGCGCCGACCACCGGGGCCGTCACCGCTTCCTGTCCCACGGCCGGTTTCGAAGGGGCCTGGGTGTGGGACAATGAAGGTGACAGCGAAGGAGACACGCTCAAAGGCATCTCCCGGGTCGGCGCGGATGGAGCCGAAGATGCGGGGGCATCGATCGGCGCCTGCGGCAAGGGGGGGAGTGCAGCAGGCAAGGAATGGGCAATCGGATCGGCGACGATCGGCGCGTCATTGTCGACGGGCGCATCGGCCGTCACTATGTCAGCTTCGCTGTCAGCATCGGCGATGTCGTCGGCCTCGGGCGCGGCCATCGCAGCCGGCAGAGGCTGCGGCGCGTGCGTCGGCGCGGCCTTGATCGGCGCGTCGGCAAGGGCGAGCGCGATCGGGCCTTCGGCTTCCACCGGCAGCGGCGCGGCCATATCGGCAGTCGGAACCGGCGCCGGCGTCCGGATATCGGCAGGCGCAGGCGCGACCGCCGGGATCGGCAGAGGCAGCGGGAGGGCTTCGGCGACAGCCTCGCCTTCGGGCAGGACGATCGGCGCGGGCTCGGCCGATACGGGCGCGACGGCCGCCTGATCCTGGACCGGCGCAGCGACAGGCAGGACCGGTTCCGCAACCGGCAAGGCGGCCGCAACGACCGGCGGCGCCGGTTCTGCGACCGGCTGGACCGGCATGGCCCGCTGGGTCAGGAATTCGGCGGTATCCGGCAGAGCCGGCGCCTCGATTGCTTCGGGCATCACGACCGGCGCATCGCCCTCGATCGTCGCTTCCGCCGGCAGGGCTGGCGCGCCCACGGTCGTGGCAGGCGCAGCCGGCTGCGGCGCGCCATCGACATCGCTCAGCAGCGCGGCGAAGTCGGCCGCACCCTCGACTACGGCCGAAGCAGCGGCCGTCGTCGCACCGGCCAGCGGCGTCGAGGAGAAGAGCAGCGATTTGAGGCTGGCGAGCATGGTCATGTCAATTGTCCCCCGTGCGCTGCATGCGGCGATAGCGCGGCAGCGCGGCAAGCTTGTTCTCGCGCCATTCTTCCAGCGCGACGCGAGCCCGATCCTTCAGGCGCGCGGCAATTTCCTTCTCGCGGTTGGCCGCGATGCTGAGCCCTTCCTTCGCCTCCACCTTGCGGCGGGCATCGTAGAGCGCGCCGTCGAGCTGGCGACCGGCCTGCTCCAGACGGCTGGCCAGTTCCTGCATCGAGGCGAAGGAGGCACCGGTAGCGCCGCCCTGAACCCCGAACAGCTCGCCGCGCACCCGGCGCAGACGTTCGAGGTTGGTAGCGATCCCCTCCGCCTCTTCACGCGCGCGCGCGGTCTCGGCCATGGCCATAGCATGCTGGACATGGCGCACGCGCAGCACGCGGTGGCGGCGGGACACCAGCCCCTTCACGCGCCGAACTCCGCGATCAGCGCGTTGGCGCTGGTATCAAGGTCGATCCGGCTCTTCTGGTCCTGGCGGATGAAGTTCAGAATTTCCTGGCGACGCTGCACCGCCTCGTCGATCACCGGATCATTGCCGGGCCGATAGGCGCCCATCAGGATGAGATCGCGATTTTCCTCATAGGCGGCCCAGAGGCGGCGATAGGCGGCGGCGGCCTGGCGATGCTCGTCGGGCACGACATCGGCCATAACGCGCGACAGGGACTTGCCGATGTCGATCGCCGGGAAGATCGCCTGTTCCGACAGGCTGCGCGACAGCACGAAATGCCCGTCGACAATGGCGCGGGCGGCATCGACGATTGGATCGTCGGTGTCGTCGCCATCGGCAAGAACGGTGTAGAGCGCAGTGATCGAACCGCCAGTGCGAGCGTCGACGCCGGCCCGCTCGACCAGACGCGGGATCAGCGCCAGCGCCGAGGGCGGATAGCCCTTCATCGCCGGCGGTTCGCCGAGCGCCAGGCCGATCTCGCGCTGGGCATGGGCGCAGCGGGTCAGGCTGTCGATCAGCAGCAGCACCTTCTTGCCGCGGGCGCGGAAATATTCGGCGATGGCGGTAGCGCGGGCGGCCGCGCGCAGGCGCAGCACCGGCGGATGGTCGGCCGGCACGGCCACCACGATGCTCTTGTGCATCGCATGCTTGAGCTTGGTTTCGAGGAAGTCGCTGACCTCGCGGCCACGCTCGCCGATCAGGCCGGTGACGACAATATCGGCTTCCGCGCCGGCGATCATCTGGCCCATCAGCACCGATTTGCCGACGCCCGAACCGGCGATGATGGCGATGCGCTGGCCGCGACCGGCGGTCAGCAGCGCGTTGACGGCGCGCACGCCCAGATCGAACGGCTCGGTCACACGGCCGCGATCGAGGACATTGCCCTTCACGCCGTTGAGTGGCCAGACGCCGCCGGCGATGATCGGCCCCTTGCGGTCGAGCGGCTGGCCCATGGCGTCGATGACGCGGCCGATCAGCCCCTCGCCCACCTGCACCATATTGGCCTGGCTATCGGGTTCGACACGAATACCATTTTCCAGCGGCGCGTCAGCGTCGAGCGGCACCAGCAAAGTGCGTTCGCCACGAAAGCCGACGACTTCGGCGCGACAGACCGATCCGTCGCTGGCCAGGACGCGGGCGCCCGAACCGATCGGACGGCGGAAGCCGGTGACTTCCAGCATGCCGGCATCATGGCTGACCAGACGGCCGACATGGCGCGGCTGGCGGTTCTGGACCTGAAGATGCTCGAACAGGGTTTCGGCCTGCGCCAGCTCGGCGCGGATCATGCCTTACCCTCCATGTCGTCCATCAGGGCGCGCAAGCGCGCCAGACGAACGTCCGGGCCATCCTCGACCCAGCCATCGGCGGTTTCGAGGCGCACGCAGCCGCGCTGCATGCTCTTGTCCGATACCAGCGGCACGCCGATCTGCTCGCCTTCGAGCAGGGCGACGTCGTCAGGATGCAGATGCAGCGCGCTCTTGTCGCTGCTGTCGTCGATGAAGGCGGCGACTGCTTCGCAGCGCTGGGTCAGCCGGTCGAGATCGATCTGCACTTCACCGACAATCTGTTCGACCAGGCGGACGACCGTGGCCGACAACATGGTCGACAGGCTGCCGCTGGGTGCCGGCGCCAGCATTTCAAGCGCTGCGGTCAGGCGGTTGCGCGCCTCGATCTCGTTCGCCTGATCTTCCCCGGCGGCGCGATAGCCCTCCTCGAAACCCTGCGAGAAGCCCGCCATATGGGCTTCGTCGATCGGATCGGTCTCCGGTTCGACATGGATCGGCGCGCGGGCGGGCGCTGCGACGACGTCGCCGGGCAGCGCCGCATAAAGGCTGCGGAAGCCGTTGCTGGCCACCTGGCCAACGCCGATCATCGGCACGCTCGATACGTCATGGCTGGCTTCGGCGGCCCAGATCTTAGACAAAGTCGTTCCCCTTGCCACCCAGCATGATGGTGCCGGCATCCGCCATGCGGCGGGCGGTGGCGATGATCAGCTTCTGCGCGTCGATGACTTCGGCCAAGCGGATCGGGCCGCGTTCCTCGATCTCGTCGGCGATCGCCTGTGCGGCGCGGGCCGACATGCAGCTGAAGATCTTGGCCTTGAGCATGTCGTTCGCGCCCTTGAGCGCCACGACCAGCACCTGGCTGTCAACGGTGCGCATCAGCGTGCCCAGATTCTTGTCATCCATGTCGATCAGGTTATCGAAGACGAACATTTCCTCTTCGATGGTCTGGGCGATCATCTTGTCGCGCTTGGCGACGGCCTTCATGATCCGCTGCTCATTGTCCTTGCGGACATTGTTCATGATCGCGGCCGCTTCGACCGTGCCGCCGCGCTGCGACGCCGCACCCTGCTTGTTGACCGGACCACGCAGCAGCAACTGCTCCAGATCGTCCAGCGCCTCGTTCGACACCGGGCCGAGCGTGGCGATGCGATAGACGATCTCTTCCTGATATTCGGTCGGCAGCAGTTGCAGCACGTCGGCGGCAACCGGCGCTTCCAGATGCGCCAGCACAATCGCCATGATCTGCGGATGCTCCATCTCGATCAGGATGGCGATTTCCTTGGCGTCCATCCACTTCAGCATTTCCAGCTGGGTGGAGCGGGTCGGCGGGGTGATGCGGGCCAGGATGGTTTCGGCCCGTTCCTCGCCCAGCGCCTTGGTCATCGCGCCGCGGATATGGCGGGTCGCGCCATAGCCGATGGTGGTGCGCTTCTTGGCCTTGGTGACGAAATGGTCGAGCGCCTCGTTCACTTCCTCGGGATCGACATCCTGCACGTCATACATGGCATAGCCGAGCTGACGGACTTCTTCGGGCTCCAGGCGCGACAGGATCTGGGCGGCTTCATCCTCATCGAACAGCATCAGCAGGACGGCGGCGGCGGCGCTGCCCTTGAGCGCCTCGGGACGGCCGGGGACGATCTCAGGCATTTTCCTTCTTCCCTTCCTTCAGAAGGTCGCGGACCACCAGGGCGGCGCGATCGGGATCCTGCTTCACGAAATTGCGGATCAGGTCGGCGCGCTGGGCATAGTCATAGGTGGACGAGATCATGTCGAGCGTCACCGGACGGCTGGGATCGGGATTTTCGGTCGCCTGCTTGGTCAGTTCGCCCGAGATTTCGCGACCCAGGCGCTGCCCGGCTTCGGCGGTCTCCACGACCTTCGCTTCCTGGGCAGCGGCGCGGCGCTTGAGCAGCGGGCGGCCGATGCCGAAGATCACCAGCAGCGCGACCAGCAGAGCCGAGACATTGCGGATCAGCGGCGACATCCAGTCGGCCTCATACCAGGGGGCCTTGACCTCTTCGGCCTTGGCGAAGCTGCGGGCCGACAGAGCGACGACGTCGCCACGGGCCTGGTCGAAGCCGACGGCGCCCTTCACCAGCGCTTCCAGCGCGGCGATTTCCTGGGCAGAGCGCGGCTTGCCATCAGCGCCGGTGTCGAGCGCGACCGCGACCGACAGGCGCTTGACGGTGCCGACAGCATCCTTGGTAACCGACACTTCACGGCCCAGCTCGAAGCTGCGGTTGAAGGTTTCCTCGGTCTTCATCGGCGGCAAGCCCGGCGTGGCCGGCTGCTGCTGTTCGGCCGTCTGGCCCTGCGTCACGGCCTGGCCGTTCGGGTTGGTCTGGGTCACGGTCGGGTTGACCGGCGCCTGGTTGCTGAGAGCGCCGGGGATGCCCGAAGCCTCGCCAGCCTTCTGGCCACGCTCGTCCGACGACCAGCTGCCCTGCTCGGCACGCAGGCGTGCCTCATCCTGGGGGAAGCTTTCGCGGGTCGCCTGGCGTTCGGCGAAATTCAGTTCGGCATGGACCTCGGCCGAGAATTTGCCATCGCCCAGGATCGGGGTCAGCAGCGCGACCACCGACTGGCGATAGCGATCCTCGATCCGGGTCTGGATGGCGAGCTGGCGATCGTCGGCGGCATTGCCGTCATTATTGCTGAGCAGGCGGCCATTCTGGTCGACGACCGAAATATCTTCCGGATTCAGTTCCGGGATCGAAGAGGCGACGAGATGAACGATGGCGCTGACCTGTGCGTCAGTGAGCGTGCGGCCCTGCGACAGGCGCAGCATCACCGAGGCAGACGGCTTGGTGCGTTCGCGCAGGAAGACGCTGGGCGCTTCGACCGCGAGATGGACCTTGGCGCTCTCGACGCTGTCGATCGCCTCGATCGTGCGGGCGAGATCGGTTTCGCGGGCGCCGCGCAGCTTCTCATTCTCGACCGCGCGGCTGGCGCCCATCGGCAGGCTGTCGATCATGCTGTTGCCGTCGGGCGCGCTCTTGGGCAGGCCCTGGGCGGCGAGCATCATCTTCGCCTTGAAATAATCGCCCTCGCCAACGGTCATGCCGCCGGCATTGTCGAAGTCATATTTGATGCCATTCTGGTCCAGCACCTGGGCGACGGCAGACTTGTCGCCATCGGGCAGGCCGCGGAACAGGTCGCGCTGCGGCGGTTCGCGCAGGGCCAGCCAGGCAGCGCCAGCCACCGCGACGGTGCCGAGCAGGCCGAGCAGCGGCAGGCTCTTGGCCACGGCCGGCTGCTTGATGAAGCCCGCGAAGCGCGCCTTGAGCGCGTCGACGCCCTTGGCATTGCCGAAGCTGGCACCGGTGACGGCCGGGAGGGCCGGGGCAGCGGCCGAGCCGCCATCGATGGTGAGTGCGTTCTCGCTCATGGGTTAGACCGGCATGCTCATGATGTCCTTGTAGGCGGACAGGAGTTTGTTGCGGACCTGGAGGGTCGCCTCGAAGCTGACCGATGCCTGCTGCTTGGCCAGCATGACCGCAGCGATATCGGTGGTTTCGCCCCGCTCGAACGCCGAGGCGGCATCGCCGGCCTGGGTCTGCAGGCCGTTGACCTGCTGGAGCGCGTTGTTGAGCGCATCGGTGAAGCCGCCGGGCGCGGTGCCCTGCGTTGCGCCCGCGCCGCCAGTCGAACCGACATTGCCGGTCGAGGCGACGTCGCGCAGCGCGGCGTTCTTCTGCAGGATAGCATTGCGCATCGCCATCACGCTGTCGGTGGGAGAGATACCGGTCATGCCCTAACCCTCCTTAAGCCGCAGCCAGCTCACGCATCTCGGCGAGCCGATAGCGCAGCGTGCGTTCGGAAATGCCCAGCTTGCGGGCGGCGGCGGCGCGATGGCCATCGGTCTCGCGCAGGGCGGTGCGGATCGCTTCCAGCTTGGAATGATGGGCGACGTCGCGCAGGCGGATCGGTTCGGCCGGCGCAGCAGCGACTGCGGCCACCGGCGTCGCCGAAACGATACGCAGCGGCTGCGGCGCGCCCGCGATATGCAGGTCGTCGGCCTCGATGCGCTCGCCGTCGCGCAGCACCAGCGCGCGCTGCAGCACATTGCCCAGTTCGCGGGCATTACCCTGCCAGCGATGGGCGGCCAGCTTGTCGAGCGCGGCCGCGGTCGGCCAGACAAAGCCGTCCTTGCCGGCATCCTGGTGGCGCAGCAGCATGGCGGCGGCGATCGCGGCGATGTCGCCGGGACGTTCGGCCAGCGGGCGCAGTTCCAGCGCCATGACATTGAGGCGCCAGTAAAGGTCTTCGCGGAAGCGGCCGGCGGCGACTTCATCGGCCAGGTTGCGGTTGCAGGCGGCGACGATGCGGACATTGACCGGCACCGGATGGGTGGCGCCGACCGGCAGCACTTCGCCTTCCTGGAGGGCACGCAGCAGCTTGGCCTGGAGCGCGAGGGGCAGCTCCGCAATTTCGTCGAGGAACAGGGTGCCGCCGTCCGCGGCCAGGAACAGGCCGTCCGAGGCATTGGATGCGCCGGTGAAGCTGCCCTTCTTGTGGCCGAACAGCATGGCTTCCATCATGGTTTCGGGCAGCGCGGCGCAGTTGACGGCGATGAAGTCATGGGTGACCCGGCCGGACTGGGTATGAAGGAAGCGCGCCATGCCTTCCTTGCCGGTGCCGGTATCGCCCTGGATCAGGACGGTGGCATCGCTGCGGGCCACGCGGCCGGCGAGCGTCATCAGGCGGGCACTGGCGGCATCGCCAACGGCCGGGACCGAAGCCGGGCGGGCCAGTTCGGCGACCAGCGCAAAGGCAAAGCCCATGTCTTCGAGGCCAAAGGCGACGCGGGCAGGCAGGCCATTGGCCGCCGGCACCAGCGACGGCTTGCCGTCGACCAGGTTGATGAGGATATCGCGATGGGTGGCATGGCCGATCTCGGTCGCGAGAAGGACGCGGCGGCTATCCCGCTCCCGCGGGCTCTGCGCATCCACGATCCGCACCGTGTACAAGGCATTTTCGAGCCAGTGCTGCAAGCCCGGAACGAGCGCGCAGACCCCACGGCTCACGTCAAGCGATGACATGAACTGTCCCCAGTGTCTTGGCAGGTTTGTGCCCCCGCACGCCCCTACCCCCTTCGATGACTTAAATTTACGCCAGCGTGGTTATTAGATGGTTAACGCGGCCATTAACTTGCCGGTGACCGGCAATTTTTTTCCGCTCCGCCGGCAGAAAAATCGCACTCTATATATACGCGCACGCGTAGAGGGCTGTTTTTCCGTCTTTTTCCAGAAAAATCGCATCAGCCCCTAAAAGCTTTTCGCGGCCCGCCGTTATCCCCTTTCGAGGCCGCAAGCGTCAGACGACAGCGACCTGATGAACGGAAAGGGAATATCATGACTGTTATCGGAACCAACTCGTCGGCGCTGCGGGCCACCAATGCTTCGGCCGCCTCCAGCAAGGCCCTGTCCACCGCCATGGAGCGCCTGTCGACCGGCAAGCGCATCAACTCGGCCAAGGACGACGCCGCTGGCCTGGCCATCGCTTCGTCGATGACCTCGCAGATCAAGGGCATGACCCAGGGCATCCGCAACGCCAATGACGGCATCAGCCTGGCGCAGACCGCAGAAGGCGCTCTGGGCGAAGTCACCAACATGCTGCAGCGCATGCGTGAACTGACCGTCCAGGCCGGCAACGACACCAACGACGACACCGCCAAGGGCAACATCAAGTCGGAAATCGACCAGCTCGCCACCCAGATCGGCAAGGTTCTGTCGGACACCAGCTTCAACGGCATCAAGCTGTTCGACGGTTCGGCCGGCCCCAACAATGACGGCAAGATCAACATCCAGGCTGGTGCCAACTCCAGCGACGCGATCGAAATCGACCTGGGCAATGTCGAAGGAGACACCGATGTCCTCGCAGCAGTGACCAGCGGTGCAACCACCACCGCCCTCAATGTCACGGATGGCGGTTTCGATGTCGGCGCAGCGCTCGACATCTACGACTCGGCCCTGAAGGCGATCGACACCTCGCGCGCCAACCTCGGTGCGGTGCAGAACCGCCTGGAATCGACTGTCAACACGCTGACCGCGAACGTCACCAACCTGACCGACGCCAAGAGCCGCATCGAAGACGCCGATTTCTCGACCGAAACCACCGCGCTCGCCAAGGCCCAGATCCTGAGCCAGGCATCGACCGCGATGCTGGCCCAGGCCAACCAGAGCCAGCAGAACGTCATGAAGCTGATCCAGTAATCCGGATCGGACACCGAAAATGACGGGTTGAGGTATTGGTCACCGGCAACCCGCCATGTCACCCCCGGCACATCAACAGTCCCCACCGTGCCGGGGGTAACACCTTCGATCAAACGGCCAAATTCGAAGCCTCCGTCCCCCCGGACGGGGGCTTCATCGCGTTTGATTACAGGCACATCTTGCATTGCCGCGATCAGCACCCATGATGGACGCATGACCATAATCGACCGGCGCGCCTTGATCGCTGCTTCGGGCGCAGCGCTGCTGCTCCCCCGCCCTGCCCTTTCCCAAGCCCGAAACGACCGTTTCTCGTGGGACGGCATCATCGCCATGGCGCAGAAGCTGGCGCGCGCCCCCTTTGCCGAAACCCCGCCCAATCCGGTCGCCGCCAAGGTCGGTTATGACCAGATGCACCAGGCCCGGTTCCGCGACGAGAAGACGATCTGGGGCGACCTGCCCGGCGACACCGGCGTCCGCCTGTTCCCGCTGAGCGGCACGGCCCAGCAGCCGGTGCAGATCGCGCTGGTGGACAAGGGCGTGGCGACGCCGCTGCGTTATGACCCCGCCATGTTCGAGACGCCCGACGGCAATGCCGTCGCGGATCTTGGCCCGGACGCGGGCTATGCCGGCTTTCGCATCATGAATGCCAGGCGCGACGGCGACTGGCTGTCCTTCCTGGGGGCCAGCTATTTCCGCGCGCCCGGCCCGACCAAGCAGTTCGGCCTGTCCGCCCGCGCGATCGCGATCAACACCAGCATTCCGGGCAAGGAGGAATTTCCTCGCTTTACCCATTTCTGGCTGGAGCGGACCGGCGACAACAGCGTCACCGTCTATGCCCTGCTGGACGGGGCGTCGATCACCGGCGCGTTCCGCTTCGTCAACCGGCTTGGCCCCAAGGGGGTGACGCAGGACGTGACCGCCGCCCTCTTCCCGCGCCGGCCGATCCCCGAACTGG
Source organism: Sphingobium yanoikuyae (assembly GCF_013001025.1). Lineage (NCBI taxonomy): Bacteria > Pseudomonadati > Pseudomonadota > Alphaproteobacteria > Sphingomonadales > Sphingobiaceae > Sphingobium > Sphingobium yanoikuyae. The sequence goes on along the minus strand of NZ_CP053021.1, from coordinate 389,764 downwards.
GCCTGATGGCGATGACCAGCATGTTCTGGTATGACGAGGCGCATCGGACCAAGGGCACCGACTGGCGCCCGGAAATTCATGACTCCGACCTGCTCTCCATCGCCAGCGCCGATGGCAGCGCGCAGGCCCGGCCGCTGGTGAACCCGTCCGTCCCGCGCGTCGATGGCTTTGCCGAGACCAGCCCCAAGGGCTTTGGCCTGTTGCAGCGCGACCGCAATTTCGACCATTATCAGGATGACGGCGTCTATTATGACCGTCGCCCCTCGCTATGGGCGACGCCGTCTGCGCCGCTGGGCGCAGGACAGGTGCGGCTCTACACCTTCCCGACCGACAGCGAATATACCGACAATGTCTGCGCCTATTGGACGCCGGCCAAGGCCGCGCGTCCCGGCAGCCGGATCGATGCCGCCTATCGCCTGGACTGGACCGCGGACCGGGCACCCGCCGGCAGCAATCTGGCGATCGTGCAGGCGGTCTGGCGCGGTCGTGGTGACGAAGCCGGGGTCGAGCGACTGGTGATCGACTTTGCCGGCCTGCCCGCCGATGCGAAGCCCGAACTGTGGACCGATATCGGCAATGGCACCATCGTCAAGAAGGGCGGATATCCGGTGCTGGGCCAGGCGGGATTGTATCGCGTGGCGATCGACATCCGTAAATCGGGCGACAGGGCGGCGGATATCCGGGTCCAACTTCGCTCTGGCAATCGCGCGTTCAGTGAATATGTGCATTATCCGATAGGCGCATGAAGGGAACCACGCGGGTAGCGAAAGGTTCTAGCGCTCGGGTTAACCAGGAATGGGTCTGACATGACATCGACAGGAGGCACGAACGTGGCCGATGGGGCCACGGGGTCGCAAGCGCTTGTCCGGGCGTTCGAAAGCGTGCCGGCAGAGGCGCCGCTTGCCATGCCGGTGCAGGATTTCGCGACCGCGCCGGGTCGGATCCATCGGCCGCTGAACATCGACCTGTGGGCCCGCCGGCTGCTGGTCGTGCTGCTGGCGCTGCTGCCCGCCGCGCTTGCCGCGCACGAGATGCGCCGGTCAATCGGCCTGGACGGCATTTCCTTCTGGGAAGGCGTCTATCTTGCCCTGTTCATCCCGCTCTTTGCCTGGATCGCCTTTGGCTTTGCCACTACCGCGATCGGCTTCCTGTTGCTGACGGTCGGCAAGGGCAAGGGCGTTCGCCCCTATATCCCGCGCGACCGCACGCCGCTCAAGGCGCGTACCGCGATCCTGCTGCCGGTCTGCAACGAGGATTTCCTGGGTGTACTCGGCCGCCTGTCGATCATGGAACGATCGCTGTCGCAGGTAATGGGTGGCGAGCGCTTCGAATTCTTCATCCTGTCGGATTCCAACCCGGAAAATGGCGAGACCGAGCGCAAGGCCTATCTGGAAATGCGCAAGGCCTTCTCGCGCCCGGTCCATTATCGCCGCCGCGCCCGCAACATCGGCCGCAAGCCGGGCAATATCGAGGAGTGGGTGACCCGTTTCGGCGGCGCATATGACCATATGATCGTGCTGGATGCCGACAGCGTGATGAGCGGCCAGACCATGGCGCGCCTGTCGGTCGATATGGAACGCCACCCGCATCTGGGCCTCATTCAGACCGTGCCGACGGTGATGGGCGCCGCCACGCTGTTCGCCCGCTGGCAGCAATTTGCCAGCCGCCTGTTCGGGCCGATCTCAGCCGCCGGCATGATCTGGTGGGCCGGGTCCGAAGGCATGTTCTGGGGCCATAATGCGATTGTGCGGGTGCGCGCCTTCGCCGAAAGCTGCGGCCTGCCCGAACTGCCGGGCCGTGCGCCCTTTGGCGGCCATATATTGAGCCATGACATGCTGGAAGCGGCGCTGCTGCGCCGGCGCGGCTGGGACGTCCACATGGTCACCGCCGACGACAGTTTCGAGGAATTTCCGCCGGCTATGCCCGACCTGTTCACCCGCGATCGTCGCTGGTGCCAGGGCAATATCCAGCATGTCCCGCTGCTGGTGAAGATCAAGGGGCTGCACCCGGTCAGCCGGTTCCAGCTGTTCGTCGGCGCATCGGCCTATTGCACCTCGCCGCTATGGCTGGCGATGATGCTGGTTGTTCTGGGCGGCGTCGCCACCGGCGTCTGGCCGCCGGCCGCCGTGCTGCCGTCCAGCACGCTGCTGACGGTGACGGCGGTGCTGCTGTTCGGTCCCAAGATATTGGCGATCGGCTGGGCCATGGCCGACCCGTCGCGGCGGATCGGCTTTGGCGGCGCGGTGCGGATGACGCGCGGCGTGATCGCCGACATAATCCTGTCGATCCTGATGGCGCCGGTCGCGATGCTGACCCAGACGATCAACCTGTTTTCCATCCTGATGGGCCGCAAGGCGAGCTGGAACGGCCAGACCCGCGACCGCGACGGCATGGCGATCCTGGGCGCGATCTGGCTGTTCAAATGGCATATCTTGCTGGGCGTCGGCCTGGCCGTGCTGGCGGTGCGCGCCAATGCGATCGGCTGGATGAGCCCGGTGCTGGCCGGCCTGTTCGCCGCGCCCATTCTGGCCGCGCTGACCGCGCGCAAGGATCTGGGTCAGCGGGCGGAAAATAGCGGTCTGTTCCAGGTGCCCGAACCTTGGTGGCGGACACAGAATTACCGGCCGCTGCGTTTCCGCTGGCCGGTTCCCGGTCGCAAGGCATCGGTATCGCGCCCCGCCAACGACGGTTGACGGGCGCGCGGGCCGGTCAGTTCCAGTCGCTGAGCTTGCCGCGCAGCTTGTCGAGCGCCGACTTCTTGATCTGGCAGACGCGCGCGGCACCAATGTCCAGCGTCTGGCCGATTTCCTCCAGATTGAGTTCCTCGACGAAATAGAGTTGCAGCACCAGTGCCTCGCGCTCGGGCAGTTCGCCGATGCATTTGGCGAGCGCGCCCTTGAGCGATTCGCGCTCCATGATGTCGTCGGCACGATCCTCGACATCGGCGAACCACATGGACTGGTCGGAATAGACCTCGTCCATGCTGGTGTGCTGGACCATCTCGGCGCTATCGGCCGCCTCGCGATAGTCGGCGGCGTCCATGCCCAGTTCAGCGGCCATTTCCGCTTCGAGTGGCGCCCGTCCTAACTTCTGTTCGAGCTTCGCACGGGTGGCGGTCAGCTTCTTGCGGGTCGCCATGGCGGAGCGGCACAGGGTCGAATGGCGCCGCAGATGATCGATCATCGCGCCGCGCACGCGCAGCTGCGCATAGGAGGCGAAGCCCAGGCCTCGATCCTCGAAGCTGTTGGCAGATTCCACCAGCGCGACCATGCCGATCTGCAGCAGATCCTCCACCTCGATCGCGCTGGAGACGCGGCCATGGACATGCCAGGCGATCTTGCGCACCAGCGGCATGTAGCGGCGCGCCAGCTGTTCGGGGGAATTGGCAAGCCCTGCCCGTCCATAGGTAAGGACATCCGAGCCTGCAGCGACCTTATTCATATACATTGGTCAGTCTCCTCAGGCGACGCGTTCACGCGGCAGCGGATCGTGCCGGGGCGTGGGACGCTGCTCGCCACCGACGACGGCGACAACCTCGACACCCTTGCCGTCCGGGATTTCCAGGAAGGACAGCACCGGGGTCTCGGGCAGATGGGGTTTGAACAGCCGGGCGAGCGCGCGGCGCGCGACCGGCGAAGTGACGATGGCGAAATTGCGCGCCTGGCCCAGCATCGGCCGGGCCGCATGCACGACCGACTCGACGATGCGGTTGCCCAGGCTCGGCTCGATCGGATGCTTGGCGTCGCCGGCGACACGCATCGCCTGCGCCAGCATCGCTTCCAGATCGCCGTCGAGGGTGATGACCGGCAGCGGCATCTTCACCGGGACGAGGCCCTGGATGATGAGCGCACCGATGCGCTGGCGCACCGCTTCGACAAGCTGTTCGTGGTTCATGTCGGGACGGGCCGCATCGACCATTGCCTCGCAGATGCGGCGGAAATCCTTGAGCGCGATCCCTTCCGACAGCAGCGCACGGCACAGCGCGGAAATCTGCGTCAGGCTGAGCGTGCCGGGAGTCAGGCCGTCGACCAACTGCGGCGCGACATCCTTGAGATTGTCGAGCAGCTTGCGAGCCTCGTCCAGACCAAACATCTCGGCCGCGTTCATCGCGATCAGCTGGTTGAGATGAGTGGCGACCACCGTTGGCGGATCGACCACGGTGTAGCCGGCGACCACCGCCTCGCTGCGCTTGGCCGGCGAAATCCAGACGGCGTCGAGGCCGAAGGTCGGATCCTTGGCCGGGCGACCAGCGACCGTGCCTTCCAGCATGCCGCTGTCCAGCGCCAGCAGATCGTCGGGCCAGATATCATCCTCGCCCACGACGACGCCGGCGATGGTGATGCGATACTGATTGGGTTCGAGCGCAAGATTGTCCTTCACGCGAACCATCGGCACGACAAAGCCCAGTTCCTTCGACAACTGGCGACGAATGCCGGTGATGCGGGCCATCAGCGGCGCGCCCTTGCGCTCATCAACCAGGCCGATGAGGCCATAGCCGATCTCCAGACCCAGGATCGCGCCATCGGACACGTCGTTCCATTCGATGATGGCCGGGTTGGGCGGCGGCGCGACCGGTTCGGGTTCGGCGGCCTTGCGCTGGCCCGCCTTGCGCAGCTGCCAGGCGATACCGCCGGCGATGGCCGCGGCCGTCAGGATGATGAGATGCGGCATGCCCGGCAGAATGCCAAGGAAGCCGAGGATCGCGGCAACGGGCACCCAGGCCTTGCCGGTGCCGAACTGGCCGGCGACCTGGGCCGACAGATCCTGTTCGGACTTGACGCGGGTCACGATCGAGGCGGCGGCGATCGACAGCAGCAGCGCCGGGATCTGCGCGACCAGCGCGTCACCGATGGCGAGCAGGATATAGGTCTGGGCCGCATCGCCCATCGCCAGGCCATGGCTGACCACGCCCAGGATGATGCCGCCGATGATGTTGATCGCCAGGATCAGGATGCCGGCGATCGCGTCGCCCTTCACGAACTTGGACGCACCGTCCATCGAACCGTAGAAATCCGCTTCGGTCGCGACTTCGGCCCGGCGCAGCTTGGCTTCCTCAGGCGTCATCAGACCAGCGTTGAGGTCGGCGTCGATCGCCATCTGCTTGCCCGGCAGGGCGTCCAGGGTGAAGCGGGCCGACACTTCCGACACGCGGCCGGCGCCCTTGGTGATGACCACCAGGTTGATGATCATCAGGATTGCGAAGACGAAGATGCCGACGACATAGTCGCCGCCGATCAGGAAGTGGCCGAATGCCTCGATCACCTGGCCGGCCGCGTCCGATCCCTCATGGCCGGACACCAGCACGACGCGGGTCGAGGCGACGTTGAGCGCCAGGCGCAGCAGGGTCGCGAACAGCAGCACCGTCGGGAAGCTGGAAAAGTCGAGCGGCTTGGCGGCGTTCAGCGCCACCATCAGCACGGCAAGGCTGATCATGATGTTGGTGATGAAGCCGATGTCCAGCATCACCGCAGGCACCGGCACCATCATGAACAGCACGACCATCAGCGTGGCGAACGGCAACACCGCCCCCTTGGCGGCGCTCATCCAGATCTTCGCTTTGACTTGGGTGGGAGTCATGAGAGGCCGTTACCTTCCGAGGGTGGCGAGCATGAGATAGGCGAGACGCGCCGTCTGCGGCTCCGGGCGGACGGTGACGTCGGCCTGGGTCGCAAGGCGCTGGGTTTCGATCCGCACATAATCGGCGGGGGCGACGGTCTTCGCGCCGCTGGGCAGCGAAGCGTCGGCATATTGGACATTGCCGGTGCCGATCGAATCGACACCCTTTTGCAGCTTGCTGGCGAAGCGATCGCGAATATCGGCGAAGCTGCGGGCATTGCCCTGCTTGTCATAGAAGATCGAGCGATTGGCGCGGGCCGCCGCCGGGAAGATCGAGGCGGCCGTTGCGCCAGGCGCGCGATCATTCATCGACAGGAATTTGGACGCACCACCCACGCCCAGGAAATGGGCGAGGTAGAGATCGACCGGCTCGGCCTCACGGCCCAGGCGGCTTTCCAGATAGGCCTTGTTGTCGGCGGCATGTTCCGCCGCCATGACCGAGGCGGTCTCGGGATGCTTGCGCAGGTCCAGGATCTGCTGGCGCAGATCAGGGTCCGACACATAATAGCGGCCATTGCTGCCCTTGCTGATCGCGTCAGCCGCCCAGCCCAGTCCATATTCGGCGCCATGCTTGTCGACGACGGCGAGCCAGCTCTGGTCGACGAACTGATAGAGACCGGTGGCGGAAGAGGTGGCGGCACGGGCGCTGGGGTTCAGGCTGGATTCGATCTTGGCCTGACCAAGCAGGTAGGAGAAGTCCACGCCGGTACGACGGCTCGCCATCGCAATCGCGTTGGTGACGCGATTACCGGCCGAAGCTCCCGTTGCTGAAATGTCTGCAAGTGCCGACACTGACCCACAATCCCCATTTGGTACCGTGGGCTATTAGAGCAATGCTTGTGCCAAGATTTGGTTAACGCGGTTAAACAAGATTCTGCGTAAAACGAAAAACGGCGCCGATTGGCGCCGCTTTAGCCCGAAAGCAAAATTTATTTTTGTCAGCGCCGACCGTAGGTGAGCGGCGCATTGCGCGCGCCGTTGGAGGTCAGGATCGCGAGTCGCTGGCTGGTATAGTCCGCTAGCACATTGGTGCGGACGCGCGCCGCTTCGATCAGCGGCAGGAGCCGGTTGAGCCGTTCGACCACATCGGGTTCGGAACGCCAGGCGCCGATCGCACGGGCGGCAGCGGCCGCCGTGCTGACCCTGGTGCTGGCAGCTTCGATCGCGGCCGCATCATTGCCGTCCAGCGCAGCGCGCAGGTCGTCAAAGGCGGCAAAGAGACCATCCAGTGCAGCAAGGCCGAGGGGCATGAAGGAATGTCCTGTTTAGGCGGGAAGATCGAGCGCCATCATCCGGTCGGCGATCACCGACGGGTTGACGGGGTAATTGCCCGAAGCGATCGCAGCCTTGATGGCGGCAATGCGGTCCATGTCGACAGGCGCGCCTTCGGCCGCCATGCGCGCCGCCGGGCTGGCCGACGTCGATGCCGACGCGGTGGTGCCGGTCGATCCGGTTGCCGATGCGGCGCGGGTCTTGCCCCCTTCGCGCAAGCGGTTAGCCTCGATTGCCGAACTGATGCTCTGGCCGACTGAGTTGATCATTGGTTCATTCCTTCACTCGTCCCTTGAACGCTATAACGGACAAGTTCAAAAATTATTAAATCCCGGAATGCGCACTACGCCCATGTCCACGATCTGGGCAAGTACAGGCGATGACTTCTTGTCTTCGCGCACGCGAATCGTCTCGCCAATTGCGCCATCTTCATCGGCGATCATCATGCGCGAGACGCTGAAACTGGCATTGCCGGCCATGAGCTGGACCGGATCGCCGCGTTTGACGACCGATTCCTTGGCAACCGGCCGCGCGGCCGGGGCATAGCGGCCGACCGGGCCGGACGCAGCTGCGGCGGCCCCCGCGACCAGCGGCACACGGATGCGCCAGCCCAGTGCATCGCACTTGACCATGGCGGCACCGAAGATCGGCCCTTCGACGCTGGGCGTGGTCGGGCAGGCTGCAAGGCGGAGGCGACGATCGACCGGCGCCAGCGGGCCACCGGGTTCACCCATGTTCGCGCCGACGGTCATCGCGACCAGGCTGTCGATGCGATCCAGATTCTCGAACTTCTGCTGCGCCAGCGCGGGCTGCGCAGCGGCGCAGGCCAGGGCGATGGCGAGGAACTGAACGGGTCTGGTCACGGCGTTTCTCCGAAAATGCGGACTTTCGCCATGGTTAAAAGCAATTACCGTGCCAGTTAAGGATCAGGGCTTCACGGTCTCGCCCGGCGCGATGCGGATCATCTGCCCCTGCCCATCGGCACTGTCCGCCTGATCCAGGCCACGGATGAGCAGCCGATCGCCGCCTATGCCCTGCGCCTTGAGCGCACGCGCCACGGCGCCAAGCCGCGCCGCCGCCAGATCCCAATCGTCGAAACGCTGTCGCGCCCGGTCCTGCCCCTGGCTGCGCAGCTCGATGATGCGGTCATCCTGCATATAGGGCCGCACCGCCGCGCGCAGACGTATCTGCCCCTGCGGCGTCAGCATCGCCTCGCCCGGCGCAAACAGCTCTGCCGCGCGCAGTTCGATCGCGGTGCGGGCGGGACGGCCGCCAAATTGGCGACTGACCTCCGCCAGCATCGCATCGCGGCGCTGGCTGCCGGTCGCCTGGAGCAGCACGAAGAAGCCGAGCAGCAGCATCAGCAGATCGGCAAAGCTGACGGCCCAGCGATTGCGCCGGGCCGCCGTTGCTGCCGATGGGATTGCGGGCGCGGTCATGCGACTTCGCGGATCGATGCGCGGCGCAGCGGCGCATTTTCGCGCCGTGCGATCGCCAGCATGCGTGCCACCGCCTCCTGCTGCCAGGCCAGCTCCTGTTCGGACAGGGTCGCCAGCCGCGCGGCGATCGGCGCGGCGAGCAGATTGGCGATGACCACGCCATAAAGGGTTGTGAGCAGCGCAAGCGCCATGGAAGGACCAAGCGCGGACGGATCATCCATCGCTGCGAACATGCCGACCAGCCCGATGATCGTGCCGGCCATGCCCAGCGCCGGCGCCGCATCGGCAACCGACAGCCAGACGTTGCGCACGCTGGCGTGGCGCTGGGCGCGATCGGCCAGCGCCTGCGACGCCCAGGTTTCGAATTGTTCGACGCGATCGCAATTCGCGAGGCGCCGCGCGGCATCGACCATGAAGCCACTGTCGCTCTTCACCCGGTCGATGCACATCAGGCCGCGCAACTGGGCCACCTGGTCGATCTGGAGCAGGGCCGTGCGCGCCGCATCCCGGTCGCGCAGCGGATCGGCGCGCAGCAAAGGCCGCAGCGCCACGCAGGCCCGGCCGACCGCCTGGACGCCATTTTGCGCCAGTGCCACGACCGCGACGCCACCCAGCATCGCAGCGAGCGTGAGCGGATCGAACAGATGCGCCAAAATCCCGATCATGCCACCTTCCGTTCCGCCATCCTGACCGGGCGGCAAAAGATTGCCGCCACCCGGCAGATTTTTGCCGCCCTTGCCGCCCGATGCCGCGAAAGCCCGGATTTCCGGCAGTTTACCGCACCATCCTGCGTCACCCACGCAAATTGGCACGGTCCTTGCGGATATCCGGCTGGATCGCTCGCATCGAACGCCATCAGGCAGGAGAACGGCGGGACGATCGAAAGCTTTAGGCCCGGAAGGGCAAAAAGGGACTGACGGGAAATGTCGCTGGAAGACGGTTTGTTCGGGATCCACGGAAAGGCGCTGGCGCTTCGCTCGCAGCGCCTGTCCCTGCTCGCGTCGAACATCGCGAACGCTTCGACCCCCAACTACAAGGCGCGCGACATCGATTTCGATGCCGCGCTCAAGGAAGCGACCGCCCAGAGCGACCGCGGCCCGGCCGATGTCGGCCAGGCAGTGGACGATGCCATGGGCTATCGTGTGCCGTTGCAGCCCAGCCTTGACGGCAACACCGTCGAACTGAGCACCGAACAGACCCTGTTTGCGGAAAATGCGGTGAAATATCGCACCACCCTCTCCTTCCTGGAGGGCCGCATCAACACCATCAACCGCGCGCTGAAGGGAGAATGAGCATGAGCGGTTCAGGCCCCATGAATGTGTTCGACATCGCCGGCCGCGCCATGAGCGCGCAGCTGGTGCGTCTGAACGCCACCGCATCGAACATGGCCAATGCCGGCAATGTCACCGGCAGCGCCGCCGAAGCCTATCGCGCGATCAAGCCGGTTTTCCAGTCGGTTACCGACAGCCCCGGCGTATCGACGGTCAAGGTCGCCAATGTCGTGACCACCAATGCGGAACCAACCAAGCGCCACGACCCCAATCATCCGCTGGCCGATGCCAATGGCGATGTCTGGGAATCGGCAGTCGATAGCAATGCGGAGATGGTCGACATGATCGAGACCGCCCGCATGTACCAGAATAATGTGCAGGTGCTCAACACCGCCAAATCCCTGATGCTCGAAACCATAAGGATCGGCAAATGACGACGACGTCTACCGTCACCGATAGCGCAGGCCTTTCGGTCTACAACCCGAATGCCAATGTCGGCACGGGCAGCGCGACCATGGATCAGTCGAGCTTCCTGACGCTGCTGACCGCGCAGATGCAGTATCAGGATCCGTTCGAACCGGTCGACAATACCGAGATGGTGTCGCAGATGGCGACCATCACCCAGTCGACCGGCATCGCCGAAATGAACCAGTCGCTGAAATCGCTGGCTTCGGAACTGAGCGGCACGCGGCTTGGCGATGCAGCCAGCTGGATCGGCAAGTCGATGCTGGTTCAGAGCAATGTCGCGGTGCCCGATTCCAGCGGCTATTATGCCGGCCAGATTACGCTGAGCGGCGCCAGCGATGCCGTCAGCGTCGACCTGGTCGATGGAGACGGCAATGTCGTCAAGTCGATCGACCTGGGCGCGCAAAGCGCCGGCGAAGTCGCCTTCTACTGGGACGGCAAGGATGATGCGGGCGAAACCGTTTCCTCCTCCGCCCTGCAGGTCAAGGTCAATGGCGGCACCACCAGCCAGGTCGCGACCTGGGCCACCATCGCCGCCGTCCAGTCACCCGCTGACGGTTCCTCCTCCAAACTGATCACGGCGCTCGGCAGCTTCGCCCCGACCGACGCGATCAGCCTGATGTAATTTCACCCATCCTTTTCACCCAAGGAGCTACGCCATGTCCTTCTATGTTTCGCTTTCCGGCCTCAAGGGCGCACAGGCCGACCTGTCCGCCGTCTCGAACAATGTCGCCAACGTGAACTCGACCGCCTTCAAGAAGAGCAAGGCCCAGTTCGGCGACATCTTCGCCGCTGCGCCGATGCAGACCACCCACCAGGTCGCCGGCCAGGGCGTGCGTGTGCAGGGCATCACCCAGCAGTTCACCCAGGGCACGATCGAAACCACCGACAAGACGCTGGATATGGCGATCTCGGGCGAAGGCTTCTTCACCGTGAAGGGCGAAGACGGCACGATCAGCTATACCCGCAACGGTGCCTTCTCGGTCGACAATGACCGCTATGCCGTCGACACCACCGGGTCGCGCATCCAGGTATTCGCGGTCGATCCCGACACCGGCGAGATCACGACGCCGCCGACCAATTCGACGACGCCCAACGACCTGACCGACCTGCAGATCCCGACCACCTACAAGGGCGAAGCCGATGGCGCGCAGCTGACCAGCGTGGGCGTGGGCAAGGACGGCCTGGTGTCGGCCATCTATGCCGACGGTTCGACCGTCTATCTGGGCCAGGTCGCCATGGCATCGTTCAACAGCCTGGAAGGCCTGCGCCAGCAGGGCGACGCGCACTGGACCTCGACCGTGGAAAGCGGCAACGCGATCATCGGCACGCCCAACCAGGGCATGTTCGGCGCCGTCAACTCGGGCTCGCTGGAACGTTCCAACGTCGACATCACCGACGAACTGGTCCAGCTGATCGCTGCCCAGCGCAACTTCCAGGCGAACTCGAAGGCGATCGAGGCGGCCAACACGCTGACCACCACCATCGTCAACATCCGTAGCTAAGGCTTAGGGTAGAAGGGGTAGCCCATGGACCGGCTCGTCAACACGGCACTGACCGCGATGCGCGGTGCGATGGCCCGCCAGGCGTCGATCGCGAACAATCTCGCGAACGCCAACACGGTCGGCTTTCGTGCCGAAATCGCCAATGCCGAGACGCGCTGGATCAAGGGCGATACCTTCGATACCCGGGCCCAGGCCTCCGAACAGGTGATCGCCGCCGACATGGCGCAGGGGGCGGTCACCGAAACCGGCAATCCGCTGGACGTGGCAATGAACGGCGACGCACTGCTCGCCGTTCAGGCCCCGGACGGACAGGAAGCCTATACGCGCCGTGGCGACCTTAAGGTCAATGACAGCGGCCTGCTGACCACCGGCGACGGCCTGGCCGTGCTGGGCCAGGGCGGCCCGATCACCCTGCCCCAGATGGACAGCGTGTCGATCGCCCAGGATGGCAGCATCTGGGGCGTGCCCCAGGGCGGCGATCCGGCCAATCCGCAGCAGATCGACAAGCTGAAGCTGGTCAATGCCGCCGGTTCCAGCATCGCCAAGGGCACAGACGGGCTGTTCCGCGAAGTGAATGGCGGCGCCCTGCCCGAAGATCCGATCGCGACCGTCACATCGGGATCGCTGGAAGGATCGAACGTCAACGCCACCGCCGCGCTGGTCCAGATGATCGAGGCCAGCCGCGCCTGGGAAACCCAGATCAAGATGATCGATACCGCCAAGCAGATGGACGACGGCGGCGCATCGCTCATGAAACTGGATGGTTAATTTTGGCACGCATCTTGCTGTGAACGACGCATGAGCATCCCTTCGGGGAGCCGCACGGAGATTGAACGATGACCAACGCCGCCCTTCATGTCGCCCGCACCGGCCTTGACGCGCAGAACACGAAGATGCGCGTGATCGCCAACAACCTGGCGAACGTCAACACGACCGGCTTCAAGAAGGACCGGGCCGACTTCGAGACGCTGGCCTATCAGCAGATAGTCGCCGCCGGCGCCAACAGCGACAGCCAGAACAAGTTCGCCACCGGCCTCAATCTGGGTTCGGGTGTCTCGTTGCAGGGCACGAGCAAGATCAACACGCAGGGCACGTTGCAGGAAACCGGCAATGCGCTGGACATGGCGATCGAGGGATCGGGCTATTTCCAGGTGCAGCAGGCCGACGGTTCGACCGCCTATACCCGTGCCGGCAATTTCAGCGTTACCGCCGAAGGCACCGTCGTCACCAGCGACGGCCTGCCGCTGATCCCGCAGATCACCGTGCCGCAGGGCGCGACGTCGGTCACCGTCGGCAACGACGGCACCGTGTCGGCGACGCTGCAGGGGGAAAGCGAACCGACCCAGTTGGGCCAGATCGAGCTGGCGAGCTTCATGAACCCGGCAGGCCTTCAGTCGATCGGCGGCAATCTGCTGGTCGAAACCGCCGCCAGCGGCACGCCGCAGGTCGGCACCGCGGGGCTGGAAGGTCGCGGTCTCATCCGCTCGGGCAATCTGGAAACCTCGAACGTCAACATCGTCGAGGAACTGGTCGACATGATCGAGACCCAGCGCGCCTATGAGGTCAATTCCAAGATGATCAAGGCGACGGACGAAATGCTCCAATACGCCAACCAGAATATGTGAGCTGACTGATGCGCGCGCTCTCCACTTCGCTCGTCGCCCTCGCCATGGTCTCCATGGCCGCGTCGCCCGCCTTTGCTGCAAAGAAGAAGCGCGAGGTCGAGCGCGAATATTATGCACCGACCGTCATCGCCCAGCCGCAGGCCCCACAGGCCAATGGCTCGATCTTCCAGGTATCGACCGGCTACACGCCGCTGACCAGCGGCGCGCGCGCCGGCAATGTCGGCGACATCATCACCATCGTGCTGGTCGAACGGACCCAGGCAACCAAGAGCAACAGCGCGGACACCAACCGCAGCGGCTCGATCGGCCTCAACCCGCCGACCACCGGCCCGCTGTCCAAGCTCTTCTCGTCCAGCGACATCGCTATGGGTGGCAACAACACGTTCACCGGCAAGGGCGCGGCGACCCAGTCGAACGCGCTGAACGGCGAGATCACCGTGACGGTCGCAGCCGCCTATCCCAACGGCACCATGCTGGTGAAGGGCGAGAAGGCACTGACGCTCAATCGCGGCGACGAGTTCATCCAGATCAGCGGCCTGGTCCGCCAGGCCGATATCGGCCCGGACAACCGCATCCTGTCGACCCGCGTGGCCGACGCCAAGATCATCTATACCGGCAAGGGCGAGATCGCCCGCGCCAGCCGCCAGGGCTGGCTGCAGCGCTTCTTCTCGATGATCAGCCCCTTCTGATGGAGACCCGGACCGCCATGACACGCCTGTTCCGCTTCCTCCTGCCGCTGCTGGCGCTGATCGCCGCGCCGGCCCATGCCGAACGCGTCAAGGATCTGGGCACCTTCCAGGGCGTCCGTCCCAACCAGCTGACCGGCTATGGCATCGTCGTGGGCCTGGCTGGCACCGGCGACGACAGCATCGAATATACGGTGCAGGGCATGAAGGGCGTGGTCTCGCGCTTTGGCCTGACCCTGCCCGCCGGCGTCAACCCGGCGCTGAAGAACGCCGCCGCCGTGCTGGTGACGGCCGACCTGCCCGCCTTTTCCAAGCCCGGCCAGCGGCTGGACGTCACCGTGTCGGCGATGGGCAAGGCCAAGTCGCTGCGTGGCGGCACGCTGATCATGACGCCGCTGCGCGGCGCCGATAACGAAATCTATGCGATGGCGCAGGGCAATCTGGCCGTCGGCGGCCTGGGCGTGTCCGGTGCCGATGGCAGCCAGGTGTCGGTGAACATCCCGTCGGCCGGCCGTATACCCGAAGGGGCGACGGTCGAGCGTGCGGTTGCCACCGGCTTCGACACCGCGCCGACCCTGACCTTCAACCTGTCCGAAGCCGACCTCACCACCGCCCTGCGCGTGGCCGATGGCATCAACAAGACCTTCGGCGATCGCCGCGCCCGCGCGATGGATGCCGTGTCGGTCGCGATCGACGCGACGCCGGGTGCCGAGGAACGCATCCTGATGATGGGCATGATCGAGAATATCGAGATCACACCCGCCGATGCCCCGGCCCGCGTGATCGTCAACGCCCGCACCGGCACCGTCGTCATCAACGGCGCGGTGAAGATCCATCCGGCCGCCGTCGCCCATGGCAAATTGACCGTCAGCGTCAATGAAAGCCCGCGCGTGGTTCAGCCCGCGCCGTTCAGCCAGGGCCAGACCGCCGTCGAGCAATCGTCGAACATCAGCATCGACGAACAGAAAAAACCGATGGTCAATTTTAAAGGTGGGGCGTCGCTGGCCGATATAGTCAAGGCGGTCAACGCCATCGGGGCATCCCCGGCGGACATGGTCGCGATCCTTGAGGCGCTGAAACAGGCGGGCGCGATGAAAGCGGAACTGGTGGTGTTGTGATGCAGGTATCGAACGCAACCGCGGCAAGCGGCACATCCAACCCCTTCGAGACCAAGGCTGCGCTGCAGAAGGCGGCGCAGCAGTTCGAAGCGGTGTTCCTGCGCCAGATGATCGGCGCAATGCGATCGGCCAGCCTGGCCGAGGGCATCACCGATTCGAGCGCGACCCAGCAATTCCAGGACATGGCCGATGCGCGCACCGCCGACGCCATGTCGACCAAGGGCGCGATGGGCATCGCCGAACTGCTGATGCACCAGTTCGGTGCCCGCGTGAAGGACGACAGCCCGGCCCAGACCGGCAGCACGGCCGCGACCGGCACGGCAACCACGGCTGAGGGCGCATGAGCGACCTGTTCATCATCGGTGCGTCGGGCACCAAGGCCTATCGCACGGCGATGGCCGCCATTTCCGAGAATATCGCCAATGCCAGCACCGACGGCTATGCCCGCCGGTCGGTGACGACGGTGGAATCGGGATCGTCGACCGCGACCATGGCGACCTATGTCGCCAAGGCGAATTTCGGCGGCACCCAGGTCGCCAGCATCAATCGCGGCACCGACCCCTATCTGGATGCGTCGGTGCGCATCACTGCCATGGCGCTGGGCAGCGCGAACGCACGCGTGCGCTGGCAGACCGACATCGAAACCGCGCTCAATGACACCGCCACCGGCGTCGGCCAGCTGATGACGACGATGTACCAGAATCTGGACAAGCTGGCGGCCAGCCCCAGCGACACGTCGCTGCGCGTCACCACGCTGGACAGCATTGGCCGCGTCGCCGAATCCTTCCGCCAGACCGCCGCCGACCTGGAAACCATATCGACCGGCATCAATACCGAGGCGCAGGCATCGGCCCAGACGATCAACCAGCAATTGTCGTCGCTGGCCGCGATCAACAACAGCCTGCTGCGCGCGCAGCCGGGCACGTCGGCCTATGCCCAGTTGCTCGACAGTCGCGATTCCGCGCTGCAGACGCTGTCTTCCAACCTGAATGTGACGATCAGCTTCGGCGCGCATGACAGCGCCGAGGTCAGCTATAACGGCACCACTTTGGTATCGGGCGACACCGCCGCGTCGGTCGCGGTGACGGCGTCCGCCACCGATGGCCGCCTGTCGCTGGCCCTGTCCGACGGCACGGCACTCGCCGCTCCGTCCAACGGCACGCTGGGCGGGCTGTTCGCATCGGCCGACACCACCGCCGAACGCCGTGCCAGCCTCGACACGCTGGCCGAGCAGTTCGCCACCGACGTCAATGAGTGGCATGCGCAGGGCTATACCGATACCGGCGCCAGCGGCGTGCCGCTGCTGTCCTATGGTGGCAGCGCCGCGACGCTGGTCGCGCTGGACGTGGAGCCGGACGCTCTCGCGACCAAGTCCGCCGACGGCACGCTGAACGGCAATCTGCTGACGGTATCATCGACCCTGCGCGCCAGCGGCAGCGTCGAACAGGGCTGGACGACCCTGATCACCAGCAACGCCAATCTGCTGACCGCCAGCACGGCGGAAAAGACCACGGCCCAGAGCCGCAGCGACCAGGCGGTCGCCGCGCGCGAAGCGGTAAGCGGGGTCGATCTCGACATGGAGGCGGCAGACCTGCTGCGGATCCAGCAGGCCTATTCGGGCTGCGCCAAGATCCTGCAGGTCGCCAAGGACACGGTCGATTCGATCCTGCAGATCATGTGACGGAAGGACGCTGAGACATGGTAGGCATCACCAACAAGATCATGCTCGCCGAAATCCGTCGGCAACAGCAATTGTCGCAGAGCATCGTCGACGGACAGACCTCGATTTCGACCGGCATCACCCTGAACAAGCCGTCGGACGACGCGCTTGCCTGGGTCCAGGTGTCCGACATCGGCCGCGCCCAGGCGCAGCAGTCGGCCTGGCAGACCAATGTCAGCTATGGCACGACCCGCGCCGGCAATGCCGAAGCCAATCTGGAAGAAATCAACAATCTGATGACGCGGGCGCAGGAACTGGTGACCTCGGCGCGCAATGGCGCACTGAACGACACCAGCGCCGCCGCCATCGCCGAGGAATTGAAGACGATCCGCACCACGGTCGGCGAATTGCTGAACCAGAAGGATTATCAGGGCGTGTCGGTATTCGACGACGGCCAGAGCGTGCTGGTGCCGGTGAGCCGCGGCCTCAACCTGGCAGTGGTCGGCACCAAGCAGGAAATTTCCGAGAATATCGACGTCAACGGCACATCGATGTCGCTGGACGATATCTTGGGCAAGGCGATCGACGCGGTCGAGGGCGGCAATGACACCGACCTCGCCAGCTCGCTGGATGCGATCCAGATCGGCCAGAACCGGGTCGTGGTGGAGCGCGCCAAGCAGGGCGTGCGCGCCGACCGGCTGGACGTGATCGGCACGCGTCTGACCGATGTCGACATCAACCTGTCGGAACGACGCGACACGCTGGAATCGGCCGATCTGACCACGGTCATTTCGAACGTGAAGGCGCAGCTGCTGCAGCTGGAGGCGGCCCAGTCCGCCTTTGCGCGGATCAACCAGCAGACCCTGTTCGACCTGATCAGTTAAAGGCGGCGAAAAAGCGTCACCGTCCTAAAGGGGACGGTAACCAGTCCGTATTAACCAGAAAGGGACTGGCGCCACGGGGCGCCGACGGAGCCACCGCCTCCAGGCGCATTTTCGGGGATCAACATGTTTGCAATCATCGGCCTTGTCGTGCTTTTGGGCATGGTCTTCGGTGGGTTCATCTTCACCGGCGGCGACATCGGACCGGTGCTGCACGCCCTGCCCCACGAAATGATCATCATCGGCGGCGCGGCAGTCGGCGCCCTGATCATCGGCAATTCGGGTTCCGACCTGAAGGCGCTGGGCGGCGGCCTGGGCAAGGTGTTCAAGGGACCGCAGTACAAGAAGCAGGACTTTCTGGACTGCATCTTCCTGGTCAGCAAGCTGATGAAGACGCTGCGCGTCGAAGGCCCGGTGGCGCTGGAGCCGCATATCGAGGATCCGGGCACCTCGCCCATCTTCGGCGAATATCCCAAGCTGATGAAGGACAAGACGCTGATCCACCTGATCAGCGACACGCTGCGCCTGGTCGTGGTGTCGTCCGGCACGCTCGATCCGCATGCGGTCGAGGAAGTGATGGATAACAGCCTCAAGACCCATCATCATGAAGCGCTCAAGCCCGCCGACAATCTCCAGGGCTTGGCCGACGCCCTTCCGGCCCTCGGCATCGTCGCCGCGGTGCTGGGCGTGGTGAAGACCATGGGATCGATCGACCAGCCGCCTTCTGTGCTGGGTGCGATGATCGGCTCGGCGCTGGTCGGCACCTTCCTGGGCGTGTTGCTCGCCTATGGCATGGTCAATCCCTTCGCCAATCGCTGCCGCGCGGTGATCGAGCAGGACGGCGCCATCTATCATGTCGTCAAGCAGATCATCATCGCCTCGCTGCACGGCCATCCGCAGCCGCTGGTGATCGAGGCCGCCCGTTCCAGCCTGATCCATGCGAACCAGCCCGGCTTTGCCGAAGTGTTCGACGGCATGCGGAACAAATAAGCCATGGCGGAGAAGAAGCGCGGCGCGAACGAGCCCGAACCCCGGCCGATCATCGTCAAGAAGATCATCGTCGATGGTCATGGCGGCCATCATGGCGGCGCCTGGAAGGTGGCCTATGCCGACTTCGTGACGGCGATGATGGCCTTCTTCCTGCTGATGTGGCTGCTGGGTGCGACCACCGAAAAGCAGCGCAAGGCGCTGGCCGACTATTTCACCCCGACACTGGTCGAGCTGAAGATGAATTCTGCAGGGTCCACCGGCATGTTCGGCGGCGACAGCCTGATGGCGAAGGAAAATTACCCGACCACCGGCGGTCAGGGCAATCTGGCCATCACCATCCCGCGCGATGCCACCGGCACCAAGGACCAGGGCGGCAAGGCATTGCGCGCGGCCGACCGGCAGAAGTTCGAGAATATCAAGAAGCAGCTTGAGGACCGCATGTCCAAGAAGGGCCTGGCCCGGCTGCGCAAGAATGTCCGCTTCACCGAAACCCGCGAAGGGCTGCGCATCGACCTGATCGACGAGGCCGACTTCGCGATGTTCCGGTCGGGCACCGACCAGTTGCTGCCCGAAGCCAAGGCGCTGATCGCCGAAGTCGCGGACGCACTGGCGACCATGCCCAACCCGCTGATCGTGCGCGGCCATACCGATGGCCTGCCCTATGCATCGGGCCGGAGCATGAACAACTGGATGCTGTCGTCGGCCCGTGCGGAATCGACCCGCAAGGCGCTCGCCGAAACCGGCATTCCCAATGCCCGCTTCGCCCGGATCGAGGGGGTCGCCGATCGCGAGCCGTTCGTGAAGACCGACGCCTATGATCCGCGCAACCGGCGCATGTCCGTCATCCTGGGCTGGACCCGTGGCGGCAATGCCTCGGCCGACGAGGATGACGCGCAGGATCCCGAAACCCAGGCGGCGATCAAGGAGCGGGACGATCCGCAGCGGGTCGCGCGGGAACAGGCGCAGAAGCTGGACATGGGCGGCACCGGCCTGCCCAGCGGCGCGGCACTGATCAACCCGACGGCGGCCGGGACATCGTCCAAGCCGGGCAAGCATTGAGGCGGACAGTCGGGGCGGCAAAATAGGAAATCGCCGCCTTAACTTCCCATATTTCCCGCATATTCGGCAATTTTGATGCAGGGGTTGGAAATCTTGTTTCCAACCCCTGCTTCGTCATGTCTGGCCGAAATCCCATCGCGACGCAGCATAAGCCATGATGCGCCAATAGGACAGGCCAGGGTCGGCTCACCCCCGTGCGGGCACGGCCTGCCCCTTTGTTGCACCTTTTTGTGGGCGATTGCCTATATGGGCCGCTCCTCGCTTGATGCCCCATGCGGCGTCGCAACGTTCCAAGGCCCTGATTATCGGCCGACATTGCCTGTCCGATGGCTGTGAGGCGCGCCCCGCGTGCCCGCCTGGACGGGCCGGGAGATTAATGTGTCCACATCTGCCGCGCATGCCGCGCGCCACACCCATTTCGGCTGGTTCAAGCGCCGCCGCGACCTGGAAGTCGATGATGTCACCGTCGTCGACCGGTCCCTGCTGAACCGCGCCGTTGGCGCCGCGGCGCTCGGCAATGCGATGGAATGGTTCGATTTCGGCGTTTACGGCTATATCGCCGTTACGCTGGGCCATGTCTTTTTCCCGTCCAGCGATCCGGCGCTGCAGCTGATCGCGACCTTCGCCACCTTCACCGTCGCCTTTCTGGTCCGGCCGCTGGGCGGACTGGTGTTCGGACCGCTGGGCGATCGCTATGGCCGGCACAAGATATTGGCGATGACCATGATCCTGATGGCAGTCGGCACCTTTTCCATCGGCCTCATCCCCTCCTATGCGCAGATCGGCATCGGTGCGCCGCTGATGCTGCTGGCCGCGCGGCTGGTGCAGGGCTTTTCGACCGGCGGCGAATATGGCGGCGCGGCGACCTTCATCGCGGAATATTCGACCGACCGGAAGCGCGGTCTGATGGGCAGCTGGCTGGAGTTCGGGACGCTGGGCGGCTATATCGCCGGCGCCGGCACCGTCACCGCCCTGCAGATGTCGCTGAGCGAGACGCAGATGCTCGACTGGGGCTGGCGCATTCCCTTCCTGGTCGCCGGGCCGCTGGGCCTGCTCGGCCTCTATATGCGGCTGAAGCTGGAGGAGACGCCGGCATTCCAGGCCTATAGCGAACAGATCGACGCGCGCGAAAGCGAGCGGCCGGGGCTTGGCACCTTGTTCCGCGTCCATTGGCGGCAGTTGCTCAAATGCGTCGGGCTGGTGCTGGTGTTCAACGTCACCGACTATATGCTGCTGACCTACATGCCCAATTATCTCAGCGTCACCATGGGCTATGCCGAGACCAAGGGGCTGCTGCTGATCATCATCGTGATGCTGGTGATGATGCCGCTCAATGTCGTGGGCGGGCTGTTCAGCGACCGGCTGGGCCGGCGGCCGATGATCATCGGCGCCTGCGTCGCGCTGATGCTGTTGTCGGTGCCGTGCATGCTGCTGATCGGCACGGGCAATGACGCGCTGATCTTCCTGGGGCTGATGCTGCTGGGGATTGCGCTGGTCTGCTTCACCAGTTCCATGCCCTCCACCCTGCCCGCGCTCTTCTATACGCCGGTGCGCTACAGCGCGCTGTCGATCGCGTTCAACATCTCGGTCTCGCTGTTCGGCGGCACGACGCCGCTGATCACCGCCTGGCTGGTGCAGAAGACCGGCGATCCGCTGGTGCCGGCCTATTATCTGATGGGTGCGGCACTGATCGGCCTGCTGACCATGCTGACGGTGCGCGAGACGGCCGGCATGCCGCTGCGCGGATCGCCGCCGGCGGTGGCGAATGAGGCCGAGGCGATCGCGCTGGTCGAAAGCGGCGAGCCGGTGACGGTGGACAAGGCGCTGCCCGACCTGCCGCCGGTGGCGCCCGTGACGGCCGAGACGCCGGGCATGATCCGGCCGCTGGCGAGCTAGGGCCAGCACTTTCCCACGCTGCGCCATCGGGCCTGTGCCCCTCCACCACTCGCTATGCGAGCGGTCCCCCTCCCCAAGCGCACTTGGGGAGGAATGGGAATGGCCATCAGGCCGGGAGGACGAGGCTGGCTTCGAGGCCGCCACCGGGGCGGTTTGCGAGCTGGAGCGCGCCGCCATGTTCGGCCATGATCGCGCGGACCAGGGCCAGGCCCAGGCCAGCGCCGCCGGTCTCGCGGTTGCGCGATCCTTCGAGCCGGGTGAAGGGCTCCATCATTTCGCCCATCTTGTCCTCGGCAATGCCGGGGCCTTCGTCGGCAACGATGATGCGGATCATGCCGTCCTGATGCTGGACGCTGACATGGGCGCGGTCGCCATAGACGATCGCGTTTTCTATGAGGTTGCGCAGCGCGCGGCGGATCTGCTGGGCGCGGACGAAGGCGACGGCGCGATCGCTGTCGATCATGTCCACCGGCGACCCCAGTTCGATGAAATCCTCCACGACGGCATCGGCAAGCGAGGTCAGGTCGACCTTCTGCGCCGTCTCGCTGCTGCGGCCGGCGCGGGCGAGCGAGAGGATGTCGTCGAGCATCCGGTTCATTTCCTCGATCGTTTCGGACATGCGGGCGCGCTCGCCCTCGTCATCGACGGATTCGGTGCGGACCCGCAGCGAGGCGAGCGGGGTGCGCAGATCATGGCCGATGGCGCCCAGCATCCGGTCCTTCTCGTCCAGCATGGCGATGATGCGCGCGCGCATGGCGTTGAAGGCGGTGGTGAGCTGGCGCACGTCCCCCGGCCCGCTTTCCTCGACCGGATCGGCCGAGCCGGTCTTCGCGAACTGGCGGGCGGAGCCGGTCAGTTGCTTGAGCGGGCGCGCGAAGCGGCGGCCCATCCAGAGCAGCGGAATGAGGACGATGACATAGAGGATCAGCGTCTGGGCCACCAGCCAGCCGCCGAAGCGCGGCGGGCGGCTGCCGATGCGGGCCTCGGTCGTCAGCCATTTGCCCGGTTCATATTCGACCGCGAGGGTGAGCCGGCCGACGCGATGGTCGCGCGGCGCCTCCCCCGTGGCGCGGCTGCGTATCTGTTCCCAGCGGCGCAGCGGCATGATGCGGCTGTCCTCCGCCGCCTCTATCGTGCGGACGGTGAGGCCGATATCGTCGAACATCGCGCCGGCGCGGGCTGCGACATCGGGACGCGGCTTGCCACTCAGCGTCGGGCGGCTGGCGAGGAAGTCGATATTGCGCCGGTCGCGATCCTGATTGGCGCGCGGATGATCGCGGTCGGGCACGCGATCCGGCCTGGTGTCGAGCGCGTTGATGACGCGATAGACCAGCGGTGCGGTCTGGCTGGTCAGTTCGACCCGATTGCGCTCGCGCAGCAGCAGGCCGAAATTGATCGCTTGCGCCACGAACAGCGCGATCGCGACCAGGACGATGATCTGTCCGACCAGGCTTTGCGGCCAGAGACGCAGTTGCTTCACAGTTTGCGGACCTCCGCCGACAGGGTGTAGCCGCCGCCCCAGACGGTCTTGATCAGCGTGGGGTTCTTGGCGTCGGGCTCGATCTTCTTGCGCAGGCGGCTGATCTGGTTGTCGATCGCCCGGTCGAAGGCGTTGGCCTCACGCCCCTGGGTGATGTCGAGCAGTTGGTCGCGGCTCAGCACCTGATTGGGCCGGGTCGCGAAGGCGAGCATCAGATTATATTCGGCGGTCGAGAGCGGCAGCGACACACCTTCGGCATCGACCAGGGTGCGTTCCTGCGTCTTCAAGAGCCAGCCGGCAAAGGCATAGGTGGCGCCGTCGGGCGCGGTGACGCGCTGACCGCCGGTGGCGACGCGGCGGAAGATCACCTTGATGCGGGCGACCAGTTCGCGCGGCGAAAAGGGTTTGAGCACATAATCGTCGGCGCCCATTTCCAGACCGACGATGCGGTCGGTTTCTTCGGAGCGGGCGGTGAGCAGGATCACCGGAATCTCGCTGGTCTCGCGGATATGGCGGCACAGCGACAGGCCGTCTTCTCCGGGCATCATGATGTCGAGGATGACGAGATCGATGGCATTGGCGGCCAGGCGCAGCCGCGCCTCCGCCGCATTCTCGACCGCGGTCACGCGGAAGCCGTTGCGGGAGAGATATTGGGCCAGCGGCTCGCGGATCGATCGCTCGTCATCGACGAGCAGGAGATGGGGACGTTCGCTCATGGTGCCTGTCTGTCATGCCGGGGGACGGGTTGGAAGGGCGAAGGCAGGGGAACCTTCGCCCTTCCCCCTTGGGACGATCGACTGGAGCGGGGCGCTAGGGGGAAAAGCCCCGCTCCGGATCGTCGGCGCTGTCAGCCGATCAGTTGGCCGGCGGCGGCGGCGCCTGGTCGGCGCCACGGCCCGGACCACGATCATGTCCGCGACCCGGACCACGCATCGCCTGGCGGGCGGCCTTCATTTCCTCGGCCGTGACCTTGCCATCCTTGTTGGCGTCGGCCTTGTCGAACATGGCGAGCGGGCCAGCCATAAATTCGGCCTTGGTCATGGTGCCGTCCTTGTCGGCATCACCGAAGCCGGGGCCCCGGTGCATCATGCCGCGGCCGGGACCGCCATGGCCACGCCCGCCCCAGCGCTTGCCGTCGGGGCCGCCGGGCTTGCCGGCTTGCGGGCCGCGATCGGCGCGCGGCTGATGACCGGCCTGATATTCGGCCTTGCTGATCTGGCCATTCTTGTCGGTGTCGAGCGCGGCGAAGCGTTCGTCCAGACGCTGCTGGCGGCGGATGTCACGATCCTCCTTGGTCAGCTTGCCATCCTTGTTGGCGTCGAGCTGGGCGAACCGGGCTTCAAGCGAGGCGGTCAGTTCCGCCTTGGTGATGGTGCCGTCCTTGTTGGCGTCGGCCATCATCATCGGGCCACCGCGCATGCCGCGCGGCCCCGGACCACCATCCTGCGCGAAAGCGAGGTGCGACGCCGCCAGACCGCCGACGAACAGCGAACCAACCGCGACGGTGGTGAAGAATTTGCGGAGCATTGGGTCTTTCCTTCCAAGTTCAGTCGTGGATGGCGTGTCGACCATCCTTGACGTCGCTTATCGGCAAGACTTGTCCCGCAACTTTGTCATGTCACCCAATAGTTTGTCGCAATTTGTATCGGGAGTCTTTGTTTGAGAACCGCACCGGCCCGCACCCCCACCCGGCCTCCCACAGTATATCCTGGATGGGAGGTCGGGTGGGGGCGCGGGCCGGTGCCGCGCTAAATCAAAGACCGTCGCGGCGACCCAGTAGGCGCAGGCGGAGCGCATTCAATTTGATGAAGCCCGCCGCGTCGCGCTGGTCATAGGCGCCGGCGTCGTCCTCGAAGGTCACGACCTTCTCGCTGTAGAGCGTGTAGGGCGACTTGCGGCCGACGACATAGACGCCGCCCTTGTAGAGCTTGAGGCGGACCGTGCCGGTCACCTTTTCCTGGCTGTGATCGATTGCGGCCTGGAGCATCTCGCGCTCGGGCGAGAACCAGAAGCCGTTATAGATCAGCTCGGCATATTTGGGGGCTAGCTCATCCTTGAGGTGCGCAGCGCCACGGTCGAGCGTGATCTGCTCGATGCCGCGATGGGCGAGGTGATAGATGGTGCCGCCCGGCGTTTCATACATGCCGCGCGACTTCATGCCCACGAAGCGGTTCTCGACCAGGTCGAGACGGCCGATGCCATGCTTGCGGCCATATTCGTTGAGGGTTTCGAGCAGGGTCGCGGGCGACATGGCGATGCCGTTGATCGCGACGCCGTCACCACGCTCGAAATCGACCGTGATATATTCGGGCGCGTCGGGCGCGTCTTCCGGGTTCACCGTGCGCGAATAGACGAAGTCGGGGGTTTCCTCCCACGGATCCTCCAGCACCTTACCCTCGGACGAGGTGTGCAGCATGTTCGCGTCGGTCGAGAAGGGGCTTTCGCCACGCTTGTCGCGCGGGATCGGGATCTGGTGCTGTTCGGCGAATTCGATCAGCTTGGTGCGGCTGGTCAGATCCCACTCGCGCCAGGGCGCGATCACCTTGATGTCGGGCTGCAGGGCGTAATAGCCCAGCTCGAAACGGACCTGGTCATTGCCCTTGCCGGTCGCGCCATGGCTGACGGCGTCGGCGCCCAGCTTCTTGGCGATCTCGATCTGGCGCTTGGCGATCAACGGACGGGCGATCGAGGTGCCGAGCAAATAGAGGCCTTCATAGAGCGCATTGCCGCGCATCATCGGGAAGACATAATCCTTCACGAATTCCTCGCGCAGGTCGTCGATGAAGATATGCTCTTCCTTGACGCCCATCAGGCGGGCCTTGGCACGGGCGGGTTCCAGTTCCTCGCCCTGGCCGAGATCGGCGGTGAAGGTGACGACTTCGCACTGATAGGTCTGCTGCAGCCATTTCAGGATCACGCTGGTGTCGAGGCCGCCCGAAAAGGCGAGGACGATACGATTGATCTTGTCGGACATGGTGGGCGACTCTTCTGCAGGCCAATAATGGCGTGGGATATAGACCGCGCGCCGGTAACAGGCGGGACGGGCAAGCGCAACAGCTCGGGGGTGCCTGTTGGAAGCTGCGGGCCTTAACTTCCCATATTTCCCGCAGATTTTGACATAATCTTGCTGGATGCTGATCCTATCGGAAAGGGCGATGTCCTCCCCTGCCCCGCACTTCTATCAGGAAGACATGGTTGTAGGACAGGCAAGACAAAGGGGACGATGGCGGGCCACCGTCCCCTTCTCCTTCAACGCGGAGCGCCGATCAGCTGGTGCGCGGCTTGAACAGGCCCGGGCGGGCGCGGTCGCTGCCGAAGCGATAGACGGTCTGGCTGCGATCGGTCGCCGCGGCGCTGGCCGGGGTTGCCACCGGTGCGGCGCGGGCGACCGGATCGGCCGTGCGGAGCGCCTGCCGCTGGGCGAGCAGGAAATGGGCGCGGCGACGGCGGTTGCGCTGGGTCAGGAAGGGATTGTCGCGGCTGGGAGCAGCGGCGACCATCGCGTCAACATCGCTGGTGGGTGCCGTCGTGGCGGCCAGCGGCGTGCGCACGGCAATCGGAGCAGCAGCCGGAGCAGCGGGTGCCAGCGGCATCGGTGCCGGGGCCGGACCAGCCTCGATCGGCGCGATCGCTTCACGCTCGGCTTCGACACGCTGACGGCGGCGTCGAACGATGGCGGTGGCGCCAAGGCCGACCAGCAGCAATGAACCACCACCCAGCGCCAGCAGCAGCGCCGGATCGATGAGGGCCGAAGGCTGTTCGGCCGGCGCGGCAGCCGGGGCCGGTTCGGCAACCGGGGTGACGGCGGCGGGTTCCGGAGCCGGCGTTGCGGCCGGGGCTACGGGTGCCGGCGCTTCGGTACGTTCAGCCGCGACCGGGGTCGGAGCAGGTGCCGGGGTAGGTTCAGAAGCAGGTTCAGACTGGCGGACTTCCGCGCGGCGCGGCGCCGGCGCGGCCGGGGCAGCGCGGCTTTCCTGCGCGGCGGGCGCTTCAGCCTGCGGCTCCGGGGTCGGCGGTGTCTGTTGCACGACCGGCTGGCTGGGCGCGAAGACCGGCGCCGCCGGGGTAGCAGCCGGTGTGGCAGGCGCTGCGGGTGCGGACTCTGCCGCCGGCGCCGCAGGAGCGATGTCGACCGGCGCGGTCGGCGCCGTTGCGGGCGCGGCCGGCGGGGGCGTCATCACCTCTTGCGCGAACAGGGGCGTTGCGGACAATGCCAGGACAGCGGCGATCGCGGCCGAGGCGGGACGGATGGATCGAATATTCTTGGTCATAGCGATAGATCAACCGCCGACCATCTCCATTGGCCTCAAACATATCGTCAAATGCGGGACGATCTGTTTTTCAATATCGATGAATTGAAAAACGCCTCCTAAACATGAACGGATGTTCATTCCGAATATGAACAACAGATTTATATCATGACTTCACAGCATCAGATATCGTCGCCGGACTCTTCCTTGCGCTCAAGACGTGCACCATCCAGTAGAGCCGTCTTTCGACGTTCTTCTTGCTGGTCGGCAAGTTTCTGTGCCTTGGTCCGGCCGAACTTGGCGCGATTGCTGTCTGCCGCCTGCGCCTTGTCGGCCCGATCCCTGGCCTTGCGCGCCAGACGAAAATTAATGACGTTGCTCATCTTCCATCCTTGGTCCTATGGGGAATAGTGCCACAAAGATCCGGGGCAGCACCAGTCGCCTTCGGCCCGGCCATACAGGAAAATCATGCCCAGCATCCATGACGTCGCCGCCCTCGCCAAAGTCTCGATCAAGACGGTGTCCCGCGTTGTCAACAAGGCGCCGAATGTCAGCGACGAACTGCGCGAGCGGGTGAACGCGGCGATCGAGCAGCTGGGATATCGCCCCAACCAGTCGGCGCGGCGGCTGGCCGGTGGCCGGTCCTTCATGATCGCCTATCTCTATAGCAACCCTGCCCCCGCCTATACCGGCGGCATCCAGTCGGGCGCGGCGGCGCGCTGCCGCGACCTTGGCTATCATCTGGTGGTGGAGCCGATTTCCGACGGTGGCGAGGAGCGGATCGAAGTGCTGGACCGGCTGGTCGCGGCGCTGCGCCCGGACGGCGTGTTCCTGGTGCCGCCGCTGTCCGACGATGCGCTGCTGCTTGACCGACTGGCGGAAATGAACCTGCCCTGCGCGCGGATCGCCGGCACGGCGGACGCATCCAGGGGTGGCATCAACATGCCGACCCCCGAACATGCCGCCGGGCGGATGGTGGCCGATCATCTGGCGTCATTGGGCCATAAGCGGATCGCGGTGATCACCCCGCCCCCGACCCACAAGGCGGCGCTGCAGCGCGTCGAGGGCTTTCGCGAGGGGATGGCGGCGGCCGGCCTGCCGATCGACGACAGCCTGTTCATGCAGGGCAGTTTCGATTTCGCGTCCGGCATCGCCTGCGCGGAAGCGCTGTTGCAGCGGGACGACCGGCCGACCGCGATCTTTGCGACCAACGATCCGATGGCGCTGGGCGTGCTGACGCTGGCGCATGACCTGGGCCTGCGCGTGCCCGAGGACCTGTCGGTGGCCGGGTTCGACGATACGCCCGCGAGCCGTACCAGTTGGCCGCCGCTGACCACGGTGCGCCAGCCGCTGGACCATATGGGCCGCGCCGCGATCGACGCGCTGATCAACGGTCCGGGCGAACCGCCGCGCTTCACCTTCTCGCTGGTCGCGCGCGGCAGCACGGGAGCGGCGACACCGTAAAACGAAGGCAAGGCCCGGCATTGCCAGCGAAAAATCCGTCCGCCCCGGCGCAGGGAACCGAAAGCGGCGCGGGCCGTCATGCTCATTCGCGCCCCTATCCCCTATCGTTCATGCGCGCCCTGACGTCGGCGGACCGGATGCCCTATCACCTGACCAAGGCGGTGCCCCAGTACGCTGTGGACTGCGGCGCCCGGCGGACGATCCGCGACAATATCCTGTGGCAATATCGGGGCGATGCCCCGACGATTATCCTTCGAAAGTCCTGACGCTGTGGACCAGGGGCGATTTCACTTACAGTTCGGGCAAGCGACTGAACACCATATTGCTCCCCCCTATTCGCAGGTCGATCCATCCGGCTTGACGCGCGGCAGATGGAGCGGACCTACTGGACCCGCGAGTTTGGCCAGGTGCGCTGGGAAGAGTGGAAGCGGGACGATTATACCCGGTCGCGGGACGGCAAGTCGGCATCGGAAATGGCGGAAAGCTTCTTCGACGACATAGCCGGGCGCGGGCTTCCGCATCCTGGCGAGGAATTTCGCGGTGTCGCCCGTCAGCCGGTCGATATGCTGGCGATCCACGCCCGGCGCGGGAACGATCTGCACCGGCGGCCCCATCAGGGCCGGCAGCGGCGCGGGAAAATGATGGGACGAGGGTTCGCCCTTCATGTCCCAGCCGCCATTTGTCGCGGCATTGAGCGCGGCCTCCAGCGTGGCCGTGCGCGCCTCGTCACCACGATTGAGGCTGATCGCGCGGCGCAGGAAAACGGCATAGCGCGGATCGGCCGCCGCATTGGCGCGCGCCAGCAGCATGTCGGCCCCAATATCGCCATGGCCGCTGCGCTGTATCTGTCCGACCAACGGATAGAAAAGCGCATGGTCATCCGGCAGGTCGATGATTTCCGGTGCGAGTGCAGCAAGCAGCGTCTTGTCGTTAAGGGCGCAGGCGGCCGTGACCTTCATCCGCAACAGCGCGGGATTGACCTCCTCCAGTTCCACCGAGGTCGCCAGCGCGTAGACATCATGCCAGCGCACATCCAGGCAGAGTGCGCGACAGCTTTCGATGATCCGGTCAATTGCCGCCGCATTCTCCACCCTATCCATCGCCCGGCCTTGCCCCTTTCGTCAGATCGGACATGCGGCGCGCGGGGGCGCCATGTCCAGCAAGACGGCATATTGCCGCTTGCAGCGCTTCGGACAATCCCCCGTGTTCACGTCGGCAAGTCACAAGATCGCAGCGTCATCCAATTGAAATGCCTTGGTCATCAAACTGACCGCAGCGCCCGCTAAGCGGCCGGTCGCATGAGCGAGCATCCTTCTGAACAGGCGCTGCGGGCGCCGCGGCGGCTATGGACCGGCTGGGCCGGGCTGCTGGCGCAGGTCGAGCGGATGACGCGGCGTTCCGACAGCGAGGATCTGTTGCACGATGCCTATGTCCGCATGGCGGCCCGGCCCGAACGGCCCGACAATGAGGAAGCCTTTCTGGTCCGCGCGGCGGTCAACCGGGCGAGGGACAGCTATCGGCGGGAAAAGGTGCGCGGGCCGGCGAGCGGCGAGGATGCGCTGGCATTGCTGCGCGACGGCGCGCCGTTGCAGGACGAGGCGCTGATGGCGCAGGCGCGGCTGCGACGGGTGTCGGAAGGGATCGACAGGCTGCCGCCACGCACCCGCGAGGTGTTCCTGCTGCAGCGGATCGACAATCTCAAATATCGCGAAATTGCCGAACGGCTGGACATCAGCCAGAGCGCGGTCGAGAAGCATATGGCCAGGGCAATGAGCTTCCTTGGCGAATGGACGAAGGATTGGTGAGCCCCGACATGCCCGGTGAGCGCCCCATGGCCCGGACCGCCGCCGAGTGGATTGCAAGGCTGAATGCGGACGAACGGACGGTGGACGACGAGCAGGCCTTTCGCGCCTGGATCGCCGCCGACCCTGCGCATGCGGCCGATTTCGAGCGGGCGACCGATATCTGGGCGCTGGTGCCCGGCACCGACGCGGCGGTGCGCCCTGCACCGGCATCCGCACGCCCCCTGTCGCGCCGACGGATGATGGCGGCCTGCGCCGGCACTTTGGTGGTGGGCGGCGGTGGCATGGCGATCATGCAGACGGCAATGGCGGGCACCCGCTATCGCACCGCCATCGGCGAGCAGCGACGGCTGACCCTGCCGGAAGGATCAGCGCTATTCCTGGATACCGATACCGATGTCCGCGTGCTGGCGAGCGCCAGCCGGCGGCGGCTGTGGCTGGAACGCGGGCGCGTCGCGCTGACGGTGAAGCCATCCGCCGTGCCCTTTGCGATCGATGCCGGCCGGGGACGTTTCGTCGCCGGTAGCGGCCGGTTCGATGTGCGGCGCGACAGCGATGACCGACTGGCGATGACGGCGCTGGCGGGACAGGCCGATGTCGCGGTCGCCGGCGGGCAACGCAGCCTGTCGGCCGGGCAGCGCATCCGCACCGATGCCGCCAATGTCGTGCAGCTCGATCGGCCCGATGTCGAAACCACCCAGGCCTGGCTGAGCGGGCGGGCGGCCTTTCATGACGACCGGCTGGATGCGGTGGCGGCGGAGGCCAATCGCTACAGCCTGACCCGGCTGGTGATCGCCGATCCTGCCACCGCCGCGCTGCGGGTGAGCGGCATGTACCGGATGGGCGACAATGTCGCGCTGGGCCAGGCGCTGTCGCAATTGCTGTCCGTGCCCGTCCGCCAGGTGGACGACCGGGTGCTGCTGGGCGGCTGAAAAAAAATGGCCGATGCCGGGGTGGGGTAAAATCCCGCTGGCGCGTCGGGGAGGCGCGGCGCCTTCTGCCGCTGTCCACGGGGGATGATCGTGACCGTTTCTTCTTCGCGCACTTTGCGCCGCTCTCTGGTGCTGGGCGCCGCTCTTGCCGCCTTCTGCGCGGTTCCGGCCCAGGCGCAGCAGCGCCAGGCGACCGTCCAGATCGCCGCGCAGCCGCTGGGGACCGCGCTGGAAGCGCTGGCCCGCCAGACCGGCACCGACATCTTGTTCGCGCCGCAGCTGGTGGCCGGGATGAGCGGCCCGTCGCTAAGCGGCCGGATGGACGCCATGGCGGCGGTCGAACGGCTGATCCAGGGCAAGCCGCTGGCGGTACGGCGGCAGGGCAATGGCGCGCTGCTGATCGTGGCGGCGCCGGCTGAGCCGCAGGAGACGGTCGCGGTGGGTGGCGCCGAAGTCGCGCCCGACATCATCGTCACCGGCTATGCCGCCAGCCTGTCCGGCGCGCTGGCCGAAAAGCGCAAGGCGACCAACGTCGTCGACGTGGTGAAGGCCGAGGATATCGGCAAATTCCCCGCCCAGAACATCGCCGAAGCGCTGCAGCGCGTGCCCGGCGTGTCGATCGTGCGTGATCGCGGCGAGGGCGTGTTCGTCCGCATCCGCGGCCTGGGCGCCAATTTCCAGGTCGTTACGCTCAATGGCCGCTCGGCCGCGGTGAACGAGAATGTGCGCGACAGCGGCCAGAGCGGGCGCCAGTTCCGCTTCGACACGCTGCCATCCGAACTCATGTCGGCGGTGGAAGTCATCAAGAGCCCGCGCGCGGACCTGGCCGAAGGTGGCATCGGCGGCATCGTCAATTTGCAGACCTTCCGCCCGATCGACCTCAAGAAGCCGGTGCTGGCGCTGTCCGCCACTGCCAGTTCGCCGCGCCTGGCCGACACGGTCGATCCGCGCCTGTCGGGCATGGCCAGCTGGGTCAATGACGAGGGCACGTTCGGCGCGCTGATCGCGGCGGTCTATGACGAGCGCACCACGCGGCAGGACCGCGTCACCGGCGTCGGCTGGGCCGACGGGCGGATCGATGCGGATGGCGACGGCACGTTGGACAGCGACACCATATTGGTGCCGACCAGCACGCGCCCGACGCTGGAGCGCGAGAATCGCGACCGCATCGGCCTCAATGGCGCGATCCAGTGGAAGCCCGACGACCGGTTCGAGCTGAATGTCGACGGCCTGTGGAGCCGGCTCAACATTGATTATTACGAGCTGACCTATTCGACCGATTTTTCCGCGACCACGCCGGGCGCGATCGTGCCGGGCACGGCGGTGATCGAAAATGGCGTGCTGACTGCCGCGACCGTCAACACATCGACCCAGATCGGGCGCGAGACGTCGCGGCTGGAATATGAGAATTGGCTGATCGGCGCGAACGCCAAATGGTCCGCCAATGGCTGGACGCTGGCTGCCGATGCGAGCCTGGGCCGGGCCTATTCCAATACGCCCACGCCCATCTATCGCACCCGCCTGCTCGGCAGCGTGGGCCAGGTCGCGTTCGACTATGGCAAGGTGGGCGAGCGCTTGCCGAACCTGGAGTTCCTGACCGCCGACCTGACGCAATCGACCACCTTGCCCGGTCGCCGGATCGAATATCGCGTCAATGACTCGCTCGATCGCCAGCGGGCCGCGACCTTCGACGTGACGCGCGAGCTGAGCGGCGTGGTGCAGGCGCTGCGCTTCGGCGCCAAATATGAAAAGCGCGACCGGACCTATAACCGTCGCGACATCAACTTCACCAGCGGCATCGCCGGCCAGCGCTTCGACGACAGCTATTTCGAGGCCTTCCCGGTCGATGATTTCCTGAGCGGCGTGGGCGGCAATCTGCCCACCAGCTGGGTCATGCCCGATCCCGACCGTTTCTGGGACGCGGCGACCGGCAAGGAGGCGCTGCTGGACGCGCCACTGACCCGTGGCGACCGGCGCAACAGCTATGCCATCGATGAACGGATCATCGGCGGCTATGGCATGGCGGAGTTCAGCCTGCCGCTGGGCGGTATGACCATCCGGGGCGACGCAGGCCTGCGCTACGCCCATACCCGCCAGACATCGTCGGGCTATGCCGACAATGGCAGCGCGGCGCTGCCGGTCAGCTACGAGCGCAATTACGGGAATTTTCTTCCCTCGCTCAACCTGGTCGCGGAGTTCACGTCGAACCTGCAGATGCATCTGGCCGCGTCCAAGGTCATCACCCGGCCGTCGCTGGCCGACCTGGCGCCGCGCCTGACGATCAATTCCAACCCGACCGTGCTGACGGCGGTGGGCGGCAATCCCGAACTGCGACCGTTCGAAGCCTGGCAATATGACGGCACGGTCGAATGGTATTTCGCGCCGGGTAGCGCGCTGATCGGTGGTGCCTTCTACAAGGACATCACGACCTTCGTCTTCCAGCAGACCCGCAATTTCGACCTGGACGGCCAGATCTATCGCCTGACCGCGCCGCAAAATGGCGGCAATGCCTATGTCGCGGGGATCGAGATCGCCTATCAGCAACTGTTCAAGATGCTGCCGGCGCCGTTCGATGGCCTGGGTTTCCAGGCCAATTACACCCATACCAAGAGCAAGGGCACCTATGCCCTGTCCGACGGCACCACCTTCCGCGACGACCTGACCGACGTGGCCGGCGACAGCTTCAACCTGACCGCCTTCTACGAAAAGGGGCCGGTCGGCGCGCGGGCCAGCTATAGCTGGCGCGGCAAGGTGCTGCGCGATGTCGGCGGTGCGGGGCTGGCCGCCAATAACGACGCGGCGTTCGGCAGCCTGGACTTCGACATTTCCTACAAGGTCACGCCCAATGTCACATTCGTGGTGCAGGGCATCAACGTGGCCGGCGGCGTCCAGTGGCAATATGTCCGGGACGATCGCTTCGCGGGCTACACCGATTATGGGACCACGCTGATGGCCGGCGTGCGCGCCCGTTTCTGAACGGAAGGACGGCAATGACGATGCGATCGATCGGGATCATGCTGGCGGCGGGCGCAATGCTCGCCGCCGCTCCGGCGCAGGCCCAGGACAAGGCAAAGGATGGGGCCGCGCCGCAGCGGGCGCGCAACATCATCCTGTTCCTGGGCGACGCCGGCGGCGTGCCGACGCTGAACGCTGCGGGCATCATGGCGCATGACCGGCCGCAGTCGCTGTTCATCCAGTCCATGCCCCATGTCGGCCTGTCCGACACGTCGGCACTCGACAATTGGGTGACGGATTCGGCGGCGGGCATGAGCGCGATCATGACCGGGCACAAGACCAACAGCGGCATGATCTCCGCGTTGCCGGCGGCCGATGGCGCGATCACCCCGGTCAAGAGCTTCCTGGAATATGCCGAGCAGCGCGGCCTTTCCACCGGCGTCGTCACCAACATGCCGATCTGGGATGCGACCCCGGCGGCCTGCTTCGCCCATGTCGCCACGCGCAAGGACAAGGACCAGATTTTCCGCCAGATGCTGGCGCCCCGCTTCGGCAATGGCGTCGACATATTGATCGGCAAGGGGCAGGCCGATGCGGTCGCGTCCTTCGCCAAGGACGGCACCACGCCCCAAGCGGCCTTCGCCAGGGCGGGCTATCGGTTCGGGGACGATCCGGCACTGGTGAAGGATAGCGGCCGGGCGGCGGTGCTGCGCGATGCCGATTATGCCCCTATCCCGGCGGTCGAGGCGACGATCGGCCAGCTTGCCCGCAATCCCAAGGGCTATTTCCTGATGGTCGAATGGGACATGCACACCGACAAGCCGGAAAATGGCCTGAAGCATGTGATCGAGATGGACGAGATGATCCGCCGGGTGAGCGCGATCGCGGGCAAGGATACGCTGATCCTGTTCACCGCCGACCATAGTTTCGGCCTGCGCATGACCAGCGGCAAGCGCGAAGCGCCGATGGCCCAGCAATATGCAGCCGCCGCCGCCAAGCCGGGGGCAACGGTCGCCAGCAATGCGATCATCGGCGTCGAGGACAATCACACCGGCGAGGAAGTGATCGCCGCCGCCGCCGGGCCGGGCGCCGATCAGGTCCATGGCTTCTTCGCCAACACCCGCCTGTTCGACGTGATGCTGAAGGCGATGGGCTGGACGAAGGAGGATTGAAGGCCGCAGCGGCGCCCGCCCCGATCCTGCGGATCAAGCTGCGGTGCCGCTGATATGTCGGGGATGACGGACTGGAGCGGGTAGCGGGGATCGGCCGCTAACATACATGCTCGTTAAATCGCGCCGATAGACTTCGCCGGTTCTCACTGGACAGAAGCTAAGACGCGCAATATTCGCTCCACGGAATGATCTGTGGAGCAATTTTCGGGATATGCCTCAGCTTAAAGAAACGCTCGATATCTTGAAAAGGCTATCGCGAGAGTTTTCCATTCCATTATTTTCGGCGGTTGCATGGGTATTGTGGGTAACATATACCGATCCTTCAGAGCGAAACATCACCAAAATAATTGAGTCCTTCGGCAAGGCCTTATTTTTTGTTTTTTTCCTAACTGGCAATTTCAACCGTGTAGCCAAGCAGAGAAAGACGGAAAACAGCTTCTCACTGCTTGAAGGGAAAATGATTGCTCTCACTATGGATGTGGAGTCTGCGACACGAAGATTGATGTTTGTGGCGACCGGGGGAAATTCGTTCGCCTATTTTGAACTGCTAACAGTCGGCGGAAGTGCAGCGCCCTCTTTTCCCATTTTGGTTATTCATCGGGGAGAGTTTCCCTTGGCTAACCTGGGCGCTCGGATGATCGACATGAATACATACCATACTAATTTGGAAGCAGGTACACCGTTCGCGTCGGACACAAACATCAGGATTGGCGACTTGTCTCCTGAAATAGCATTGGCCATTGAGCCCATGGCGTCCCCAGCCGTCCCGGCCCAAGATTGGAATGTTCAATTTACAGCGCGAAACGGAGTTTGGATGCAGAAAATCCGAGCGCGGATGGTCGGCGATACCTGGCTCATCGCGACTGTAGTATACGACAAGGATGGCGAAACCATTCGCCTAACGA
Source organism: Sphingobium yanoikuyae (assembly GCF_013001025.1). Classification (NCBI taxonomy): domain Bacteria; kingdom Pseudomonadati; phylum Pseudomonadota; class Alphaproteobacteria; order Sphingomonadales; family Sphingobiaceae; genus Sphingobium; species Sphingobium yanoikuyae. Next base: position 353,321 of record NZ_CP053021.1, on the reverse strand, counting down.
ACGTTGCTCCCGGCTTTCCGGCAATAGGGGAACAAGCGTTCGACGATGCCCCACGCGAATATGTCGTTTATCCTAATAATAGCTCAGACGGACACTAGCCTTCCAAGCTCTGCAAAATCTAGCAATTCCGGGCCTTCACGTGTAAAACGGCAAAAATTATGCCTGTTTACTGGCAAACACTTAGCCTTGGCATGTAAACTTATTCGGCCTTCCGAAGATCAGATCCGACGATAATGAGCCCTGACGGGACCGTAAGCGTGACAAGGCGACCTTGCACCAACACCCCCGAGCGACTAATCGGATCGCTATGGCATTGCAGTACTATCCCAAAGAAGGCGAAATCCTCGTTTGCGATTATACAGGGTTCTCTGCACCGGAAATGACGAAATCACGCCCGGTGATTATTGTCTCACCCAGACTGCGCAGACGCTCCGATCTTGTCACTGTTGTTCCTCTAAGTACCACTGCGCCACAGACGATCGAGGATTATCATTTCAGGATTGAACTAGCCGTGCCATTGCCGCCACCCTTTGGCGCCCCCGAGATGTGGGCAAAATGCGATATGATTTCCACTGTCGCCCTCACGAGGCTTGATCGATTCAAAAGCGTGAGGCGTCCGCATGGCGGCGCTCGGACCTGGCTAAGTGGCCAACTCACAAAGCCGCAGATTTTAGCAGTGAAGCGATCGCTGCTTTGTGGGCTTGGGTTATCTTCATTGACCGTTCACCTCTGATTACCTATATGCAGCCCGTCCCCGCTCTGCGAAAGCATCGGGCTTGGAGACTGCCCCGAAAGGTGCAGCCGGTCCCACGCTCGCGATAACAAGCTTGTGGGATCGTAGAGTGTTCGGAAGACCCTGGCGTAACAGCCGGGGTCTTCTCGTTTCATATCTGTCGATCGGTCAGGGTCGCCCTTTCGTGCTTCCCCTTATTGTTGGGTTTGGTGATCAGGGATAGCTTAGGCTGACCTCAGTGCCGATGACTACGACTCCCTTTCGAAAGTGCAGCGCTGGGGTCACCCCCTGGTTCGTCGTCATATTCCGCTTCCTAAGCAGGGACGGAATCCCTACCCCAAGCTGTCCCGCGATTCGGATTAGACTGCCCGGTCGCTGGACACCCCATCCGTGAAATGAGCGCTGTCATCTAGCGGATGGGGTAAACCAAGTATCGCGATGAAGATCGTCGGCGCGGCTCAGCGATACGCGGGCTGAGCGGTTGTCTGCGGCGGTATCCGAGATCCGTCCCATTAGGCATTCGCACTGATTGATCGTCGCCGTCAGGCAATTACAACAGCGATCGATCTCAACATTACCACAGAATTTGGAGTGCCGCGGCCAACCTTGGGAGGGTGGAGTGTTCAGCGAATGGCGAGATTGGGATTCTGATCCGTTATGGCCGATCGACTGTCTGATCGGCGCTATCGCTGTCCTCGCCGGTGCTGCCCTCCTTTTCCTCTACAGTCCTTCCCCGGACGGCGTTGACGACAGCCACGCCACCCAACACGATGTAGCGGATGGCATCTAGAGCTAGGCCCACCTTGCCGAGCCCGCGCGGTGATCTTGCCCAGCCCCATCACCGCACCTGCACAGTCATTGGCTCTTGCCTATCCATGATCGTGCCCGATCGATGAATCTTCATGGTCGACGAAACGCCATCGGCTTTTGTGGGTTGTCAGCTGGTGTCAGGCTTGAGTTCCAGTGCTAGCCCACCCCCCTTTTCCTCTTGCCGAAAGAAGGCTAACCAACGTTTTTTTCAAAGCCATTGAGGCGGAGACCGTCTGTGAAGATAGAATATAATTTTCAAGATAAAAACGGAAATTCTATTGAAATAGACAAATCCACTGAACTTGGATCTTCATCAATAGAATTTAATGACAAGAATTCGTCGTTAACTGTTGGAAAAAACTGTAACATTTCATCTTCAAGATTTGCACTTGGCACTAAATCTACATTAAAGATTGGTGATAGGTGTAATTTTGGTGGAACCATAATAGTAGGCGCATATTCTAGCGTCACAATAGGAAATGATTTATCTGTTACAAAAAATATGTTCATAAGGGCGGTTGAAGCAACTACTGTCGTAATCGGAAATGACTGCCTGATCGCAACGGATGTTGTATTAAGAACGACCGATGGCCATCCAATATATGATAGAAAAACACGAGAAAGATTGAACAAATCAAAAGATATTAATATTGGAGATCATGTGTGGCTTGCTGATCAATCTACCATTTTGAAAGGTGTAACTATTGGCAAGGCGTCGGTCATAGGAATTAAAAGTTTGGTTACAAAGGATATTCCAAATAACTGTGTCGCTGTTGGTATACCAGCAAGAGTTGTTCGGAAGGAAATTGTTTGGGAGCATGGCCCAGGCCATTTTTCCGAGGAATTTTATTAAGGTCAAGTCGATCAACCGGAAAGGTGTAGCAAAATTTATCCACCGGCTCGGCCAGCACCGTGTGTGAACGGTCATCTCACCGCGCCCGGTTGGATGTGGCAAGGCATATGCGCCGCTATCTCGACATGGGCGAGCATGCCAAAGCCTAGCGGTTTGCCCACCATCTGCCCCACGAAGAGAAATGGCGATGAAGCGCCAACTGCTCACCCTTGAGTTTTGGCTGGCAAGTTGGGCGCTGCGCTACTCGATAGGACTAACCCTCATAGGGCAGATCCGCGCCACAGCCGCTGTTGCGATCTGGGCCGCAATTCGTGCATTGTCACAGGTTGCGAGGCTCTGGACACAACCCGATAAAGCGAGGCAGGCCATGAGGCACAGCGTCAACCGCTTCATGATTGCGGATCCTGAGCAGGAGGGTTGGCGGGTGGTGCGTTGGCGAGGCTCTGACCCATGCGATCAAGGCTTCGCTGCTGCCAGCGCTCCTTAATGGCATTGATGATCGCCATCAGGATCGCGGCCCATGCCGAGGCCTCGCCTGCGCTGTTGTCGCGGATCGCGAGGCCCATCAACACCATGACGCCAATCGAGATGATGCCGAGCAGCACGATCTCGGAGAAGTGGTCATTGGGAGCGGTCATCGCGCCCACTCCCCGGTCTTCTTCTGCAGCCAGGTCAGGAAGTCGCCCACGGTCGCCCCCTTCAAGATCGAAGGGTTGGCCTTGGTTGCCGCCGGGCCGGCTAGGGCTTCAGCGCTCGCCTTCACGTCGGCGCGCGCTGATCGGCACCGTCACGGTCTACCCGGCCGAGGGCCGACGCGGTGTCGAGGTGGAAGCTACGGGACAGATCGCCAACATGCTCGCTCTGGCCACCGGCCAACAGCTGCATGCGTCGATGTATGTTGACGGTGGAGCGGGTAGCGGGGGACTGACGGGTGGCTCTGGCGGGCTGCGGTGAACCAGCGTCCAGCACCATCATTTCCCCGCCATCGTCGCCAGCTTCGCCGTCGATATGTTCGATGATACCGCCCACGCTCTCCCCCTGATCATGGGCAGGAGCATAGGTGGCCGACGTTGCCTTCGGCTGCTTCGAACGTGTTGCCATGATGCTGATCTCCATGATGTCGCTGACGCTCGCCCAGAGCATGGGCGAATATAGTCGGCGGGTGACAATGTGGCCGGGACGATGTCGGGTCGACGATCCGGCGAGATGATCCCGGCTCGATGCTGGTGATGACCGTGAACCCGAAGGTGGGGTCCCGATTGCACGTCTATCTGGTCAGGCGGCCAGTGCCCGATAGACCGAAGCGCGGCCGATCCCCATGTGTTTTGCGATCGCGGCGGCACCCATGCCCTTGGCCTTGAGTTCCCTGATCTTCGTCGGGTCGATGCTGGCAGGGCGACCGCGATATTTTCCTGCGGCCTGTGCCTTCCGGACCCCTTCCATCTGGCGCTCATGCCGGATGTCTGCCTCAAAGCTGGCCACTGCGGCGAGCATGGCGAGCATCAGGCGTCCGGTGCTGGTGTCGGTATCGACGCCGGGTTGGTTCAGGCAACGGAAGCCCACGCCCTTTTGGGTCAGCACTTCAATGATCCTGTGGAGGTCGCCGACGCTGCGGGCCAGACGATCGAGGCGGGTGACGATCAGGGTGTCGCCTTCACGGGCGAACGACATGGCCAGCGCCAGTTGCTCACGATCGGTGGTCGATCGGCCCGACACCTTTTCCGAGAAGACCTTTTCCGCCCCGGCAGCGGCCAGCGCCTCGTGCTGGATGTCGAGGCTCTGGGAGGTGGAACTGACGCGGGCATATCCGATGATCATGGGGCCTCCTGTCTCGTTTGATCCTAGACCTTCGTTCTTGACGGGGTCTCAGAATGAAATCCGGGTCTATTGATAGGGAGATCGCCGGGGGGTGAGATATCCCGAGTGATTTTACCCATGTGACGCAGATTCTCATGAAGCCAGATTGGACTCAACCACTTCATTTACTTCGATATTTTTTCGACCTGAGCTATGATCGAGCATCGCGATGGGAGAAGCAACGATGGACCTCTACGATCTGCGCGTCAGCGACTATGTGATCCGGGATAGTGATCTCGACGGTAGGTGGATCGGCGAGGTGATGCACATTCGGGCGCGGGTGCATTACCGCAATGCTGGCTTCCCGGCGCGCGACTGGATCGATATCGCGACTGCCACTCCTTATCCGCACTGCCTGTTGGATTGGCCCGGTCCCCCGGCGATCCATAAGGCGACCGAGGAGGAAATCGCGAGATATGGGCTGGCGGATCGCTCCCGGATTACCACACCTCGGCTTTTCGATGAGTGGTGATTGGGGCTCATGCCCTAGATGTCGACAAAGTTTGACGGATCGTCCCCGCCGAACGCTGCCTGCGATCAACGGTGGGCAGCCATAGTTACTTCATATCGTGGATCGGCATCGTCTATGGAAATCGATCTGGAAATATCGTCATTGCCGGATCGTCGGCCGAAGACATCGTCACGCAGAAGGTCATCGACGACCATCAAGGCTGAGATCGTCGATGACACCGGTTTAGGGGAACGTCATTCAGATGACTTCGGAGAACGGCGTTTCCGCTTTGGTTTCGGGGGCAATGCCGGTGCCGGTAGCGTAAATTTGGGGCATGGACCGAGCCCTCGGAGAAACGCAATGAGATCGTCGGTCGGCGTTCGAATGGGAGAGCGAGGCTGCTGAACCAAAGGGCCATTGTCGACAACGAGGCGGAGCGCGGGGCGCGCTGGTGGGGATGATGGATTCTGCATAATCCAACCGTAGGAAACCGGGCTTCCGAGAAGCCATATGTTTCGTCATGGGTGGAGAATTACCCCCGGACCATAAGGGCTTCAGGGCTTGCCGAATCTGCCAGATCGAACGATCTCTGCTTTTCAACCGTATTTAGAAGGCCGAGGACATGGGATTTTTTGGCAACAAAGAAGAGAAGAACATCCTTATCAACAGAATCGAAGATTTACGTGAGGAACTTCGACAGGCTCGCGAGTCGGCTGACGGACATCTCCTATTGGCCAATGAGATGCGCGCGAAGGAATCCGCCAATTCCGCTCCGAAATGGGAGTATTTTCTATGTGACAACCCAACTGGTGAAGCATTGAACGAATATGGCGAGCAAGGTTGGGAATTGGTGAACTGCGTTAGCTTCACGACAGGTTTTGGACTTGGCGGTAATGAAAAAATGACGGTGCAGTTTCGTTACATATTCAAGCGATCCATGCTATCTACCTACCCAGCCCAAGCTCATGAGGCACTAAAAACTGCGTCTGAATGGCGAGACAGATGGGATCAGTTGAAGCAAGAACTGGAAATTGCGAAGGAGGAACTAGAAGCGCTTCGATAGTTCGCTGACACCCCCACAGGTCAGCGTCTAGTTAGGCGCGACAATCTATTGGACGGACGATGCCGGTCGCCCGTCCTATTCATCTCAGGCCGCTTCGGACGTTTTCTTCTTATCTGCCCGCTGCCTACGCTTCCGGTCCGTTTCCTTTTCCCGCTTCGCTTTCTGTGCAGCTTTGGCCTCTTCCGGCGTCAGAACCTTGCGTTTGCGCCCCGGTCTGCTGTCGCGTTCATATTCGGCGATACCCATACCGGAGATGTCGATCAGGTCGAGAACCACGTCACAGTATCCGGTGCTCTGGAAATATGCTTCCAGATGCCGGGCCTGCACTTCATCGTAAACGTATAGGTGGACGGTTTCGGTGCTCTCCGCGACACGGACGCTGGTTCGGCAGGCAAACTGGACCATGATGTCGAGTTCTCGGGTTTCCACGATCGCTTCTGGAGAAATGCCGATCACCTTAGCGATGGACAGGTCGCACGCGGATGGCTTGGCCGTAAACAGGATGGTGGCTTCGTTTCTACATGACCACAGATTTGACCCTTGCTGGCGCGGAGACAGGCATTTACCGGGAAGCAATGACGTCTCGTGATCCGGCCGCTCGAACAGGCTCCGTTCGTTGCGATTGCAAGTCCAGATGTGCCGATCGGCTGTGACTCGGCTCGCGATGTCGTTACCGATAGCGGTCAGATAGCGGCGGCCACGCGGACTGTCCCACAGCGTCCGACTGGCTTGGTGAGCGCGAGCATAATAGTGCACCACGACAGTTCGGCGCATATGGCGCAGTTCGGTCGCCCGATCGAGACGCACCCATTCAAATTCTGGCCACTTCGATCGGATGATTTGATACGCAACTGATTGGGTAAGGCCGTGCGCCAGCATGGTGACCTGATCGAAAACCTTCAACGATGTCGGAGCCCAGATCGACCACCATTCCCATTTCCGCTCGACATCAAGCTGGTCGAACGATTGCAACGAAGTGGCGACCTCGCACCGATCGCCAATGATGCGCTGCGCCATGACCGCCAGTGGATTACCACACGAGTCCTCATCAAAATCTTTTGCCGTCGCGTTCGAAGTGGAGATTATCCGGCGGGCCTTTTTATCTGCACGCTGTTCCAGTTTGAAGTGATGAGTGAGAAGGTCCTTGCTCAATTTGGACGACAGGCTTTGCCGATCCCAGATCGAGGGACGCTCATCAATCACGAGCTTCCAACCTCGAAAGCCTGACAAATCAGACGTTTTTAAGGCTTCGTGGGTGATGATCGCGACCACATGGCCGCCGGTATAGGTGTTTCCAAGGCCTTCGACGCGAACACGAACCGATGTGCCGCCGATCCGGTCTGGATCGTCATAGGCGTTCTGGCCCATGCTACAGATCGTGACGACATGGACACTGGTCCCGGCTGCGGCGGCTATGTCACGGATTTCCTGTGCACGCTCTTCTACCGCTGCCCTTCGCTCTACCGCATATAGGTACAGGCCGGGATTCTTGATAATATCGAAACATTCATCGTAAGACTTTCCCGCCCCGCATGGGCGATCGTCATAAAAAATTATACTCATCATACTCCATATGGACGGTCCCAATTGCGCTACTCATCATGAGTATGTCCCGTCTCTTTCTATTCTTTAGAGATATCGGTGGGACAAAAGCGAAATTAAAACAGACGTATTTTACGAATCTATTCAATATTAATAAGGCGCATGAATTTATTGATGGAAAAGGCAACGAAGTAATTTCAAAGGACTTCATTTGTTGCCCATGTCGACGAGGGCTCGCAGTCGACGTGGGTGGCAAAAGAAGTCCTTTGCTCTGGCGGCCGACCTATGGAGGGCGCAGAGATGCATCTGAATGGACCGATGCGGCAGCACGCCTCAAGGCGGATTCAGGTCGTAGCAATCGAAGGATGCCTTCTGCTGAAGTGAGGCATCCGCCCTTTGATCTCAGGGATGAAACGGCTCACTTCATGGCTGCCAACGACATGACTGGACTACCAGATGTCATCGAGGCAACACGCGGTGAGCGATCGGTCGATCCCTCCCCGGAGCCAAAAGCCAACGTCGTCGACGAGCCGCCGAGCCGTTGGCCTCCGGCTATCCATATCACTGATGTCATCTCGATCAGAGCGGCTTTCCTGCCTCTCACTTCGAAGGCAACGACATCTTTGCAATCTTAACAGGTCAGCCAACGGACGAATGGCCCTCAAGGCCGCGAACACCCCACCGCCGCGCGCAGCGCGGCTCCCACCAAAGCGAGTAGCGCCAATGGGACACCGGATCGGCACCGCCCTCGAATGCAAACCGATCCTTTACTCTCGATCGGCAATATGCCCCACATGCGTAACAATTTCGCCTTGAAGTCGCTTGCGGTCGCCGGGCTGGTCGGCGTCGCCGTGGGCGGTGGTAGCAAATACCTGTCCGACTCATCGAGAGCCCTCGAAGCCAGTGCCGCCGATGAAGTGACAACAGAGTGGCGACCAACCCGCGACACGATCCGGGATCGCCCGATGTCGGCGGACGAACTGGACGCCCAGCAGCCTTCAGGTCCTAGCGCCACACCTCAGCGCAGCCCACGCGCCCAAACGCCAACGGGATCGGGAACATGGTCGTATCGGAATTGCGCCGACGCCCGAGCCGCCGGTGCTGCGCCAATCCACCGAGGACAGCCGGGCTATGGGCCGCATATGGATGGCGACGGTGACGGCATCGCGTGCGAGCCGTATCGGGGACGATGATATGAAACTGGTCTTGATCTCAGCCTCCCTGACGGCGTGTCAGCAGTAATAAATGAAATCAGGGAGGTCCCAATGATGGCAGCGATTGCCATGAAGTGACCCGCGCCGACGTTGCAGAAGGGATCATCTGGCTTGCCATCATTATCAGTTCATTTAGTGAGCCGGAATGCCGAGTTCATTTAGTTCCAAGCGCGCCTATCGACCCGGTATCATCGCCAGTAGAGAACGGCGGATTGCCAACGCGCATACCCGCGCGACACCTCTACTGGAGGTAATCGTGAGCATGACGGGAGCGACGATCCCTGAGATGATGCTCGCGCTGAATCAGGCAGGATATCGAGCACCGCGCGGTGGCCCAGTGAGCCATAACACTGTCACTCGCGCGATGGCTCGGATCGGCCAACAGCCACCGGTCACCTCACGCCCTAAAGAGCCAGCGAAGTTGAAATCTCGGAAAAGCATCCGCGCCCGTAGCGAGCGGTATGAAGTGTTCCGGACGCCTGAATATGCCTACACTTCATTGCTCGATTATCGACCGGAGTGGTTTCAAGGCAGAGGATGCGATCCGTCGGCAGGCGATGGTCGCATGATCCGCGAGATAATGCGGCGCAAAAATCCCGGCCCTCACTTCGTCAATGACATCCGCGACGAGGAATTGGCGGCACTGTCGGGCTGCGGTCAGGCCACGATCGGCGATTACCTCACTATGGACGATCCGCCTGAGTGCGACTTCATGGTGACCAACCCGCCATTCTCGAAGGCTATGGCATTCGTCCAGAAGGCGCGAACGCACGTATCTGGCCCGATCTGTATCCTCCAATCAACAAGATGGCAGGGCACTCAGAGGCGGAGCGAATGGCTGCGGACCGCCGGACTTGCCTATGTGCTCAACCTGCCTCGGCGACCGCAATGGGAAGTGGATTCAGGCGATACCATAAAGAACAATGTGATGGACTTTGCATGGTATGTCTTCCTGCCCGACTACGATGGGCTGCCGAGCATGGACTGGCTGCTGGACACCGAACAAACGTGACAATCTTTGTCATTGCCACACTCACCACTTCATAACTGTCGGCGGGCATGATCGGATCAACTTCTTGGGGGAAAGAAATGATTCGGTATCTCGCAGCAGCGGCGCTCATATCCGCGCCGACCGTTGGTTATGCACAAGGCCCACTGACCGGCAGGCTCGATCTGGCCTGTATGGGCGGCGGTTCTGCCAACAAGGTGGCGCAGGCGACAGCCAACGCATGGGATAGCAACGGCAACTATGGCGGAGCCAGTGTCGTGGGAACGCGAACGGTTGGCTTTGAGGATCAGGTCAATCTCTGGATCGATGGCGAAGAAGGTAGAATTCGCATGCCAAGGTCCATGCTGCCCGCGATCCGAGGCGGCGAGGATGGATGGTTCAAGCTCAAGTCCGTCGAAGTGAAAGAACGAGAGATTACCGCCTCAGTCGCGGTCAATCCGCTGAACAATCCCAAGGTCCGCATCGATCGGATCACGGGCATGATCAGCGTGTCGGGCAAGGCGGGTGATTTCGCCGGGCGCTGCCAGAAATATGATCCGAATACCGTTGAGCGCGCATTCTGACGAGCATCGAGCGCCGCTGTCTGGCCGTTATGGGGGGAACATGGGAATGAAAAAGTGGATCGCCGCTGCGGTGGCTGTGGTCGTGATTGTGGGCGGGATATACCTCGGATCGCCCTATTACGCTATGCATTCACTGCGCACTGCCGCTCTCGAAGCAGATACCGATAAGCTGGAGGCCAGAGTCGACTTCCCGGCCGTCAGGGAAAGCCTGAAGTCGCAGATGTCGGCGGCAATAATGGCGAAGATGCAGAGTGATCCCGAGATGAGGGATAACCCGTTTGCGGCGCTAGGCGCTTTGATGATCCCAGCCATGATTGACCGTATGATCGACAGCTTTGTGACGCCGGATGGTATCGCTGCGCTGGTGAGGGGGCAGAAGCCGACCGAGAAGGAGAAGGTTGAGCAGAACCCCGATATCGAAAGCACCAGTGCCTATGTGAATCTCGATCGCTTCCGAGTCCGCCTGCACAACAAGAAACTCGATGAAGAAGGGCCGTCGTTCCTGTTAGAGCGCCGTGGCTTTGCGTCATGGAAGCTGATCAAGCTGGAGATGCCCGCTGATCTGTTCGAGGACAAGAAATAGGTAGGTGGGGTTGGAACGGCCATGAGCATCATGCTCATGGCCGTTCATCTCAAAGTTCGTCATGCAGCTAGCAAAATCGGTGCACCATCATCCCCGTCATTGCCGCCTTTTTTCCGGCGCAGCAGGTTCCCCTCGGCAAACATCAGCTTGTCGAGCAAACGACGTTCGATGAAGTCATCGGTGGCGATCGCGGCTTCGGACATGATGCCGTCACCGGCGCGGAACCGGGCAATCAGTCGGTCACGCGCAGCAATGAAATCCGGCCTTTCCCGCTCATCTTCCATGGCTCGATCGCAGGCCGCATAATAGGCGGGATAATCATGCCTGCCCTCATGGACGAATAGGCTACCGAGTTTCTTTCTCCCCGTTCCGCCGCTGCGGACCCAGTCTCGATAGCGGGCAGATCGCGTGGCAAGCTTATCCCAGATATAGACCCGAGTGGTCGGCTGCGCGAAAGTTGCGATCTTGCTCGCCGCTGACGTTTCCTGCGTGCTGCGTTCAACGAGTGGAGCGAGACGCGCACTCAGAGCCGGTATCGCCGTCAACGGAGTAAACTCACTTGCCTCGCTCGTGTCCCGGATTGCTTCGGCCGCAGCGTCGACGTCCCAAGTGCGGAACATGGTCAATTGGAATGTGACAAGGAAGCGGTGTGCCTGTTCGGCTGTTACCGGACCACCATAGCGCCCCTGAAAGAGCATCAGCCAGTGCGTGTCAGGCTGGTTGCGGCCAATCTTCAGGTCATGCGGGCCGCACCATTTGATCACGTCAGCCTCGGCGGCGGCTAGCAGTTCTTTCCGGTATGCTTCCAGCAAATTAGCCTCCATAAACTTTGCTGGCGGGAGGATATTGGTATGGAATAAAAAGGAAATCCGGGAATTTTCCCACCGTTGTTGTTGACGATTTGTTATGGAATTGTCTCAGGTAAAAGCAGACCTGCATCTACAAGCGTCTTCGATCCAAAGATGCTCAGCACGAACTGAAAACCTGAAGCGGTCAGCCGCAATGTCTCGCGCGTCACGATGTCCTCATGGACCTCAATCATGCCGTTCGATACCATGTCTCGGCCGACCCCATTTTCGATAATGTATTCCACACCCTCAACATGCAGCCTCCGGGGAAGAAGGCATCCTGCCTCCAGCATAATGCCATTAGCGAGGGCTGTCGCTACTACTGCCCCAGCTTGCCGGGGCTTCATGCCAATCGTGTCGTCGTTTTTCCACAGACCGGCCGCCCGAGAGAATGTAGCTACGGGTTTGATTGGGACTGACTTTACTGGTGTCAGTTTCTGGAACCATTTGTTGATCAGATTGCGGTCTGGATCATCTGCTTCACCCCAAAGCGAATCTCGCCGCCGCTGCCTGCTTTCCTCTGATGGGTTTGATGCGCCTTCCCCGCCATCAGTCTGGTTGGTCAGCGGGCCACGCCGAAGGTCATGGCGACCAATCTCAGTGATGAGGGCACGTTCGCGCGAATGAGCAGAGAGTTCATCGGGGTAGGAGCTATCGATCCGATATTGAACTGCACCCCCCTTTCGGTGGAGACTCCGGATGACATTCAGTTTGTGAGTCAGAAGCCGTGTGTTGCGGGCTTCGGCTTCATGGTGAAGGCAACGGAGTTTGACACCCTTCCCGACATAGAATGGCTCCCCATCGGGGCGGCAAAGAACATAAACATAATGGGGCTGATGATCGCGCAGAACGCTGCGAACCCCGACAGCATCGCAAAGAAAGTTCAACTTTTCTCCACTTCATCGTCATGCTGTGCGACGAACGCCGATACGCTCCCATACTCCTCTTTCACCCGCGTTTGCACCTTGCGCATCATATCCGATCCTCGCTCGGGCCAGCCGTGATTCTCAAACATGGCAAGAAAGCTGCCGTATCGCTCCGAAGCGATACGCGAGATTGCCTTCGCATCGCCGCCCGGTTTGAAATTCGACATGTTGTTCTCCGTTTCATCCCGGCACGAAAGACATTGTTTCTGACCTCTGATAAAGTTGGGCCAGCTCCGTATGACCGACACGAAACTGGCTGCGCCGCTTGATCGCAGGTGCTGCCGAAGACGCATTTTCCATTTTCACCGCCGGATCATAATATATCACACCGGCGGCGAACGCTTTCAGAAACAGCAGAAAATCGGTCTGCTCGCAAAGTAAGATGCGCGGACCGAAGCTATATTCTGGCGGCGGTGTGTGGAACAATGACGGCACATAGGCTGCCTGCGCATGCTTACGATTCCAGTGAGCCATCAGGCCCTTGAAGGTCCATGAGGCAGCGATGACATCCTGATCATCGACAAGCGTCATACCGCCATCAAGGTCAACGATCTTCCCGCTCGTGCTGTCATAACCTTCCATAGTCATTCGCAAGCCGGTGAGATGATTAGCTTGGCGCTGGCAATCATAACGACCGCCAAAATTGAGCCGATCTGGTTTCCCTGACTGATCCGGATACCCAAATTTCCTGAGGAATTCAGCGACCCCGTCGGTCCGGTATATTCCTCCGGTGGGTTCAGGGGTCATAAGCGTGACAGGAGACTTTGGTCGATAGGTTATGAAATCGCCCACGCCATATTGCTTCACTTCCCACCCCATAAAGTCGGGCTCTGCGCAGCCGTTGGGGGTGATGCCCAGTTCAGCTTCCAGCGTATATCCGCCGCCATTTCGGGCCGCATAGGGGGCCTTTACCCCATTGGCAGCTAACTTCTGGGACATAATCCATTGAAGCTCGTATATCCGACGTAATTCATTGAGCAGGATTGTTTTGGGACTTTCCTGTTGCGCGAGCGTCAGCGGAAGTTCGAGGAAGACCCCTATCGTGGGCCATTCTCGCGCATTGAGTTCGACAGTCACGGGATGATCCGCGTCTGCGGCATAACCCATCACCTCACCTTGAGGAGCGACTCCCAATATCAGCACGCGGCCTTCATCGCGCACTCGCATGATCCCTGACGGAGCGCCACGGCATCCGAGCAGAAACCCGGACATGCGGACTTCAGGATATTTTGGATAGAGGATCAGTCCGGTGTTCGGCGCATGATGTCTGCCGTCATCGTCGATCCAGTAGAAATCGACCGCTGCCTTTGCCCGATCCCGGACCGCTCCAGCGATTTCGGCTCCATCGGTGTAGATGTTCCCGTGAGGGATTATGTTCAGGGCCGAAAAGTCGCCTCCCAGATAAACCTGATTCTTGGAGTTGTCGTTGGGGGCCAGTTTCTTTGCGTAGATGCGGGATGCGCCGTTGTGACGCATCAGGTCCAGCAACTGCCCAAGTGATCCGACCAATTATCCGCCCCTGATGGTGATAGCCTGCTCGTCAGACTGTATCCATGCGATAAGACGTTGCATAGCCGTCGGAAATTCTATTCTGGCTTTGCCTTTCAGAGCGCACTCCCAGATGATCGCTACACGCCAACCGGCTGCCTTAAGGCTCGCAATAGCCCACTCATCATTCTCGACATTACGGGCGATCTTGGTGTGCCAGAACTCCTCGCGTGTGGCAGGCCATTTAAACAGGTGGCAATCATGCTGATGCCAGAAGCAGCCATTTACGAAGATCACCGCCCGGAAACGCGGAAACACCAGATCGGGTTTGCCGGGCAGGTCCTTTACATGCAGCCGATATCGAAGCCCGGCTGCATGTAACGCCTTTCTGATCTGTAATTCCGGTTTGGTATGGCTGCCCTTGATTGCAGCCATATTCCGGCTGCGGGTCACGGCATCATGGACGTCCACCAAGCCTCAGGCGGCTTTGCGCTGATCGCCTGCTTCCACAAGCGTCTGGATATGGGGCTGCATAATCCGGGCTACGGCTTCAAAGACCGGCACGGCCACGGAGTTGCCGAATTGCTTATATGCCTGCGTATCGGAAACCGGGATTTTGAAGTCATCTCCGTAACCCATCAGGCGCGCACATTCACGGGGAGTCAGCCTGCGGGGATTTTTCCCTTTGCCCTGACTGACAAGGATTTCGGAGCCATCCTTATAGTATCGGGCAGACAGTGTCCGGGTGACATCGTTCGGGGTGACGAGACCAAAGCCGAAGCCATTACCGGCAGCCTTGTGTTTGTCCGCATAGCCCTGAAGATATTGCCAGAGCTTATCCGTCAGAGTGTATTTGCCGTTCACGGCAGCGTTCGTCCCAAGCGTGAAGGCGGCTTCGGGCTTCTCCGACGCATCTTCGGGATGCAGGATGGCTTTCAGGCGGACACTGCCCTTCGCAGGGAGCTTCAGATCATCCCACGAGAATGGGACATCTTCCCTGAAGCCAACGATAACGATTCGCTCCCGATGCTGCGGGAGGAAATGCTGGGCATCAATGACTTTATGCCAGACTTTATAGCCCAGTTCCTCCGTGAGCGTCTTCAGGATCACCTGAAAAGTGCGCCCCTTGTCGTGGCTGGTGAGGTTTTTGACATTCTCGAGCAAGAATGCCGAGGGGTGCTTCGCTTTCAGAATGCGTGCCACATCGAAGAACAAAGTTCCCTGAGTTTCATCCGCAAAGCCGTGGGAGCGGCCGAGAGAATTCTTCTTGGAAACACCGGCGATCGAGAAAGGCTGGCAGGGAAAACCTGCGAGCAAAACGTCATGATCGGGAATGTCATCTGCGCCGATTGTAGTGATGTCGCCGTGAGGTGGGTGATTGTCGCGAAAATTGGCGGCATAGGTCTGCTGGGAAAACTTGTTCCATTCAGACGTGAAAACGCAATGGCCGCCGATCGCATCGAATCCCTTGCGAATGCCGCCAATACCGGCGAACAGGTCGATGAAATTGAAGCGACTTGTAGATGGCGCTGGCGCGACAGATGCCATTGATTTCAACAGGCCGACCGCAGCTTCACGTGGTTTTCCATCACCGGCCTCCCAGCGCTGGACCTGACGGGCGCTATACCCTGTCATGAGCGCGACATCGTCGATCGAAAGACCGGCGCGGATGCGAAGGGCGGCGAATTCGTTGATCATGAAACCTCTGGGACAATTTTCGACACCATGTCATAAAGCTGCCCAGAAAGGCAAGTGCCTCTCTCGCAAATATTCTCTATTTGTTCCATATCTCATGCATCTTCGCGCCGCAACGACTGGTAGAGCGAAATTCACCAGAACGGCTAAGCTGATTGCCGAGACACCCCTTGCCCGGCCACAAAAAGGGCAAATTCAGCCGACCTGAATGGGGACAAAAACGTATAAATTGCTGTCAGCCTCCGAGCGATAAATGACAAGCTCAGCAGCGTCGTTCCCGGCGGCGATTTGCAGCCAGACGGGCGGCGAGCCGGGTTCTGGCTGGATATAATCCGGTGATGCTGACACGATCTCCATCATGTCTCCCGGCATCGGCATCAGGTGCATCTGACTGGTTGCATGCAACCGTTGCAGAAACGGCGCGACATCGTGTTGCCTCCGTATGCGGTCGGTAACCTGTGCCAGTTCGGTCTCTACGCTCATATCGCGGGCAGATACACGAATGGTTTCACCGGCGGCAATGCCTGACTGCGGCGGAAGCCTGAACTGTCGCTGTGAGCCCTCGCTGAATGGTGTCATCGATGCCCCTGTGCACGGACAACCTCGGAGGAAATTCGGGAGAAAAGCTCGACCGGATCAGTTTCCAATGCCTGCGCAATGTCCAAAAGAACCAGCACGTCCACCCCTTGGTGGCTCCCCTCAATCTTGCTGATGTAACTCTGGGTTTTGCCAATCCGCTCAGCGAGCACGGCTTGATGCAGCCCGACGCGTTCTCGGGCTTCCCGAATAATACGGGCGATGATCCGTCGTTCTTCAGAATAAGCTGGTCCTGCCACCAAGTCCGGCTAATCGCGGCTTGCGTGTATTCCATTTTGGAATATAAATGCCGTGGATTTTCAGGGGGGTATCGATGGAAGGTCTTCGTCCTTTTTCGCGCATTTTTGATTTTTCTGGCCGTTCGGGTCGCGCGGAATTTTGGCAATTCCACGCGCTGATGTGGTCCGCCATGGTTGCGGCTTCTTTGGTCGAGTATGTGATTGGCGACCGCATCGGAATTCTCACCGGCCTGATCGGGTTGGTATGCGCGATTCCCCAGATTTCCGTCACTGTCCGGCGCTATCACGATACGGGGCGTTCGGGGCAGATGCTGGCCTTCTATGCGGTTCTGGCCGTCGTCGGCATTTTCCTGATTGCGAACGCCGAGACTGCTCAGGGGGCTTTCAAAGGCTATGGTGTAATCCTAGTGGGTGTCGGCTATACCCTTTACGTTGCTGTCAAGCGCGGCGATGAAGGCGAAAACGCATACGGCTATCCGGATGGTGTCGAAATGCTCGAAGCTCCCCGTTCTCAGTATCCGGTTAACGATCACGCGTCGGGATGGACGCCGCCCGCTCAGGCGTCCTCCGCCGACGATACGATGACCCGCATCGAGCGGCTCGGATCGCTTCGTGACCGTGGGTTGCTATCCGAAGACGAGTTCCTCAGCCAGAAAGCAGCGATCTTGGCGCAAGGCTGATCGATGAAATGGCCTTGCACGCCGCTTTTGTTTCTGGGGATGGCCGCCTGTGTTGATGAGCCAATCCGGGACTGCGATGGCATTGAGCAGGAGGTCGTCGCGATGGAGCAGGGCCTGTTGAAGATCACCGGAGCGCGAGAAACATCGCGCTCCCCCAAGGATTTGGTCTGCCATGGCACTGCGATCTACAAAAACAACGTCGAAATCGAGATGCGATACCGCGTCTATATCGACGAAGATGGCGAGGAAATGATCGCCTACGATACGGACGAGGCGGATGCTGCGCGTGAAGCTGCTGAGCAACGGCAAGCTGAGCAACAGATGAAGGCCGCCGTCGATGACGCTATTCAGGATTTTGATCCGCACATGCGGGACAATTTGCCACCGGGTGCATGGGATCGAATGCGCAATGGTGGCGGCCCCACATCCTATTGATCGCGCCGCTTCTGTATGGCCGCTCGTGGCCCGCTCCAGCAGAACAGCATCAAGAAATCCTCGACCTCATCCATTGGATCGCCCTTTGCGAGGCGGCGCTCGATGATGGCTGGGGCCTTACGCTCCAACAGGTTGGTGAAGAAATTTCGTGAATTATCATTTTCCATGAAGTATTTAGCGCAGGAACGCGAACCGATGAAGGCTGTCCTCATGACAATATGAACCTGCTTGAAGGGAGATATTGTTATGGAGTCCATCGAGCCGATCTCGGGGTGGATGTTGAACCGCATCGTCGCGTTGGACAGTGTCCGGCCGGGCTTCGCCGGATACATGCTGCGTGCCGGTGTAGAGCGCCGTCAGGTGGTCGCGGCGTTCTTGGCCACGGCGAAACCGACCGACCATGGCAATGAGGAAATCGCGCGTATCCTCATGAAGGATCGACACCACGCGATCCTCCTTATGGCCTATGATCATGTCCCGGCCGGTTTTCGGAGTGCTCTGGCAAAGTGTGGCGCGCAACCTCATGATCGAGAATTCTACCCGCGTCTTTGGAGCATTCTGAACGGCGGGCCGCGCCACGCTATCACCGCCGTTCAGAGCGCGCCCACGTTGGGCCCCGATCGCCTTTCGATCATCACAAGCCTCCCTGTCGATCTGTCCGACAGTCGGATCAGCGCGAAGATCAAGGACAAGGCGCAGGCTGCCGACATCGTCCTTGCCGTCGATCTGCTGGAGCGGCGCGGGCTCGATCGGACCAAAATTGTCGAGGCGCTCCGTCGGTCAACCAAGCTTGCCGATACGATCAAGCGGTGGTCCTTTCGGATGCCTTTTCCGGCGGGTCCGATCCGAGCCTGTGACGGCTATCGGCCAATTATCGATGGTCTGGATTTGGCCGCAACCGCCAAACGCTACCGCAACTGTAGCCGCCGCTACTTCACCGCGCTGCTGTCTGCCGAACATGCATTTGGCGAATTCCAGCATGATGGGCAGAACGTATTGATCTCTTACGATCGCAGTCAGGGCTATTGGCTGATTGAGGGCGTTTATGGTCATCGCAATGGCAACGTTCCTGCTGGCGTCTCTGATGCCGCCTATGCCTTCGCCGCTAGGAATGGCATCATGACCCGTCGAATGGTCGACCGGAGCGATAATGCAATGGAGGCGCTGCGCCGGTTGTCCCGCCATTATGCGGACTGGGATATCTAATGGTCTGCGGGCAAGATCGTCCTTTCATCCATGCATTCAGCGGATGGTTCGCCGTCACCGTCGATATCCATGATATGATGGCCTTCGAGACTTGCGAGCATCGCGATGCGGTCGAGATCAACTTTCTTGTCGGCGGCGAAGCACTTCATGGATATGCGCATGCTGCGGGTATGAGTGTCCTCGCCTCTTGGAGTGGTGAGGTTTATGACAGGCTGTGGGACGATGATCTCGTGCCCGTTCACGAACCCTGTGGATGGTGCTGCGCGCTATGCTCGCAGGCAGAGCGAGCGCATTTTCCAACGATCGAAGATTTGTGGGCTGATCATCTGTTCGCTCCTCTACAACGGTGGGTTAATGGGCATTTGCGTCAAGCAGTGGTGTTGGAATTTTATAGCAATGGCGGCGCAACATGGGCGCTGCTCCAGCAGGCTAAGTCAGCCGGACATATTGCCAGCGTCGATCTGAAATAAATTCTTTGAATATGACCTTCCATTTCAGATCAGCAGGGGCCACAAAATGACGCGTTCATCTGAATAACTGGGGGTGTAATGGTTGAGCATAAAGAATGGTGTCCTGCCGGATACAAGGGCGGCATTTCGGGGCAACGAATTGCTATCGCCGGACACTCCCATACGTCTGATGATCCGGATCATTCTGGAATGACCGAGGATTGCCTCAAGAAGGTGATTTCCGGAGAGTATCCCGATATTCAGTTTTTCAATCGTGTGCCCGGATATTTTGGATATGACGACCGCGCAGCGTTCTGGAATTCGGTCCTGTTCTTCAACTTCGTGCCCAGCTTTGTGGGCGCGCGGTCTGAATGGGCCAACAACGGGACAAAAGAACAGAATGACGCGGGTCGTGTCCGCGTGCAGCGCATCCTCGACGAGCATCAGCCAGACAAGCTGTTTGTCTTCACGAAGAAGGGCTGGGATCAGTTTCCGCCGACGCTGGAACGTCAAAAGGCACGTCCGCTGGTCGAACCTTTGAACTGGCACAGCTATCCCACGGCCAGTGGCCATGAGGTCAAAGCCATCGGCCTGCCCCACCCCGACAGGGCAAAGAAGGCCACCCAGATTGAGAAGGTTACGGCGCTGATGGCGTCTTAGAGCCGGATTCGGAAGTTTCTCAATTTTGACAAAGCCTTGCGGTTCTGCGCGTGAGCATGCGGATTGAGGCGATGAGGGCCCAAGCGGTGGACGAGGCGATGGACCGCTCCCAATCTTTTGCGAGCCGACGGCAGCGCCCGAGCCAGGCAAAAGTCCGTTCGACCACCCACCTGCGGGGCAGCACTTGAAAGCCTTTTGCCTTGTCCGATCGCTTGATGATTTCGATCGTCCATTTGCCCATGCCAACCAGGGCGGATCGCAGCTTGTCGCCTGCGTAACCGCCATCGGCAAAGATGTGTCGCAGCCAGGGAAACCGCTTGCGAATGGCTACCAGCACATCGACGGCCCCATCTCGGTCCTGAATATCGGCGGCATGTACTAGGATGAAGATGAGGAAGCCGCAGGTGTCCGTCAGGATATGTCGCTTGCGGCCTTTCACCTTTTTGCCCGCGTCATAGCCTGAAATTCCGCCACTTTCGGTGGTCTTGACCGATTGGCTGTCGATCACTCCGGCGCTGGGCGAAGCTTCACGCCCTTCGATTTCCCGCAGGTTCATGACCAGCACCGTGTTGATCGCGTCGAACAGACCGGCATCGCGCCAGGCATAGAAATAGCGCCGCACCGTCGATACCGGAGGAAAGCACTTCGGCAGAAGCCGCCACGCACACCCGCTCGCCGCGATGTACAGCATCGCGTTCAGAACTTCGCGCATGTCTGCCGTTCGAGGTCGGCCTCCACGCCTTGCCGGAGGCACGAATGGCGCTGCCAGCGCCCACTCCGTGTCCGTCATATCCGATGGATATCGCAAACCTTCCCGACTATGCTCCCGTCGGGCAATACCAGTCCATGTCACCATCCACTCCATCTTGTCGCAAAGACGGCGTGAATCACAATATACTGGTATTGCTCAACAACTTTCGGATCGGGCTCTTAACGATCGGGAGTAGGTTGAGCGACATAATGTGAATCGGATCGCACAATGTGGGAATGGCCGCCGATGGCAAACAATTCCACGATGTCCGAAATAATCGTAGCCTTCTGGAGCCGCCGATCCGCGTAAATGATGAACTTCTCCGCGCGGCGGTCGAATACGACACGACCGCGCGGATGCTCTTCATACTCCGATGAGGCGATCTCAATCGGCAGTCCCGTTCGCTTCAGGGCCGCTGCCCCGGCCTCCCGCCAGCCTTCCCAAATTTCATAATGGCCGGTGGGGTGGGTGAGGAAATCACCATACTCGTCTGCGTCAGTCAGGCTGACGACATGGCTGACGAGCTTCGGCCCGGCGGAGGTCTGAACACGCCAGAATATCCCGACACAGGGACCGTCTGGATTATATTCGGCCGAAACCGGCTGTTCGTTCGGCATTGGAACTCCATCGCTTTCAGATGTGGCTGATCGTGTATCTATCTGCGGTCAGAGTCATGATGTGGGATCAGCTTTTTGGGGTGGCATCCAGACAATTTCAATGATTTGCCCGCTAGATGCCGTCGAGAATGGCGATGGAGAAAATGAATGGCATATCGGCAGGGTCTGTCTTCGGATTTTGTTGAGGCGCTGAACCGCCTCTACGAAGCGCCGGAAGGCTCATGGTGGCGAAAAATGCTGGCCGACCCTGATCTGTTCGTCGCTATCCGTAACAACTATCTCAACATCTACTACCGAGGGTGCAGCCTTGCGAAGGTCAGCTTCGATGGCTCCGGGATCATCACCGATACCCATTATAAATATCTGCTAAAGCCATCTGCTGCACGTCCCTATGTTCGCGCTGTCGGCGGTCAATTTCAGATTGGGCAACATTGGGATAGCGCCAAGGGGCTCTTCATCGGCGGTCTGGACGATGTGGCTGATCTGAAGGCGGCGGCGCGGGTCTATGCGGGCGAGGAGAAGAAATTCGTCGGAGCGGTGATCAAGGCTCATGGGAATGTCGTCGATGTTGAGATGGCGCTCACCAAGGACGCAGAAGAAGCGACCGATGCCAGCCCCGGCGAAGGGGCCAGCGCCAAGAGGATTGATATAGTCGCACTCCGCTGGGAAGATGCTGCGCCGGTCCTCGATTTCTATGAGGCCAAGCTGTTCGGGAACAAGGAAATCCGTGCCGAAGGCGATGCCAAGGTGCTGTCGCAGATAGCGACATATGAAGGCCTTCTGAAGCAATATACGAAGGATATACGGGAGGGGTTCGAGCTTTCCTGCAAAAACCTCTTGTCGCTCAGTGGTGTTCCGGATTTGCGGCGAACTATCGCCGATGCTGCCCTGCAACAAATCGATAAACTGAAAATCAACACGGCTCCGATCTTGATCGTGTCCGTGTTTGACGAGGATCAGCGGATAGGGCCGGTTTGGGCAAAACATAAAGAGAAACTGACAACTGCGCTTAGTCCTGATCGCCTAATTGCCAGAGGTTCGGCGTCCAGCGTGCGTCTGGCAACGGGCGTCGCTCCCGGCGCGGCAGTGTCGGCATGACGGGTTCGACATCGAGCGACGACATGGTTTCGATGGTGGACCTGACGATCCATCGGTCCAGCGAGCAGATCGGTGGAAACTGCATCGAGATTGCCTGTGCCGGGGAACGCCTGATCCTTGATGTCGGGCGTCCTCTTGATGCGCCCAATGATGCCACTGATTTGCT
This sequence comes from Sphingobium yanoikuyae, assembly GCF_013001025.1. Classification (NCBI taxonomy): domain Bacteria; kingdom Pseudomonadati; phylum Pseudomonadota; class Alphaproteobacteria; order Sphingomonadales; family Sphingobiaceae; genus Sphingobium; species Sphingobium yanoikuyae. The sequence continues at coordinate 330,788 of NZ_CP053021.1, read as the reverse complement.
GCCTGCTTCGCTCGACCGGGCTGGCCACGCCCATGTCCTCATCTCTCATCCCCATCTGGATCATTATGGGCTGCTGGAAGAACTCCCTGCGTCATGGACGATCCATAGCGGAGAGGCGTCCGCCAAGCTGATGCGACTGACCGCTGGTATCACCGGAAAGGTGATAGACCGCGACATATTACCGTGGCGCAGTGGCCAGCCTCTCGATCTCGGTCGGTTCCGCGTGACGCCTTATCTGACCGATCACTCGGCTTTTGACGCCTACATGTTGCTGATCGAGGCAGCGGGGAAGCGCATCCTCTATTCTGGCGACTTCCGGATACACGGCCGGAAATCAGCGTTGGTCGACAGGATGATGTCCAGTCCTCCGGCAGCGGTCGATGCGTTGCTGATGGAAGGCACCAATCTGGGCAGCACGAAACCTACTGCCCATGAAAGTGACTTGGAAGCTGACTTCGAAGGGTTGTTCGGGCGCACGAAAGGACGGGTGTTCGTTGCTTGGTCGGCTCAGAATGTCGATCGCACGGTCACCCTGTATCGCGCCGCGAAGAAGGCCGGAAGAACGCTGGTCGTGGACCTCTATACCGCTGAGGTTCTGGAAATGCTGGCAGAGCATGGAAGACTGCCGCAGCCCGGCTTCGATCAACTCAAGGTCGTCATCACATCCACTATGTCCCGGATGTATAAGCGAAAGGGCATGGAAGCCTTTGTCGATCGTATCGCGCAATCTGGCCACGCCATTTCAGGGAGGGCATTGGCAAGGAATGCGGCACGTTGGGTCGTCATGCTGCGCGGATCGCTGATTGCAGATTATGACAGGAGCGGCGTCGTGCCGGATGGTGACGATGCATGGTGCTGGTCGATGTGGCGCGGCTATCTCGAAAGCTCCGGCGCGCCCTTGGTGGAATGGCTGACCGCTGGTGGTGCGGCAAGCTGTCACATCCACACCAGCGGTCATGCATCGCCTGCGGACCTGCTGGCCTTCGCAAAAGCGATTGCGCCGAAGAGGCTGGTTCCGATCCACAGCTTTAACTGGGATGAAAATCTGGCGGGCTTTCCGGCGATCTGCCGATTGCGGGATGGGGAAACGTTGTCCTTATAGCGGGCGTGCTGGCGCAGAGCGGGCACGCACATTTCGCGCCCTGATCCTATCCGGTGCTGACGCGCCGATAGCAGCGTCCTCTGGGGAGGCCTACCAGCCCCACGGGCTTCTTCCCGGCAACCTCAAATTCGGCCGAGAGCAATGATTTGATCGCCGCATCGGCCCTGCGCCAATAGAAGCCTTCCGAGATCATATCGCCAAGTTCGGGGATCAGCACTATGACCGGCGGCTCCCCGGCATCGGCTGCACGGATAATCTCTTCAGTCTTGGCGGCTATGGTCCGCGACACTGCCTCCATGACCTCAGGGAACATGAATTCGGGCTGCGATGTGCCGGTCTCGTCAGGTGCAGTCATGGTGTATTTCCTATACCGATCCTCGACGCCCAAACATCGGCCTCGCATTCCGCGCCAGCGCATCCTCGACAGCGCAAAGCACGTCCTTCGAGATTTCATATGGCAGAAAGGTCGCCGATATCGACAATTCCCCATCAATGTCGGTAGCCCAATGCCGCATATGGAGCGCATAGGTCTTTTCAGCGCCGTGTCCCATATGCTCCAGTAAACGTTTTACCAGCGAACGGCTGCTTCCGACGTAAAGTGTTTCCGACGGGACGAACGAGGCTGGGAAACGTGCAAACGCTCGAATCCGAGGTGTTTCCCGCCCTTTCTCAAACGCCTTGTATGTCCGGTGCGGTTCCTCGCCTCGGATAGCGATTTTGTAGACCGCAGGCCGCTTCTCAGACGGGAAGCGAGACTGAAGACTGCGCTCCAGTTCGATCTTGCCGAGTGCCAACGCATCCTGAATCGGCGCGCACCAATGGTTGGTAGCTTCGGCCGCTATATTCTGTATCGCAATGGCCAGATCGTTGTGGAACCTACTTGCTTCGGTGATGACTTCCGAAAAACTAATGCGGTCCGTTTCCATGCCTTTAAGCTCCAAGGGTGGGATGCCACGTCAAGCGATCGCCCCATCTCGTCGAAAGTTGCATTGCCCGATCCCGCATCTCGTCATCGGCATTCAACAGGAAAAAGGCGCGCGCGGAGAATGGAGAGGCTCGTAAGGCGTCGACCCGGTTGAAGCCTGCCTCGCGCAAGCGGCCACCCCAGTGTTTAAGTTCGAAATGATGTCCGCCTGCCATTCGCGTCTGATGATGGTAGACGATTAGCGCACGACCGGGGGCGTTTAGCGCCTGAAGCTCGGCAATACTGATACTCTTTCCTGCCTTTCGCGCGCCGGGGTCGAAATTCTTGGTCTCTAGGCCATTGTCCGGGTCAGCGAAGACGACATCGCATGATGCAAGCATCGCTCGGCCCGCCTCGAACCATGATTGTCGGGACATTCGGCGTTCCACGGTCAGACCAGTGGTCGGCACCGCTGCATTCCAATAGATGGCGTTGGGCAGCAGGTCGGCGGCTTCAAGTTCGGAAACACGTCGAACTCCAGCATCCACTATCATGCGGAGGCGATCAAAGAGGTCTGCATCGTATGAGCGCCAGCGTTCGGGCTGATGGAGATAGTCTATGTGCCGACCGTCGGCATTGTGATCCTCATCCGGATACAACCATCATGCGACGCCTAAGTGCCTGTTACCACAAAGTGCGCGAAGGATCGCCATTTTGACGAAATCGCCGATGTCCCCAACATATCGGTTCTGCATCAGGTGGTTAGAGCGGAAGCGGGTTCGGCCGACAAGCGTAAAGCTTCTATGGCCAATCGCAGTCTATCTATAAGGGGCTCCTTCGCCCGCCGTCATATTCCTGAAGCGCAGCCTCTGATCACTTCAACGATGCGGCCTTCCCACGATGGACAGTCTTGAAACCTATGTGTTCTGGGACGATGCGCAATTTATGACGAAACATATGGCTTCTCGGAAGCCCGGTTTCCTACGGTTGGATTATGCAGAATCCATCATCCCCACCAGCGCGCCCCGCGCTCCGCCTCGTTGTCGACAATGGCCCTTTGGTTCAGCAGCCTCGCTCTCCCATTCGAACGCCGACCGACGATCTCATTGCGTTTCTCCGAGGGCTCGGTCCATGCCCCAAATTTACGCTACCGGCACCGGCATTGCCCCCGAAACCAAAGCGGAAACGCCGTTCTCCGAAGTCATCTGAATGACGTTCCCCTAAACCGGTGTCATCGACGATCTCAGCCTTGATGGTCGTCGATGACCTTCTGCGTGACGATGTCTTCGGCCGACGATCCGGCAATGACGATATTTCCAGATCGATTTCCATAGACGATGCCGATCCACGATATGAAGTAACTATGGCTGCCCACCGTTGATCGCAGGCAGCGTTCGGCGGGGACGATCCGTCAAACTTTGTCGACATCTAGGGCATGAGCCCCAATCACCACTCATCGAAAAGCCGAGGTGTGGTAATCCGGGAGCGATCCGCCAGCCCATATCTCGCGATTTCCTCCTCGGTCGCCTTATGGATCGCCGGGGGACCGGGCCAATCCAACAGGCAGTGCGGATAAGGAGTGGCAGTCGCGATATCGATCCAGTCGCGCGCCGGGAAGCCAGCATTGCGGTAATGCACCCGCGCCCGAATGTGCATCACCTCGCCGATCCACCTACCGTCGAGATCACTATCCCGGATCACATAGTCGCTGACGCGCAGATCGTAGAGGTCCATCGTTGCTTCTCCCATCGCGATGCTCGATCATAGCTCAGGTCGAAAAAATATCGAAGTAAATGAAGTGGTTGAGTCCAATCTGGCTTCATGAGAATCTGCGTCACATGGGTAAAATCACTCGGGATATCTCACCCCCCGGCGATCTCCCTATCAATAGACCCGGATTTCATTCTGAGACCCCGTCAAGAACGAAGGTCTAGGATCAAACGAGACAGGAGGCCCCATGATCATCGGATATGCCCGCGTCAGTTCCACCTCCCAGAGCCTCGACATCCAGCACGAGGCGCTGGCCGCTGCCGGGGCGGAAAAGGTCTTCTCGGAAAAGGTGTCGGGCCGATCGACCACCGATCGTGAGCAACTGGCGCTGGCCATGTCGTTCGCCCGTGAAGGCGACACCCTGATCGTCACCCGCCTCGATCGTCTGGCCCGCAGCGTCGGCGACCTCCACAGGATCATTGAAGTGCTGACCCAAAAGGGCGTGGGCTTCCGTTGCCTGAACCAACCCGGCGTCGATACCGACACCAGCACCGGACGCCTGATGCTCGCCATGCTCGCCGCAGTGGCCAGCTTTGAGGCAGACATCCGGCATGAGCGCCAGATGGAAGGGGTCCGGAAGGCACAGGCCGCAGGAAAATATCGCGGTCGCCCTGCCAGCATCGACCCGACGAAGATCAGGGAACTCAAGGCCAAGGGCATGGGTGCCGCCGCGATCGCAAAACACATGGGGATCGGCCGCGCTTCGGTCTATCGGGCACTGGCCGCCTGACCAGATAGACGTGCAATCGGGACCCCACCTTCGGGTTCACGGTCATCACCAGCATCGAGCCGGGATCATCTCGCCGGATCGTCGACCCGACATCGTCCCGGCCACATTGTCACCCGCCGACTATATTCGCCCATGCTCTGGGCGAGCGTCAGCGACATCATGGAGATCAGCATCATGGCAACACGTTCGAAGCAGCCGAAGGCAACGTCGGCCACCTATGCTCCTGCCCATGATCAGGGGGAGAGCGTGGGCGGTATCATCGAACATATCGACGGCGAAGCTGGCGACGATGGCGGGGAAATGATGGTGCTGGACGCTGGTTCACCGCAGCCCGCCAGAGCCACCCGTCAGTCCCCCGCTACCCGCTCCACGCCTCGTCAAACCCCTGAAAATCAACGGAAACCTGCTCAAAAGCGGGTCACGTCGTGCGTCCGGGACACAAAGCTGGGTCACAATGACCCATCAAAAATTGACCTAACGCCATCAAAACAAACGAAATACTCCCCGCCATCGTGGGTCACAACTGTGGGTCACAAACGATGGCCGCGCGGACTTTCGTTACGAGGATCGACCTTCCAGTTCCGGGTGCGGGTCCCGGCTGATCTTCGAGCAGATTTCGGGTGCAGCCATGTAAAGCGATCGTTGCGCACGGACAGTCCATCACTGGCGATGCGATTGGGGCGGCAGGCGGCTGCGGAAATCGACATTATGTTTGCCTGACAGAGGCTCCATCGTGTCTATCGCAGCCGCGAAGCACGCTTATGCGAGTTCTCGGAACTAGCCGATCATTCAGCCCGCTGCGCTTTCCGGAAGATTACCGATACCCAGAATACGTTCGATCTGCTTGCGCATATTCACTAACCCGCGAATATCGCTCGGCGTCTTGGCCACAGTGATATTTTTCAAGCCAACAAAACCGGCTTGAGGTTCAAGCCTGACGTGTTTGTTTTCGGATTTTGCACGATACCCATGCTGTTCAAGTAGCCTACTGAGATCGTCCGCAACGCGCTTTGGATTTTTCGTCGCGCGAGACAGGTCCTGCAACAAGTCATCAAGGGCTGGCGAGCGAGGGACACGCTGAACGACCCTTCTCCATACGGCTATAGTCCGCTCATCAATCCCTTTTGGTTCGGCCGCATCGAGTGCAGTTGCGGCAGCAAATCTGATACGATCTGCCAATTCCCCCGGATAAATTTCTTTGCCCACGCTTTGAAATATGCCGTCTGTAGCGAAATAGCTTTCATCTTCCGCAAGAGTCACTGCCGCCTGCGCGCTCAATTGCTCTTTAAGCTGGCGGTTCTCTTCCTGAAGATCATCAAGCTGCTTGGTGAAATCGTCGAGCAATTGGTCGGCGTCAGCTTGCGAGAGCGAACCTCGATAGGCTGCTCGCTGGCTCCTCAGAGCCTGCTCCTGAAAATCTGTCCAGTCCCATCCCGCCGTTGGCATATGAACCCTGAGATTAAAGACGTAGCCCCGAAGGCCGTCCACAAGCTCATCCACATTCTCAAAATTGCGCCCTAAGAAGAATCGACGGATAAAGCCGTGGAGTGGCAATGCTACTCCGATAGTTCCGCCATAGAGATTTCGGCCCTCACTTTGGTCGCGCAATTTGAGGGAGAAGCGCCGGTTTGGCTCCACTACAACATGGGCGATCCCCCCCAGATCATAAGCCAGTTTTTCAATTGCATCCTCGGTCAGGAGCCATTCGCCATCTCCAGTTGCCGAAATGTAAATAATCGGAAGCGATTTACTGCCTCTTCCAGCCAGAATGATGTTGGCTAACTTCAGATCGGCATCGTCATCTTCGAGCCATAGCGGTTCGTCGCAAACCTCGATTTCGCCGTCCTCGGCTCCCCAGCCATTTTTTAGGAGAGCCTTAATCAGGAAGGGCTTTTTTGGTGTTTCAAGAAATGCACCCGGCCGCCCCGCTATGCACTGCGTTCTAAACCGGACAAGGTCCTGACTATCGTCCGCGCTTCCCCTTTTGAGAACCGCCTCGGTGCGCCATATCCGTCCCTGACCATCTGGCAGGTCATGACGGAAACCGATGGCTTCCCATTCTTCCTCATGCCTAAGCCCACGCATCCGGAGTTCCTCACCGCCTGTTGCAATGAGATAAACGTTCTCACCATCGAGTTCGTGCGCAGAAGAGTCCAGAATAGTGCTTTGACGCATGCCTCTCAGCCAAGCAAAGACCTCGGCTGGGAAAGCGGCTCTGTTATTGGATCGTCTAACGGGAAACTCGGTCGCAAAAGGTAGCATGGTGGCAAATCGCTCCACATCTTATACATGTCACGATGTTCGTAACCGCGCTGGAACACTCTGGATAGATAATTTACGTCAGCGACACGAGATGCGCTATTCAGCGTTTGTCCCGGATGTCGTAGGGTCGGTATCTGACAGCCGTGATGACAATCTGTCATGCAGCAATCCGGCAGTCTCGCGCGCTCGTCGATCTATCTTCGAGGCTCCGGGAATAGCGGATGTCGGTTATGAACCAACCACTCTCGCCGAGAATCGCAATCGACCGCCATGGCCCAGTTCCAGCCTTAATCCGAATGAACGTTTTAAGGTGAGCCAAGACACTTTAGAACGGCTTAGCTGGGGCGCATAGCAGTCTCTGAATGGCCTCCCTCAATGGTCAGCGTTGGAGAAGATGGGTCAAATCCAAACCCGGATACTCGATCTTTGCTATCGCATCGTATAGAACCTGAGGGTGGTAGCCGACCCCATACGCATCTGCCGCTTCGCTCTGCCCTCCCCCCGTTGTCCAGCCTCCCAATCGCAGCACAATATCCCGATCAATGCGGGCATTCCGGGCCGCATCTCGAAACCCGTGACGGAATGAATGATAGCAGGTCTGCGGCGCGCTTGCAGACGAACGGACAAGGAATCGTGCGAACCACCTCGAAAAAGCTACGGAACGGAACCCTTTCGCACCCTCTGGGAGATCATCAAAAAGTTTGAATGCTCCGCTTCTCCTCTTTCGATCAACGAAGTCCATAAAGCCGAGTTGAAGCAAGATCGGATGCAGCGGCACGATGCGAGCGCTTGCCTTGTTTTTTAACGATTTGTCCCTTCCGCCTGTGACGCTTTCTTCAGAAATCACCAGACACGCCACACCTTCTATGAGCCTGATGTCAGCTACATCGAGTTGGCATATTTCATTCAACCTCGCGCCGGATAGCAGACCCAATAGCGCTACCCAATATCGTGCGCCGGTCGCGACGGTCGAACCGGGCAGAGCATAACCGGCCTGCTCATCCTTGCAGCCGGAATATACCGGGGCAGAGAATATCCTTCGAAGTTGCTCAATGGAGAATGGACGCCGCCGATCTAGGGGGTGGACCGTTTCGGCAAGCTGCAAGCCTTTCGACGGATTGCGGCCAATATATTCCTCCGCTACCGCCCAGTTCAGCAGACTGCCAAAACGCGCCATGTAGGCGTTTAGATTGGTCGGGTTGATGGTTCTGACTTTCTGGTCGGATTTTCCCATGGCTGCCGCGTCTCGTGCGGAAACATTGCTATATTTCTTGTTGTAGTTGACCGGCAGCGATCGGAGCACCTCGAACAGATCGCGGCATGTCTCGCGGGTGATGTCAGCGATCGGCGTCGCACCGCCGATGATATCCTCGACGACCCGGCGTGTTGTTACATGGGCCAGCATCGTTCGCGCGCACCTCCGACGGGTCGGATCATCAAGATATCGCTGGTAGATTGCCGAAAGTGTCAGCGCATCAGGCCGGTTTTCGGTTTCTCTCGATGGTGAAAGGACACGATCATCACAGACGATCGCAATGGATGATCGTCTGGCCGTCGACGCAACGCCGACATTATCATTCGACGCAAGAAGCCTTTCTTCAAATGCCAGCCCAGCCACGCGACGACGCTCCTCAAACATAATGTCGATTTCCGCAGCCGCCTGCCGCCCCAATCGCATCGCCAGTGATGGACTGTCCGTGCGCAACGATCGCTTTACATGGCTGCACCCGAAATCTGCTCGAAGATCAGCCGGGACCCGCACCCGGAACTGGAAGGTCGATCCTCGTAACGAAAGTCCGCGCGGCCATCGTTTGTGACCCACAGTTGTGACCCACGATGGCGGGGAGTATTTCGTTTGTTTTGATGGCGTTAGGTCAATTTTTGATGGGTCATTGTGACCCAGCTTTGTGTCCCGGACGCACGACGTGACCCGCTTTTGAGCAGGTTTCCGTTGATTTTCAGGGGTTTGACGAGGCGTGGAGCGGGTAGCGGGGATCGAACCCGCATCACAAGCTTGGAAGGCTAGTGCTCTACCATTGAGCTATACCCGCCCGTCAGGTGACGCGCCCTGCCATCATTCACCGGGGCTCGTCAACAGCGCATTGATGGTAAATGCGTGAGAACGCCTCTTAACCCGGCCTCGTCTTTGTTCTATCGCTCGGCCATGACCAACCCGTCCCTGCGCCAACTCGACATTTTCGCGCAGATGGTGGTCGCGGGCAGCCTGACGCGCTGCGCCCAGACGCTGGGCGTTTCATCCGCCGTGATCGAGCGCGACATGGCGTCGCTGGAAATGCGGCTGGGCTATCGTTTGTTCGACGATATTCGCGGCGCGGCGCGGCTGACCCCCGCGGGCCGACGCACGGCGCAGGCAATGACCCTGCTGGCGCAGGACGACCCCGAGGATTGGGCCGAGGAAGCCGCGCCCGCCCCCACCCCGCAACCTGACCCATCACCGGCCCCGCCGCCCGCGCTGCCGGAATTACTGCTGGATGCGGATGCGCAATTGCCGTCGCTGCCGGCCGCGCCGCCGCCCGCCAATCGCGCCATCATCCTGGCGACGCCGGCGCCGGTGTTCGGCCATTTCCAGGATGCACTGACCGCGTTCGAGGCGGCCAATGACGATATCGCCATCACCCTGGACCTGAGCGTCCAGTCGGCGGTCGAGGCGGCGCGGGCGATCGAATCGCTGCGCGCCGACATCGCCTATTTCTATGCACTGGAGGAGCCGGCCGGCCTGCCGTCCCGCTATGGCTGGTCGGAACAGGTCAATCTCTATGCCGGGGCGGACCATCCGCTGGCGCGCGCGGGCAGCGTGTCGCGCGGCGACCTGACCATCACGCCGCAACTGGCGGTCGATCCACGCAACGGGCTGCGCCCGATCATCGACGCGGCGCTGGCACGCGGCGGCGCCCGACTGGGCCCGGTGATGCTGGAAACCGACAATATGTTCGACATCATCACCGCCCTGCGCGAAGGCGCTGGATGTTTCGCCGCCTTTGGCCCGATGGCGCGCGACCTGGGGCGGATGAGCGGCATTCGCCGGCTGGCGTTGGACGTGCCATTGCCCGCGATCGAGGTGCGCCAGACCGTCAACGAACGATCGCTGTCGCGCCCCGGCGTGCAGGCGCTGGCGGACTTCCTCTTCCTCTGAGCAGAAATAATGGCGGAATTGCGCGCCTGATCCGTCTTGGCGGCCGGTAATATGCTGCGCGCCATGCCGTGCAAAAATGCAACAGTTGGTGATGAATGCGGCAGAAACGGCCTTCATTTCGCCGATCGTATATTGATACGATGTATCATGACAGATACGCGGAGGCCGACCCACATATTCTGCAAGGATAAAAAGCCTGATGCTTCGTTCCCCGTCGCTGCGCGCCGGCTGTGCCCTCACGGCCCTTTGCCTGGTCTGGCCCGCCGCCGCCCAGACCGCAGCCCCCGCCGACACCCAGGCCGATGGCAGCTATCATGATCCGCGCAGCGACATCGTCGTCACCGCCCTGATCCCCCGCAGCCAGGGCGACATTTTGTCCGGCACCTCGATCGTCACCGGCGAGGAACTGACCCGCAGCCTGCGTCCGACCATCGGCGAGACGCTGGCGCGCCAGCCCGGCGTGTCGGCCACCTCCTTTGGCCCCAACGCATCGCGCCCGATCCTGCGCGGCTTCCAAGGCGAGCGCGTGCGCATCCTGACCGACGGCATCGGCAGCTTCGACGTGTCCAACACCTCGGTCGACCATGCGGTCGCGATCAACCCGCTGACCGCCGACCGGATCGAGGTGCTGCGCGGCCCGTCCGCCCTGCTCTATGGATCGTCGGCGATCGGCGGCGTGGTCAATGTGATCGACAGCCGCATCCCGCGCCGCGTGCCGGACGAGGCGATCCATATCGACGCGATCGGCACCTATGGCAGCGCCGCCAACGAACGCAGCGGTTCGGGCGAGATCGAGGTGCCGCTGACCGAGAATTTCGTCGTCCATGTCGATGGCAGCTACAGCAAGACCGACAATCTGCGCACCGGCGGCTATATCCTGTCCAAGGCGATGCGCGAGATCGCCGCCGCCTCCGACGAGGAGGAAATCCAGGACAATGCGCGGCTGAAGGGCAAGCTGGCCAATACCGCGGCGGAAGTATGGGAAGTGGCCGGCGGCTTCGCCTATATCGGCGATGGCGGCAATCTGGGCATGTCGATCTCGCACAGCGAGAACACCTATGGCGTGCCGTCGCGCCTGGAAGTGGCCGAGGAGCATGACCATGATCACGATCATGACCATGATCATGAGGAAGAGGGGCACAGCCACGAGAATGTGACGCTGGCGATGAAGCAGACCCGCGCCGACCTGCGCGGCGAGGTCGCGGTCAATGGCGGGTTCCTCGACAGCATCCGCCTGCGCGCGGGCTGGGCCGATTACCAGCATCAGGAAATCGAACCGTCGGGCGAGGTCGGCACCACCTTCAAGAACCAGTCGATGGAAAGCCGGCTGGAATTCGTCCAGGCCGACCGCAATGGCTGGCAGGGCGCATCGGGCGCGCAGTTCTTCACCCGCCGTTTCCAGGCCGATGGCGAAGAGAAGTTCCTGCCCAAGAACCAGACCGACCAGTTCGGCCTGTTCACGCTGCAGTCGCTGGACCTGGGCGACACGCGCCTGGAAGCGGGCGCGCGCTATGAACATACCAAGCTGCAGTCGGACCCGGATGCCGACCTGTTTGCCGAAGCCAGCCAGCGCAGCTTCAACGCCCTGTCCGGATCGCTGGGCATCAGCCAGGCGATCATGCCCGGCTGGCGCGTGGGCCTGAACCTGTCGCGCAGCGAGCGCGCGCCGTCGGCCGAAGAGTTGTTCGCGCGCGGCAATCATGCCGGAACCCAGGCGTTCGAGTTGGGCAATCCCGATTTCGGCAAGGAAAAGAGCTGGGGCGTGGAAGGTACGCTGCGCGGATCGGGCAATGGCTACAGCTTCAGCCTGGCCGCCTATCATAACTGGTTCAGCGGCTTCATCTATGAAAGCGTGGTCGACGACAGCGTCTGCCAGGCGGCCAATGGCGGGGCCGAGATGGAATTCCCCTGCTATGCCTATGCCCAGGCCGATGCGCGCTATTATGGCTTTGAGGCCGAAGCGTCGGTGAAGCTGGCACAGGTCGGCAGCTATGCGATCAATATCGACGGCGTCGCCGACTATGTCCGCGCCACGATCAAGGGCAATGGCCCGGCGCCGCGCATTCCCCCGCTCCGCCTGCTGGGCGGGATCGAGGCGCAGGGCGCACGGCTGAGCGCCCGCGCCGAGCTGGAACATGTGTTCGAGCAGGATCGGGTGACCGATTTCGAAACGCCGACCGATGGCTTCACCATGGTCAACGCATCGATCTCGTTCAAGCCGCTGGCTGGTAATGACCGCACCACGCTGATGCTGTCGGCCAACAACATCTTCGACGTGGAAGCGCGGCGCCATGCCAGCTTCCTGAAGGATTTCGCCCCGCTTGCCGGGCGCGACATCCGCCTGACGGCGCGCATCTCGATCTGATCCGCCTCCCGGCCTTGCCCAGCGGGGCGCCGGTCGCTCCCTTCGCCCGCCCCTCTGGGCGAAGGGAGCGATTGCAAAAAATGACATTTTCGTTACATAGCGCCGATGGAACGCGCTGCGGCAGAGCATGAGGATTCGGGCAGGTCGCCCGTAAGCCGCCGATAATGCGCCAGATTGCCGCTCTCCCCTATACCAGCGACCCGATCGACGGGTCGATGCAGATCCTGCTGATCACGTCGCGCGACACTGGGCGCTGGGTGATTCCCAAGGGCAATCGCATCAAGGGGCTGGCCGGCCATCGCGCGGCGGAAGTCGAGGCGTTCGAGGAAGCGGGCATCCATGGCATCGCCTGTCCCGCGCCGATCGGCCGATACAGCTATGACAAGCGCAAGCGCAGCGGCAAGTCGCGCGAGGCGAATGTCGAGGTTTTTCCGCTTGCCGTGACCGGCCATCTGACGCAATGGCCCGAAAAAGGGCAGCGCGAGCTGCGCTGGTTTTCCGTCGCCGAAGCCGCAAAGGCCGTCGACGAACCCGAACTGCAATCGATCATCGCGGCTTTCCGCGAACCGCCCGCCGATCCGGGCTGGTTCCTCCGGTTGCTGCTGTCGATCCGCGAGAAGCAAAGTGAAAGGACTGGAATGCTGCGCTGGTTTCACGCGCTGATGCCCAAGCAGGGGCGTTTCTTCGAGCAATTCGAAGACCATGCCGCGACCCTGGTCGCCGGCGCCGACGCCCTGGCCAAGCTGCTGAAGGGCGGCCCGGACATGGACGCGCATATCAAGGAGATTTCGGACCGCGAGCATGAGGCGGACGACATCATCCGCGAAGTGCTGCAGGACGTCCGCCGCATTTTCGTCACCCCGTTCGACCGCAGTGCCATCACCGGCCTGATCGGCGTGATGGACGACGCGATCGACCAGATGAACCAGACCGCCAAGGCGATCGCGCTCTATGAGGTCAAGGATTTCGCGCCGCAGATGCAGGACATGAGCGCGCTGATCGTCGAATGCGCGCGGATCACGGCGGAAGCGATGCCGCTGCTGCGCTCGCTCAACATCAATTCGGCGCGTCTGCACGAGCTGACCGAACGGCTGGTCAAGCTGGAAGGCCATGCCGACATATTGCATGAGGCGGGCCTCAAGGCCCTGTACAGCCAAGCCCGCGCCGGCAACCCGATGGACTTCATCGTCGGCAACGAAATCTACAGCCATCTGGAAAAGGTGACGGACCGGTTCGAGGACGTCGCCAACGAGATTTCCGGCCTGGTCATCGACCACGCCTGACAGGCCTGACCGGATATGGAAGCCCATCTCGCCTTCCCGCTGCTGATCGCACTGATCGGCGTTGCGCTGCTGTTCGACTTCCTGAACGGCCTGCATGACGCCGCCAACTCGATCGCGACCATCGTGTCGACGCGGGTGCTGAAACCCCAATATGCGGTCGCCTGGGCCGCCTTCTTCAACTTCATCGCCTTCCTCTTCTTTGGCCTGCATGTCGCCGAGACGGTGGGCAAGGGCATCGTCAGCGCCGACATCATCGACGCGTCGGTGATCTTCGGCGCACTGATGGGGGCGATCGCCTGGAACCTCATCACCTGGGGCCTGGGCATCCCCTCCTCCTCCAGCCATGCGCTGGTCGGCGGCCTGCTGGGCGCGGGCACGGCCAAGTCCGGCCTGTCGGCGATCGTGTGGAGCGGCGTGTTCAAGACCAGCGCAGCGATCGTGATCTCGCCCGCCGTCGGCCTGTTCCTGGCGCTGATGCTGGTGCTGGCGATCAGCTGGATCTTCCGCAAGTTCACGCCGCAGGGCGCGGACCGGGTGTTCCGCAAGCTGCAGCTTGTTTCTGCGTCGCTTTATTCGCTGGGCCATGGCGGCAATGACGCGCAGAAGACGATGGGCATCATCGCGGTGCTGCTCTATTCGCAGGGGCTGCTGACCGGCGGCTTCCATGTGCCGATGTGGGTGGTGCTGAGCTGCCAGGCGGCAATGGGCCTGGGCACCTTGCTGGGCGGCTGGAAGATCGTCCACACCATGGGATCGAAGATCACCCGCCTGACCCCGGCGCAGGGCTTCTGCGCAGAGACCGGCGGCGCGATCACCCTGTTCATGGCCACCCATCTGGGCGTGCCGGTATCGACGACCCACACCATCACTGGCGCCATCGTCGGCGTGGGCGCGTCGCGCCGGCTGTCAGCGGTGCGCTGGAACGTCGCGTCGAGCATCATCGTCGCCTGGGTCGTGACCCTGCCGGCGGCGGCCGCGATCGGCGCGCTGTTCTACGGGCTGACGCGATTGTTCTGATCGGAACAGGCCGAGACAAGAAAAAGGGCGCGGGAGTGATCCCGCGCCCTTTCTCGTTCAGGCACTCCGCCGGTCAGGCAACGCGGCCGAGGCGGTGGTAGAGATTGGCATATTTGACCGATTCCGGCTGGTCCTGCACTTCCTTGAGATAATGGGCGATGGCGGTGCGGATCAGGCCGAAATCCTCCTGGCTGAAGACCGCGCGCGAACGGGCGGGCTGGGGCGCTTCCATCGTATCGGTCGTCATCTTCCTGTCCTTCCTGCCTTGTGGCTGTGCTGGTTGATGACAGCGATATTGACAGGTCGAAGGGGAAGCGGAAGGGCGATGAGTGGCCGCAAGTCACGCCGCGACTTGTTCATATTGTGAAATCATGACAATATGACCTTATGGCAGATGTGACCGACCGGAAGCTCTATCTCGGCCCCAAGCTGCGCGTGCTGCGCCGCGAACTGGGGCTGAACCAGACGCGCATGGCCGAGGAACTGGGCGTGTCGCCCAGCTATCTCAACCATCTGGAGCGCAACCAGCGGCCGCTGACGGCGCAGATGTTGCTGCGGCTGGCCAATACCTATGACATCGACATTCGCGACTTCACCGCCAGCAGCCAGGATGGGGCGGCGAGCGACCTGGCCGAGATATTGTCCGATGCGCTGGTGCGCGACATCGGCATCGCGCGCGACGAAGTGCTGGAAGTCGCGGAAAATTATCCCGGCGTCAGCGAGGCGATCGGCCGCTTCTACCGCGCGCTGGCCGACCTGCGCCGCCTGCCCGAGCAGATGCAGGCGAGCGGGCGCGGCGCTGCCCCTGCCCCGCTGGTCGCGCCGGTCGACTGGTGGCGCGAGACGGTAGCCAAGGCCGGCAATCATTTCGCCGAAATCGACGCCGCGGCCGAAGGGATCGCCGCGGAGCTGGAGGAAGATCCGGCGCTGTTGCAGGCCGGGCTGCGCGCGCGGCTGAAGGAACGGCACGGCATGGCGGTGCAGATGGTGCGCGCCGATGTGCTGGCCGGAACGGTGCGCCATTATGACATGCACCGGCGGCGGTTGATGCTGAGCGAGCGGTTGCCGGCATCCGGGCGATTGTTCGCCATGGCCTATCAACTCTGCGCGCAGGAGATGGCCGACCTGATCGCGGCACAGGTGACGCGCACGGCGCCGCCGGACGAGGACAGCCGGCGGCTCGCCGTCATTGCGCTGACCAACTATGCCGCCGCGGCGCTCATCATGCCCTATGACCGGTTCCGCCAGGCGGCGGAGGCAAGCCGGCATGACCTTCCCCTGCTGCGCGCCCGCTTCGGCGTGTCGACCGAGCAGCTGGCGCACCGGCTCACCAGCCTCAACCGCACCGGCGCGCGCGGCATCCCCTTCTTCATGGTGCGGATCGACCGGGCGGGGATCGTGTCCAAGCGCTTCGATGGCGAGGCCTATCCCTTTGCCCGCTATGGCGGCACCTGTCCGCGCTGGGACGTGCATGCGGCCGACGCGCCCGACATCGTGCTGCCGCAACTGATCGAGACGCTGGACGAGCGGCGCTTCGTCACGCTGGCGATCGCCCTGCCCCGCGGCGATGGCGCGCGCGGGCGGCAGGTGATTGCGCTGGGCTGCGAGGCGAAACATGCCGGGCGGATCATCCATGCCGATGGCATCAATACCGAGCGCGACGATGCGGTGACGGTGGGGCCGACCTGTCATCTGTGCGAGCGGCGCGACTGCCCGGACCGGGCTCTGCCGCCGGTGACGCGTGCGCTGGACCTGCACAGCTATGAGCGGACCGCCAGCCCCTTCCCGTTCCGGCGGGTATGATAGGCGCTCCGCCCCGCCCCCGTCACTGAGAGGGGCCCCGGCCGTCGCCGGGATGAAGGGGGCGAAAACGGAGCGCCTGCCGCCAACCCTCAGGCTGCTACGGGCCTGGGTTGGGGCGATCGGGCGGAGCGGTTCTTCACGCGGCGCATCGGCAGGTTGCGGCAATGGCGCTTGAAATAGACGATCTCCAGCAGGGTCGGCCAGATTTCGAGCGAGGAGCGGATCAGCCCGACCTCATCATCGACCATGCGGCTGACATTCTGCTGGAAGAAATCCGGCTCGAAATCATAGAAGGTGCGTGACAGGCCGGCGGCAAAATGGCCCAGCGCGTCGCGCCGCTCGGTCGTGCGCGCGTCGGCCATGCTCTTGAGCACCCGGTCATGCAAGGCGCGGGCGCTGTCCAATATCTCTTCGCTGTCCTGAAGGCTGACCGCGCCGTCATAGTCGAAGGCGATCGACCATTCGTCGGTGCGCTTGAGGCTGGTGCGGATCTTGCGCTTGAGCAGGCCGCAGATCGCCTCGTTGAACACCTCCGACGCCAGCGGATTGCGCATATAGCTGTTCTTGATGTGGGTCTGGGCGGAATCGACATGGGCCGAGACCATGTTCGACTGCTGAATCCACAGGCGATAGATATAATCCTCGAACCGCAAGCGCGTCGGGAAGAAGGGCGGCAGGCCGGTGCGATTGTCATAGCCCGCGACGCCGCAGTCCATTCGCCAGTTGAGATTGGTGAGGCAGGGGCGAAAATTGACCAGCACATAGGTGTCGTTGAGCCGTTCGGCATCGACCTCGTCCGGATCGTCGAGGAACATGTCGACGAAATCGACCGCATCGATATCGTTGGTGCCGGTGCGGAAGGTCTGCGCCATCTTCACCACCGCCGAGCGGGGCAAGCGCCCTTCCTGCAAGGTCAGGCTGTTTTCCCGCGCGAAGCCGAGCGAATTGTTGGATTCCAGGTCCATGGCACTGTCGATCACCAGTTCACCCTGGTCGTAATTGGCCGGCGCGTCCGCCACCGTCTTGCCCAATATGTCGCGGAAGGACTGGAGAATGTCGTAGGATTTGCGGCAATGGCCATTGGCGCCGCGCGGGATGGTCTTGCCCCGGCTGATTTCCCGTTCGCCCAGCGTTTCCGGGCTGTCCTCGATCAGGGCATAGGGGCGCATGTCATCGTCGGCGCTGACCATCAGGTCGCCCAGCGTATACATCAGGGTGAAGTTGCGGTTGCCGCCATAGCTGGGGCGGAAGAGGTTGCGGACCAGCACGTCGAGCTTGCGGTCGCGCAGCCGCTTGCAGATGTAGGAAACGAACTGCTCCTTTTCGGCCGGGCCGACATACCAGAGGTCGTTGACCGTCTTGGTCGCCTCCAGCGCGCCGAAATATTTGTCATGATTGGCGACCGAGGAATCATCGAAGACGATGATCGGCGCGGTCTGGCCGCTGCGGGCGAAATTTTCGTCATAGGCCTCGACGGTCGCGCCGACGTCGCGCAGGCGATAGGTCGGGATCACGAAATGCAGGTCGCGTTCGCTCACAAATTTGTCCTTTGGGGATATAGGAATGGGGGTCAGTCGCGCCGGACGCGGGCAGCCAGAAAGGCCGCGAGTGGGGCGCGATCTTCGGCCAGGATTAGGGGATCGTAATGGCCGTCGCGCTGCGCCTGGCGCCGGTCGAGGTCACGGCGCCAGCCGTCACGCAGGCGCACGCCCTGGCAGAGCAGCAATATACCGAGGCTGGCGAAGCTGAAGCTGGCAAGGGCCAGCGCCATTTCGAGCGGCGCCGATGCCGGGCCGTCCAGGGTCAGGGCGCGATGCAGCAGCGAACTGCCGGCCGCCGCGCCGACGAGCAGCAGGCCAAGGCCGCGCCAGGCGAGGTCGCGCCGGGTCATGATGCCCGGCTCCGTTGCCATGCCGGAGGAGCCGGGGCGGCGCGCGGCCGGATCGACAGGC
Organism: Sphingobium yanoikuyae; assembly: GCF_013001025.1. NCBI lineage: Bacteria > Pseudomonadati > Pseudomonadota > Alphaproteobacteria > Sphingomonadales > Sphingobiaceae > Sphingobium > Sphingobium yanoikuyae. The sequence continues at coordinate 312,446 of NZ_CP053021.1, read as the reverse complement.
GTCCGGTGAGCCGTGGCCGATCGCTGCGCCGCTCGGCATCAGCCGGGGTGGGAGGAGGAGGTCGGTGGGTCATGGGACAAGGGACTTAATGGCCCCCGTCGGTCAAATTCCAGCCGACCTCAGCGCGCTTTTCATAGTATTTGCATAGGGATGATCAGCGGCCGCCAAACAGGCCGCTCTTCACCGTCAATTGCAGCATCACCGCGCGCGGGGCACCGAGCGAGCCCAATATGTCGCCTTCGCGCACGGCGTTGGTGCCGGTGCCGGCCGCGCTCGCGCCCACCACCGATCCGCCGACGATGATCAGCCTGTTGGTGAGGTTACGGCCGATCAGCGACAATTCCCAGGGCTTGCCCGCGCCGCCGTTGATCGAGAGGGCGGCGTTGAGCTGGATATAATCATCCTGCAGCGTCCTGGGGTTACCCTCCGTCTGGGTGACATAGGCACTGCTATAGTTGAAATCGACGGACAGCGATCCGCCCAGCCGGTCGGCGAAGCTGTGGTCATAGGTGAAACCGCCGGTGATCGCGATTTCGGGCGCGCGGAACAGGCGTTGGCCGGTCTGGTCCTGATTCTGATAGGGATTGGCCGCCGTGCCCCAGGTCGATTGCGGCAGATTGGGATTGAGCGGATTGAGATTGCAGCCCTGTGCGATCGACTGGCCCGCATAGCAGCCGCCGATGAAATCGGTGTAGCGGGCGTTGTTGTAGGCGATCGCCGTGTTGAACGTCAGGCCCGCGAGCGTGCGCGGCCGGATGGTGAGGCTGAGTTCCGCGCCCTTGATCTCCGCCCCGCCCGCATTCTGGGTCAGCTGGGTGAAGGAGGCGTTGTCGTAGCGCGACAACTGGAGCCCGCTATATTTATAATAATAGCCGACCAGATCGTAGAGGATCTGGCGATCGGCAACATAGCCCTTGGTGCCGATCTCGCCGCCCTTGGCGGTCATCTGGTCATAGGACAGGTCGATCGCGGCGCGGCTCTGGTCCGCATCGGTGCGCAGCCGGGTCGGCACGGTGTTGAAGCCGCCCGAGGTGAAGCCCTCGCGATAGGCGGCGTAGACGGTGCGATCGCTGTCGGGACGCCAGGTGAGCGTCACGTCGGGCGAGAAATCGGTATAATTCTGCTTCGGGCCGAGAATCTGGATCGGGCTGCCGAGCGAGGTGCCGGTCAGCGACTTGTCTTCCCAGCTATAGCGGCCGCCGACGGCCAGTTCGAGCGGATCGGCGATCTTGTAGCGCAGCTGGCCGAAGACCGACGTCGCCTTGGTATGGACGTCATAATAGGTCGCCCCGACCACGAAGGGCGTACCGAAATTGGTGGTGAAGGCCTGACGCGTGAGGAAATGGGCGTCCTGGAAGAAGCCGCCGACGAGGAAGTTCAATGGCCCGTCATAGTCGGACGCGAGGCGCAGTTCCTGGCTGAAGCCCTTGGCGGTGATGTCGTTCGACGCGCCGAAATAGGGATTGTTGGAAAAGGTGAAGCTGTCGACCGAACGTTCGCGCAGGCGGTAATAGCCGGTGACCGAGGACAGGGTATAGGCGTCGCCCAGATCCTGGTCGACGCTGAGCGAGGCGAGGAACTGCTTCGACTTCATGAAGGGCACGCCATCGCCATAGCTGGGATCGCTGGCCGCGGTCGCCGGCGCGAGGATGGCGTCGTAGAAATTGCGGTTGAGCGTGCAGTCGGTCGAGCCATAGCGGCTGACGCCGGCGGGGCAGTAGATTATCTGGCTGAGGCCGGTGGGGCCGACGCCGTCCCGTTCGCGCTGGCCATAATTGACCTTCGCCTTGATCCGGGTCGATCCGCCCGCATCATAGGCCAGCGTGCCGCGGACGAAGACATCCTCGGAATTGAGGCTGTCGGCGCCGCGCCCCGGCGTGATGCCGGCGATCGGTTCGGCGACGTTGCGGAACCAGCCATCCTCCTTGGAATAATAGCCTACGACGCGGGCGGCGAGACCGTCGGTCAGCGGCACCGAGGCGCTGGCCTCGACAAAGCGCTGGTCGGCCATGAATTCATAGCCGGTGCGCAGCTTCGCCTCGAAATCCTTGCCCGGATCCTGGGAGATGAGCGAGGCGATGCCGCCTGGGCTGTTCTTGCCATAGAAGAGCGCCTGCGGCCCCTTGAGCACCTCGACCCGGCCAAGGTCGATCTGGCCGAGGCGGATGGCATTGCCATAGCTGATCGGCACGCCGTCGAAATTCAGGGTCACGGCGGTTTCGGTCGAGGGGTTGGAGATGCCGGCGCCGATGCCGCGCAGGTTGATCGAGCCGCCGACCTGATTCTGCGATTCGGCGATGACCAGCTGCGGCACCTGCTGGCTGATCGCCTGGAAGCTGGTGGTGGCATAGCGTTCGATCTGGTCGGTCGAGAGGGCAGAGACGGCAACCGGCACGTCGATCAGCCGCTCGTCACGCTTGCGGGCGGTGACGATGATCTCCCCTGCCCCGGCGTCAGCCTGGGGCACGGGTGCGGCGCTATCCTGCGCCTGTGCGGTTGCGAGCATCAGGGCCGGGCCGGCAGCGACAGTCGCCAGCAGACGGCCGATCAGGGCCTGCTTCATATCATCCTCCCATTGGTTCAGGCCTTGTCGACAATGCCGCAAGGCTCATTCCATTCGGGACGATTATGATCCGAGGCTAATGGTCAGGCAAATTCCTCAAATCGATCGAATTGGCCAATAATTATCAGGAAAACATGCAGATCAACATGTTGATCAATTGCACATAAGCGCCGAATTTACGGCAACTTTGATCCGAATATCATCGGACGCTTCCGTCGATATTCACGATCCATGCACCGCATCACGGCGCATCGCTTTGACGATATATGCGACATGTCGGCCGACCGAGATGAACGGCAGACACGAAAAAGGGGCCGCCGGGCAGGCGACCCCCTTCGATATTCCTGTCACGTCGCCCGTACGGCGAACGGGCGACGGCCGATCAGTCGGCCTTGGACTGGAGATTGACGGCCGCGTACTTGCCGCGACGATCGACTTCCAGTTCGAAGTCCAGACGGTCACCCTCGTTCAGGGCGCCCATGCCGGCGCGTTCGACAGCGCTGATGTGGACGAAAGCGTCCGGCTGGCCGTCATCACGCTGGATGAAGCCGAAGCCCTTCATGGCGTTGAAGAACTTGACCGTGCCGCTGGCGCGTTCGCCGGTCAGCTGACGCTGCGGGCCACGCTCTGCACCACCGAAACCACCGGCGCGGGGTTCGCGCGGTTCACGCGGCGGCGCACGATCGGTCACGGGGAGCGGTTCGCCGTCGATGACCAGATCGGTCGCCGACACCTTGCCACCACGATCCACCAGGGTGAAGCCGAGCGGCTGACCTTCGGCCAGACCGGTCAGGCCGGCCTGCTCGACCGCGCTGATGTGAACGAACACGTCTTCGCCGCCATCGTCACGAACGATGAAGCCGAAACCCTTCTGGCCGTTGAAGAACTTGACGACACCCTTGCCTTCGCCAACGACCTGGGCCGGCATGCCGCGACCACCGCCGCCGCCGCCACCAAAGCCGCCACCGCCGCCGAAGCCACCGCGGCCACCGCCGCCGAAACCGCCGCCGCCGCCGAAGCCACCGCGATCACCACCGCCGAAGCCACCACGACCACGATCACCACCGCCGAAGCCGCCACCGAAGCCGCCGCGGTCACCAAAGCCACCGCCGCCGAAGCCGCCGCCGCTGCCCTGGTCGTAGAAATTGTCGTCGCCGAAACCGTCGCGCTTGTCCTTGCCGCGCCCGCCGCGGCGCCCTCTGTCAAAACTCATGCCCTGTTAGTCACTTTCGCTTCGCCCCAAGACACATTGGACAAACATGTCGGGCGAATGACATGCACAATCCACCGCAAAGTCGCGGTTTGGGAATCACTATATCAAGTTTTCCGGGCAGCGCGAATGATTTCGCATATCGGGCAAAAAGAGCGCCCGCAGCGCCGATTTACAGGCCCTATCTGCCAAAGCCTTGATTGCGATATGGCCCGTTTCCCCATAGAGGGAAAAGTCATGACCGTCCATTTCCATGAAGAAGATCTGCCCGAGGGCGTCCTTGCCCCCGGCCCGATCGCCGTCGATACCGAAACCATGGGGCTCATCACCCCGCGCGATCGCCTGTGCGTCGTCCAGATCAGTGACGGCAAGGGCGACGAGCATCTGGTCCGCTTCAACCCCGGCAGCGATTATGCCGCGCCGAACCTGAAGGCGGTGCTGGCCGATCCGGAGCGGATCAAGATCTATCATTTCGGCCGATTCGATATCGCCGCGATCCAGCATTATCTGGGCGTGGTGGCAGCGCCCGTCTACTGCACCAAGATCGCGTCGAAGCTGGTGCGCACCTATACCGACCGCCACGGCCTGAAGGAGCTGGTCCGCGAACTGCTGGGCCAGGACATCAGCAAGCAGCAGCAGTCGAGCGACTGGGGCGGCCCGAACCTGTCCGACGCGCAGAAGGATTATGCCGCGTCCGACGTGCGCTTCCTGCACCAGCTGAAGACCGAACTGGACAAGCGCCTGACCCGCGAAGGGCGGATGGAACTGGCCCAGGCCTGTTTCGACTTCCTGCCCCATCGCGCGGCGCTGGACCTGGCGGGCTGGCCCGAGAACGACATCTTCTCGCACATGTAAGCGACAGGGCGGCAGGCAGACATGTCCATCCAGGCCGAGCAACAGCGCAACGTCCGCCGCCATTGGGCCCGGCCGGGTGGCAGCCATGACAAGCTGGTGCGCCTGCTCAAAAATTATCTGCCGGTGGCGGTCGGCGTGCTGACCGCCCTGCTGGCCATGGCCCCCTTCACTGGCGGCGACAAGGTCAGCTTCGTGCTCGACAAGAACAAGGTCGAGGTGGCGAAGGAGCGGATGCGCGTGTCCGAGGCGCTCTATCGCGGGCAGGACAGCAAGGGCCAGCCCTTCTCGCTGCGGGCCGGTTCGGCCGTGCAGAAAAGCTCACGCGAGCCGATCGTCGACCTGAACGACATGGCCGCGCGCATCCTGCTGCCCGAAGGGCCGGCGGTGCTGAACGCGCAGAAGGGCCGTTACGACATGGAGACCGAGCGCGTCGCGATCGTCGGCCCGGTCCAGTTCGAGGCGGCCGGCGGATATCGCCTGGTCACCCGCGACGTCGGCATCGATTTGCAGACGCGGCGGATGAAGAGCGCAGGCCGGGTCGACGGGCGCATCCCGATCGGCACGTTCAGCGGCGACCATCTGGAAGCGGACATGAATGCACGCACGGTCACGCTCAACGGCCGGGCGACCTTGCGCATCGAACAAAATGGCCTCAAAGGGCAAAAGTGATGAAACGCACCCTCATCCTGCTGTCGACCGTTGCGCTGGGCGCGACCGGCCTCCTCTACGCCGGCGCCGATGCGCAGGTGTTCAAGAATCATGACAGCAATGCGCCGGTGAACTTCACCGCCGACCGGATCGAGGTGCAGGACCGCGCCGACCGGGTGGTGGTATCGGGCAATGTCGAAGTGACGCAGGCCGGCATGACGCTGAACGCCGCCCGCATGACCGTGGCCTACAAGCAGCAGCCCAATGGCGCGGCGAACACCGGCAATGGCGTGGAAATCCAGCGCATCGACGCGTCGGGCAATGTCGTCATCACCAAGGCCGACCAGACCGCGCGCGGCAATGTCGCCATCTATGACCTCAATGCCAAGCTGATCACCATGGTCGGCAATGTTTCGCTGACCCAGGGCGTCAACCGCCTGACCGGCGGACGGCTGGTGATGGATCTCAACAGCGGCCGCACCACGGTTGACGGCCGATCGACCGGCGGCGCCGGCACATCGACCAGCCCCAGCGGCCGCGTGTCGGGCACCTTCACGGTGCCGCAGCGCAAGAACTGATCCGGGAGCAGCAAGGCCGGGCGACGCGTTTCGAGCGGTCTAATCGCTATCGATTTGCGTCATTGATGCCGGGCTTTGGCGGCTAAAGACCATTTCTCGACATAAACCGCCCTGCCGGCCCGAAGTTGCTCGTAAGCTAGGTTCTTGTTGCCAGCGTAGACTTGGGTAACCGTCCGCCCATAGCGATCGCGCGTGACCGGGCTGATCGTCACCCCGCGCGCTACCAGCTGCTTCTTGCTGGCGATCGGATCGCCCGGCGCGCAGCTGCGGCCCTTGCGGCAGGGCCCCGGCAGTTCCGGCGCGTCGATACCGAGAAGTCGGACGCGGCCAATCTCGCTACATTTGAGAGTGTCGTCGTCGATTGCGACACAAACTGTTGGCGGTTGGAATATAGAAATGAGGAAGGGTAGAAACATCGATGACAATATCCGTTTGATTTCAACTCCAGCTTGAGCCGACACACCTTGTTGATAGCTTCTGATCCAGGGGGAATCAGGAGTAACACATGGAAATCAAGAAGATTTTGATTGCGCTTGCATTCGTCTCCGCTCCGGTGGTTGCTCAGCCGCCGACCACCATTCCGTCCGAAGGCACCGATGAGCAGGACGCAGAATACGAAGCCTGCAAGGCGCGCTATGTGCGCGACGGCTTCGGCAACTATGACCAGGCGGCAGCGTGGTGCTATCCGCGCATTTATGGCAGCGAGGATAGCCCCTATCCCGGCAAGGATCCCAGCATCCCCAAGTACTGAGCCATGACGGGCGCCTCTGCGTGGACGCGCGCGGGGGTGTTCTTCCCAGGAGCATGATGGCGATATCAGCCCAGACGCCGTTCGCGAGGCCACCCCGATAGCGGTCGCTCGGTTCGTGGGCGGAAAATTGCCCGGCAAGAAGCGACCAGCAGCGGCCCATCCCATCATCGTCACCCTGAAATTGTTTCAGGGTCCATTCCTCCCAATAGACCAATGGCTTGCTAGGCTTAATAGATGCTGAAACAAGTTCAGCATGACGTAGGTGGGATGGCTGCAACCCACCCAAATCCGCCGCCCTTCCCGTCCATCATCCGGCCTGTCCTACACGCCGCTTGTCTGATCTACTGCCCGGATGGATCATCATCCCCCTGCCCTTCTACCCCAGTCATGGCCCGCTGCGCACGAGCCATCGACGCGTGGTGATCGCGCCATAGGGGCGTTCCTGGTGCGCGGCAGAAGCGCGATTGTCGCGTCACAGGGGCGATGCGGGCGCATATTGGACACCTCCACCCCATGGGTGGTGACGCGCCACCGGCGCAAAGCCGACGCGTCACAGGCGCGTTCCCGGCGCATTTCGCCCAGAAACCCCGATAACGGTGTGAACTTCGGGAAACGCGTGCCCCCGCCTTCGGCCTGTCCTTCAGCCCAGCGGTCGCCGCGCGCGCAGCGCCTGGGCCAGCGTGCCCTCGTCCAGATAGTCGAGTTCGCCGCCCACCGGCACGCCATGGGCCAGCTGGGTCAGGCGGATCGGGAAGCGCTCCAGCCGCTCGGCCAGATAATGGGCGGTGGTCTGCCCCTCCAGCGTGGCGTTCATCGCCAGCACCACCTCATCTATGCCGCCGGCCTCGACCCGCGCGACCAGCGCATCGATGCTCAAATCCTCGGGCCGCACCCCCTCCAGTGCAGAGAGGCGCCCGCCCAGCACATGGAAGCGACCGGGGAAAAGGCGCGACTTGTCCAGCGCCCACAGGTCCGCGACATCCTCCACCACGCACAGCGCCCGCGCGTCGCGGCGCGGATCTGCACAGATGCCGCAGGGATCGACCGTGTCGACATTGCCGCAGACCTGACAGGTGACCAGCCGTTCGTTGACCGCCGCGAGCGCGCGCAGCAGCGGCTCCAGCGCGCCCTCGCGCTTCTTGAGCAGATGCAGCACCGCGCGCCGTGCCGAACGGGGGCCAAGGCCGGGCAGTCGCGACAGCGCCTGGGTCAGCGTCTCGATTTCAGGTGAAGCCATATCGTGAGATAAGGGGTTGCATGTCTTTCCGACAAGAGCTTTGAGGCCCTTCATGCGTATCATCTATATGGGCACCCCTGATTTCGCCGTTCCAGCGCTCGATGCACTGGTGAAGGCCGGGCATGACATCGTCGCCGTCTATAGCCAGCCACCCCGTCCGGCCGGCCGTGGCAAGGCGCTGCGCCCCTCCCCGGTGCAGGCCCGCGCCGAGCAACTGGGTATCGAGGTGCGCACGCCCGTCTCGCTGAAGGACGAGGCAGTGCAGGCCGAATTTGCCGCGCTCGACGCCGATGTCGCGGTCGTCGCCGCCTATGGGTTGATCCTGCCGCGCGCGATCCTGGCGATGCCGCGCCATGGCTGCCTCAACATTCATGGCTCGCTGCTGCCGCGCTGGCGCGGTGCCGCGCCGGTGCAGCGCGCCATCCTGTCGGGCGACAATGTCACCGGCGTCACCATCATGGACATGGAGGCCGGGCTCGACACCGGGCCGATGCGCGCCAAGCATGTCACCCCGGTCGAGGACAAGACGGCCGGCGAATTGACGCAGGAACTGGCGCAGGCCGGTGCCGAGCTGATGGTCGATGTGCTGGACGATCTTGCCGGCCATCCGCCGGTGGTCCAGCCCGAAGAGGGCGTCACCTATGCCGCCAAGATCGACAAGGCGGAGGCGCGGATCGATTTCAGCCGCGACGCGCATCAGGTCGAACGGCAGGTGCGCGCCTTCAACCCCTTCCCCGGCGCCTTCTTCGAATATGGCGGCGAACGCTTCCGCATCCTCGCCGCCACGGTCGAGGATCATGCCGGGCCTGCGGGTGAACTGCTCGACCACAGCCTGCTGATCGGCTGCGGCCATGGCGCGATCCGTCCGACGCTGATCCAGCGCGCGGGCAAGGCGGCGATGTCGGCGGGCGAATTGCTGCGCGGCTTCGACATGCCCACCGGCAGCCGGGTCGACGCCTGATCCGATGGCCCGTTTCGCCTTCACCGTCGAATTTGACGGCCGCCCCTTCATGGGCTGGCAGCGTCAGGCCCATGGCCCCAGCGTCCAGCAGGCGATCGAGGATGCGATCCATGCCGTCACCGGCGAGCGCGCCATCCTGCACGCTGCCGGCCGCACCGATGCCGGCGTCCATGGCCTGGCCATGCGGGCCCATGCCGATGTCGAAAAACCGCTGACGCCCTTTCGCCTGATGGAGGCGATCAATGCGAAGCTGCGGCCCCATCCGGTCGCGATCCTCGCCTGTGAGGAAGTCGCGCCGGACTGGCATGCCCGTTTCAGCTGCATCGGCCGCGCTTATATCTACCGCATCGCCAATCGCCGCGCGCCACTGACCCTGGAATCGGGGCTTGCCTGGCGGGTGATCCAGCCGCTCGACGCCGACGCCATGCATGACGCCGCGCAGATATTGGTGGGGCATCATGACTTCACCACCTTCCGCTCGGTCCATTGCCAGGCGGCCAGTCCGCTGAAGTCGCTGGCGATGCTGGATGTGGAGCGACAGGGCGATCGCATTGCCATCCGGGCGGAGGCGCGCTCCTTCCTCCATCATCAGGTTCGCTCGATGGTCGGCTGTCTCGCGATGGTCGGCATGGGCCGCTGGAGCGCCGATGACCTGCGCGATGCGCTGGAGGCGCGCGACCGCGCCCGGCTGGCGCTCAACGCGCCGCCCGACGGCCTCTATTTCGTGCGTGCCGATTATAGCAGCGCGGTGGTCACCAACTGATTCTTGCCGGCGCGCTTGGCCGCCAGCATCGCCTCGTCTGCGCGCGCCACGATGCTGTCCAGTTCGGTGTCATCGTCGGGGATCAAGGTCACCAGGCCAAAGCTGCCGCTGACACCGCCATGCGCGCCGCCCAGCGTCATCAGTCCGACGCGCAGCGCCTCGCCCAGGTCCGTGCCTTCCTCGTCGACCAGCAGCACGAACTCGTCGCCGCCCATTCGCGCCACGACATGGCGGGTGGCGACCATATCCTCGATCAGCCGCGCCACATCGACCAGGCAGCGATCCCCGGCGCTATGTCCGAGACTGTCATTGAGCTGTTTGAACCCGTCGAGATCGAGATAGATCAGGCTGACGGCGCGATGCACCTCGGCCGCCTGCCGCAGCAAGGCCCGCGCCCGCACCACGAAGCCACGGCGGTTGAGCAGGCCGGTCAGCGGATCATGGATCGCATCGAAATGGGCCTGCCGCATTTCCGACAGATCCTCGACCACGGCGACATAGAATTCCGGCTCATCCCGCTCGTCGCGGACCAGCGCCACGGTGAGGTTGATCCAGATCAGCGATGCGTCGGCGCGGATATAGCGTTTTTCCAGCGTATAGCGCTGCAACTCGCCCCGGTGCAGCCGGCCGAGCAGCGCGACATCGACATCCAGATCATCGGGATGGGTGATCTGCTGAAAACCCAGCCGCATCAGCATCGCGGCAGGATAACCGGTAATCTCCTCAAAGCGGGGATTGACGGTCAGGAAGCTGCCGTCGAGCGCGACATGGGCAATGCCGACCGGCGCGTGCTGGAAGGTCGCCTGAAACCGGCGCTCCGCATTGGCCAGATTGGCCTGGATCGTCTGCGCCTCCTGGCTCAGCGCCCGCGCGACATGGGTCAGGCGGTCGATCCGGCAGATCGCATCCGGGGACATCACGGGATCGCGATCAGGAACAATGGACTGGGCGGAGGCGATGGGCACGATGGGCGACTATTCTTTCCTGACTTTGTCGCCTCCTTCTGCGCCCAACAAGGTAAAGACTCTCTTTAGATTACGTATTTTACTGGCTCCAGAGTGGGTTTGAGAAAGCCGGTTCCGGCCCGCTCCCCCGCCCAACCACCCGACAGGATGACACTGGATCGGGTGGTTGGGCGGGGGCGCGGGCTGGAACCGTACCGAAAAATCGCCCTTTCGCGATTTTTCAAACAGGCTTTCGGATCGTCAGAGCCGGGTGCGGAACGGGGTGAAGTCGGTGCCCGCATCATAGACGTCGAGCCCCTCGCGTCGCTTGAGGCCATTCACCACCACATAGGTGACGGGCGTGAGCACCGCTTCCCAGCCGACCTTCATCGCCCAGTTGGTGACCATCACGGTCAGCACCTGCGTCGTGGTCCAGTCGCCATAGAAAGCGAGCGGGTAGAAGAGCAGGCTGTCCACCCCCTGCCCCACCACCGTCGAGCCGATGGTGCGCATCCACAGATGCCGTCCCTGGGTGATGATCTTCATCTTGGCCAGCACGAAGCTGTTGGCCAGTTCCCCCGCCCAGAAGGCGCAAAGCGAGGCAAAGACGATCCGCCAGGTGCTGCCGAACACCGCCTCATAGGCTTTCTGGTCGGGCCAGCCCTCGGCCGGCGGCAAGGCCACCACCACCCAGCTCATCAGCGCCATGAACAGCATCGCGGCGAAGCCCGCCCAGACGCAGCGCCGCGCCCGCGCATAGCCATAGACCTCTGTCAGCACGTCGCCGATCACATAGCCGAGCGGAAAGAAGAGTATGCCCGCGCCAAAGGTCACGCCACCCAGCGACGACAGCTTGGCCGCGCCGATCAGGTTGGACAGCAGCAATATGGCGACGAAGGCCGCCATGAAGAAATCATAATAGCGCAGCGGCCGTGCGCCAAGCACGGTCGCGTCGATTTTCCGGATGCCCGCGTCGCTCATCCTTCGGTGCATATCCCGCCGACACACGATTGCAACGGCTGCGAAAGATTGCGCCGCGGCGCAAGCCCCGCTATCGCTCCCGCGCACGGCCCCGTAGCTCAGTTGGATAGAGCATCCGCCTTCTAAGCGGATGGTCGCAGGTTCGAATCCTGCCGGGGTCGCCAATCAGGCTTTCGGTTGTCAGCAAGTCTGCTCCTTTACTTCATTTTCGTGATCCTCTGAGCGGCGAGAATGGCCAATTTCGGCCGTTTCGGTTTTAGAGGGTGTAGCGAAGTAGGCGGTTTTCGCCGTCAGCGAGGAGTTAGGAACGTCCCATTCAGGACGGCAAATCGACCCGATCGAGTATTCTCTTGAGCAACGTCCAAGGCCCATCCCGGCGAGGATGTGACGATATTTGCACCCGGGTATCTATCCCCTGCACCCCTAGTCGGCGGTTTTCGCACTGGACGATCCGAGCAGTATAATCGCTGACGTCGGCCAGCCTGCTCTCGTTCTCGATCTTCATCTGCGCGATATCGAAAGACGCTGCCTCATCGCCACCCGGCCAGATTGTGATCGTGACGACCATCATGGCCTGCGCGCCTCTCTACGGCGCGAACCTGGATTCGAGTTGCAGGTCGAGCCCTTCAGCCAACGCACTTTGAGGATTGCTGGCGACCATCGCCAAAATCGCCCCCATCGCGTCCGACACCATAGAGACCGCCAGCGGGTTGCTCGCGTCGTACCCTCTGCGGACCTCAGCCTGGTCCGCCAACTGTCTTCCATAACGAAGTCTGAGCAATCCTCTCGCCTCGGCGAGATCGCAGGCCATCATCGCATGGTAGACATGATGGATTTGACCCACCTGCACATCGACGATCGTCGCGGTGTAGAGCGTTCGACCATGTCCGACACTGTCCCGGTCCCTATCGGTATTCCATAGCCCCCCAGACACCGTCTCTCCGGTCATGCCCGCGTCACGACAGAGGATTTGATCGACCAGATCACTTGGCATGCCCAGTTCCAGATCGAGCGAGTGGAACATGATGCACCTCATCAACCCCGGCGCGGTCAAACAGGCTTCCAGCGGTCGCGCCCCGTCAAACGGAGGCTGCGGGCTATACAGCCAGGCCAATGGATCGGACGGCAAGCTGTCACGCTCAAACCGAGCGCCGGTTTCAACGGCCGCGATCACAAGGCGATCGACCATCTTGTAGGTCAAATCGAATGACACATCGTCGGGGCTATCGCTGGCTAGCGGATCAGGGCGTCCCAACAGAGCTGAAGTGGTAAAGTAATCCAGCGCTGAGCGCTGGGTCCGTGCAGCTATTCTCTGTTCGTACATCTCATGCGTCAGCATTGCGAAACCCTTTCTGTCACCATCCTTTTCAAAAGAAGCCTGCGCGAGTCGCTTGCTCCACTTGCAGACTTGTACATTCATTTCAATGATTCTGGAATTATAGAATTGAACGGTGTCCGATTTGCTGTTCCAACGGACGTCGAAACGGACATCGGCCGGTACATTGTTGGTTTGGCTGACGGATCTGTCCGTCACTAACCGTTTGACCGGTTGGGATGGATCGCTGATAGTCTGGTCCATGGACTCATCAGCAATGGTCGAGGCCCTGGCTGCGCTGGGGCAACCGACTCGGCATGATATCTACCGCCTCCTCGCCCGGGCGCCTGAAGGCCTGCCGGCGGGAGAAATCGCGCGCCACCTCAATGTCGCTGCAAACACGCTATCTTCCCACCTAGGAATTCTATCGCGTGCCCACCTGGTCTCCTCGCGCCGTGCGGGAAAACAGGTGATCTATCAGGCTGATACAGCCGCAGCGTCGTCCATCGGCACATACCTCAATGGCTTGGCCTCAGTGACGCCCTGAATTTTCTGAATACGCTCTGCTTCGCTCCTCGAAACTCAGGAGTGAAGAAAAATGGAAGATCGCATTGCCCACTACATGGTGACCTTCACGCCTCAGCAGTGGCCGGAAGCTTACCGGCGTGCTCTGGAAGTTGAAGAGCTCCCCAGGAAGGGCAGTCGGCGAATGGCAGCAGCTGTTACCGCTGCCGCCACTCGGCTGGGGTATAAGGAGCGCAACTTCTTCAAGATCATTCGGGCGTACAAGGACTCGCTCCAACTGAACGATCAGGTTCTGTCCAACTACCCCCGTCAGCTTCCTGCTGAAACGAGAGCAGCTCTCGAAGAAGCCATCGCGCACGCCGGCCCGGGCGCTCGGCCAGGGGCGATCCAGTCTGCCGCCGAAGCCTTGTGCGAGAAGCGTAAAATAAGTCCACCAAGCAAACGGGCAGTCCGCACGAGACTCAATCTGCCCATGGAAGTGACCGATATCGCGTCCTACACCGGCATGAATACCGACTACGCCATCGATATGTCGCCACTCGATGTGGCGGTCGATGGCCCCGATAACATCCCCTATCACGCTGTCCTCACCGCGTTCATCGACGTCAGCCGTGGTATCGCTCTTGCCCATGTGGTGACTGCAGATCGGCCAACTGCCGACGACATCCTCCAGTTGGTCACCGAGGCAGCTGAGAAGACGAGTTCCGCATCACCCGCACGCGCATCTTTGGTAACCTATCGCAGCGCTCCCATCGATGACCCACGCACGAAAGCCCAGTTACGCTCACTCGGCATCGCCCAGTCAGACGTTCAGGTAGATTCTCGTCGGCCAGGATTGGCCCTCACTGCTATGTTCGGCACCAAGCTCGGCCGCGTGCCTCTCAATCCCCGCCGCAATCCTTCCATCCCATTCGCGATTCGCGAAACTCTGCCTCTGCCTGTCGTGCGTCCAGCCGTTGCTCTGCTTCTGGAGCGCTATCACGCTGGCCTGCAGATCAATCGCGAGGCCGAGCCCGCCGTACCAGCCGCGGCAGCGATCCAAGCGATTACCAAGGGGCCAGTGAAATCAACGCCAATTGAATTCGCCTATGCCCGACCTCTGTCCCCGACCAGGTAGCACTTTAGCGGCAGGTGAGATTGTCGCAGCGCGCTGACTGAATGGGATCCCAACGATCATTCCCCCTTCCGCCTGATTGATCTTCGAACATCCACCTTGCGTTAACTTTTGCGCGTCACATGCAAGCACATGTTCTTGCAGTATAAATTTCCGATCGAGCCAAGCAGGGCGCAACATGCGCGCTTGGCCTCGATCCTGCAGCTGCAGCGAAATTTATACAACGACGCACTACAGAACCGGCGCACAGCCTTCCAGCGCGGCGTTCATCTCACATACGAAGACGATACGAAGTCTCTCCCTGCCTATCGAATGGCCAACCGCCAGCATACTGCTCTGCCTTGGGGTATTAACAACTGGACCTTGCGCTGCGTCGATACCGCGATGGCGAAGTATCGCGACCGCCTGAGAGCTAACCCCAACGCCGGGTTCCCACGCTTTCGCTCCGAAGATCGCTGGCGCAGTTTTGGCGTCCATGGCGTCCGAGGATGTGTTATTGCCGACGGCTACCTAACGGTCGATGGCATCGTCGGGAAATTGCGCATGCGCATGCATCGCCCTTTGCCGGCTGACGCTCGCCTCACCAGACTCACCTTCACCCGCAGAGCCCGCCAATGGCATGTTGCCATCCTGGTTGATTGCAAAGTCGGCGATCAAGAGCATAAGAAACCCGGTAGCGCATGCGGCCTCGATCTCGGCATAGAGCAACTAGCATCGCTGTCAGATGGCTCTCTCTTCGACGACACACCCCGTAAGACCACTCAGAGTTCCGCGTTGCGTCGGGCCTACCGGGCACTGGCAAGATGCCAGAAAGACTCCCGCCGACGTAAAAAGCTGCGCGAACGCCAAGACCGCGCCAGTCAACGCGTGATAAACCTCCGTTCCACGCGGCTGCATCAGATCTCGGCGGCGATCACTAATCGATTTGAGACGATCGTGGTCGAAGATCTCGCGCTCAAACAATTTCCCCGACCAACACGCACACGACGCCCATCAGACGGCGCTGGCGCAATCGCGACACGAGAAAACGGTCAGGTGTTGGCCGAGCCAAGACCAAAGCGCCTTCTTGAGATGATCCGCTACAAAGCTGAAAAGGCTGGTGGCAAAGTCGTCGTTGTCGATCCGAGACACATTACGCAAACGTGCAATGCATGCGGATCACCAACCTCTGAAAGTAACGATGCTGACCGGCACATCTGTGCCTGCGGCGCCGATGTCCCACGAGGCACCAACAACGCAATCAACATCCTTGCGCGCGGTCTCTCCGCGCATGCGGCCGCTTTGGGTCGCAGGGTGGGCAAGGTTTTGTCCAACGCCAGCGTCTAGCTGCGCGTCCACCCGGAAATGCAGCGCGTTTGCATAGCAACTGCCTGTCCAAAGCCAGTTTGGTTTTTTTTCAAACCCGCTTTAGCCATACATATTCGCACTGGAACCCTGATGATCACCTTACGCCCCTCCCGCGACTTCGGCAGCTTCCGTTTGGATCATTTCCAAAGCCTTCAGCATTTCGGGCCTGAGAGCTGCGGCGGACATCCGATGCAGTGGGGCGATATGATCATGTGGAACCACGAGACGATCTCTCCCCGCGCTGCCCTGCCGCAAACTCCGCATACCGATACCGAGATACTGACCTACGTCTCCAGTGGGTTCCTCTATCACGAAGATAGCTTGGGCAATGTCGGCATGCTCCAGTCGGGCAATTGCCAGATCATGTCCGCTGGAACCGGTGTCTCTATCCGGCGGGGCAATCCAGACGAAAGCGACCCCGTCGAATTCGTCCAGATCTGGCTTATGCCCCACCAGCCTAGTGGCGAGCCCTTTTCCGTCACGAAAGGGTTCGCTGATGATGGTGAACCGGGGCAGTTCATTACATTGGCCAGCGGGTTCGACAATGAAGGCAATTCACTGCCCATGCGAGCCAATGCCCGTCTATCGCGAATTGTGCTGGCCGACGGCGGCATTGCGGATTACCGCTTTGAGGCAGGCAATTTTGGCTATCTCGTGCCGCTCTCCGGAGCAGTCCAGGTCGGTGATGTTGTTGCCAACCGCAACGACGGCATTCTCATCAATAACGTTGAGAGACTAACTCTCACGGGAGTTGACGAAGCTGAAGCGCTGCTCATCGAAATCGGACAAGGATAGAACGGCCTATATTTTCGACCCTATGCTGAAGTAGGCCGGACAACCGCGGCGCTATCGTGCTCACGGAAACGGCGTTGCAATTGGAACGTGATCGCGGTCCAATTGCGCGTCAGGGAAAGAGGCATGAATGCGGATTCGGCTCGATAAGATCGTCATCAGCCACTTCAAACGGATTGAGGTGCTCACTATCGACCTGAAGCCGGTTACTGCTCTCGTTGGTGGCAACACCAGCGGCAAAAGCAGCGCGCTTCAAGCCGCGCAGCTCGGCGTCTCTATACTCCAAGCCGCCCTACGCAATGTGAAGGCCGACGGAACCCCGGACTTTGCCGGGACTGTGTCAAACGACAATGTCCTATTTCGTCCAACCGAACACCTGCTCGATCTGAGACGAGGCGACCCCGCCACTCAGAAACTCGGATATTCGATCACTTACAGCGGGGTGGACTTGGACACGAACGTCGCCAAGGAGCTGACGATCGAGGTCCGGCGCGGCAAGAACGCCAACATCGCTATCAACCGGATTGGCGACGACGACTTGGCCGCAGTGCTGGCCAATCCCGATCAACCGTTCTCGATCCTGACGCCTGGCCTCTCCGGCATACCGATGCGCGAAGAATGGCGGACCAAGGGCGCAATGGACGCCGCTGTGATGCACGGCGATGCGAACCTTTATCTGCGCACTGTGCTCGATCACCTGTTTACTCGTGATCTCGACGAGATGGCTATGGCCGCATGGAGCCATAACCGCGACATCGGCGTGCTGCCCGAAAGCAGGTGGAAGACCTTCTGCACCCTGCTCGACCGCTGCTATCCGGGCACCCGGGTCGTCGTGGCCCACGATCCAAAACGCGACCGCTATGTGCGAGTAGATGTCGAGGCGACCGATTCCTGTGTCACACTCGACATGGCGTCGACCGGCATGTTGCAGGTGATCCAGATCATCGCCTACGCATGCTTCTACGCTCCCCCGCTCCTCCTTCTCGACGAGCCAGATGCCCATCTGCACGCAGATAGCCAATCGAGGCTCTATGAGGCGCTGCGCGGCGTTGCCGCCGAGACGCAAACCCGCATTCTGTTCGCCAGCCACTCTCCGCAGTTGATCCAGCGGCTTATGTACGACTCGGACGCCGCCGTTGTATGGATGAGCGACGGTGCCAAGGTGCCTGTCGACGAAGCCCAAAGGCCGGCGATCCCCATCCTCATGACCTTGGGAGCGCTCTCCGCGGGCGCAGATGCCTTCGATCCCGCTCGCCCCGTAATCCTTATGACCGAGGATAAGAAGACAAAGCCCGTCACCGCGCTGGCACGTGCCAACGGGGCGCCGCAGAACCTCGCCGTGATCTCCTATAACGGGTGCGGGAACCTGCCCGCCGCCCGCCTGCTCGCCAGCATGATCACCGACATGCGGCCGGATGCTCGAATCATTCTGCACAGGGACCGCGACTTCAGGACGCAGGCCGAGATGGACTTTGAAATTGCGACCGCCGCAGCAGAGCGCCAGCGCAATGGTGTCACCCGTGTCACCGAGGTTTTCACCCCCTTCAATGATGTAGAGCACTCCTTTGCCCAAGCCCAGCACCTCAAGGCAAACTTCCCGCATATCGCGCCCGAGGTAGTCGACGCCGCGATCACTGATGTCACAGCCTTCAGGCGCGACCAGCTCGTCGCCGCGGCCCATACTGCGCGGGGCCAGATCAAGACGACGGTTTACGACAGCCAGCGCAAGCGAGGAAAACCTGAGTGGGCGTTGTGTGGCATGCCGGCAGACCCGCCTGCTAACGCCGGATTCGTACCCGCAAACGGGTTGATCCCCGTCGCCTTCGAGCATAGCCATGGCAAGTTGCTGATGGACGGATTACGCCCGCGCATACATCAGCAAGTTGGTGGTGCGACCCAAGACTGCGAGAACAGGATATATTCTGCTTCAAATCACCTTCTCGCACCTAACTGGATAAATGCGTTCACTGCGCCATAACTAGAAATACGCACCGTTAATATAAAACATATCCGAAATAACATTTGACTCTAACGTCCTTTTTTGGTAAAGTTATTCATCAGTTAGCGAAATACCTCGCAAGATGCCGGTTCGAGTCCGGTCGGATCCACCATTGGGGGTCTGTAGCTCAATTGGGAGAGCGGCGAATTGTTAGCAGGCGGGGTGCTCCCTTCGGGTCGAGCGCCCCGTTTTCGTTTGTAGCCTCGAGATCACGCTGAGGTCTTCGCCTGCCTTCCGGTACGGGCACGCAATATCTATATTGCAGCCATGAGCGACACCACCGACAAATTAGAGGGAACGAAACGCGACGCACACATAGTCAACTCGGCTATCAAGCGCTTCCTCGCCTATTACGTCGACCCCGCCCATCCTCTCGACTACGCAGTGCTGGTCAGTGGTCCATGGGGCTCGGGCAAGACCCACCTTATCAAAAACTTCCTCACAGGCACAAGCGCGAAGCCTCTCTACGTCAGCCTCTATGGCATGACGTCAGTCACGCAGATCGAGGACGAGTTCTACCGCCAACTCCATCCCGTCCTCTCACATCCCGGCATGAAGCTGGCGGGCGCCGTCTCCAAGGGGTTGCTGAAGGCTGCCTTCAAGATTGACCTGAACAGCGACGGCAAGGACGACGGCACCATCAGCCCTTCGTTACCTGAACTTGACCTGCGCACCGGCCTCGACGATCCGCGCGGCCGCCTGCTGGTATTCGACGACCTGGAGCGCTGCCGCATCCCCGTGAGCGAAGTGCTTGGCTTCGTTAATGCCTATGTTGAGCACGAGAAGCTCAAGGCGATCATCGTCGCGAACGAGACGAAGGTGATGGAGGGCGACGAGACCTACCTAGAAATCAAAGAGAAGCTGATCGGGCAGACTCTGGAAGTTCTGCCAGAGACGCAAGCAGCGTTCGCTTCCTTTCTGACTCTGATTAGCGACCAGCGAACCCGCGACTTTCTCGAAGAGCATGCTGACGTCGTTCTCGCCGTACATGCCGAAGGCGGTCGCGGCAATTTGCGTACGCTGAAACACGCCATGTGGGACTTCGAAAAGCTGTCCCGGCACTTCGAGAAACGGCACTGGGATAAGTCGCCCAGCATGACAAAGGCGCTCAGGGGCGTGCTGGCCACCTCAATGGAGAGGCGTGCCGGAAAAATGGTCGAAGCCGACTTGGAGCGCCTCGTCGGCAACACCTTCTCCCGGATCTTCCACAAAGAGGCTAGCGCAAAGACGACTGCGGCTGATGAGATCGATGACCGCTACAAGCAGATAGACTTCGACGACATCGTTATATCGGTCGGCGTCCTCGCGGGCATGCTCTTCCGCGGCGATGTAGATGGCGACGCGATCCGCGCCAGCCTCGATGCGAGCAGCGACTTTCTCCAGCCAGAAGAACAGCCGCTCTGGCATCGCGCGCACCATACCTTCTACGGTGACGACGACGAGGCCGACATCGTAGCCGCCCAGGTGGAACATGCATTCGCCTCCGGATCCGTCAAGGCCCGGGGCCAGCTGATGCACCTTTTCGGTATCCGGCTCTGGTTCTCCACCCTCGGCCTGATCGACCGCAACCGACAGCAGGTTGTCGACGAGGGACTAGCTTACATAGCGAAACTGGAAGACGCGGGCGAGATCGCCGAGATCGATCGGAGCTCATTCGACCGCGACAACTCATTTTTCCAGACCCGCGTGATTGACGAGACGACACCGGAATACCGCACACTGGCCGACGCCTATTCAGAGGCGTCAAACCGCGTGCTCCGTTCCAAATACCTCACAATAGCGCACGAGCTGATACGCCGGCTTCCTTGCGAGCCTGACGAGGTCCTGCTCGACATGGTCGTCAACAACGTTCGCTCGGCCCCCTATTTTGATCAGCCGATTCTCGCCGCCCTACCTCCAGAATATTTCGTCAAATGCGTCCTTGGATGGCCGCCGAAGATTCAGTCGCAAGCACTCAATATCCTGCACGGACGACACGAACTGCGTCATGGCGACATGCTCACCAGTGAGCGCGCATGGGTGACGAGAGTTGACGATCTTCTGACTGCAGCCCTTCCGGCGCAACGCCCCATGAGCCGCGAGCGGTTGCGCGCCGCGATCGCGCGCAAACTGACGCCACTCCGCCCGACGTCAGATACATCAGCTGTGGGGCCATAGGAAGGAGAACAAAAACCCCGCATTGGCCCAAATAAAATGACATACTAGATCGCCAACGGCTCTATGGGCCAATCTAACTCGCTGTCGCTGATCAAAATTCTGGCCGCATCACCACATCACGGAACAGGGCAGTGATCGCGCTCGCCCGCTCTTCACGCATACGTTGAGACTTCTCGACCGTCGGCTCCGCCCGCTGCCACTGGCTTTCGTTCCAGCGCATCGCCTCCACGAGCAGCGCCCGCTCGAGAACCTCTTGCTCAATCCCCTCGCTGATCGAGTTGCTGAAAGGAGCCCCCTCCTCCGTAAATCGCGGCTTGAACTGATATGGCCCCAGCGTATCGCCCAAGTAACGGACCAGCTGCGTACCGTGACGCCATTTCCCACCTGCATGAATGTCAAACGACACTCGGCGGTTGAAGACCCGAAAGCGCTTCTGCAACTGCTTGCTCTGCCGCGTCCCGCCTGGAGGCGCGATAAAGTCGATCGACTCCACGCGATCGAAATGCACCTGCGTGTGCTGCACGAGATGGCGCATGAGGTCGTCATCCATATTGCGGGTAGCGCGCATAAGCCCGTCTTCCGGAATCAGCGGATCGCCCACCCCCAATCCAAGGATCATCCTAGAGCTGGTATCGACAATGAACGTAGCCGTAGCCAATTCCACCCGGCCGCTGATCTGAACCATCACATCGACTGCGGTCTGGTCCACCAGGATCTGAAGACCAGCAGCCCCAGCCGCCGGCTCTGCGACACCTTCCCGGCGGAGTACCTTTATGCGTCGCTGGATCGAGGATGCGGACGGAGGCGCCTCGCCCGCGTCCGCGCAGGATTCAAATATCCAGCGTATGATCGACGCGGGCGAAGCCGCGGGCTCATGCTGCAGTTTCCAGCGCAGCGCACGCTCGGCAACGGGTGCGAAGCCTTTCTGTGCTGGTGCCGCGACAGCCTTCACCCGGAAGCTCGGTGACAGACCTCGTGTTGGGCCCAGATCCTTCAGCTTCTTCAGCAGTCGGTAAAAATTGCGCTGCTCCATATCGAGCGCGCTGCACGCGTCGCCCACGGGCATGGGGTCATCGTCGCGAAGATAGAGGTCCATCGTCCTCAGTCTGGCAATCACCGCCTCCCGCTTAGAATCATCCAGAGACAGGAACAGGGCGTACTCTGATTCGCCAGAAAAGCCTGAAGCGGCATGCCGTTTGACCAACTCCTCGTCAGTTTCGAGGGCCGACCGGTCCGAACCAACGTCGCGCGTGCCGTTTTTCTTACTGTTCATCCATGACTTATTAGAACAGTAAGGCACTCATCGTCAAGTGAGTTGGTCACGATACTGTGCAGTTGAAACCACATTCCTGTTGCCATCACGGTCATTTTAGCGTTCCTAAATGCACAGTATCGTGACCAACATGGAGACAGTGCGATGACGACCAAACCGCGAAGTGCAGATCGAAACAACCTCGTTTCAATCGTTTATACAGAGTATCTGATCGAGATCATCCGACATTTTGAACGACAGCAGCGCGTTAAGACGTGGAGTCGCTCTCGCTCCAAGTGGCCCAACAGCAACCGTCGCGGCTGGACGTTCTGGAATGACTGACGCATATGAAGAACTGGCTGAGATCGACGTTCGCGCCGCTATCAACCTCATGCTGCGCAACCCGTCATACGAACCCTCCGCTGGCCGGTTGCGCGCCGAAACCTTGCTCAGGAAGCACAACAGCCTGGTCAACACCATGGCTCGCATCGTGGTCGCCAACGACAATGGATCGCTCCGAACAGTCTCTGGCGGAACGCACCATGCGAGCGGCTGGTACCCTTCCGTGAAGGTCGGCCGCACACAGCATTATGAGAGCCTGCATCAGCTTGCACTGATCGAGCGGTGCGAGACGGACCCCAATGTCGTCCACTACCAATCAGAGGCTCGCCGCTTCGAATTCATCCTGCGGAGGAAGGAGCGGTACACCAGTGACGTCGACATATTGGACGCCGATGGTCGCCTGGCGGTCGTCGAAGTCAAAGGCGACGATGCGGACCTCCGAGATCCAGAATATCGGCTGAAACTCGCCGGCGTCGCCGAGATTTGCCGCCGGGTGGGCCATGAGTTCCGTATCACCTTCGGTTCCGAAATTTTCGAGAATAGCCGCCACCGCTTCAACGTACGCCTCGCCAGCTCAATGCGCCGCACGGCCATCTCATCGTCGCAGAAGCGGCTCGTCGAAAGCCTCCGCAGCAAAGGCGATGACATGCGGTTGGGCGAATTCGCTGAGCTGATGGCGCCCGGAAATTTTGTCCAAGGGCGGGCAATCACTTTCGCCATGCTGGTGAGGCGCATCGTGTCGCTCGATCTCACGCAGCCTCTCATCGATGAGATGCCTGTCAGCTTCATCTGATCATAGATCAAATACCCTAGGAAGGATTCAACCATGACCTAGAGTGAAATCATAACTGCCTGACGAACCCGCAGGCACCCATCACAACAGAAGCAATGCCATTCGCAGCGTAGAAATATCTACTGCTGATGGATGTTGCGCGCCCTCAGAATACCCAAATCTCGGGAGAGATACGTGAATTACTTCCCCTATAAGCTCAAACGCAATCAGCTATACAGTATCGAAGGTCAACCCTGTGTTTTTACATCACATGGATATGGCACACGCCTGAACTTCGAACATGCTGCCACAGGCAAGCCCGTCGAATATCTCGATGACGCCGGCGTCGTCCGTCCAATGGACCAGGATCGCTTCCGGACGCTGCTTCAGAACGGTCAATTCTTCCAGATGGCAGAGCGTGGGCAGTCCCCGGCCAAGAACAAGATCGCTGAATCACATCTCACGCCCGCCGAATGTGAGGAACTCGATCCCGAAAGCGCACTTCGGCTGGCAACGTTACGGCTGCTCGACCGGAACGGCGTAATGACCGGCGTGAAGGCAATCTCTGCGGGATTTGCCGAGCACTGGACACCCGAGCTGCACGCCAAATATGGCGAGGCACCCAATCCGCACACCGTGAAACGCTGGATGCGGGAGCGCGGTAAAGTTGGCGATCGCGATGCTCGTGAGGCCACAAGCGCCCAGGGGCACCATTGCTATGATGAAGATGGCATCCGCATGGAAATCCGCCAGCGCCTGGCTTTGACCTACTATGTGTCGAAGAAGAGCGTCACCGATATCAATGTGCTGACCAACGCCGAGATTAGCCGCGTTAACGATGGCACTTCGCTCGAATACGAGATGCCTACGGAGCCGCTCCTCCCGGTGAGCATGAGCACCACATATCGCGATATCAAAAAGCTGGAGTGCGAACAGACGGTTGCGGCCCGCCACGGCAAACAGGCGGCCTACTCTCGGTGGCGTGGCGCAGGGAAAGGCCATGAGGCGGAGCGTCCTCTGGAATTCGGGCTTATGGATCACACACCCATACCCGCTCTCCTCGTCATCGACGTGGAACGCGCCATCATCCTGGGCCGCCCCACTTTCTCCGCACTTGTTGATGGGTTCAGCAGGGTCGTGCTCTCGCACATGCTGTCCTTCAATGCTCCATCATACGCCACCGTGTCGGAGTTGCTTCGCCGGTCTGTTCTGCCCAAGATCGTGCCGCCGATCATCAAGAACAAGCACCCTGAAGCCCAGGACGTCTGCGGCCTATGCAGCACATATCACGTGGATGGCGGTATGGAATTCCGCAGCCACGATATGGAGAGCATGAGCAAGGCGACCGGTGCAACGATCCGCATCAGTGGTCGGAAAAAGCCGCGCGAACGAGCCCTTGTTGAGCGCATCTTCCTCACCATCCACAATTACGTGTCATCGAAGGTGGCCGGCGCCCATCTGCCGATCGCCCTCTCCCGCGAGTATGATTACGACCCCGCCGTGGATGCCGTGCTGACGCTCGACGAACTCGAGGCACTCATCATGTTCGCCATCGCGGTCTATCACACGACCCCGCATGGCGGCCTGAACGAGAAACAGCCTCTGCTCTGTTGGAAACAGGGCACCGCCCAGTACGGGATCGTTCTACCGCGTGACCCTCGCATCTTCGAGAAGGCCCTCCTCCCCAAGATCAATTCGCACCGGCTGACCCACGCTGGCATCGAGTGGAATGGCCTGCGCTTCGGCGATTATAAAGCCGTGCCTGACCTGCTCGCCGATCTTGTCCCTTTGGAAGGCAAGCGTCAGCGCCTGAAGAATGCCACTGCAACGGTGTCGTTCCGCTATGACCCGTACGATCTGCGCAAGATTTGGGTGATCAACCGCAAAACCAATCAGGACGTCGAGCTGTACTGCCAGACGGCCGGCTATACCGACGAGCCGATCAGCCTGTGGATGCACGAGCAGATCCGTGAGAAGGCCAAGGCGGAAGCCGCCGACTTCAACTCACGGGAATGGCGTGACGCCTGCCGCGCCGAGCTTCTCGACGCCATCGACCAGCTGACGCCCGAAGCCAAGGAGCGTGAACGCAAGCTTCTGGCCAAGCTGTACGAAAACAAGCGCATCCGCAGCATCACCGGTGAACTCGCCAGCCTGCAGCGCGAGCGCCCCGAACCGGTCGATATCCCGATCATCTATGCAGACGTGATCGAGCACGAGATGCACGATGCCGACACCCTGTCTCGTCGCCCCGCTCCACAGAAAGCTGCCCCTACCGCATCTAAACGGCGGAGCAACCGGCAGAAGGCGAAAGCTGCCAATGCCCGAGAGGCGACGCCAGAGGACATGCCAGAGCGCGACCGGCGTGCTCCTGCGCCGCCACCCACCCCGGACGCGTCGACCACCGACCCCGAACCACGCCGTGAACGCAAAAAGCGCTCGAACGACAGCAGCTACTTCTAACCCCTACCCGAAAGGCAACACATGACTACCACCACATCAAACCCGCCCATTGTACGGCCGAATGAAGCCGCTGCCCGGTCTCAGCGCGTGGCAGATGCCCGCAGCGCGTTCCGCCAGATCAAGATTGTTCATCCTCGCCAAGAGGCCATCATTGCGGGGCTGGATGAGGTCCGGCGCTCTGGCATCGCCACCCGTGGCGAGCGGCAATATGGCATCACCCTCCTGGCTGAAAGCGGTTCCGGCAAAACGACAGCAGCCGAACATTTCCGGGACGGCATCGAACGCCTGGGCGAACTTCCAGAAGGCAGCCGGCCCGTCCTGATCGTTAAGCTCATGAGCACTGGCACCGCCAGGTCGCTATTCTCTTCCATCCTGCAGGCCCTGGACGACCCCTTTTATGACCGCGGCACCGAACCCAACCTGCACAAGCGCGCCGTGCAAGCCATCAAACGGGATAACGTGCAGTTGCTCGTCATCGATGAAATCCAACATCTGTCGCGCCGGTCATCGGCCGCAAACCATGTCACGGATAGCCTGAAGACGTTCCTTGATTCTGGCCTTGTTCCTATCGCCTTTTTCGGCACCCACGACGCGGACAAGCTGTTCCAGTCCAGCCACGAGTTGAACGGCCGGCTCTTCCCTCCCCTCACGCTTCCTCCCCTTGATTGGTGGGCGGATGACGATCGAGACCTATTCCTGGACTTCGTCGAAGACCTCGATGCCGCCATGGTCGACAAGCAGATCATGAAGGTCGCCAGCGGCCTGGTCGAAGAGGACATCGCTCGCCCCCTTTGCCTCGCAAGCAGCGGAATCATCGGCCGCACCTGCCGCATCGTGGAAACGGCGGCGATAAATGTCGTGCGTGGAGGTCGGCATGCGATTACCCGCAACGATCTCGCCATGGCAGTGAACAGCTGGGCCATTGCCCATAGCTTCATCGACTATAATCCGTTCGTGGAGATCGAAGCTTGAGCCAAGTGAAATACCCGCTCGCGCCAATCGCTGGCGAAAGTCTCATGGGCCTTGTCGCCCGTGTGACTGCCGAGAACGGGTATCCACGGACAGGAACGCTGTTGTCTGAGGCTGGCTGGGTTTACGACAACAAGCCGACGGCGGCCACAACCAACGCCGAACAGCTACCGGCGCTGGCTGACATTCTGGTGGTGCCGTACCCCCAATTACTGCACCATGCCCACGGTCCAGAAGAAGGCAGCGCGATCATACATTGGTTTGGTGGACGCGCGTGGCAGAGCGAACTGAGAACCACCATCCGCCGATATGCACCGGCCAGCCTTGCCCTATCGGCTCATCATCGTGCGATTTGGCAGTTGGCCTCCGTCCCATTCTGCCCGGAAACCTTTCAGGTCTTGCGCAGTGAGTGTCACGAATGCGGCGTTACCCAGCGGTGGCGCTACGCCAACGGCATTGCCACCTGCGACCAAGATGTCTGCAGCGCGGATCTCCGAGAGGGACAAGCCGAGTTCATCCCTCACGAGATGCGCGGCAATTTGGGCATCTATGCTGGCCTCTTCAGCCATGATCCCGATGTACGGGCCGCTTCACGATCACAGCTTCCAGACCCGATTGCGAGTTTGGAGCCGCACGACATTGCCGACTTGGCCTTGAAGCTCTCCCCCTGGCTAAACGACCAACTGCGCGGAAAATGGCTGACCAATCCTGACCTTACAATGGCGGTCGTCAGCGCGCTTCATGACGCTGTAACGCTGCTGCGCCAATGGCCCATCGTTCCAGCCCAGCTACTTCCAACTCCAGGCGAAGGGGACAACTGGTCGAACAAGCTGGGGCACGCCGTCAAGCAAGCCCGGATCGGCCGCTCTTCGCCCCGAGTCAAAGCCCTGTTCGCGATGTTTCTACATGGCCTGCAGCAAGAGCAACCCGATCTCAGTCAAAGCCCTGATCTGTCCGACCTCCCGTCGGCCGACGAGGGGAATGACATAATTGGACTGATCTCCGCCAAATCAGCCGTGCGCGTGCTGCGCGAGACGGATACCATCATCGCAAAGCTGCGAGCCGCCGGCGTCTTCAAGCTAACCGACGTGCGAGTTCATGGCGTAGTTAGACCATTCCATGATCCCGAAGAAATCGAGGAACTGGCGCGCACCAAGCCTGACCGTCTGCCTTTGACCGCTGTGTCGCAGTCAACTCAGTTGCCCCGCTATGCCATAGCGCAGCTGATGCAATCTGGATTGGTCGCTCCCCTGACCCACCCTTATTGGGAGGCGCGATATGGCGTCCGCAATACCACCACGCAGGCCTGGGCGGCATTCGAGGCAAAGATCCAAGCCAAAGCCGATCCCGCTGTCGTTGACGGCGTTCCGCTACAAATCGCAGCTAGGGCTATTGGCGGTCGCGCCAAGCCATGGGCCGACATCTTCACCTGGCTCCTGGGGCCGGATGGTCGATTCGGTTTGCCCCCCAAGGCGACGGACCTGTCCCACCAGATACTAATCCCGGCCGAACTCATCGACACTTTGCGGATGTTGGAAAACCCGTTGTCCGGTGCCCATGTCGAGGATGAGCTATCAGGCGCCGATGCCAGCGAGATACTCAACCTGGCCACCAATCAGTTTCTCAAATTCGTCGCCACCGGCCGCATACGTCGCCACGGTAAAGCATATCTCGCAGCGGATGTTCTTCAGGCTGCAGCAGAGATCATAGGATCGGTCGAGATCGGCTACAGGATGGGATTGCCTCCCCAGTCAGCACAAAAATGGGCGCGGAAGGTCGGTTTGCCGACGATACATGATGCGGGCTACTGCCGCATGAGCTTCGCCAAGATCATGAAACAAGGCGCTTGGTCAGCCTAGACGACGCCCGCGTCGCGTGAGCGCTCCTCGATCCGGGCCAACATAGCACGCTTGCGCGCTGTTCGGCGCGATCCGCTATTGCGCATGGCATCGGTACGCTCTGGGGTATCGATGATACCCAAGGCAGCCTTGCGCTCTCGGATTCCCGCTAAAAGGTCAGAGAGGGTGATAATCATGCCGCTCCATCCCTTCCGTGGATCCCGGTCCATTTTAGAAATGTTCAGCCCGCCTGCGACGTTCCTGCGTCGGTGCCGATAATATCCCATGCAGGGTGCATGTGACAGCTGCGTCCACCGCCCAGGTGCGATGCCTGACCGCCGCAAATCCGAACCCGCGGTCCTGTTGCAAACCAGTGCAAAAGCTCAACGAGGGTCTCGCCGGGAAATCCGACGATTACTATCGTATAGTCGATAGCGATTGAGGAAAGCATGCCCGGGAATATTCCCCCCGACAAGAAAGCCGCGTTCGAACGTCTGGCAAACCATCTGGATGAGGAATATCCCTATCCCGGGTGTCGCGACGATCTCAGGGATGTGGCCAGCGGCAGCTCCGCCATAATTGAACGCGCATACTGGCGCGATCCCGTGCAAGTCATGACCGGCCTCGCATGGATGCTCGTCGGCCTGATGATCGGAGTGCTGCTGTGAGGGCCGATCGCATTGAGCGCGAATGGTTTTGCAAGCGCTGCGGCAATTCCGTCCACAAGCTGCAAGGATCATGGGCCCACATACGCAATCAACATAGCCCAAAGTCGTGCGGTCGAAAGCTGACCGACAACGACGTCTATCGGTTGCCGCTGAGCCGAACGAGGGAACGCACCCGTACACGGAATAAACAACAGGAAGCGCAAGATCGCCTGCTCATCGCTAAGCGGCGCTGGGATGAAGCCCGCTGTGAATGGGAGGCAGCCCAAGACGAACTCTATCTTGCCTCGGAAGCGCTGAAGTCCATCAAGAATAGTCCCCCATTAGACTAGCCTGGTCATCCCATCGGTTCAATCCAACGCCGCCGATAACTGCGGCGCATAAGCCGCTTTCCGGAGGATTCGAAGCAGCCTGTTCCATATCCAATGCAACCTGTGCTGAAGGGGGTCTGGAATTTGCCCAATCGGTCTGAGACAATTACTCCCGGTCTTGCAGGGAAGCATTACAATGGACTTCAGAGTAATTGAGGAATGGCTGTCTGATGCGCCTGAACGGCACGCGATGCCGAAGGAACAACAGAATGCCACGACGGCTGCCATAGGCGCTGCGGCGAAGACAGCCGCGGCTTCCGGCGTTGAAGCGTTCGATTTGGCGCGGCTGGAGATGGCCACCGGCCCTCAGGCGGAAGAGTATCGCCCTTTCCGGACTTTGACGCTTGCTGAGTTGGTCCGCGCCGCCGCTGAAATTCGGACCGTTCAGGACAAGCTTCGCTACCGCGACGATACGATCGCTGTTGATCCAGCCCTTGAACGCGCGGTCCTGACCCTTGGCGATGCCGGGAAGCCATGAAAGAAGCCAAAGATCAGCACGGCCGCCTTCGTATTCGGCTGGAACCCGAACCAACGCTGAAACGCACCGAGATTGTCGAGCGCCTTGTAAACGACCGACAAGCCGATGATCGCATCGACAAGATAGGCGCTAACATTCGTTCCCAGCAGCACCCCTGCGATCAGGGTCGTGCTGTGACCGATAGCGAACAGCGTGACATAGGATGCCACTTCGCGCATCCGGTAGAGGAAGAAGATGACGCCGAACAGGAACAGCAAATGGTCGTATCCGGTGACCATGTGCTTGGCGCCTAGATAGAGAAACGCCCCTATCTGAGGGCCGGTCGTTTCTTCGATATAGCCTTTGTCGCCTTCCGCGACGCCGTGAGCCAAGGCCACATCGACGACGAAAAACGCCAAGGCTGTAAAGACCGCAGCATAACATGCCCACGGTCGAGCCAGTCTGAGTTTCATATAGATATCCGTATGGTCGCCAGCGCCTCGACGCCGGCAGATCAGCACCAAGTGCGAGACCAACGCCTCGCACTGCCATGCTTCAGGATATCGATGGCGGCTCGAGTAACGGAGCCATGATGAACGGCGCCATGAAAGGCTGGCGATGCGCGCCGCTATGGATAGCCTTCCCAGTCGGGACAGGTTTCAGCCCATGGTCATCTGGCACGCGATCACCGACTAGATGAACGTGACCGCCTCCTGTAGCGCTGCCCGGCTCCTCATGGTTTTCTGAAAAATGTTGATGCTCTGTAGTAGCCTCAACGGATGGTCGGTCGCTTTTGTGGAAATGCTGTGACACGGTCAGCAGCGAGCCGTGTGAGATCATCATAGCGATTACAAGCAGGACAGAGAGGAATGGATAAGTTCGCATTCGTCACTCCTTCCTTCTCTCATTCATCCAAACGGCCATTCAACGGGCGGCAAACCGCACACACGATAGATTATCGCGAATGATTCTCAACAAAATTGCGAGCGTCAGATGACCTATTCTCGTCACGAACCAAGTCGTCGGCTAGTTCTACAGGGCTAAGGCCCAACGGCTTGCCCGAGGTGCAGGTGCGCTCCGGCCGGTCTGTTTCGCTGATGCGCAGGACGCGATTGGTGATCGTAGCTGTGATGCCTTCCCCGACATAGGTCAGCCCTTGAGCCGGAGCAGTCAGGCGGATCGGCTGCGGTTGCGCGGGTCCACTCAGGATCATCACCAGTCCCTCATCGCGGTACGCCGCGTGGAGAAGGGAGCCATCATTGCACTGAAATTCATGATGAGCTTCGCGATCGCTGAGCAGCGCCTGGTCGTCGGCGCTGAGTTGGCCATTGCCATCGCCAGATGAGCAAGCCCCGGCCGCCAGCGCCGCCATCATTACGATAGCCAGCTGGCCTGAGCGGACAGAAAATCGAGAACGTTCGTCAAGGAACATGGCACTTTCCAATCCTCGAGGGTCTGGCGTTGAGCAAATCATAGATGAAGCAGGCGGCAGCTCCGCCGCCGCCTGCCTTTCGATTAAGCAGTTGCCGGTTCGGAATTACCCGACGACTCTTGCGCCTGTTTCTTCTTGAGGCGCCCCATGAATGCCGTGATCGCCGGCAACACGAGCAACGTCAGCGCCGTCGACGTGATGAGGCCACCAATGACCACCGTGGCAAGCGGTCGCTGCACTTCAGCCCCTGTCCCCGTAGCGAGGGCCATCGGCACGAAGCCGAGACTTGCCACGAGCGCAGTCATCAGCACCGGCCGCACGCGCTCCATCGCGCCGCCGATGATCGCCTGATCCTCCTCTGCCCCATCCTCTCGATATTTGCGGATGGCGCTCATCATGACGAGGCCATTCAACACCGCGACACCGGAGAGAGCAATGAAGCCCACCGCAGCCGTGATGGAGAACGGAATTCCGCGCAGCAGCAGAGCGAAAACACCGCCCGCGAGAGCCATGGGCACCGCACTAAACACGATCGCTGCTGGGATAGCGCCACCCAATGCCATGTAGAGAAGTGCGAAGATCGCGGCGAAGCAGATCGGCACCACGATCAGCAGACGCAGACGCGCCGACTGAAGGCTTTCGAACGTGCCGCCCCAATCGGTGTACATGCCAGCAGGCAGTTGGAGTTCGCCAACCTTCTGCTGCGCCTCTGTGACGAAGCCGCCCAGATCTCGGCCACGCACGTTGATTTGCACGATCACCATACGCTTGCCATTCTCGCGGCTGATCTGGTTCAGCCCTGATGTGAAGCTGAACCGTGCCACCTCGCGGAGCGGGATGGACCTTGCCACCTGACCTTCTGGGGTAGGCAACATCACCGGGATGGACCCCAGCGTTTCCAGATCATCGCGCTGCGCATCGGGTAGACGGACCACGACCGAGAAGCGACGGTCACCTTCGAACAGCAGCCCGGCTTCCCGGCCACCAAGAGCAGCCGCCACGGTATTGGCAACCTCTTCGACCGAAAGGCCGTAACGCGCGACCGCCAGTCGGTCGATCTGCACGTCAAACGTCGGCGCGCCGGATGTCTGCTCGGCACTGACATCGCCGGCACCGGGGATCTTCCGAACCACCGCAGCAATGCGCTGCGCCTGCTGGCTCATCTGATCGAGGTCATCGCCATAGAGCTTGATGGCCACGTCAGCCCGAACGCCCGCGATAAGCTCGTTGAAGCGCATCTGGATCGGCTGCTGGATCTCCGTCCGATTGCCGATCAGCGGCTTCATCCTCGCTTCGATCCGCTTGAGGATATCGTCCTTGCTCTTCACATCGGATGGCCACTCACTCTCGGGCTTGGGGATGACATAGGTGTCCGAGGCATTTGGCGGCATGGGATCGGTGCCCAGGTCCGCGTTACCGTTCTTGGAGAATACGAGAGCCACTTCCGGCAGCGTCTTTAGCGTATTCTCGATCCGCAGCTGCATCTCTGTCGACTGGTCGATCGAGGCCGACGGCACACGGAAGTTCGTGACCGTGATGTCCTTCTCGTCAAGCTGGGGCATGAATTCTTCGCCCAGCAGGCCGAAGCACAGGACGGCTGCCAGGAACATGCCACCGCCGGCCGCAATGAACGGCAAGGGACGCGCCACGGCTTTCTTCAGGAGCGGCTCGTACTTTTCCTTGAACCAACGGATCGGTTTCACTTCCGTCTCGCTCACCTTCCCCTTGATCACGATGGCGATCATCGCAGGGATAAAGGTAATCGAGAGGATGAAGGCCGAGGCCAGAGCAATCATGAGCGTGACCGCCATCGGCGAGAAGGTCTTGCCCTCGACACCCTGGAAGGTCAGTAACGGCACAAACACGAGGAAGATGATGAGCTGCCCGTAGACGGTCGGTCGAACCATCTCGACCGCAGCCTCCGTCGTCTCGCCCAGCCGCTCCGACAACGTCAGCAGACGCCCTTCATGCTCCTGCCGTTCAGCGAGCCGTCGCAGCGCATTCTCAACGATGATAACCGCGCCGTCGACGATCAGACCGAAGTCGAGCGCACCAAGGCTCATGAGGTTGCCGGATTCCCCAATGGCGTTCATGCCGCTGGCCGTCATCAACATGGTCACCGGAATGACCGCCGCCGTGATCAGCGCCGCGCGGATGTTGCCCAGCAGCAGGAAAAGCACCACGATGACGAGAAGCGCGCCTTCGGTCAGGTTCTTCTCGACCGTCGAAATGGTCGCATTCACCAGCTTCGAGCGGTTATAGACCGGCTCGGCAAAGACGTCTGGCGGCAGACCCTTGTTGATCTGCGTGAGCTTCTCCGCCGCGCTCATCGCCACGATGCGGCTGTTGTCGCCCACCAGCATCAGGACGGTCGAGATCACAGCTTCGGATCCCATGCGGCTGCCGGAGCCGGTGCGGACCGCGCCACCGATAACCACTTCACCGACATCACGCACGCGCACCGGCACGCCGGCACGGGTCGCAACGACCGCCTCCTCGATTTCCTCAATCGACTTCAGGCGCGCATCGGCGCGAACCAGGAAGCTCTCCCCGGCCCGCTTGATGTAGTTGGAGCCTGCCGACAGGTTCGCCCGCTGCAAAGCATCAGCCAGTTCCGTCACCGACAGGCCATAGGTGGCCAGCGCGTTGAGATTGGGCTGCACCAGATACTGCTTCACGAAGCCGCCGTTGGAATCGACGCCGGCCACGCCTTTGACATTGCGCATTTGCGGACGGATGATCCAGTCCTGCACGGTGCGCAGATAGGCCGCCTTCGCCAGTTCGGTGGTTAGTCGCTCGCCTTCAGGCGTGAGGTAGCTGCCGTCCGACTGCCAGCCAGGCTGGCCATTGACGATCTTGACGTTCTTCCCATCGGGATGACGAAATGCCACCGAGTAGAAGAAGATTTCGCCAAGGCCGGTGCTGAGCGGCGCCAGATTGGGCTGAACGCCGGAAGGCAGACTATCCTTTGCCTGCGCAAGACGTTCGGTGACCTGCTGACGAGCAAAGAAGATGTCCGTGCTGTCCGTGAAGATCGCCGTCACCTGGCTGAACCCGTTACGCGTGAGCGACCGGGTCATGGTGAGACCTGGAATGCCGGCAAGGGCCGTCTCGACCGGATAAGTCACCTGCTTTTCCATGTCGACCGGGCCGAGCGTGGGATTGAAGGTGTTGACCTGCACCTGACGGTTGGTGATGTCCGGCACGGCGTCGATCGGCAGCTTGGTGATCTGCCAGCCGCCAAATCCGACAATGGCGAGTGTCAGGAACAACACCGCCCATCTCATCCTGACGGATAGACTGAGGATGCGCGCAATCATTCTGCCGACTCCTTCTCAAGCTCAGCCTTGAGGAGGAAGGCGTTGGTCGTCGCGATCTGCTGCCCCGCCTTCAGGCCAACCGCAATCGCAACCATGCCGCCACTGCGACTGGCGACCTGAACGGTCTGTGCCTTGAAGCCCTTGGGTGTGCGGACAAAAACCACTGTCCGTTCGCCGACTGTCTGGACTGCATCCTGCGGCACCGTAACACCGCTGGCACCCTGGCCACCGCTGGCGAAGATACGTGCCTGCACAAGCTGTCCCGGAGCGATCGCGCTGCCACCACCGCTCGGGGTGATGACGACTGTGGCTTGCCGGGTCTGCGCGTCGACAACACCGGTCGCCGAGCGCACACGCCCTTCCACCTTCTGGCCGTCGGACGTCGTGAGTTCCACCCGATCGCCAGCCTTTACCCGGCCAGCGTCAGCCACAGGAACCGCGGCCTCGATCTGGATGCTGCGCGGATCTGCAACCCGGAACAGTTCTGTCTCCGCCTGGACGAACGAACCCAGACTTGCTGTTGCCGATGTGATCCGACCAGAGACCGAGCTCACGACAGATACGGACCGACCATCGCCAGCAACCCGTGCTGCACGCGCAGCCGCGTCCGCCTGGCGCGCTTCGGCCCGAGCTACCGCCAGATTGGCTTCGGCCGTTTCATAGTCCGCCCGCGCCGATACACCTTGCGCGAGCAGGCTCTTCTCGCGGGCTAATTGCCGCGCAGCGAGTGTCGCGCGCGCCGCCGCGGTCCCCCGATCAGCCGCGATTGCCGAGGCATCACGACTTTCCACCAGCGCGATCGCCTCACCGGCCTGAACCGTATCACCGATACGCTTGAAGATGCGCGTCACCGTGCCTGGCGCTCGCGCGGTTAGAACAGCCTCGGCATCAGGCGTAGCTTCAACCGTGGCGCTCGCCATGACGATCCCCGAGAGACTGGAGCCGGAGACAGCTTCAACCGAGATTGCCGAGGTCTTGATGCCGTCCGCAGTGATTTCCAAGGTATCGGCAGGCTGGGCCTCTGCTTCCGCAGCGCTTTCCTCAGCCACCGGTGCGCTGGGCGCTGTCATGCGTGCAACGCCGAAGCCGGCCAGTGCCGCCAGAATGAGGCCGACCGCAGCGCCGGCATAGAGTGTGTTGTCGGACTTCATTGGACGGGTTCTCCGGTGATGGTGCGGCCCTCAAGCCGTGCAAGGCTGGCGCGGGCATCGAACTGGGCAGCGCGGGCATCGAGCACCACGCCGCGAGCAGCTCCCAGGCCATGGCGGGCAGCTAGCAATTCGATCAGCGGGGACTTCCCCGCTTCATAGGCGATGCGTGCAAGCCGGTAACTTTCTTCGGCCGTGGACAGCGTTCTATCCGCAGCCGCTGCTCTGGCGTCTGCCGCTTCGTTTAGGGCAAGCGAAGCCTGGATTGCAGCCTCGGCCTCCAACCGGGTTGCCGCCTCCCGTGCCTGCGCGCCGCGCAGTTCGGCCTGCGCAGCGTCGATGTTGCCGCGGTTCCTGTCGAAGAGCGGGAATGGCACGCTCACAGCTGCCAGCAGAGCATTCGCGTTATCGACCTCAAGCCGTCTAACGCCGACGGACACCGTCACATCAGGAATGGCCTGCCGCTTGGCGGACGTCACCCGCCGCGCGGCGGCTTCTGCGTCAGCTTTCGCTGCCAGATACGGCGCCGTCTGCGTCGGGTCGATGGGCCCCTGCCCCTTCATCGGCGCCAACCGGTCCAACATGGGTTCGGCAAGCGTCGAATAAGACACCGACTGACCACTGAGCGCAGTCAGGCGGGAATAGGCGCCAACCCGCTCTGCTTTGGCCGTATCGACGACAGCCCTTAGCGAATTCACTTCGGTTTCAGCCTGAAGGCCGCGAAGCCGGGCTTCCTTGCCCGCTTCAACCAGAGCGCGGGCGGCCTTAAGATCCGCTTCTGCTTCTTCCAGTTCATCTTCAGCCAGCCCGATCCTGCGATCGGCGACTTCAGCGCCAGCATAGGCACGCGCCAGTTCATATGCATAGGACAGCCGGCCGTCACGCGTACGCGCCTGAGCAGCGACCACGCCTGCTTCGCCTGCCGCAATGCGAGCGGAGCGCTTTCCGAAAAGCTCAAGCGGCTGGTTTACCTGGAGCGTGTTTTCCGCACGACCGAAGCGGTTGTAAGGGCGTTGCCCCCCCACATTCTCCGTCATGACGCTCACGGTCGGATTGGGATATGCGCGTGCCTGCCGTGCCAATCCTTCGGCTCGATCTACTTCGGCTTCGAGCTCCAATTGACGTGGCGCTTCGCTGGTTTGCCGAAAAAGCTCGGCAAATGGTGGCGCGACTTGCGCGCTTGCAGCCGTGCCACCCGCCATAAGGCAGGTCGCAACGACCGCGCCGGATACCGCAATACGCGGCAGCCGGCCTCGAAAGGCTTGCATTGTGTAATTCCCTCGTAGGTCTGATCAAAAGATGCGCGCAGATGCGCGCCAGGGATCAGACCTCGGGTGGTCTCAAGAGAGAGGCTGGCCCCGTGGAACCCAACGCGGCAGCGTGGAACAGCTCCCAACGCCCAGCGACCGGCGCAACATCTGCAACTATGACGGGCTGCGACGGGAGATCTGTCGACTGATGCGCGGCATGTGCAGCAATGTGCATCATGTCTGCCAGGTCAGGCTGGTCCTTCGACTCATGCCGGTCATGGTGATGATCGTGATCGGCGACGCTGGACGCGACCTGCTGGGCCGCATGCGCCTGAGGTAGGGTGTCATGCCAAGTGGTCAGCAGGGTCACACCCAACAAAGCGAGCAGGCCGCACAGCGT
Source organism: Sphingobium yanoikuyae (assembly GCF_013001025.1). Taxonomy (NCBI): domain Bacteria; kingdom Pseudomonadati; phylum Pseudomonadota; class Alphaproteobacteria; order Sphingomonadales; family Sphingobiaceae; genus Sphingobium; species Sphingobium yanoikuyae. Next base: position 275,030 of record NZ_CP053021.1, on the reverse strand, counting down.
CGACACGCGCCGACGCCATATAAGCGCCGTGCTGTTACGCCGGGATGAGTGCAATGCTCGCATGGCGCGCACGCTATCTTCGTCACATGCGCTCGGCAAGCCGGATCGACCGAAAGAACGAGTCATGATCTTGGCCAATGCTGATGAAGATCGTCGATCACATAGGCGTGGCCAGCGCTTTGGCCATGCTTGTCCCGAAGGTGGGGATGGTCTGCATCAAGATCGACGTGATCATGCGGAAGTTCGTCAGGATCCGCGCTCGGCCACAGCAAATAAGCAGCGATCACACCAAAATGCGCGATGATCGACATGGCAATGAACGTCATTACCTGATTTTCTCTCGCGCCAAGCTGGCCAGCAAGCGGATAGCAGATCAACCAGCTTCCGTGGCTCAGGGCGAACTGCGCCGCAAAGAGTGCAGGCCGATCTTCCGCATTGGCCGACCTTTTCAGTAGCCGCCCCGACGGGGTGACACTCATCGAATAGGCCATACCCAGGACAAACCAACCCGCGAGCAGTATGGACCAATAGTTGGAAGAACTGCCGAACCAGTGCGTGAGGGCACCCATGATCGCAAGCCCCCAAGCCAGCACTGCTGCGGCAGTGATCATGATCGAGCGGTCGGATATGCGGTCGAGAATACGGGGCAACCCCAGCGCAGCGAGGATAGAGCCTCCACCAAAGGCTGCCAGCGTGAAGGCAACGTCCCGCTGGCCAAGGCCAAGCTGGTCCCGCACAATGACAACAGTGTTGACGATCACCATCGAACTCGCCGCCGCCGAAGCAAAGGTCAAAGCGAGAAGGCCGCGCAGCCGTGGCGTCTTGAGGTAAATCCGCATGCCCCTGGTGGTCTTGGCATAAATGCCAGTGCGCACCTCCTTACGGTTGAGCGCTCGAGGCAAGGTGGTCGACAGGACCAGAATGGCCGAACCGACGAAACCGACCGCCGTGCCCGAGAATAACCAGTGGAAGTTGATGACAGTCAGCAAGGCAGCCGCGAGCATCGGGCTCGTCAGGCTTTCCATATCATAAGCCAGCCGCGACAGGGCGAGCGCCTTGGTATAGTCGCGCTCTTCCGGCAGGACATCGGGAATGGTCGCCTGAAAAGTGGGCGTGAACGCTGCCGATGCAGACTGAAGCACGAAGATCAGGACGTAGATCTGCCAGATCTCGCTGACGAACGGCAGGCAGATCGCGACGGCGGCGCGCAGCACATCCATCGTGACGAGAAAGGCGCGACGCGGCAGCCTGTCGGCAAAGGCGCCTACGACGGGAGCCACACCAATATAGGCGATCATCTTGATGGCCAGCGCGGTCCCCAGCACTGCGCCTGCCGATCCGCCGGCAATGTCATAGGCGAGCAGCCCCAGCGCGACCGTAGCCAGCCCGGTTCCGACCAAAGCCACCACCTGCGCCAGGAACAGGTGACGGTATGTCCGATTGCTCAACACCGAAAGCATTGCATGACCTCATCACGAATCATCCTCCCCGGGGGGATATGAATGAGGCTTGCAGTATCCCCCCGGGGAGGATACTGCAAGCCTCATTCTTGGAGTCGATTCTGCATGGCCGATCATCAGCACGAGACGCATCCTGCGATCATAAAGCGATTGAACCGTGCTGGCGGCCACCTGCGCAGCATCGTAACAATGATCGAAGAAGGACGTCCCTGCGTCGAGATCGCCCAGCAGTTGCAAGCGGTCGAAAGTGCGATCGTCAACGCCAAGAAGACCCTGATCAACGATCATATCGATCATTGTCTCAGCCATAGCCAAGACAGCGGCGGCGTCTCCAAGGCCGTTGAAGAATTCCGGGCAATCTCACGATATCTGTAACGCCATTTCTGTTATAGGCCTCCGAGCGCAACCCGAACTGAGCATGTGAGCCAAGGCGACATGACACAGCTGATCCGCTGCATAATGCTGACAGTTCTGGCGATCCTCGCTCAAGGAGCGGCTGGAGCCGCCCTGCCGCACGCGCCGCTTCAGGGACATCATTACGAATATACCCATACCGATCCAGTAGGTAAGGCGCACACTGAGCCGGCGGATCTGGTTGATGGGCAGACGGACGAACTTCCTGACGGTTCTCACCGTCACACCGGTCATCACACGCACGGATCAGCAGACGACGTCAGGATAGCTGGTGTAGGCGACCGGCACCGCCGTATTCTCAAGCGTCAGTTCCGTCGGTCTGATGACCAACAGCTGACGATCGTCCCCTCCCCTCCGCTGCTAGAGCCGCCCTCCGCCTGATGCCGCAGCGCCCTTTTCGCAGGGCGCCCGACCTTCCGATTGGTCTGACCTGCCAGTCTGACAGCGGCTGTGATGCTTTACGTCCGCCGCTGCCTTCGGCACGTTCGAAAGGCATCTTCTGTGGTAACACCGCATTCTGGCGGGCGTCCTTTGCGTCCGCACCCACCTGCTATCGTGCTCGGGCTCGATAGCGCGATCAATCTCAGCATCATCCGTGAACTCGGCCAAAAGGACGTGCCGGTCATCGGCGTCGGTACGGCCGCAACCTCAATGGCTGCAGCCTCACGACATTGCTCGCAAGCCATCATCCGTCCGGCCGGGCCAATCATGTCCTGGATGCCCGACATCGTACGTCGCACGGGCGCGATGGCACTATTTGCTGTGTCCGAAACCGATTTGCTGCAACTGGCGTCAGGACCAAAGTACATCGGCAAGTGCCAGGTTCTGACGCCCCGCTTGGAGCAATTGCAGCGGGCGCTCAGCAAGAGCGACACACTGAGCGCAGCCAGAAAGCTCGGGTTCGACGTGCCGCAGACATGGCAACCTCGAGCCGGCGAAGATTTCGCCGCGCGGATCGCTGAGCAGACCTTCCCCGCTATCGCCAAGTGGGACAACCCAAATGACATCCTCCCCCTTCTCGAAGAGGCTGGCCTCAAATGGGAGAAGGCAGAGTTCGTCAGCAATGCCGGCCAACTCGACCGCTTGCTTGATCGCTTCCAAACAATAGGCCGCTGGCCCCTGATCCAGTCCTATTGCGATGGCGTGGGGCTTGGCCAAATGCTCTACATGAGGCGTGATCGCGCGACCCTGCGCTTTCAGCATGTGCGCCTTCATGAATGGCCGCCAGAAGGCGGGGTGTCGACGCTCTGCTACAACGAGCCACTCCATCAGCATCAAGCCCAGATGAAATTGTCGGAGCGCCTGCTTCAGGAATTGGAGTGGGAGGGCCCCGCCATGGTCGAGTATCGCTATGACGCGGCACGGAAGCGCTATTGGCTCATGGAAGTAAACGGCCGCTATTGGGGCAGCCTCCCGCTCACTCGCCATTGTGACACCCTCTTCGCCTGGGAAGCCTATCGACGTTCGGTCCTGGGCCAGGTCGTTGACGCGCCGGTGGGCCGGCAAGACATAATTCAGGCACGCTATATGATTCCGGAAACCAAGCGGCTCATGCGCCTGCTCATCAGGCGCTCTCGCGTTAATGAGCGCGTCGCTGAATATAGCCGCCTGCAGGAGCTGCGATCCTACCTCGCGGACTTCGTGCGCCCGAACATGCGCTACTACGTCTTTGACAAGGACGATACCGGCCCATTCTATCAAGACATCCGCAACATGGTCGGGAAGATTTTCAAGGGGGGCCGTCATGACCCTCGTTGAAAAACAGAAGGTCAACGTGCGTCCTGATCGGCTTGAACAGCAACCGGTCAGCGGCCCGTTCAGAAACAGGCTGAAGGAACTCGACGCCCTGCGCGGGATCGCGGCGATCAGCGTGATGCTGTTCCACTACACCTCGATCTATCCCGACTTCTTTCCCGAGCGCCGCAGCATCGGCGTGAGGTTCGATGCCGGAGGCTATGGCGTCTTCCTGTTCTTCGGCATCTCCGGTTTCGTGATCAGTCGCACGCTGGAAAACACCGTGGGCATCGCCGACTTCACCATCAAGCGTGTTGCCCGGCTCTTCCCAGCCTATTGGGCGGCGGTGCTGATCACGACGCTGGTCGTGCAATGGAGCGGGACCGAACGGCTACAGGCGGAATTCGAAACGGTCATGATCAACCTAACCATGTTGCAAGGCTTCTTCTTCGTCCCGTCTGTAGATGGCGTGTACTGGACGCTGACCGTCGAGCTCGCCTTCTACATATGCGCGGCCCTCGCATGGATGGCGCGCAAGCGGGTGCGCATCGAGTACCTGCTTGCTGGTTGGATGGCAGTTGGCGCGATCGCCTCCGTCTCCGAGATAGCGCCGTATCGGGTACAGATGCTCCTGGTGAACCAATACAGCCCGTTCTTCGCCATTGGTGTGCTCACCTACAGAGCGTGGTCAGCACAACGGCGCTATCTCGACCAACTTCCCTATTTCGCGATGGCGCTGGCGATACTGGGCTTCAATGGCGGCGCCGCCTTCCTGATCGCCGGGGTCGGAATTCAGGTGATGCTCTGGCTGGCCATCAACGGCCGCCTGTCCGCGATCACTCATCCTATTCTGCTGTATCTCGGCGCTCTCAGCTACCCGCTGTATCTCATCCACCATCACGCCGGCTTCGTGCTGCTCCGGGCAATCGACCGCGCACAGATAGGCCCCTTCGCGGGGGTCATCGTCACGTCGGCAACGATGCTTGGTCTGGCAGCCCTCCTGCACCACAGCATCGAGGCACCTGCGGAGCGGGCCATCCGAACATGGTGGCTCAGGCGCCTTAGCCCCCAGCCAGTCTGATCGAGCTTCCTCTTCGGTCGCCATCCGCGCGGCCATCTGCACATCATGAAAGACCCAATATGCTCTTTGGCAACACCGTGGCCCTCGGCCCCATTTTCCCTGTCGATCTCGAGCGCCTGTTCCGCTGGATGGACAATGCCGACGACGCTCGCCTGAATGAACCCTACCGACCGCTTAACTGGCAGCATCAGGAAGCATTCTGGCTAAATGCCGATCAGGACGCCTCACGCGTCTTCTTCGCTATTCGCGTGCAGGACGCTCCGCACATTGTGGGATTCATCCAAATCCACAAAATCCACGCCATCCATCGATCGGCCCTTATCGGCATCCGCATCGGTGAGGTCGAAGACCGCGGCAAAGGCTTGGCAGCAGACGCGATGGCAGTCGCCATTGAATATTGCTGGCGTGATCTCAACCTGAGCAGGCTCGAACTGAACGTCTTCGCCCATAACGAACCCGCACGGCGGCTGTACCATCGGCTGGGTTTTGTCGAAGAGGGCACCTCACGCAACGCGCTCTTCATGGGCGGGAACTGGATCGATGTGGTGAACATGGCGCTGATGCGACCAGATCGCGTCGCCCCTGAGGGTTAGGCATTCATGCCCGGTTAGGGCGGATTTGTTAGGAACAGCAATCCCGCAAGAAATTGAGACCATGAAACCGACGATCTTACTGACCGCCTTGGCCCTATGCTTGTCCGCATGCGGTCCCGTCCATCCCAGATGGAAGAACGAAAGCTCCCATGACATCCGGGTGACCTATTTCAAAGGCACGGCGCACTACGGGGTACTCATCAAGCAGGGTCGGGAAAATGTGCCGGTCGCACCTTTCGACTTCCAATCGGTTGAACGGATCGAAATCGAAGATAGTGGCCAGATACAGCGGCTAACGAAAGCCGCTGTATCGCAGATGCACACCGAGTGCGGCCATGGCTATTCCTGCCGCATTCGATACGGAGACGATCACCAGTTGAAGGTCGCGCCTGGCTAACAGCTTCCGCTTGCCACCCATCGCACCGACGACATCAGCCGAAAGGCTGGTCAGTCGTCGGTGCGATCATTCGTCAGGCCCTTTGCGCGCAGCTTGGACAGGCGCTGCGGTAAATCCGCAGCAACCTTACGCGCCTCGCCCGGGCGCAGATTGCGCCAACGACGCACTTCCTCACGAGAACGGCCGCAACCGCGGCACCAGCCGGACGAGGCGTCGAAACCACAAAGGTCAATGCAAGGCGAGCGCACAAATCATTCCACTGAATTTGATTGAATACCATACCCCCCTACCCTATAGAGCATCATCCTACCAGCAGCAATTTGCTGCATGACACTGAGGCTACCGAGGGAAAAATGGCCCACATCAATGAAAACCGAGACGCGCTACTCGGGCGAATCAAGCGCATCGCGGGCCAGGTTGGCGCAGTAGAGCGCGCGCTTGGCGGCAATGCGAATTGCACCGAAGTCCTCCATCTGGTCGCAGCCGTTCGCGGCGCCGTGAATGGCCTTCTCGATGAGATCATCGTCGAACATCTGGAGGCCCATGTCGCACGCGACGGTCTGTCGCCCGAAGAACGCCAGCAAGGCGCAGAGGACCTCGTCACGATCATCCGGAGGTACAGCAAGTGAGTACCAAGACCGCCGTGCTGGCCGACACCGGCCACCTGACGCACGAACATATGTTCCTGGCCGCCAGCCATGACGACAATGCCCGCCGGACACTCTGGGTCGTGGTGCTCACCGCCCTCATGATGGTGGCAGAGATTGTCGCTGGTTACACTACTGGATCGATGGCCCTACTGGCTGACGGCTTCCATATGGCCACCCATGCCGGAGCGCTTGGTGTTGCAGCCGCGGCTTATGCCTACGCGAAACGCAATGCTCATAACGGCGACTTCAGCTTCGGCACCGGGAAAGTCGGGGATCTCGCCGGCTTCGCATCGGCCCTCGTCCTGGGCATCATCGCCCTCGCTATCGGCGTTGAGTCCGTCATGCGGCTGTTTGAGCCTATCAACGTCGCCTTCGCGGAAGCCACATGGATCGCAATCCTCGGACTGCTCGTGAACATAGCGTCGGCCTTCCTTCTATCTGGTGGTCATGGGCACGACCATGGTCATCACCATGATCACGGGCATCACCATGGTCACAGCCATGGTGGCGACAACAATCTGCGTTCTGCCTACATGCATGTTCTGGCCGATGCCCTGACATCGGTGTTGGCGATCGCCGCACTTCTGGCCGGTCGCTATCTGGGCTGGGTATGGATGGATCCCATCATGGGCATTGTCGGTGCCGTTGTGATTGCACGCTGGTCATGGTCACTGATGCGCGACACGGCCGCCATTCTCCTGGATCGCACCGATCGCCACGTGGCCGATGAAGTCCGCGAGTTGGTCGAGACGACTGGCGATGCCCGGATCACGGATCTGCACGTGTGGAAGATCGGCCCTGAAGCACACTCCGCGATCGTCGGCGTGTCTGCCCATCCGGGTGTAGATGCGACGGAAATCCGGCGGCGCCTGGTGCCCGTTCACGAGCTCCAGCACCTTACCGTCGAAGTCGCGACAGTGGCATAACCGACAGGAATATCGCGATTTATCCCACATTTTCTCGAATCGTGGAAATGTGGGATAAATTTTTAGGAACACGCGATCGGAATATCCATAACCACGGGCCCAGACAGAAAGCCTTCACAAGAGTCGCGGTTCACTCTGACTGTTCCAAATGGCTTGGGTCGGCAGGAGAGGAAGAGATAAAAAGAACGTAGGAACTTTGTGCGCGCTCCACGGCGACAAAGGAAATTCATCCATTGGACGCCTCGCCACAATAGATCTGTCCATGGTTCAAAATGCTGAAACATCCCTTCGCTCTTGTGAAATCAACCGGCAAGGTCGTTCACATCGATGACGCTTCTAAAACCCAAGCGCCATTTATCTGCGCCGGCTGCCAATCCGAAATGCGCCACGTTGCAGAAACCGTCCCGCATACCCGTAAGGGTAGCGACAAAATCATAACTCGGCGCGGTCACTTTGCACATGTTTCGCATGACGAATGCACATCCGGCCTCGAAACAAGCCTTCACCTGTGGTCGAAGATGGTAATCGAAGAGGCCCGTACTGTCGGACTTCCTCTGCACCATGTCGAATATCTGGACATAGCACGCGACTTTGAGACGGAGTGGAAATACCATGCCGTTACGTTGGAAGAGTGGCAGGACGGCATCAGGCCTGACATCGTATTATATCATCCCGATGGACGCCTGAATGTCGAGATCAAGGTTTACCACGCGGTTGACGAAGCCAAGGCAGAGCTTCTCCGCCAGCGTATCCAGTCATGCATCGAGATCGACGTCGCTGACTATGATTTCGAGACAACTTCGGGCCAAGATCTGCGACAGGCGATCCTTTCCGATGCCCCCCGCGTCTGGATCGCGCATCAGTTGGAGCCCGAACGCATTGCCCTTCTCAAGGAAGAAAGAAGGCAAATCATCACCAACGAAGGCAATCGACTGCGCGACCTGATAGAAAACATTCCCCATCGGATAAAAAGTGAGACCCGCAAGCAGCACGAAGCTGAAATTACGTACTACGGAACTGGAGCTTTTGTCGGCAGAACGATACCCGGTGAGCACTGGTTCTCTGCGCCTGCCCGAAATTGGCAGCACGTAACCCTTCGCGATTTTCTCCGGTCCAAACCGGATGAAAATGGCGATATCCTATACGACAGACCACCCAACATTTACCTCTCCCGTACCCGGGCAGACCAACCACAAAATTCAGTTCCTCCCGTACGCCACCCATTTTTGAATGCTGAGCTTCCAAGCCCATATGAAGTTGACCCGGATGTGCTTGAAGCTGCCGGCATCAGCCGTAAAGAATATGGGACACCTAATCAGGCAGTCGCAACCTACATGCGAATGCTATGCGACGAGCCAGATATAGAAGACGCACATCCTGTCCGTCGTCGGAACATTTGGCACAACTCGCGGCGTAAATTAACGGAGTGCGGGCCTCGTCTTGGGGTTAATATTAGGCGGCGAGCTTGCGGTGCAGCAAGCGCCGATGTTCGATGGTCTGTCGCTTGATCCTTTCACGCTGTTTGATGATGGCTGGCGCCCTGCCGAAGTAGGCGTCGGCGGGCGTTACGTTGTTCAGGCTCTCGTGGTAACGCTGGTTGTTGTAGAGCTCGACGAAGGCCTTGATCTGGGCCTCAAGGTCGCCGGGTAGGAAGTAGTTTTCCAGCAGGATGCGATTCTTGAGGGTCTGATGCCAGCGTTCGATCTTGCCTTGGGTCTGGGGATGCATCGGAGCGCCGCGCACATGGCTCATCTTGTTGGCCTCGATGTATTCGGCCAACTCGCCGGCAATATAGCTCGGGCCATTATCCGACAGCAGCCGAGGCTTGTGCAGCACGGTGGCGCTGTCGCAGCCGGAAGCCTTAAGGGCGAGGTCCAGCGTGTCGGTGACATCCTCGGCCCGCATATTGGTGCACAGCTTCCAGGCGATGATGTAGCGCGAGAAGTCGTCGAGCACGGTCGACAGGTACATCCAGCCCCACCCGATGATCTTGAAGTAGGTGAAGTCGGTTTGCCACATCTCGTTCACCCGGGTGGTCTTGGTGTGGAACGCATCGGCCGCCTTGATCACGACATAGGCGGGACTGGTGATCAGATCATGGGCCTTCAACAGACGGTAAACCGTGGCTTCTGACACGAAGTACCGTTTCTCGTCGGTGAAGCGCACCGCCAGTTCGCGCGGCGACAACTCGCTGTAATCCAGCGCCATCTCGACGATCTGATGCTGGATATCGTCGCCGATGCGGTTCCACACCCGGCTCGGTGCCGATGGTCGATCTTCCAGCGCCTCTGGCCCGCCTTCGACGAAGCGATCATACCAGCGATAGAAGGTCCGACGGGCAATGCCGAGTTGGTCCAGCGTATGCTTGGCGGGCAGGTGCGACTGCTCGACGATCCGAATGATCTCGAGCTTCTCGGACGCGGGATACCTCATTCGTCGTCGCCCCCATCCGCGATCATGCTTTTTTTAAGCAGCCGGTTTTCCAGCGTCAGATCGGCCACGCATTCCTTCAGGTTCCGGGCTTCGCGACGCAGATCCTGCACTTCGCCGGTGGTTGCGGCCCGTGCCGTATCACCAGCCAGACGGCGCTTGCCCGCTTCCATGAACTCCTTCGACCAGGTGTAGTACAGGCTTTGAGCAATGCCTTCCTTGCGGCACAGCTCGGCGATGCTGTCCTCGCCGCGCAGGCCATCCAGCACGATCCGGATCTTGTCCTCAGCCGAGAAGTGCCGACGGGTCGCACGCCGGATATCCTTCACCACCCGCTCAGCAGGAGCCTTCGTCACCGATTTCTTCAAGGAGGGTTTGGGCTTCATCTTCGTTCCTTCGTCACTACGACGAAGCCCAAACCCTCCTTAATTTACAACCTCAAATCTGTGCCATTGGTGCTGACGCCGGACACCCTACCCTACCACTGCGTTCCCGCCACAGGAGGAAGCGGCCCCGGGCTCTTCCTCCCCAGAGACTCCAAAAGGTCGATTTCGATCGTCCTACACATCGTTGATAGCGGCACGTCATGGACGGTGTTGGCAAACGGGTCCGTCAGATCCTGCCCGATCCGCAACGCAGCCAGGAAGATCATCCCGATCAAGGTCGATCCTATCGGTGTGTAGAGATCCAGCGTCTCTACCAACGAGATCGGTAACAGCACGCAGAACAGCCGCGTGAAGAAGTTCGGCATGAACTCGAAGCCGCTGGGCAGCGGCGTGTTCTTGATCCGCTCCATGCCACCCTGGGCATTGGCGATGTCGATCATCACTCGTTCGAACAGGGACTGCTGGATGGTGTCGATCTTCCCATCAGCCCGCGCTCCAGACACGATGCGAGACATGTCCTCGAGCAACGCATTGGGGCGGTTCGTACGCTCGGCAGCCACTTCGGCGGCCTCCTTGCCCGCCAGCCGCTCAATATCCTCTGTCGGATCCTGCCCCCGCAGCCGGCACCGCATCGCGTGCGCGAAAGAGATCTGCCGCAGCACAATAGCTTCCGCTTCCGGGCCAGCCGGCAATACATTGCGACACAAACGGGCGATGCTGCGCGATGCGTTGATCAAAGCGCCCCATAAGGTGCGCGCCTCCCACCAGCGGGCGTAAGCGGCGTTCGTCCGGAACCCGAGAAACAAGGCGATGGCCGTGCCGAACAGCGCGACCGGCAGCGCGGGCTCCTTGATCGGCATGAACCGATGGAAAATGGTGACCGCCACATCCCAAGCGAACAGGATGGTCAGCGGCTTCCAGATTTCGAGTATGATCTGCTGCAGGCGGGGACGCGCTCCGACGATCATCGCGGTGCTCCATTGTCTATGATGTGAGAAGTGTAGCGCCCAATTCTTAAAATCAGGGGGCCACCAAGGATTCAGGCTGACGAGCGCCTGTTCGGTTCAGGATGTCGAAATTGCCCTCGGCAAAAAAGCCGATATGCACCGGCTCGGGCGATAGGTTGTTCCAAGACCATTCGTACAAGCTGCCATGCTGGGGGCGTAATTCCCCGCGCTGAGCGCCCGATGCAATTGTGTCGGCAAGAATTGAACCTTGGTGCCCATCTTCCAGGCGAAGGCGATAGCGGACCTTTGCGCCGCGACTTTCGCTTACGAACCGTACGGTTCCCTCCCCGGCCACATAGGCTGCTACCCGCTGCGTTTCCCCCGGCTGGATCGTGAAGTGCATACGCTTCGTGGCGGGTGGATCATTAAGTGGTGCGTGCAGTCCGCCGGACATCGCCCACACTCCCACCACAGCGAGAGCGACGCATATCAATATGCCTGTCCCGACAAAGATGGCGTCGAATTTTCCGATCCTCACGTCGCGTCTCGATGGCGACCCGCATCCTGTTCAAGCACGGACCGGATCCCGATATGCCAGAAGCCGCAGCGCGTTGATGACCACCAGCAAGGTGGATCCCTCGTGAAGGGCGACAGCCGGTCCGATGCCAAGACCCAGGATGGTCGCCGGTACGAGGAAGGCGACGACACCCAGGCTGACGAACACATTCTGCCTGATAACCCAGCGCGTGCTCCGGCTGAGGCCCACCGCAAACGGCAGGTGCGACAGATTGTCGGCCATGAGCGCCACATCGGCTGTCTCCAAAGCAACATCTGAGCCGGCCGCGCCCATGGCGATACCCACGGTTGCGGTCGCCATCGCTGGCGCGTCGTTCACGCCGTCACCGACCATGGCGACCTTGGTTTCGGCACGCAGCTTCTTGATGGCCTCGACCTTGTCTTCAGGCATGAGATCGCCCCAGGCTTCATCGATCCCGACCTGCTTGCCTATGGCATCAGCCACACGCTGGTGATCGCCCGAGATCATGATCATCCGCTTGATACCGATCTCGCGCAGGCGTTCCAGCGCCGCGCGGGCTGCTTCGCGCGGCGTATCCAGAAGACCGATAGCCCCCATATCCCGCGAGCCGCTGCGCACGACCATGCTGGTCTGTCCTGCCTCCCGCAGCGTCTTGATCGCAGCATCCATCTCGGTGGACAGCGGGGCGATGCCGTCGCTGCGGAACATCTCGGCCTTGCCAATGAGAACTTCGTCCTCACCGACAAGAGCCGAGATGCCGCGACCCGTGAGGCTTTTCAGATTTTCAGCCTCCGGAACTGGATGATCGCCAATATGCTCGCGCCCATCTCGCGCAATTGCCTGGGCCAAGGGATGGTCGCTGAGGCTTTCTACAGCCACCGCCAGCGCCATCAGTTCTTCCCTGGTGACGCCAGGCGCCGGGATGATCTGCTGGATGCGCGGCTCGCCCATCGTCAGCGTGCCGGTCTTGTCGAACGCGATGGCATCGAGCGATCCCAGCAATTCGAGCGGCGCACCGCCCTTTACCAGGACGCCGCCCCGCGCGGCACGGGCGACACCCGACAGCACGGCGCTCGGCGTCGCGATGGCCAGCGCGCAGGGGCTGGCGGCCACAAGGACGGCCATCGCCCTATAGAAACTGTCGCGGAATGGCTCATCGACGACGACCCATGCGAATAGAAGCAGGAATGCCAAGACAAGAACGGCAGGCACGAAGAAGCGCTCGAAGCGATCAGTGAACCGCTGGGTCGGCGACTTCTGCGTCTCCGCCTCGCTGACCATCTTCACGACCTTGGCGAGCGTGCTCTCGTTCGATAGGCGCGTGACTTCGATCTCGATGAGGCCGCTGCCGTTGATCGTGCCGGCGAAGACCCTGCTGGCTGCAGCGACGCGATCAGGATTGGCCCGAGCAGAGTCCGCGCTTTCGACCGGCTCCTTGTCGACCGGGATGCTTTCGCCAGTGACAGGCGCTTGATTGACCGCAGAATTGCCCTTGATGACGAAGCCATCGGCGGCGATGCGCTCGTCCGGCTTGATGATGACGACATCACCAAGGACCAGTTCCTCGACCGGCACGACACTGGAGCCACCATCCATGCGCCGAACGGTGGCCGTTCGCGGCGCCAACTCGGCCAGAGCTTCGATCGCACGCTTGGCGCGGCCCATGGCGTAATGCTCGAGTGCATGCCCCAAACTGAAGAGAAACAGCAACAAGGCACCTTCGGCCCAAGCGCCTAGCGCCGCCGCACCAGCGGCTGCCACCAGCATCAGTGTATCGATCTCGAAGCGCTTCTGGCGCAGATTTTCGATAGCCTCACGCACGGTGTAGAAGCCGCCGAACACATAAGCCGCGATGAAGAGAGCGAACGGCACCCAGGCGGGGGCCGTCACGAACGTCTCGATGAGGTAGCCCACCCCCAGCGCGCCGCCGCAGGCAAGAGCGAAGATCAGCTCGGTGTTGGGCCCAAGCAGTCCGCCATGCCCATGATCGTGGTCGTGCTTCTCGACAGCCGGGTGATCGTGATCCTTGTCGTGGTCGTGCGCCACGGGCTTCTTTCCGGAAGCCGCGAGTGCCTTGGGTGTTACACCGGCATCGCGAAGCCCCGTGAGAATGCCATCCTCCGACGTGATCGTGCGATCAAACTCAACCCGCACCGTCCCGGGAAGAATGGCCTCGGCTTCGAGCACGCCTGGCAGCGCGCGAAGCGTTTCGCCAATAGACCTGGCACGCCTTTGATGGCCAATGCCGTCGACCTCCCACACCGCATGGCCGATGCGCTCTGCGATCTGCGTCCCCGCCGCCTTCGCCAGCTCCCGGATACGAGGAAGAGAGATCGCGTCCGGATCATAGTGGATGCACAGCTGCGGCAGTGTGCCGGCTGGTTCCTTCGTGACATGCACTTCAGAAACACCGGGACGGCTTTCGATCAAGGATATCAGGCGCGAAACGCAGCCATCAGCCGTGTCGGTGACTTCGGGGAGCAGCAGGGGGACATCAAGGCGGAGTTTTTGAATCATGACCATCATCCTGGTTGGGACACGCTATCTTCGGTAAAAACAGTTGCCATCAGGGTGGATGCAGGCGTCCCTGCTTGCTGATCGTCCGGGTTCTCCTGCAGATCAGCGGTTTTTGATCGGCGCGTACTAGCTTCAACGTGTCGACGCCGGTCAGGCTGACATTGAGCTTATCGCCGACATAGGTCAGGCCCGTGTCGGGCGCAGTCAGACGGATCGGCTTCTGGTTCGGCAGGATCGCCAGATCGAGGGTCAGCCCATCGACCAGGAAATCGCCGTCCAGCTGCGTTCCATCCTCACATGCGTAGAGATGCTCCCCAACGAGCGTGGGAATGGAATTGCGATCATGACGGCTTTCATCGCCGCCACCATTCTGCTGACATCCCATCAGGCTGAGCATCAGGCCTCCTACGGTCAGGGAGAGACGGCTCAAACGATATTGTTTCAGGCGCATGTTGTTTCCCGGATCAGGAGGAAGAAACTGTCGTCATGGGCGGCGAGGGATGCCGCCCATGACGCGGGCCGTTCTCGCACACAGGGGGTAGGTGCGGCGGCCAAGCTGGTTGTCAGTCGAAGAGATCGCGCAGGAAGCCCTTGCGACGACCATGGTGGCCGCCCCGAGATCCGTGGCTGTCGCCACGATCGCTTCCATGCTTTGAGCCGAACACACCAAGCGTGCCTTCACGCCGTTCGGTCGGCTGAGTTTCGCTGATGCTGCGTTCGATGATCTTGTCGAGTTCACCGCGGTCGAGCCAGACGCCACGACATTGAGGGCAATAGTCGATCTCGATGCCCTGCCGCTCGCTCATGAGCAGGTCGACCTTGCAGACCGGACAGGGAAGTCCTTGCGGAGAAGTACGAGTTGTCATTTCAGGCCTCCTTGATTTCTGGGCGGCCCTTGGCCTCCCGAATTTCGCTACGAGCATCCTTCAGGATCTCGACCCCGCCCTTGATGGCGATCAGCGCAGTGGCGACGCCGACGAGAAGATCCGGCCAGTTTGTGCCGAGCCACCAAACCAGCACGCCGGCGATCAAAATGCCGCCATTCGAAATGAAGTCGTTGAAGCTAAAGGTTGTAGCTGCGCGCATGTTGACGTCGGGCTGCTCAAGCCGTTGCAGCAGCCTTAGGCAGATGAAGTTTACGATGGCTGCCACAGCCGACATCGCCATCATGGCCGTGCCAATGGGCTCGCTGCCGTAGACATATCGACGACCGACGTCGATGAGGATGCCGACTGCGAAGACCAGCAGCATGGAGCCTGAGAACATTGCCGCTCGGCTCTTCCACGTGACGCCTCGGCTCAGGGCTACAAGGCTCAGCGCATAAACGAGCGCATCCGACAGATTGTCGACGCCATTGGCGATGAGAGCGCTGGAATCTCCAGTAAAGCCAACGATGAAGAAGGCTGCAGATATGAGGACGTTGAGGATCAGCACGATCCAGAGCGTGTTACGCTCCAAGCGCTGATTGACGCCGCTCGTTGCTTCATCCATCGCTCTTCCCCCTGCCCTTGATCACGCTGAGCGAGCGCCGCTTGTGGCGATTGGCTGGAGAGACTGCGCGGATCGTGCGCTTCACCGCCGCCATGAAACTCGCATCCTGCGTTCTCATTTGACGGCGAAGGCCTGTGGCTAGCGGGCGTGCCAACAATCCAAGGATGCCCTTGCATTCGAAGCTGTGCCGGACATGCAGACCGGTTTCATCCTCATAAATTTCATACCCCTCTTCGATGCTGAAAAGCGGCAATGTGGCTGCTCTCCAGCGGATGATATCGGGCTTATCATTGGCTACAATTCTGGCTTCCAGCGATGCCTGCTTGCCCATCAGCGTCCAGGTCATGTCGATCTTGTTCCCAAGTTCGACGACCCCCGCGCCAAAGCGATAGTGGGGATGCCATGCTTCATAGCGATTGAGGTCGGCCAACAGCGTCCACGCCCGCAAACGCGAGATCTGAGGACTGAATATGGTTTCCTCTCTCATCGGTCTGATCCTTTCCTTCGATCAGGAAGAGGCGGGAGGGCAGTTGCTGCCCTCCCGTCACATCAGTGCTGCGGTTGAACAGACGGGGAGACCTCGATCTCTGGATCATCCTCCTCGACCATCGTCGTGCGGCCGTATCGCGCATAGAGCGTCGGCAGGACGAACAGGGTCAGGAGCGTCGCGGAGATCAGGCCGCCGATTACGACCGTCGCCAGCGGCTTCTGGACTTCGGCGCCAGCACCACTGCCCAGGGCCATCGGCACGAAGCCAAGGCTCGCAACCAGCGCCGTCATGACCACCGGCCTCAGACGCTGAAGCGCGCCCACCCGAGCGGCTTCGGCGCGCTCCATGCCGGTTCGCATGAGATCCTGAATGGAGGACACCATGACGAGGCCGTTCAAGACCGCGATGCCGGACAGCGCAATGAACCCGACCGCTGCGGAGATGGAGAAGTCCATGCCCCGCAAGAAGAGGGCCAGCACGCCACCCACCAGAGCGAGCGGAACGCCGGTGAACACGATCGCTGCATCACGGACCGACCCCAACGCTCCATAGAGGAGCAGCAGGATCAGGACAAAGCAGGCCGGGATCACCAGTTGCAGGCGTTCCTGAGCCGATGCCAGATTCTCGAACTGGCCACCCCATTCGAGATAGCTGCCTGGAGGAAGACGCACTTCCTTACCAATGGCAGCCTGCGCATCTGCGACCACGCCGCCAACGTCACGGCCACGCACGTTCGCCTGGACAACGACACGACGCTTGCCGTTTTCACGGCTGATCTGGTTTGGACCGTCGACGACGCGGATATCCGCAACGCTGGCCAGCGGAACAAACTGGCCGCTCGGGGTCGGCACCTGGACCTGACTGAGCAGCGAGATGTCACCACGCTGATCTTCGGAAAGACGGATCACCACCGGGAAACGGCGGTCGCCTTCGAAGATCATGCCCGACTGCTGGCCGCCCAGCGTTGCGTTCACGATGTCCTGCACGTCCTGAGCGGTAACGCCGAGGCGGGCCATGGCGTCGCGATTCACCCGAATGTCGAGCATCGGAAGGCCCGTGGTCTGCTCGACTTTCACGTCGGCAGCCCCCTGCGTGCGGCGCAGGACGCTGGCGATCTTCTCCGCCGTCGCGTTCATCGAGTTGAAGTCGTCCCCGAAGACCTTGACCGCAATATCACCGCGCACGCCGGCGATGAGCTCGTTGAAGCGCATCTGGATCGGCTGGGTGATCTCGTAGGCGTTGCCCGGGAATTTGGCGAGTTCCCCCTCGATCCGAGAGATGAGTTCCTCCTTCTTCAGGCTGGGGTCCGGCCATTCCTTCCGGTCCTTGAGGATGACGAACATATCAGTGGCGTTGGGCGGCATCGGGTCGGATGCCAGTTCGGCCGTACCGGTCTTGGAGAAGACGAACTTCACCTCCGGCTGCTTCGACATCATCTGCTCGATCGGCACCTGCATCGCCTGGCTCTGCTGCACCGACGTCGCCGGAATACGCAGGGCTTGGATCAACAGGTCGCCCTCATCGAGCTGCGGCAGGAAAACCTGTCCCAGCGACATGAAGGCCAGGATCGCGAGAACGAAACCACCGACACCAGCGCCGACAGTGACTACAGGCCGCTTCATCGCCCGGTCGAGACCGGGTTCGTAGCGGGCCTTGAGCCAGCTCATGATCCGTCCTTCCTTCTCTTCGATCCGCTTGGATAGCCACAGGGCGATCGCGGCGGGAACAAAGGTCAGGGAGAGGATGAAGGCGCAGACCAGCGCGATGATGACGGTAAGCGCCATCGGCACGAAGGTCTTGCCCTCGACACCGGTCAGGGTGAGGAGCGGCACATAAACGAGGATGATGATCGCCTGGCCATAGACCGACGGCTTGATCATCTCCCGGGCAGCAGAAGCGACCGTATCCAGCCGTTCCTTCACGGTGAGCAGACGCCCTTCGTGATGCTGATGCTCAGCCATGCGTCGCAGGGCATTTTCGACGATGATGACGGCGCCATCGACAATGAGGCCAAAGTCGAGCGCGCCAAGGCTCATGAGGTTCGCTGACACCCCGGCACGCAACATGCCAAAGCCGGTCAGCATCATGGTCACCGGGATGATGACGGCGGCGATCAGCGCGGCACGGAAGTTGCCGAGCAGCAGAAACAGCACCACGATGACAAGGACCGCGCCTTCGCCCAGATTCTTGGCGACCGTCTTGATGGTCGAGTTCACCAGCGCCGTACGGTTCAGCACAGGCTGGACGATTACGTCTGGCGGCAGTGAGGCGTTGATCTCCTCCAGCCGGTTGGCGACTGCGGTCGCGACGGTGCGGCTATTCTCGCCGATCCGCATGATGGCGGTGCCGACGACGACCTCAGTTCCGTTTTCGGACGCCGACCCCATGCGAATCGCCTGACCGGTACGAACAGATGCAACCTGACCAAGGGTGATGGGTACACCTTCCCGGGTGGCCACCACGATCTTGGAAAGTTCGTCGGCGTTACGGACAAGAGCGTCCGCACGGACTGCCAGACCTTCGCCATTGCGATTGACGAAGCCGCCACCGACGCTGGTGTTGTTGCGTTCAAGCGCCGTGCTGAGCTGCGTCAGCGTGATCCCCATCGAAGCCAGGCGCTGGACGTCGGGCACGACGAGGAACTGCTTGGCATAGCCGCCAATCGAATCGACGCCGGCCAAGCCCTGCGTGTTCTTCAGCAGCGGCGAAACGATCCAGTCCTGCGCGGTACGCAGGTAGGTCGCCTTGTCGGTGTCGTTCGTCAGCCGTTCGCCTTCCGGCGTGATGTAGCTGCCATCGGGCTGCATGCCGGGTTCACCCGGCTGGTGCTTGTCGTCCTTGCGATGCTCCAGACGGACGGTCCACATATAGACCTCGCCCAGACCGGTGGCGATCGGGCCCATTTCGGGCGTTACGCCATCGGGCAAGTTCTCGGACACGCCTGTCAGGCGCTCGCCGACCTGCTGGCGGGCGAAAAAGATATCCGTCTGATCGGAGAAGACCGCCGTCACCTGCGCGAAACCATTGCGGCTAAGCGAACGGCTATATTCGAGGCCCGGAATGCCGGCGAGCGCAGTCTCGATCGGGAACGCCACCTGCTTTTCGACCAGTTCGGGCGAAAGCGCGGGCGCACGGACGTTGATCTGCACCTGATTGTTGGTGATGTCCGGCACTGCGTCGATAGGCAGGCGAGACAGGGCGGCGGCGCCGATCACGGCGGCAATGGCGGTCAGCAGCAGGACGAGCCAGCGCTTGTGAACCGCCCATGTTACGATTGGGGCGATCATCGGCTCAGTCCTCCGCGGCTTCGCTCTTGCCGAGTTCGGCCTTGAGCGTGAAGCTATTGACGGTGGCGATCTCCTCGGTGCCCTTCAGGCCCGACTTGATGATCACGCTGTCGCCGGCACTGTCGCCCAATTGGACGGCGGTTGCCTGGAACCCGGTCTTGGTCCGCACAAAGACGACCGACCTGCCCTCCTCTGTCTGCACCGCAGTCAGCGGCACACGGATCGCGCCATCGCCGCCGCTGCCGGTGAGCGCGACCGATGCCGTAACCGGCTCGCCGACGCGCCAGAGGCCATCACGATTGTCGAGAGTCGCGATGACGGGAACCAGTCGCGTATTGGCATCGAGCGCCGGCGACACGAACGTCACCTTCGCGGTCGCCTGTCGACCAGCTGCCTTGATATTCACCGTTGCGCCCGGACGCACCCGGCCCGCATCCTGCGGCTGCAGGTTGAGCGAAAGCGACACGCTCGAAAGGTTGGCGACGCGGAACAATTCAGCATCCGCCGCGACCGTCTGCCCCAGCACCACGCTGCGGCCGATAACCTGACCCGACATAGGCGCCACGATGCCGATGCGATTGAGGCCGCCGCCACCCGTGCCCGCAGCAGAAACCTGCTGCTGCGCCAGACGAAGGGCGATGCGGGCTTCGGTCGCTGCGGTGCGTGCAGCGATGAGATCCTGCTCAGGCGAGACGCGCTGCGAAAACAGACGCTGTTCGCGGGCGAGATTGCTGTTCGCCAGAGACAGCCGTGCGCGAGCAGCTTCGGTCTCGGCGTTGAGCGAGGCGGCCTCGCGGCTCTCGATCACGGCAAGCGTCTGGCCGCGACCGATCGACTGCCCAAGGTTACGGGTCAGCGAAACCACGCGGCCACCGATCGCGGCCGATACCACCTGCGTGCCCTGAGGGTCGCCATCGATGGTAGCGGGGAGCTCGATCGTGCCCGAGCCGCCCATCATCGGGCGCGCCGTCTGAATGCCAGCCGATGCGATCTGATCGGCCGAGAGCGTGATCTTGCCCTCTTCGGCTTTCTCCCCTGCCTTTGCTTCAGCAGCGGGTGCCGCGTCGTTGGACGGATTCTCCTCGGCACCGCTTCCGCAAGCGGCGAGCGCCAGCATCAGGGACAGGGGCAAGGCGGCGTAGATGATCTTCTTAGATGTCATGGATCAGTTCCCCTGTTCCGGCGCGGGCGCTGTCAGGCGCTCCAGCTGCGCGCGGGCATTCTGGTAAGAGGCGAGCGCGTCGATGGCCGCGAGGCGCGTCTGGGCGAGCGTACGTTCGGCATCGAGCAGATCGAGCTGGCCGAACTTGCCTTCGCGATAGCCGATGCGCGCAATACGAGCCGCTTCCTGAGCTGCCTCAAGGGCAGGACCAGTAGCCGTCTGTGCAGTGACTGCGGCATTCGATGCCGATGTCTGCGCGTCGGTGATGGCCTGCTCGACGTCGAGTGCCGTCATACGCTTCTGGGCTTCCACCTGATTGCGCTGCGCGCGAGCCTGCGCGACAGCCGCCTTGCCCGAATTGAAGATCGGGATAGGCATCGTGACCGTGAAGATCAGGGCCGTATCGTTGGTGGCTGACAGCCTGCGTAAACCGGGGCCAGCTTCGAGATTGGGGACTCGTTGAGAATTGGCGAGTCGGACATTGGCATCAGCTACGGCAAGGTCCGCGTCTGCGGCAGCCAGGGCCAGCGTACCTACCGCGCTCGGTGGGACTTCGGGACCGTAGCCACGTGGCAAGCGCTCCAACCAAGCCGTATCGAGCGGTCCGCCCATCGGTTGCCCAATCCGACGCTCGAGATTAGCGCGGCTGGCCTGTGCCAGCCGGATAGTCCGAACCAGTTCGGCATCGGCGTTGATCTTCGCAACGTTAGCGCGCTGCTCCTCGATCGGAGAGGCCCGTCCGGCCTTTACCCGTACACTCGCAGCGTTCGCGGCGTCGCCGGCTATCCGCGCCTGATCGCGTGCCGTTTGGACACGCCGTTCGGCAGCAGCCGCTTCGATATACAGCTGCGTGATCTGCAGCCTGATGTCTGCCTGCGTGATCGCCGAGACTAGCAGCGCCTTGTCGGTCTGGGCATTAGCGACCGCGATGCGTGCGGACCGCTTGCCACCCAGTTCGATGGGAACAGCCATGCTGACCGTCGACTCGGCGCTACCAACGCCGCGATACGGTCCGCTTCCTGCGATATTCTCCACCTGCGTCTGCACGGTGGGATTGGGACGAAGACCAGCGACGGTACGTGCGGCGCGGGCCGCTTCGACATTGGCTTGCGCGGCTTCGGCCGCCGGGGCGCTGCCACCAGCGGCGGCGACTGCCTGATCAAGCGTATAGGGTGACGCCCCCGCTACCGCAGCGGGCATCTCCTGTGCCTGCGCCACAGCGACGCAGGACACGGCAGCCAATAAGGCTGCAATGGATCGGAACATGAATAGGAATCCTGAACACGAGTCATGGACGACCGGCGGCCTGAATTCAGGCGCAACGGTCCATTATGGCTCTGTCAGGCTATGGGTG
Source organism: Sphingobium yanoikuyae (assembly GCF_013001025.1). Taxonomy (NCBI): domain Bacteria; kingdom Pseudomonadati; phylum Pseudomonadota; class Alphaproteobacteria; order Sphingomonadales; family Sphingobiaceae; genus Sphingobium; species Sphingobium yanoikuyae. The sequence continues at coordinate 253,173 of NZ_CP053021.1, read as the reverse complement.
GGCGCAGGTCGGGGCCGATGGCCCAGCGCTTGGACGGAATCGGCGCAGGGATGAACACAGGCGCGTCCACCGCCAACGGAAGCATATCTTCGCTTGCAGAGACCGGAACGAAAGCCGGAGCACCCTGGCAACCGCCATGATGATGCGGGATCGCCTTGTCGGCATCACCCTGCGTCTGGTCCGCGTCCCCTTCGCTATGCACGTAACCCGTGCACTCGATTGTGGGGGCACGGGCGTTAGGAACTTCCTGGGCATGCACCAGCGTCGTCGTCAGCATGGACAACGAAAGCAGGCAGAGCAGGAAACGTCCTAAGCGGCGCATGACAGGCTACATAGTAGGCTTTTCGCAGAATGTCATCTGCAAAAGTAAAATCGCGGCATATTGGACTGTTTCCGAATGTTACATCAGATCATTGTGCCATGATAGCGCACTGATACACCATATCATCACGGATTAACTTTACCTAAACTATGATGCGATCAAATATACATTATGGCACAGACAAGAATAATTCGAATAAATCTGCATACCGACCCAGACACAAGGCGCAATTTGCAAAATAGCCACCCCCCGTCTTATGGGCATTACAGATCCTTTGGAATCAGGCTGCACTTTAGACAGAAGCTTTCTGATGCCGCTTATCCGCGGACCATCCGGGGAACCAAAGCTTCCTCTCAATCCGTGAGTGCCGCCCGATAATTGCTCATGCATTCTTCTACGATGCGATCTTGATTTCCGACGAAGATCACGGCTGGAAATCCATGCAGTATCCCCTCAGAGGCATTGCCAACCGTTGGCCGGCAAAAGCCTCCAGACTGCGACTGCCGTTATAATCACGCCGAGCGACAGAACGCCGCCAACGACAAGAAGAGCAGCGCGGTGCCACTTGATGCGGGCGTGGAGGTCATCGAACACGTCAGAGAATTGATCGGCGATCAGGGCAAAGTCGTCGCTGAGGCGGGTGCTTTGCCGCTTCACCTCTTTCGCGATAACATTGAGCGTCTTCCACTGGTTCAGCCCGGCAATCCCCAACATCACCGCGAAGACGATTGCTCCTATAAGCACGCCAAGGTTCGTCCAGAACTCGAGGCCGCACGACGCCGGCACCTTCTTGAGTTGGGTAACCACGACGATCGTTGCAACAGGAATGCCAAGGAGCTGGCCTTGGATATCGACGATGGTCTTGTGGATCTTGCCCACGAAATCCAGTCGCGCCGTTTCAACCTCATTGCGGATCTTCGAGTACGAGAAGCTCGAGGTGAAGAGTCGATATCCCTTCTCGACCTCATTCGCGAGGCGATCTAGATTCCGAATTAGGAAACCGAACCGATCCTTGTCGCGTAGCGAACGCACCATTTCGATGAGGGTGGTCTGAAGAATCGTCCGCTTCTCATCCAAGTGCAATTCGTCTTCGAACAGCTTCGTCAGCCGCACAGCCTGACCCACCACGTCGCCGCGAAGGTCCATTGAACCAAACTGGATCGGCACGACGACCTTCTCTTTGCCGATGAAAATGAGCTGACGCATCGTTTCATCAACCAGCGACGCGCTATCGCGAAGTATCTTGAGCACGTCCAAGACTGCACGATACGCAAGCAGTTTTGGCGGGACAGGGTTATCACCCGACGCGTAATGTTCTTTCTTGATGTAATACCGCTGAGGCTCCGCGAGCACGGCGCCAGGCGCCTTGAACAGATCATCCAAAGTGGAAACCAACAGGCCCATCTTCGCCACATTGGGCCGACCAATCGTTACCGGCACTTCTGCCCCGACGGCCAGATCATAGCCGTCCTCGACCGAAATCTGGGCATCGTTGTAATGCGTATCGATCTCCATGATGGCGGTTAAAACTGCCACCATATGGTCGCTCTTGATCGTCAGAACGTCGCCGTTCTCATCATCGAACCGCGTAGCGCGGTATATCTCGACAAGATCGGCAAACGTAACATCAATCACTGATCATCCCTTCGGCGCGCATCTGATTGATCAGCTCGTCTGGCACATCCATCAACGTAAGGGATTTCTTGTCCTTGTCGAACACGACTTTGCTCTGGTCGATTGCTTCACGCGTGAATTCGACCGACCACATCTTCGTTTTGGCGGTCACTTTCACGAGGGCTTTCAATGCGCTGGCGTTCGGAACATAGCCTTCATTCAGCTGACGATCGGTAATGGCCAGAAATTTCGATAGCCTGCCGGGTTCCTTCGGCATCAGGCGATTTGCCATAGCTTCGAAATCCACCGGCTCCTTCGCCTTATTCGCCTTGCCAAGATAATCTAAGGCATCGGACAGGAACGCCGTCGCCTCGGTGTCGACCATCTTTTCAGTGAGCGTAAATTCCTTCAGTGCATCCACGAGGCTCTGAGTGTCCTTACGCTCCAGAACCGCCGAATCGCAGCCAAGGAAATCACGAAAATAATCGGATATCGAACCCTTGCCTTTCAAGAAGCTCAGGTAGCGGTCCTGCTTGTCCGCCCAAGCAGTAAGATTAATGCGGCCGGCGAAGCGGAAACCATCGAGATCGAGGTGCTCGACGTCCTCCATTCCATGATTTTTGGTCAGGGCCGCGCTCAGCTTGTCGGTGACCACCGTGACGAGCATGAAATCTGAACCATCCCGTCGGAAGTGGGCAAAAAACACATGCCCGCCGACTGAAGCAGATTTCTTTCCCGCTTCCCGTGCCAGATTATCCATCATCTTGCCGGTAAGACCGAGGAAGTCCTTCTCCTTGGCCTCAACATAGGCACGGATTTGCCCCTCGGTGGGAGAACCTTCTGCCGTTGTGAACCGACCGTGAGACTTGGAAGTCCGGCTGTTGTAAAGTTCATAGACCGTGGAGATGACGCGAAGCGTCGTGTCGGTCACGTCAAGCAACTTCTTGGAGAGTGCGACAGAATAGCCAGCATCGCTACGATTCAGGTCATGAATCGCAAGCGCAATTATCTCGGTCACCAATAATCCCCCCAACGTCCAAAACCGTGACGGACATGACCAATCCTTGGGACGTCCGACTGTTACGCAAAACTTTGAAGCACGAGCGAGCGATAAGCAAGGTGTCGCAGATTTAGCGCAGATATCATGCTCTGGGCTTCGGCTAGGAATCTTCTCGACGCGATGAAAGGTTCATCTGAATCGCCGATAAATAGGGATCGGAGCAGAAGTTGACATTACTCCCCCTCCAGAGGAGCAGAAGTTGAAAATCAGCCGTGATCCTCTGATGACAAAAGCACCGGAAACTCTAGGGGGTCAGGAGCAGACTTCCTGACAACCGACACAGGCGCGGCGTGCCACTTTGGCGAGGCGCAGTGGCGGGGTCGCGACGCTCAGATCCACGCCCGATTCAACCGACATGCGATTGCGCCCTTTGCGCTTGGCGTCATAAAGCGCGCGGTCCGCCCGATCGAACAGGTGCGGCAGTTCCTCCGTGCCCGTGATGCTGGTCGCCGCACCGATGCTGGTCGAGACTTGCAAACTCGCCCCGGCAACACCCGCCCCGCTCTGCGCGAAACGATGGCAGATGCGGCGGCCGAGTGCCGGCAAATTTTCGGGTGGAAGGCCAAAGAGCAGAACGGCAAATTCATCGCCGCCCAGCCGCGCCACCAGTGCATCGGCAGGCACGCAATCCGTCAATATCCCGGCCAGTCCCGACAGCAGCCGGTCGCCGGTGGCGTGGCCGAAGCCGTCATTGACCGCCTTGAAATGATCGACGTCGCACAGCAGCAGCGCCACCGGCTGGCCGGCCCGCCGCGCCAGCGCCATCCCGGCGGCCGCCTTCGCCTCGAACGCGCGGCGATTATAGGCACCGGTCAGCGAATCCCGCTCGGCCAGCGCGGTGATCTGCCGTTCGCGCCGGTGACGCACCGCCGCCAGCATCAGCAGCGCCAGCGATACCTCGACCAATATGCCCTCATAGAGCGAGGCCTTGATCAGCAGCCCCTTGAAGCCCACCAGGCTGACGAACAGGCCCGGCATGAAGATCAGCCCCGACTTGGCGAGGTAGAATATGCCATGGCCAAGGAAAATATGCCCCAGCCGCACCGCATCGCGCACTTCGCTGGTGCGGCGGAGCGAGAGCAGGAGGGACGCGGCCTTGAGCGACAGGATCGCGACCAGCGCTGAATTGAGGAGGCCGAACAGCGCGGTGCGGTCACTTGCCGGATCGGTGCCCAGCAGCGCCACCCAGACCAGCAGCACGCCCAACCAGATGCTGGGGAGGCGTCGCCCGGCAAAGGCGGCCGCGCCCTTGGCGAACAACAGATGCGCCACCACCAGCAGGCCGTTGGCCAGCCAGACATAGAGAAGGAAGCTGTCCGCCGTGCGCAGCACCGACATGCCGCTGCCCACCACGATGGTCGCGAATCCCCCGCTCCACCAGGCGAGCGAGCGCACCTTCGCCAGACGCCATTCGGCAGCCAGCACCAGCGCCGCAACGAGGGCGATGGCCTGGGTCATGAGCAGCATGGTGACGGCGTCGATCGGCATGGACAGGTTCATCGGGGAAAGGAGCGTGCTATCTAGCCGAATATGCTGAACAAAAGGTTCCCGCCCGGCTCAGCTCGTCGCACGAACCAGCAGGTCGTCTGTGACCGTCATGGTAAAGATCGGATCGGCATCCGCCGGCACTTCGGCGATCGCGTCGACAAAGGCGGCGCGGGTTGCCGGGTCGTCATAGACCATCTTCGCGTCGAAGGCGGCGCGCCAGGTCGCCTCGTCCGGCCATTCGGCATAGCCCACGAACCGCCCGTCCGCATCACGGTGCAGGCGCGATCCATAGCTGCCATATTTTTCCCGGATCAGGTCGGTGCCGCGGCGCCAGGCTGCGCGGAACTGCTCTTCCTTGCCGGGGTGGACGCGCCACCAATAGACCGCAACGAACATGGCCACCTCCTTGTGCGGAGACAATGGCCGGGCGGCGGCAGGAGTTCCGGCGGGCAGGCCGATCGCCCGCCCGCCGGCAATGTCGCTTAGAGGATCGACTGGCCGGTCTTGGCCCAATCCGACATGAAGCCGGCAATGCCCTTGTCAGTCAGCACATGGTTGAACAGGGCCTTGATGACGGCCGGCGGCGCGGTCATCACATCAGCGCCGATCTTGGCGCTGTCGAGCACGTGGATCGAGTGACGGACCGACGCGACCAGGATTTCGGTGTCGAACGCGTAATTGTCGTAGATCAGGCGGATGTCTTCGATCAGCTGCATGCCGTCGAAGCCATTATCATCATGACGGCCAACGAAGGGCGAGATGAAGCTGGCGCCGGCCTTGGCCGCGAGCAGCGCCTGGTTGGCCGAGAAGCAGAGGGTGACGTTCACCATCACGCCATCGTCGGTCAGCGCCTTGCAGGTCTTGAGGCCGTCGATGGTCAGCGGCACCTTGATGCAGACATTGGGTGCGATCTTCCGCAGGACTGCGGCTTCCTTCATCATCGTCTCATGGTCGAGCGCGACGACTTCGGCTGATACCGGGCCGTCCACGACGCCGCAGATTTCCTCGATCACTTCCAGGAACTTGCGGCCCGACTTGTGGATCAGCGACGGGTTGGTGGTGACGCCGTCCAGCAGGCCGGTGGCGGCCAGGTCACGGATTTCGGCAATGTCGGCGGTGTCGACGAAGAATTTCATGGGATGCTCCGGGGCAGGATTCGCGAATCGGCTCCCTTTAGCGGCTGGCCGATGGATTGGCCATCGGGGCGAACGGCGATTGCCTTGGCCCCCGCCGCCTTCTACCTCTTCCGCGACAGGGGAGCGGCCATGAAGTTTGCGATGCGCGCATATATTTGCCTGACCGCCCTCGCCATGCTCGTCCTGCCCTTTCCTGCCCGCGCTGCGGATCAGGAAGCGCAGACCTGGATCAGCGCTGGCGGCGTCGCGCAGATTGACGACAATGATCGCATCGGCATCGAAACAAGCTATCGCCTGCGGCCGGCCGATGACCAGTTGCTGCAACGGATCACCCTGGACCATCGGATTGCCGACGGCGTGCAGCTGGGCGGCGGCTTCGCCTTCGTTACCAGCCGAAGGCAGAAGGAAATGCGCTTCCACCAGCAACTGATCATCGACCTGGGCGTGCTGCAGAGCCGCACCCGGCTGGAACAGCGCTATATCGACAGCGCCGCGCAGCCGGCCTGGCGCCTGCGCGAACGTATCCAGCTCGACATCCCGCTGGAAAAGCAGCGCAAATGGTTCCTCCTGACCTCCGCCGAATTTTTCTTCGAACTGCACAAGCCAAGCGCGGTCCAGGACAGCGAACTTGTCACCACTCGGCAGTTGATCGGCCTGCGTCATGTGCTGACGCCGCGGCTCGGCATCCAACTGAGCTATATGCGCCAGCATAGTTTCCCCGATAACCGACCCGACGAGGTCGTCCATGTCCCCTGGCTGGCGATCGCCTGGCGGCTCTGACGATTTGCCAGAACGGCAAGAGTGGTTAAGGACGCTGCATGGCCCGCGCCCGTGTCCTCCTGCTCAATGCCGCCCTCGGCCCGCTCGACTATCGCATCCCCCATGGCATGACGGCCAGGCCGGGCAGCATCGTGGTCGCCCCGCTGGGCCCGCGCCAGCTGGTCGGTGTGGTCTGGGACGAGGAATCCTTCCCGGATGTCGAGACGGTCGGCGACAACCGCCTGCGCAACCTGCTGGAAGTGCTGGATGCGCCGCCTCTGCCCGAAACGCTGCGCCGGCTGATCGAATGGACCGCCGACTATTATCTTGCTCCGCCGGCCGCCGTGCTGCGCATGGCGCTGGCGTCAATGTCCGCGCTGGAGGGCACCCGCACCGTCATCGAATATCGTGCCACCGGCCAGCTGCCCGATCGCATGACCGAGCAGCGAACCCAGGCGATGGAGCGGATCGGCGACCGGCAGGGGCTGGTGCGCGAACTGGCGATGATCGGCGGGGTCAGCGATACGGTGATCCGCGGCCTGGTGAAGGCCGGCGCGTTCGAGCCGGTCGAGGTGAGCGTCGACACCCCCTTCCCCGAACCCGACCCGGCTCACGCGCCGCCGGCCCTGTCCGATCAGCAGATGGCAGCCGCGACCGACATGGCGGATGCGGTGCGTGCCCATGAATTCGCCCCCTTCCTGCTCGACGGCGTAACCGGATCAGGCAAGACCGAGGTCTATTTCGAGGCGATCGCCGCTGCCATCCGCGCCGGCAAGCAGACCCTGGTGCTGCTGCCCGAAATCGCCCTGACCGAACCCTTTCTGGAGCGGTTCGAAAAGCGCTTCGGCACGGTCCCGGTCAACTGGCATAGCGGTCTGCGCCAGAGCGAACGCCGCCGCGCCTGGCGCGCGATCGCGGCGGGCGAGGCCCGTGTCGTCGTCGGTGCCCGCTCCGCCCTGTTCCTGCCCTACCCCAATCTGGGCCTCATCGTCGTCGACGAGGCGCATGAGGCGAGCTTCAAGCAGGAGGAAGGCGTCCATTATCACGCCCGCGACGTCGCGGTGATGCGGGGCCTCATCGAACATTTCCCGGTCGTTCTGGCCTCCGCCACCCCCGCGATCGAGACACGGCATCAGGTCGATCTCGGCCGCTATCGCGAGATCAAGCTGCCGGCCCGTTTCGGCGGCGCACAGATGCCCGATATCGAGGGCATCAACCTGCTGACCGATCCGCCCGAGCGCGGCCGCTGGATCGCGCCGCCGCTGGTCGTGGCGATGGAGGAAGTGCTGGCCAAGGGCGAGCAGAGCCTGCTCTTCCTCAACCGGCGCGGCTATGCGCCGCTGACGCTGTGCCGCCATTGCGGCTATCGCTTCCAATGCCCCAATTGCACCAGTTGGATGGTCGAGCATCGCCTGACCAAGCGACTGGCCTGCCATCATTGCGGCCATGTCATCCCGGCGCCGCGCTTCTGCCCCGAGTGCAAAGAAGAGGACAGCCTGGTCGCCTGCGGCCCCGGCGTCGAGCGCATCGCCGACGAGGTGAAGGCGCTGTGGCCACAGGCGCGGGTCGCCATCGCCACGTCAGACACGCTGCACTCGCCCGCCCGCGCCGCCGATTTCGTGAAGTCGGTCGAGGCCGGCGACATCGACATCATCGTCGGCACCCAGCTCATCACCAAGGGCTATCATTTCCCCAACCTGACCCTGGTCGGCGTGATCGACGCGGACCTGGGGCTGGAGGGCGGTGATCTGCGCGCGTCTGAACGCACCTTCCAGCAGATCATGCAGGTCGCCGGGCGCGCCGGGCGCGGCGAAAAGCCGGGCCATGTCTTCATCCAGACCCGCATGCCCGATGCGGAGGTGATCCAGGCACTGATCGCCGGCGACAGCGAGCGCTTCTATCTGATCGAGACCGAAAATCGCCGCCGCGCCAATGCCCCGCCCTTCGGCCGTTTCGCCGCGATCATCATTTCCAGCGAGGATAGCGACGAAGCCGCACAGACCGCCCGGCTGATCGGCAAGTCGGCGCCGCAGGTGGAGGGCATGCGGGTCTATGGCCCCGCCCCTGCTCCCCTTTCCGTGCTGCGCGGCCGCCATCGCCACCGGCTGCTGATCCACGCCACGCGCCAGGTCGACATCCAGTCGGTGATCCGCGAATGGCTGGGCAATCTGGTGTGGAAATCGACCACCCGCGTCGCGGTGGACGTCGATCCCTACAGCTTCATGTGATGGCCGCGCCGATCGAGAGCCCCTGTCGCAACCTCTGTTCGCTCGATGCCGAGCGCAAGGGCTGCACCGGCTGTGGCCGCACCCTCGACGAAATCGTCCACTGGCGCAGCATGACCGATACCGCCCGCGCCGCCGTCATGGCGCGGGTGAAGAATTTCGAGCCTTTGCGTCGCCCTGCGCCTTAGCCCTGGCGTCGAAGGCCGCCTTCATCTTGATCGCCGCCTCCCGCATGTCCGACCCATGTGGCGAAAAGGCGATCGGGTCCATGATGGTGGAGGCGGCGGCATATTCGCCTCGGGCCGCCAAGGCGCGCGCGAACTGGAAGCGATAATTGGGGTTTTGCGGCAAAAGGGAGAAGGCCTTATACAGGCCGTCATAGCCGATGTCGGGCATCTTGCCGCCACGCATGGCATGATAGCGATAGAATAGCGCCAGCGGCACGGGGTCCTCCGTATCGGCGCGATTGGCGCGCACGATCGCCGTCAGCGCCGCCTTCCAATCCTCCTCCTTGTCGCTGTCCTGCGCCCGCGCCAGCAGGACTTGCGCGCGGACGGCCTGTGCGCGCGACGATTTCGGATCAATGCCGATCGCGCGATCCGCGTCGCCCAGCGCGGCGGCGCCCTCTTCGGCCGCCCATTCGGATTCGGCCAGCAGCGTCAGGGCATAGGCGCTGTCGGGATATTTGGCGGCGGTAGCGCGGATCGATGCCACCAATGCGGGAATATCCTCCGTCCTGGGCCGATTGACGAGGTGGAGTTCATCCTCGATCAGTGCGCCCTGCGCCGGGTCGACCGGCACCACCGTGATCGCGCCGATCGTCATGTCCTGCGGCGCCAGAACCGACATCGACAGCCGCTTGCGCATATAGGCCTTGAGTTCCTTCTCCAGCCCGGCCACCCCGCCTTCGAAATAGCTGTCGGGCTCAACGTCCGGCTTCCCCTGCGCCAGATCGCCCAGATAGCGGGTCATCGCCGCCGTATAGCCATTCTTGTTCTGGAAATAATAATGGGTGAGCAGCCAGGCGGTCCCATAATAACGGTCGCCGTCCTGCCGGTTCAGGCCATCGGTCGTTCGCGACAGGAGCTGGACGAGCGGATAAGGCTGACCCAGCACCAGCCCCGGCACCCGTGCCATCGGCACCTGGGCGAACCGGATCGATCCATCCTTGGGGAAATCCACGACCGAGAAAAATTCTGCGAATCCCTCCACATACCAGGCCGGATAAGCGGCCGGGAAATGATGCAGCATGAAATGATGGGTATATTCGTGGAACAGGATTTCCTCGGCACCGGCATCAAATTTGCCAGTCTTCGCGCCGCGCGCCAGGAAGGCATAAGCCGTGCGGTCGGACGTGGTGTAATAGCCCGCGATATTGGGGTTGCGCGCCAGTTCCCTGACCTTGGCTTCACTGGACAGCAGATAGACCTTCACCGGGCTGCCCTGTTCCGGGCTGGTGACACCGGTCAGGCGGCGCAGCAAATAATCGAATTTCTCGAGCCGCTCGGCAAAGCCGCGCAGGGTTTCGTCCTTCCCCTCGCTATAGACGGTGAAATGCCGGGTCTGCGCCTGCCACCAGGCCGCCTGTGCCGGCGCGGCGCCGGCAAGGGCCAGCCCGGCCCCGGCCAGTGCCTTCATCCAGAATCGCATCATCCCGCATTTCCCCAAAGACCTGGGTTCCAAGGTGAAGGACGACAGGTTCGATGGAAAGCTCAATCTCTCCCGTTACTTGCCTTTTCCTTGCCGAGCAGCACCTGCTTCCTTTCAAGGCTCCAGGCATAACCGCCCAGGCTGCCGTCGCTGCGTACGACGCGATGGCAGGGTATCAGGATGGCAAGCCTGTTGTCGCCGCAGGCCGTCCCTGCCGCGCGCACCGCGCCCGGCCGGCCGATCGCCGCGGCGATTTCTCCATAGCTGCGCGTCTCGCCCGCCGGAATCGCCCGCAAGGCGGCCCAGACCGCCTGCTGAAAGGCGGTGCCGCCGACATCGGTCGGCAGATCCGCTCCCGCCCCCGGATCATCCACCAGTGCGGCCACGGCACGCGCCCAGCGATCCAGCGCGGCGTCCGCGGGCAACAGAGTCGCGTTGGGGTATCGGCGGCGCAGGTCCGCCTCCCCTTCCTCGAAGGCGATGCGGCACAGGCCGCGCTCGGTCGCCGCGACCAGCAGCGCGCCCAGGCTCGTCCCGATCACGACATGGCGGATATCGACACCGCGCCCGCCCTCGCGCCAGGCGCTGGGCGTCATGCCCAGATGCCGTTCGGCATCGGCATAGGCGCGGCTCGGCGCATTATAGCCCGCCTCATAGATCGCATCGGTCACGCGGCCGGGCGTCGCCAGTGCCGCCTTCAGCCGCTCGGTGCGCAGATCGCGGGCATAGGCTGCCGGGGTTAGGCCGGTGATCCGTTTGAACAAGCGGTGGAAATGATGCGGCGCATAGCCGACATGGTCGGCCATCTCCTCCAGCCGGGGCGGCGTTTCGGCGGTGCGGATCAGGCGGATCGCCGCCTCCACCGCCTGCTGGTCGCGCGCCACCTCATCCGGCCGGCAACGCAGGCAGGCACGGAAGCCCGCCGCACGGGCCGCCGCACCATCAGGCAGGAAGATCATATTCTCCCGCTTCGGGTGCCGGGCCGGGCAGCTGGGCTTGCAATAGATGCCGGTGGTCAGCACCGCGCCCACGAAGCAGCCATCCTGTCGGCGATCGCGCGCCAGAAAGGCGGTCCAGCAGTCTGCGGCATCGGGCATGGCGGCCGGGACGGGTTCGGGGCGTGTCATCTGGTTCATGGATATGGGGTAATCCAGACGGCTTGGCGAGGCTTCCCGTCGCTTGCGGTCAAAAGCACACGGCCCGTCGCATCCGCTTTTTCCCGATTGCCTAAAGCGGGCCTTCGCATATGTATGCGCCTCCTATGGTCGCCCTTTTCCGTCGCCTTCGCCCGATCGCCGCGCTCGTCGCGTCCCTCGTCCTGCTCAGCCCCGCACGGGCCGAACAGCAGGATATCACCGCCGCCGCGCGCAGCGTGGTGCGCGTCGCCCTGGTCGCGACCAATGGCGCGGACGCCTATTTCGTGGGCCATGGCAGCGGCATCGCGATCGCCCCGGACAAGGTGCTGACCAACGCCCATGTCGTCGAACTGGCGCGCGAGGAGAAGGACCTCGTCATCGGCGTGATCCCGTCGGAGGGCAAGAAAAGCTATGGCGGGCGGATCATCGCCTATTCGCCGGGCAATGACCTGGCCCTGATCCAGCTGGAGGAAGGCAGCCTGCCGGTTGCCACCTTCTATGCCGGGGCGGTCGATGACGGCCAGCATGTCACCGCCATCGGGTATCCCGGTACCGTCGATCGCGCCCAGGGCCTCAGCCTCAAGCAGCTGGTCGAACCGCTCGGCACGGTGAAGACCAGCGGCAGCATCTCGTCCGGCCGCTCCAGCCAGAGCTTCGACACCATCCTGCACACCGCCCCGCTTGCCGCAGGCAACAGCGGCGGCCCGCTGGTCGATGATTGCGGCCGGGTACTGGGCGTCAACAGCTTCGGCTCGATCTCGGACGGCAATGATGCCGAATTCGGCTTTGCCGTATCCTGGCGCGAAGTCGCCTCCTTCCTGCGTCAGGCCGGCGTGTCCTCGCTCCACACCGTCGTCGCCTGCCGCACCATGGCCGAAGCCGACGCGGCCGAAGCCTCGATCACCCAGCGCGAATCGCAGCTGACCGAACAGAATGACCGCGCCGCCGCCGACAAGCGCGAGCAGGCGCTGCAGCAGGCCCGCGACACCGCCGAGCGCGATGTTATTTCCGGCCGCGAAAATGCGATGGCGGGCGCCGCCGTGCTGCTGGCCCTCGCCGTGCTCGGCCTGGGGGCTGGCGGTCTCTTCTACAGCCAGGGCCGCGAAAAGCGTGCCACCTGGTTCATCGCCGGTGGCGGCATCCTGCTGATGGGCGCGCTTGGCCTGTTCGTCTTCAAGCCCAGCTTTGCCAGCATCGACGAGCGGGTGAAGCTGCCCGAGGACCAGAGCGTGGTCAGCAACAAGGCCTTTGCCTGGGCCGGCGACAATATCTGCCGGATCGACCTCAACCGCAGCCGGCTGACCGTGTCGCAGCCCAATGATGTCGGCCTGAAGTGGGCCGAGGGCGGCTGCGTCAATGGCGACACCCAATATCAGGCGACCGGCACGACCTGGCAGCGTGCCCATGTGCCCGACGAGGGCAATTATGTCAGCCGCAGCGAATTCGACCCGGCCACCGGCCTGTTGCGGGTGCAGCGCTGGCTGCCCGACGGCGACACGATGGACAAGGCCCGCGCCCTGCTGAAGGATGGCCCGATCAAGGGATGCAGCAGCGATTCCACGATATTGACCCGGATCGCGACGCTCCAGTCGGACCTCGCCGCGCTGCTGCCGCCCCAGCCGAACGAGCGGCTGGTCTATCATTGCCAAAAAGGACGGCTTGCCCCCGCAGACCCCGCTCCCTAGCCTGTCCGTTTTCCCGAAAAACTCAGTCAAATTGGCTTGATTTCGTCGATGCGATGGAATCGTGTCACATGACTTGCATAGTCATATTGGCACTGCTAACCGGCCCGACAACAGGGGACGGTTATTACTGCTCCCCCTCTTTTTGCATGACCGGCAAATCAAGTTGGAGGACGGTAAGCGCGTGGAGACTACCGGCGGTATTCAGGCCAGCCTCAGCGGCCGCTATGCGGTGGCGCTGTTCGATCTGGCCCGCGACGGCAAGACGCTCGACACCGTCGCAGCGAGCCTCGCGGCAATCAAGGCGGCGATCGCAGAATCGTCTGATTTCAAGGGCCTGATCAACAGTCCCGTTCTCAGCCGCGACGCAGCGGGTAAGACGATCGCGGCGGTTGCATCCGCCATGTCGATCGATCCACTGACGACGAATTTCCTAGGCGTGCTCGCCCAGAACCGTCGCCTCTCGCAGCTTCCCGCGGTCATCCGCGCCTATGAGACGCTGCTGTCGAATCACAAGGGCGAGGCCCGCGCCGAAGTGACGAGCGCACATCCGCTCACCAAGACTCAACTGACCGCGCTGGCCAAGGGCCTCAAGGCGCGTGTCGGCCGCGACGTCGCCGTCGAGGCGAAGGTCGATCCCGCGATCCTGGGTGGGCTGGTCGTCAAGATCGGCAGCCAGATGATCGATTCCTCCATCCGCACCCGTTTGAATAGTCTCGCCCTGGCGATGAAAGGCTGAACATGGATATCAACGCCGCAGAAATTTCGAAGGTCATCAAGGACCAGATCGCCAATTTCGGCACCGAAGCGCAGGTCAGCGAAGTCGGTTCCGTTCTGACCGTGGGTGACGGCATTGCCCGCGTCCATGGCCTCGACAACGTCCAGGCGGGCGAAATGGTCGAGTTCGCCAATGGCGTGCAGGGCATGGCACTCAACCTCGAAGCCGACAATGTCGGCATCGTGATCTTCGGCTCGGACGCCGAGATCAAGGAAGGCGACACCGTCAAGCGCACCGGCACCATCGTCGACGTTCCCGTCGGCAAGGGCCTGCTGGGCCGCGTCGTCGACGGCCTCGGCAATCCGATCGATGGCAAGGGCCCGATCGAATATACCGAGCGCAAGCGCGTCGAAGTCAAGGCGCCGGGCATCATCCCCCGCAAGTCGGTGCATGAACCCGTGCAGACCGGCCTGAAGGCGATTGACGCCCTCGTCCCCGTCGGCCGTGGCCAGCGCGAACTGATCATCGGTGACCGCCAGACCGGCAAGACCGCCGTCGCGATCGACACCTTCATCAACCAGAAGGGCATCAACGCGGGCGACGACGAGAGCAAGAAGCTCTACTGCATCTACGTCGCCGTCGGCCAGAAGCGCTCGACCGTCGCGCAGATCGTCAAGCAGCTCGAAGAAAATGGCGCGATGGAATATTCGATCGTCGTCGCCGCGACCGCTTCGGAACCCGCTCCGCTCCAGTATCTGGCGCCCTATACCGGCGTCACCATGGGCGAATTCTTCCGCGACAACGGCATGCACGCCGTGATCGTGTATGACGACCTTTCCAAGCAGGCCGTCGCCTATCGTCAAATGTCGCTGCTGCTGCGTCGTCCTCCGGGCCGCGAAGCCTATCCGGGCGACGTCTTCTATCTGCACAGCCGCCTGCTGGAACGCGCTGCGAAGATGAACGACGCCAATGGCAATGGCTCGCTGACCGCGCTGCCGATCATCGAGACCCAGGCAGGCGACGTGTCGGCCTATATTCCGACCAACGTGATCTCGATCACCGACGGCCAGATCTTCCTCGAAACCAACCTCTTCTACCAGGGCATCCGTCCGGCCATCAACGTCGGCCTGTCGGTGTCGCGCGTCGGCTCGGCCGCGCAGACCAAGGCGATGAAGAAGGTTTCGGGCTCGATCAAGCTGGAGCTGGCCCAGTATCGCGAAATGGCGGCCTTCGCCCAGTTCGGTTCGGACCTCGACGCCTCGACCCAGAAGCTGCTGAACCGCGGCGCGCGCCTGACCGAGTTGCTGAAGCAGGGCCAGTTCTCGCCGCTGCCGTTCGAAGAGCAGACCGCGTCGATCTTCGCCGGCACCAACGGCTATCTGGACGGCATCCCGGTCAAGGACGTGACCCGTTATGAAGAGCTGATGCTCGCCTATCTGCGTCACGACCACCCCGAAGTGCTGACCGCGATCCGCGACAGCAAGGATCTGGGCGACGACGCCAAGGGCAAGCTGAAGGCTGCGCTGGACTCGTTCGGCAAGACCTTCGCGTAAGACGCTGTGCTGACCGCCCATTCCCTTCTTGCCTGGACCGTGATGTCGATCGGTCTGGTGCTGCTGCCGGGGCCGGACACCATGTTGGTGGCCGGCCACGCGGCGCGCCGCGGCTTCAAGGCGGGAATGGCGGCGATAGGCGGCATCCAGCTCGGCGGCCTGTTCTACATGCTGTTGTGCGGCTTCGGCTTCCTCAGCGTGCTGAATGCGGTGCCGGGGCTGTTCTTGGGCGTTAAGATCGCCGGTGCCCTCTATCTGGCCTGGATGGGCTTTGGCCTGCTGCGCGGCGCGATCAAGCCGGCGCCGGCAAGCGAAACGCCCAAGGTCCGGATCGCCGGATCGCCCTTCGCCCAGGGCCTGGTCAGCACCGTGCTGAACCCCAAGGTTGCGATCTTCTTCCTCGCCGCGCTGCCGCAGTTCGTGGGCACCGGCCCGGATGCGCCGTGGCAGGGCATGCTGCTGATCGCGATCGTCTATGGGCTCGGTTTCCTGTGGTGCGCCCTGCTCGCGCTGCTCGCCACCAAGGCGGGCCGCAAAGTGGGGCAGAGCAGCGCGATGCGCTGGTTCGAAGGCGCCATGGGCGTCGGTTTCTTTGGTCTCGCGGGCCGTCTGGCCCTTGCTCGGAATATTTGAACTATGGCTAGCCTCAAGGAACTGAAGCTGCGCATCGGGTCGGTGAAGTCGACCCAGAAGATCACCAAGGCGAAGCAGATGGTCGCCGCGGCCAAGCTGCGCAAGGCGCAGGCCGCTGCCGAAGCTGCCCGCCCCTATAGCGAGCGACTGGAAGCGGTCGTCGCGAGCCTGGCGACCAAGATCGCCGGCGGCTCAGGCGAAGGCGCTTCGCCGCTGCTCGCCGGCACCGGCAAGGACGAAGTCCATCTGCTGGTCGTCGCCAATAGCGATCGCGGCCTTGCCGGCGCGTTCAACGCCAATATCGTGAAGGCCGCGCTGGCCAAGGCCCGCGCGCTGGAGCTGGATGGCAAGAAGGTGCTGTTCTACCTGATCGGCCGCAAGGGCCGTCCGGTCATCAACCGCACCTATCCGGGCAAGATCGTCGCCAATTACGACACTACCGGTGCCAAGGAGCCGGGCTTTGCCCAGGCCCAGGCGGTGGCGCAGGAACTCAGCCAGATGTTCCTGGACGGCAAGTTCGACGTCGCCCATCTCTTCTATTCGCGCTTCAAGTCGGCGCTCGCGCAGATCCCGACCGAACAGCAGATCATCCCGGTGAAGATCCCCGCCGACGCCGACCGCAACGCGATCGCCGCCACGGTGGAATATGAGCCGAGCGAGGAAGCGATCCTCGACGACCTGCTGCCGCGCAACGTCACGGTGCAGCTCTTCAAGGCGCTGCTGGAAAACAACGCGTCCGAACAGGGTGCGTCGATGACCGCGATGGACAATGCGACCCGCAATGCCGGCGACCTCATCAACAAGCTGACGATCCAGTATAACCGCAGCCGCCAGGCCGCGATCACCACCGAACTCGTCGAAATCATCTCGGGCGCCGAAGCCCTCTAAGGACAAGCAGGCAAGGACATAGTCATGGCAACCACCAACAATGTAGGCCGCATCTCGCAGGTCATCGGCGCCGTCGTCGACGTGACCTTCCCCGATGCGCTTCCGGCGATCCTTTCGGCGCTGGAAACCAGCAACAATGGCCAGCGCCTGGTGCTGGAAGTCGCCCAGCATCTGGGTGAGAACACCGTCCGCACCATCGCGATGGACTCGACCGACGGTCTGACCCGCGGCCAGGAAGTCACCGACACCGGCGCGCAGATCTCGGTTCCGGTCGGCCCGGCCACCCTCGGCCGCATCCTGAACGTCGTCGGCGAGCCGATCGACGAGCGCGGCCCGGTCGCCACCGAACTGCGTTCGCCGATCCATGCCAAGGCACCCGAGTTCGTCGACCAGTCGACCGACGCCTCGATCCTGGTCACCGGCATCAAGGTCATCGACCTTCTGGCCCCCTATGCTAAGGGCGGCAAGATCGGCCTGTTCGGCGGCGCTGGCGTCGGCAAGACCGTTCTCATCCAGGAACTGATCAACAACATCGCCAAGGGCCATGGCGGCACCTCGGTCTTCGCGGGCGTGGGTGAACGCACCCGTGAAGGTAACGATCTGTACCATGAATTCCTCGACGCCAACGTCATCGCCAAGGATGCCGACGGCAACGCGATCAGCGAAGGTTCGAAGGTGGCCCTGGTTTATGGCCAGATGAACGAACCGCCGGGCGCCCGTGCCCGCGTCGCCCTGTCGGGCCTGACGATTGCCGAATATTTCCGCGACGTCGAGAACCAGGACGTGCTGTTCTTCGTCGACAACATTTTCCGCTTCACCCAGGCGGGCGCGGAAGTGTCGGCTCTGCTCGGCCGTATTCCTTCGGCCGTGGGCTACCAGCCGACCCTGGCGACCGACATGGGTCAGCTGCAGGAACGCATCACCTCGACCAACAAGGGCTCGATCACCTCGGTCCAGGCCGTCTACGTCCCCGCGGACGACTTGACCGACCCGGCGCCGGCGACCTCGTTCGCGCATCTTGACGCCACCACCGTTCTCAACCGCGCCATTTCGGAACTGGGCATCTATCCGGCGGTCGATCCGCTGGACTCGACCAGCCGCGTTCTGGAACCCCGCGTCGTCGGCCAGGAACATTACGACACCGCCCGTGCCGTCCAGTCGATCCTGCAGAAGTACAAGTCGCTGCAGGACATCATCGCGATCCTGGGCATGGACGAGCTGTCGGAAGAGGACAAGATCACCGTCGCCCGCGCGCGCAAGATCCAGAAGTTCCTGTCGCAGCCGTTCCACGTCGCCGAAGTCTTCACCGGCATCTCGGGCAAGTTCGTCCAGATCGAAGACACGGTGAAGTCGTTCAAGGCCGTGGTCGATGGTGAATATGACCATCTGCCCGAAAACGCCTTCTACATGGTCGGCGGCATCGACGAAGCCATCGAAAAGGCGAAGAAGCTGGCTGCCGAAGCAGCCTAAGCTCTAACCTCATATACCCCTCCCCGGTTCGGGGAGGGGGCATAGGACATAAAAATGGCACTGCATTTCGAACTCGTGACCCCTGAAAAGCTCGTCCGCTCGGAAGAGGTCTATCAGGTCGTCGTTCCCGGCACCGATGGCGACTTCGGCGTGCTGGAGGGCCATGCGCCCTTCATGTCGACCGTGCGCGATGGCGCGATCCAGATCTTCGCATCGGCTGGCGCCGCGCCGGAAATCATCCCGGTCGAGGGCGGCTTTGCCGAGGTCAATGAAAAGGGCCTGACGGTTCTCGCCGAAAAGGCGGGCTGAGGCTTCCTGGCGCGCAGGCCGATGGGGGAGCCAGGCTCTTTCCAACCTACCGCATTCATGCCAGACGAACGGACCAAGGGGCGCGCTTCGCGCCCCTTTTTCTTGTGAGTGCCGCCCGCCGATGACCGCCCTCGCCTTTACCGCACCCGCCCAGGATGAACCCGCCTTCACTCCGCCGACGAACGGATCGCCGTCTTGGCTGGCACACCAACTTCCCTCGGGCTGGCTGATTGCTGCGTTGCTATCCTGGCTCGGGCTAGACCAGCTTCTACTGTGGCGCTTTCTCGATATCATGCCCGTCTGGGCCTATCCGCTCGGGGCGTTGCTGATCGTCGGACTGTGCGTCGCGACCGTGCGCGCCATGCCCGATCAACGAGGGCCAACGGTCGCGACCCTGATTGCCTGCATGGCGGTCGCTCTGATCCTGCTGATGCTCGGCGGCGAAGGGCGCTTTTTCTACGCCAATATCGACTGGCAGGTCCGTCTGGCGGCTTTGAACGATATGCGCATCAACCCCTGGCCCTTCGTCTACACGGCGCGGGCGGAGCCGGATGTGTTGCGCTTCCCGATCGGCATGTTCCTTGTACCGGCGCTGGCGGGCAAGGCCTGGGGCGCAGGTGCCGGCGATATCGCACTGCTGCTCCAGAATGCGGTAATGCTGGCCATGCTGCTGGCAATGGGATCGACGCTGTTCAACAAGCGTCGCGAACGGACGGTGGCATTGACGATACTGGTCGGCTTCAGCGGGCTGGATGCCCTGGGGCGCATCCTGTTCCGCGGCGGACTATCCGACCATATGGAGAATTGGGCCTATCTCCAATATAGCTCGACCATCACTCTGGCCTTCTGGGTGCCGCAACATGCGATGTCAGGCTGGATCGGCGCGACAGGCTATCTGCTATGGCGCGACGGCAAGGCGAGCCTGGCGCAATTTCTGACCCTGTTGCCGCTAACGGCCTTATGGTCGCCCCTGGGGCTGATGGGTGCGATGCCCTTTGCCGCGCTGGCAGGTATGCGAGCACTGATGGCGCGGGATATCCGGGCCCGCGACATCGGCCTTCCCGCCCTTGCCCTGTTGCTGGCAACGCCGGGTCTCCTTTATCTTGGCGCAGCAAATGATGATGTAGGCGCCCGGCTCAACGCATTGCCCCCGCTGCAATGGGGCCTATTCGAACTGCTGGAGGTACTGGTCTATGCGATTCCCGTCGCACTGGTCGCCCACGCCCGGCGGTTCGGGATGGATACGCTTGTCCTGCTGACATTGTGGCTGCTGGCCATTCCATTCGTGCAGATCGGGTCTTCGACAGATTTCATGATGCGGGGATCAGTCACGGCGCTGACCATATTGGCGGTCATGCTTGTCGACCTGCTTCTGGTGCCGTCCCGCGCGCGACTTTTCCTGATCGTCGCGCTGGCGGTGGGCGCGCTTACCCCACTGCATGAAATTCGCCGCGCCATCAGCCACCCTGCCGCACCGGAAGTACACTGCAGCTTCTTCATGGCGTGGCGACAGAGTTTCTGGTTCCAGCCGATGGGCACCTATCTCGCTCCGATATCGTACATGCCCGCTCTGGTGCGACCGACCAATCCCTACAGAGCAAGCGCGGCCGAACCAGCGCGTTGCTGGGACGGACAATGGTATCATCCCGATGGCCGCTATGGCCCTCCACATTCAGGCGGTCAGGATGGCGTAGAGGGAAAGGCCAAAGGGCAGACTCACACGCCCGAACAGGTGCCGCTCGGTCGCGAAGACATGACGCAGCAGAGTATTCAGTGATGTTGGCGGTGCGGCCTCGCTTGCGGCGCCACGCCCGGTAAGCCGCTGAACCGCACGGGCAAGGACCGCCACCGGGAACAGCAGCGCATTGAAACGCCCCTTCTCATGGACCTGCAAGCCAGCGTCACGTGCAACGGCATACAAGCTGGCAGCGGTGTAGCGACGCTTGTGATGGTGCAGCATGTCATGCTCCGACCAGAGCCACGGGGCAACCGGAACGGTCAGCAGTATCCTTCCGCCCGGCGCCAGCCGATCGCGCAGCGCAGCCAGCGCCTCGCGATCCTGCTCGACATGTTCGAGCACATCAAGCAGCACGATAAGATCGTAGCACCGTCCGTCGAAGCCGATTGTGTCGGGCAGCCTGCCTGGCTCGACCTTGCCGATGCCGCGCGCAGCAGCAATGCGTGCCTTCCTGCGCACTCAGGCTCGCATAGGCTGATCGATCCACCGGACCTCTCCTTCACACGCCTCCGGTGGCGTCACGAGCGGCGTACCACCCTGCTCGTCCGCAATCACATAGAGCGGCCGCTGCCGCACTTCGCTCGCGACACGGCCCAGATATTCGCCGATGATCCCCAGGCTCATCAGATTGAGCCCGCCCAGCCCCAGCACCGCCACCATGATGGAGGCATAGCCCGGCGTATCGACCCCGGTGACCAGCGTATGCACGACCAGAAAAGCCGCATAGGCAAAGGCCAGCAATGCGATCCCGCCACCGATATAGGACCAGATGCGTAGCGGCATGGTGGTCGATGCGGTGATGCCGTCGACGGCCAGCGACCATAGCTTGCCCAGCCGCCATTTGGTGGCGCCCGCTTCCCGGCGGGCGCGGCTATAGTCGACCGTCGCGACGCGAAAGCCGATCCAGCTGAACAGCCCCTTGTTGAAGCGGGCCTGTTCGCCCAGCTGCTTGACGACATCGACGGCCTGCCGGTCGAGCAGGCGGAAGTCGCCGACATTTTCAGGAATGGGATAGTCCGACAGGCGGTTGAGCAGCGCATAGAAGGAGCGTGCGCTCCAGCGCTTGAACCAGCTGTCCGTCGACCGATCGACCCGCCGGGCATTGACGACCTGCGCGCCGGCCAGCCAATGTCGCACCATCTCCACGATCACCGCCGGCGGATCCTGCAGGTCGACGTCGATCGGGATGACGGCGTCGCCCCGAGCATGATCGATCCCGGCCGCCAAGGCCGCTTCCTTGCCGAAATTGCGGGACAGGGTGATGCAGCGGACATCGCTGTTCAGGCGCGACAGGATCGCCAGCACGTCGGCGGTGCGGTCCGTGCTGCCATCGTCGACGAACAGATATTCAGCCTGCGCGCCCGGCCCGATCAGCGCCAACGCATCGGCAAGCGCAGGACGCGCTGCATCCAGGAACAGCGACAGGCTGTCCTGCTCGTTGAAAACGGGAATGACGATCGACACGGTTCGCATGGCGCGTAGATATCCTGCCAGATACTCATGCTCGCTATCGGCCAGAATGGTTAATGACGGGTAACCGCCAAACAGGACTTACGCTTCGTTTACCCTATTGCGGCATCAGGGCGGTCATGCGCTTCGCTTCCGGCCTTCTTCGTCACCCAATGACCCCATTGGCCGCGCTGGGCATCCTGCTGATGCTGCCCTCCTTCCTGTTCGGCCCAGGGGCCAACCATTCCTATCTCTACAATTATATGTGGACCGGCCATTTCGGCGAGCAAATGGCCGCCGGGCAATTGTACGAGCGCTGGCTACCCAACAGCTTCGAAGGCTTGGGCAGCCCCACCTTCTATTTCTATCCACCGCTCGCCTATTGGCTGTCCGGCGGACTGGCGGCGATCGGTATTCCAGTTCTCCAGGCGATCAATGTCGCTGCACTCCTGCTGTTGATCGCGTCGGGTATGGCGATGCATCGCTGGCTTGCCTCGCGCGGTACGCATCCGCTGCTGGGCGCCGCGCTCTATATGCTGGCGCCCTATCATCTCCATGATTTCTATGTGCGCGGCGCCCTGGCCGAATTTGCCTCCTTCATCTGGCTGCCGCTTATCGCCCTGGGGATTGCGCGCCTGCCCTCGCGCAGCGGCATCGCCCTGCTCGCGCTCAGCTATGGCGCGCTGATCCTGACCCATTTGCCGGTGGCCACACTCACCGGCCCGTTCCTGATCGCGCCGCTGATGCTGCATCGGATATGGCAGGATCGCTCGACGCTGGTCCCCGGACTGATCGCCGGCATTCTCGCCTTTACCCTGGCCGCCTTCTACCTGCTGCCCGCCGCCACGCTACAGGCGCATATGTCGACGGCCCTGTTGTGGACGGGCAAATATCACGCCGCCAACTGGTCGATCTGGCGTGAAGATCTCTTACTATTCCCCTGCATCGCGCTGGGGCTGGGGCTGCTGGCCTGGCCCGCCCGGTCGATCTGGTCGGGAATCGCTATCGTCACCGCCCTCGCGTCGATTAACCTCATCCCGTTCCTCTGGCAGATCGACCTGCTGGACAAGACGCAATTTCCCTGGCGGGCGCTGGGCATCGTCGAATTTACGACCATCACGGCGCTGATGACCTATCGTCCTCGCCCCGTACTGCTAGCGGGTGCCGGCGTGCTGCTGCTGTTCCCTTATCTTGTCAGCGGCATCATTACCTGCGCCAATCTGCGCCTGCCGATCGACTATGCCCGGCTCGACCGGACCGTCCCCGACGCCCCCGAGTATCTTCCGGCCGGTTTCGACATTGCCCGCGTCGATCGCTACGATCGCTCGACCGACCTGCGCCCCTGGCGCGCCCTGCCGCGCGGCGACCGGATTGTCATCACCCGTCCCGGCCCCGTGACCATGGGTCATGCCGCCTTCCCAATCTGGCAGGTGACACACAACGGTCAGCCTGTGCCTTCCCATGGCCCCCTCATCAGTTTCGATGCGCGGCCGGGCATTTACCAGATCGAACGGGTGCGCCTGTGGCAGGAAAGCGTCGGCACGGCCATCAGCCTCGCCGCTGCGCTGATGCTGGCGCTGCTTCTGTGGCGCCGGCGCATTAGCCATTTGTCAAAGTTTCCAGCTTATTCACCTTCTCCAGCCATGGTGAATCGGCCCATTTTGGGGTGGCTGGCCCGATCGCAGAATTCCGGCGGAGAGTTATGAGCGCATTTGGACGGAAAAATGGACCTGCCGGCATCAAGCCGGGTTTCGGCGTCGCCCGACCGATGCACAGCGGCGGCGCAGCGCGCGAGGATGCCCCGCGCGGCGGCGAGCAGTTCCCGCCGCTCGACCTGGCGGCCCTGCCGGGCGAAATTCCGCTCGATCCGCTGTCGGCGCCGACCAGCCAGATGCAGCGCAATGCGGACGCCATGTCGCGCCTGTCGGAACGCGCCAATGCCGAACATGTCGCCGATGCCGGTCCGCAAGGGTTCGAGGCGTCGGTTCACAAGATCAAGGAACAGGTGCTTCCCCGCCTGCTCGAACGCGTCGATCCCGAAGCGGCCGCGACCCTCACCAAGGATGAACTGGCGGAGGAATTCCGGCCGATCATCATGGAAGTGCTGGCCGAGCTGAAGCTGACGCTCAACCGGCGCGAGCAGTTCGCGCTGGAAAAGGTGCTGGTCGACGAGCTTTTGGGCCTCGGCCCGCTCGAGGAATTGCTGGCCGACCCGGACATCAGCGATATCATGGTCAACGGCCCCGAGCAGACCTATGTCGAAAAGAAGGGCAAGCTCCAGATCGCGCCGATCAAGTTCCGCGATGAAGAGCATCTGTTCCAGATCGCCCAGCGCATCGTGAACAAGGTCGGCCGCCGCGTCGACCAGACCACGCCGCTGGCCGACGCCCGCCTGCCCGACGGTTCGCGTGTCAACGTGATCGTGCCGCCGCTCAGCCTCAAGGGCACGGCCATCTCGATCCGTAAATTCTCAGCCAAGCCGATCACCATCGACATGCTCGCCCAATGGGGCGCGATGAACCAGAAGATGGCGACCGCACTCAAGATCGCCGGCGCCTGCCGTTTCAACATCGTCATTTCGGGCGGTACCGGTTCGGGCAAGACGACGATGCTCAATGCGCTGTCGAAGATGATCGATCCGGGCGAGCGCGTGCTGACCATCGAGGACGCGGCCGAACTGCGCCTGCAGCAGCCGCACTGGCTGCCGCTCGAAACCCGCCCGCCCAACCTGGAAGGCCAGGGCGCGATCACCATCGGCGATCTCGTCAAGAACGCCCTGCGTATGCGCCCGGACCGCATCATCCTGGGCGAAATTCGTGGCGCGGAATGTTTCGACCTGCTTGCCGCGATGAACACCGGCCATGACGGTTCCATGTGTACGCTCCACAGCAACAGCCCGCGCGAATGCCTGGGCCGTATGGAGAACATGATCCTGATGGGCGACATCAAGATCCCGAAGGAAGCCATTTCCAAGCAGATCGCCGACTCGGTCGACCTGATCGTCCAGGTGAAGCGCCTGCGCGACGGTTCGCGCCGCGTCACCAACGTGACCGAAGTGATCGGCATGGAAGGCGACGTCATCGTCACCCAGGAACTGTTCAAGTTCGAATATCATGACGAGGATGACAGCGGTAAGATCATCGGCGAATATCGCTCGATGGGCCTGCGCCCCTATACGCTCGACAAGGCCCGCATGTTCGGCTTCGACCAGCCTTTCCTGGAAGCCTGCCTCTGATCCTCAGGGAATAAGGGCGTCCGCTCCCGCGTAGACGGGGATGTGAATCCTCACATCCTCATCGCGGGAGCAGCCTTTCTTGTCCGTTCGATCCCTTTCGCGCCATGGCCTTGCCGCCATGGCGAGCGCCTTTCTGGGCGATGCCGCGCTGGCGTCAGACGCCTATCCCGACGTGCCCGAACCGATGATCTTCGACATGATGCGGCCGCTGGGCGCCAAGCGCGGCGAACTGGAGGTCAATACGCTGGCGACCGTTCCGCTATCGGGCGATGACGACGCCGTCCAGTGGGCGCCGGAAATCGAATATGCCTTTGCCGACGGCTTCGCGATCGAGGGCGAACTGCCCTTCGTCAACGGCCGGCTTGCTGAACTGAAGCTGGGTTTGCAGGCGAGTTTCGGCACCACCGGCGGCGGACGCACCGGTCATGGCGTCCAATATCTCGGCATCTATGACCGCCGCGCCAAACAATATCGCAGCAGTTTCGCCTATATGGCGGCCCACCGCTACAACAACCGTTGGAGCAGCGTGACGATGGCAGGGCTTGCCGACGTCAAGCTGTCGGGCGGCCATGGCCGCAATGGCGTGATCCTCAACCACTCAGCCTTCTACGACAGCCGCGAAGGGCAGGTCTTGGGGCTGGAGATCAATTATCAGGGCGGCAGCGAGGGCGGCCTGCTGCTGATGCCGCAATTGCACCAGCAACTGGGCGGCAATTTCGCCATGCAGGCGGGCCTTGGCGCGGAACGGCCGCGTGGCGATGTCTTCCGACCCACCGCCGGCCTGCGCATCATTCGGCAATTTTAATTGCCCATCGATGGAATAGGCGCGATCCGACAAGCGTAAGCGGGGCATGACGCTGCATTCCCCGCTCTCTTCCCTTCGCGCCCATATTCATGCCGCCCTGCCGGTCGCCACGGCGCCGACATCATCCCGGCCGCTGAAGATCGCGCTGTTTTCGGGCAATTATGATTGCGTGCGCGATGGCGCGAACCGGGCACTCAACCGCCTGGTCCGGCATATGCTGGACGAGCATCAGGCAGAGGTGCGCATCTATTCGCCGACCGCGCCGACGCCGGCCTTCACCTCGGCCGGCGATGTCCGATCGGTGCGCTCGCTCTGCATTCCCGGTCGCCCGGAATATCGGCTCGCGATCGGCCTGACCCGTGCCGCCCGCGCCGATCTGGAGGCGTTCCAGCCTGACATCGTGCATCTGTCCGCACCCGACCTGCTCGGCCGGCAGGCGCTGAACTGGGCGCGGCGCAACGCCGTACCAACCGTCGCCAGCCTGCACACCCGGTTCGAGACCTATCTTGCTTATTATCGCCTCGGCTTCCTGCGGCGGCAGGTCGTGGCCTATCTCGATCGCTTCTATGGCGATTGCGACCGCATCCTCGCCCCGACCCCGCCGATCGCCGCGGACCTCGCCGCAATCCATGGCGCCGAGCGCATTACCCTCTGGAGCCGGGGCGTCGATCGATCCGTCTTTCATCCGGCGATGCGAGATGAAAGCCTGCGCGCCCAGCTTGGCTATGCGCCCGACGATGTCGTGCCGCTCTTCTTCGGCCGGCTGGTCCGGGAAAAGGGACTCGATATCTTCGCCGACGCCATCATGACGGCACGCGCCAGCGGCCTGTCGCTGCGCCCCCTGATCCTGGGTGATGGCCCGGCGCGCGATGCCCTCGCCCGCCATCTGCCCAATGCCGGCTTTGCCGGCCATGTCGAAGGGGCGCGCCTCGGCGCGCTAGTCGCCAGCGCCGACATATTGGTCAATCCCAGCGTCACGGAGGCGTTCGGCAACGTCAATCTGGAGGCGATGGCCAGCGGCCTTGCCGTCCTGTCGGCCGACGTCCCCAGCGCATCCGCCCTGATCGATAATGGCGTCAACGGATTGCTGGTGCCGCCGGGCGACGTTGGCGCCTATGCCCGCGGCCTGGCTTCCCTCGTCCGCGACACCAGCCTAAGGCGGCGGCTTGGCCACGCGGCGGAGGCGACGGCGGGCGACTATCGCTGGGACCATGTCCTGGATTCGGTGGCGCGCGTCTATCGCGAACTGGCGGGCGCCCCAATGGAATGATGTGGATGACGGGCAAGCGGACGGACATGGAAATGGAGGCGGACCTGCGCGCTATGCGCCGCTATGCCCGCGCCCTGTCGCGCGACCATGTCGCCGCTGACGATGTGGTGCAGGACGCCGTGATGCGCGCGATCGAACGGCGCGACCAGTTCCAACCCGATCGCAGCCGCCGCCGCTGGCTGCTGGCCATCGTCCACAATGTCTTCATCTCGGCGAAGCGGCGCGAGGCGGCGGAAACACGCCGCAATCTGGCCTTTGCCCAGATCCAGGTCGATCATGCCGATCCCGAACAGGAGGTGCGCGCCGACCTGATGCAGGTCGCCCGCGCCTTTGCCGACCTGCCCGACCATCAGCGCGCCGTCATGCACCTGACCGTCGTCGAAGGGCTGAGCTATCAGGAAAGCGCCGACCTTCTGGGCATAGCGGTCGGCACGGTGATGTCGCGCCTGGCCCGTGCGCGGGCGACATTGCGACAGGACAGGGACAGGCAGCCGCGCGATCGGCTGCGCATCGTGGGAGGACAAGATGAGTGAGGATCCTTTGGAGATCGAACTGATGGCCTATGTCGACGGCCAGCTCGATCCCGGCCGGCGCTTTGCGGTGGAAACCCGCCTGTCGCGCCGGCCCGACCTCGCCGCGCAGGTCATGGGCGACCTCAGCGCCCGCACCGGGCTGCGCCTGTTGGCGCAGGACCGCGCGCCCCTGCCCGAAGCCATGGCGGCACAGGCGAGCGCTCTCCACCCGCCCGCCGCGCGCCATCGTCGCTTTGCGATCGGCGCCGGCGGCGGCCTTGCCCTGCTGGCGGCAAGCTTCGTTGCCCTGCTCATGGTGCGCGACGGGCCGCCCGCCTATGTGGTCGATGCCGCAACCTCCCACCGCGTCGCCATGATCCGCGCCCGGATGCAGGGGCAGATCGAATCGCCCAGCTTCGACCCGCGCGAGATATTGGCCAGCACCCATATCGACATTCCCGGCCTGCCCGCCGACTGGCGCGTGACCGATGTCCAGCTCTTCCCCGGTGAACGCACGCCCGCGCTGCTGATCGCGCTGCGCACGCCCGAGGGGCGCGACCTGTCCATCTATGCCATGCACCAGCGCACCGACGCCCCAGAACGGCCGGATTCGGTGCGCGAGGGCGCGCAGTCAGTGGCCTATTGGCGGCGCGGCGACATGTCCTATGCGCTGACCGGTGAGGATGAACCGGCCGCGATCGACGCCACGGCGGAGTCGATCGCGGGCAGCTGGTCCTGACCAACCGGTCCATAAGCACCGGATTTCCTTGCCAGTGGGATGCGGGCACGGCACACCCTGCGCTCCAGGTCCGTTGAGAGGTTGCCCATGTCCGCTTTTCCCCGCCGATCGATCGCCCTTGCCGCTGCCCTTGCCCTCCTGCCGCTGGGCGCGGCCGTCGCCCAGCATGCCGGCCATGGCGCCAATCCGGTGGCAGCCGCCATCGGCGCATCCAGCCGCACCCCGGCCAATGTCGCCCGCGACAAATATCGCCATCCGCAGGAAACACTCGCCTTCTTTGGCGTGACGCCGACCCAGACGGTGGTGGAATGGGCGCCGAGCGGCGGCTGGTACACGGAAATCCTGGCGCCGCTGCTGCGCGACAAGGGCAGCTTCTACGCGCTCCAGCCGACCGGCCGCTATCTTGACGGCTACAAGAAGTTCCTGGCCGAAAAACCGCAGGCCTATGACAAGGTGAAGCTGGTCGCCTATCCCGAGGAAGCTGCCAGCATCCCGGCCAACAGCGTCGACACCGTGCTGACCTTCCGCAATGTCCACAACATGGTCATGGGCGGCAGCGAGGATGCGACCTTCAAGGCCTTTTTCGCCATGCTCAAGCCCGGCGGCACGCTGGGCATCGTCGACCATCGCCTGCCCGAGGATCGCGACACGGCGCTGGAAAAGAGCAGCGGCTATCTCAAGGTCTCGACCATCCGCCGTATCGCGGAAGGCGCGGGCTTCGAATATGTCGGCGCATCGGAAGTGAACGCCAATCCCAAGGATACGGCCGACTGGGAAAAGGGCGTCTGGACCCTGCCGCCCACGCTGCGTAACGGCGAAGTTGACAGGGCGAAGTATGTTGCGATCGGCGAAAGCGACCGCATGACGCTGAAATTCCGCAAGCCGCTCAAGTAAGAAACCCGGTCCAGCCCGGTTGCGCCATCGCGTAACCGGGTTAAGGAAGCGGCGTGTCCAGCGCCGCCGCCCCGTCCCGCCCGCATCGCCCGCTCTTCGCCATCGGCCTGCGCCTGGTCGCGGTCATCTGCCTGGCGGTGATGTTCGTGACCGGCCGGGTTGCCGACGCCCATGGCGTCCATCTGGTCGAAACCCTCTTCTACCGTCAAGCGCTTGCCCTGCCCGTGGTCTTCGCCTGGCTGGCGATGAGCAGCGGCATCGGCGCCATCCGCACCCGGCGGATCAGCGTCCATGCGACCCGCATGGTCATCGGCCTCACCGGCATGGCGCTCAATTTCCTGTCCTACATCCTGTTGCCGCCGGCCGAGGCGACGACGATCGGCTTCACCATGCCGATCTTCGGCACGATCCTGTCGGCGCTGATCCTGCGCGAGCCCACCGGCATCCATCGATGGGCGGCGGTCCTGATCGGCTTTCTGGGCGTCCTCATCATGGTCCGGCCCGAAGGCGGCCATTTCCCGCCGATGGGCGTTGCCGTCGCCATCACCGCCGCGCTGGTGACGGCCAGCGTCAGCCTGGTGCTGCGGGAACTGGGCCGCACCGAGAGCGCGGGGGTCGTCGTCTTCTGGTTCACGGCCCTGTCGGTGCCGCCGCTCGGCATCGGCATGCTCTTCTATGGCCAGCCGCATGACGCGCAGACCTGGGGCCTGTTGCTGATGATCGGCCTGTTCGGCGGCATCGCGCAACTCTGCCTCACCGCCGCGCTGCGCTGGGCGCCGGTGTCGGTAGTATTGCCGATGGATTATAGCTCGATCCTGTGGACCACCCTGCTGGGCTGGGCGATCTGGGGCGACTGGCCGATGTGGACCACCTGGGTCGGCGCCGCACTGATCATCGCCAGCGGCCTCTATATCGCCTGGCGTGAACATCGCCACGCCAGGCGTATCGCGACGGCCTAGGCCAGCAGTTCCGCGTCCAGGCTGATATCGGCCTTCAGCAGTTTCGATACCGGGCACCCGGCCTTCGCCTTCGCCGCCAGTTCCTGGAAGGTCACGTCGTCGGCGCCGGGGATCTTCGCCTTCAGCGTCAGCTTGCTCGCGGTGATGGCAAAGCCGCCCTCCTGCTGCTCCAGCGTGACGACCGCGCTCGTCTCCATCTTCTCCGCCGTCAGTCCGGCTTCGCCCAGGATCAGCGACAATGCCATGGTGAAGCAGGAGGCATGGGCCGCCGCGATCAGTTCTTCCGGATTGCTGCCCGGCATGCCCTCGAACCGGGTGGCGAAGCCATAGGGATAGGCGTCGAGCGCGCCGCTCTGGGTCGAGATCGCGCCCTTGCCGTCCTTCAGGCCGCCGCTCCAGGCCGCCGAACCGCTGCGATTGATCTTCATGCCGATGCTCCTTGCTGTGAAGCGGAGGAACCCCAGCGGTTCCCCATGGTTGCATCAGAATAGAATGTTTTTGCAGGAGAGTGACAATGGCCGAGATGATGAGCGCGCATCGCCATGACCTGATCGCGTCCGACCGGGTCGAGGGCACCGCCGTCTACAACCGCCAGGGCGACAGGCTTGGCAAGATATCCCATTTCATGGTCGACAAGCGTAGCGGCCATGTGCGCTATGCGCTGCTGTCCTTCGGCGGTTTCCTGGGCATGGGCAATGAACATTATCCCCTGCCCTGGTCGATGCTGGCCTATGATATGGACAAGGGCGGCTATGTGATCGAACTGGCCAAGGAGGTGCTGGAACAGGCGCCCCATTATCTGGACGAGGATCGGCCGGCCTTCGACGATGCCTATGGCCGCAACGTCTACCAATATTATGGGCTGATCTACCCCTGGTAGCTTTTCCCTGCCCGTTCAGGGCCTTGATGCGGGCGCGCGGCCATGGGGTCGACGCGCCCGTTTATCTGCCATTCAGGTTGCCCAGATTCTGACACATTTCGACGCTCACCCATTGTCTACCAGATGAATAGTATTATTTTGGGAGGCTCAGAATATAGGACGAGGATAAGGATAATGGAGCGATTCGGACATTCGGGTGACGCGCGCCAGCCGGTCGTGCTGACCATCCCCGGCCTCAACAACAGCGGCCCGGATCATTGGCAGACATTGTGGGACAGCGGACGCGGCGATTGCCAGCGCGTCGACCTGGGCAGCTGGGCCAGCCCCAATCGCAATGCCTGGGTCACGCGGCTCGACGCTGCCATTCGTCAGGCGGATGGGCCGGTCATCCTGGCGGCGCACAGCCTGGGCTGCCTGGCCGTCGCCTGGTGGGGCGCCCTGCAAAGCCAGGCCTATGGCTGGCCGGTGACCGGCGCGCTGCTGGTGGCGCCGCCCGATTGCGACCGGATGGAAACGCCCGAGACGATCGGCGGATTCGGCCCGACGCCGCGCACGCCCCTGCCCTTCCCGTCGATCCTCGTCGCCAGTCGCAACGACCCCTATATCTTCTTCGAACGCGCCCACAGCATCGGCAAGAATTGGGGCAGCCAGTTCGTCGATGCCGGCCATAGCGGCCATATCAACGCGGATTCGGGGCTGGGCGCCTGGGGCTTTGGCCAGGCGCTGCTGGAACGGCTGATCGACAATGCGCAGGAACAGGCGTCCGCCGTGCGCCAGATGCGCCCGGCCATGCCGATGGCGCGGCTTGATCGCCCGTCCGACGGGCTGCGCATGACCAGCTGATATCGGCCCCAGACATCGCCGGGGCGCGACAAGAGAATCTTGCGCGCCCCTTATATTTGCTTTTTTGTCTACTAATGCAGTTGAGTTAAAACGCGGCCAGAGGGATGAACATGACCGAACATAGAACCATCGAACTTCGCCACAGCCGCGCCGAAAGCCAGCGCCCCGACATCATCGCCAGCATCGACAAGGTGCGCGACGTGCTGGAAGGGCTGCGCTTCGGCTCCATCACATTGACCGTCCACGACGCCCGCGTCGTGCAGATCGACGTCACCGAAAAGACGCGCCTGACCGCCTGACCGATCAAGGGAGGGCAAGCGCATAGATCAGGGCATGTCGGGGATGGCATGCCGATGCGGCACTGGGGACGCCGCATCACCAGAAACGACCCCAGCACGGCTTTGACCGGACCACCGGAAACGCCGCGATCAAAACTCACCGGACCTCCGGAACCAAGGGGAAGAACATGATTGCGCGTTTTCTGTTGCTCGCCAGCGTGGCGAGCGCGTCATTTGTCACGCCTGCCGCCTTTGCGGCCGAAGCCGCCCAACCCGCTGCCGCCGATGACCAGCAGGCCAGCAGCCCGCGCGGCGACGTGATCGTCGTCACCGCCCGCCGCCGCCAGGAAACCGCGCAGGAAGTGCCCTTGGCCATTTCCGTGGTGAAGGGCGACAGCATCGAGGCGACCGGCAATTTCAACATCGTGAAGCTGCAGCAGCTCGCTCCGACGCTGCAGGTCTACACCACCAATCCCCGCAACACCTCGGTCAACATCCGCGGCCTTGGCGTGCCGTTCGGCCTCACCAGCGACGGCTTCGAACAGGGCGTCGGCATCTATGTCGACGATGTCTATAACAGCCGCGTCGCCGCCGCGACCTTCGACTTCCTCGACGTCAACCAGGTGGAAGTGCTGCGCGGTCCGCAGGGCACGCTCTATGGCAAGAACACCACGGCGGGCGCGATCAACATCACGACCAACCAGCCGACCTTCGACTTCGAGGGCCGCGCCGAACTGACGGTCGGCAACCTCAATTACAAGCAGGCGAAGGCCGCCATTTCCGGCCCGCTGACCGACACGATCGCCGCCCGCATCGCCGTCGCCGCGACCAGCCGCCGCGGCACGCTCTACAATGTGACCAGCCAGCGCTGGATCAACGAGCAGGACAATCTGGGCATTCGCGGCCAGTTGCTGTTCCAGCCGACCGAGGATTTCAGCCTCACCTTGTCGGGCGACTATAGCAAGCAGGATCCCGAATGCTGCGGCACCACCTTCGTGCGCGTCGGCAAGACCCAGCGTCCGCTCAATCGCCAATATGATGCGCTGGCCGCTGCCCAGGGCTATGTCGTGCCCAGCCGCAACCCCTATGACCGACTGACCGACCTCGATTCCAACCTCAATGCCGGCAACAAGATTGGCGGCGTGTCGGCCAAGATCAAATGGGATGTCGGCCCCGGCACGCTGACCTCGGTCACCGCCTGGCGCTTCTGGGACTGGAAGCCGGAAAATGACCGCGACTTCACCGGCCTGTCGATCGTCTCCAAATCGCAGAACCCCTCGCAGCAGGACCAGTATAGCCAGGAATTCCGCTATAATTACGAGAGCAAGGACATCGACTTCGTCGTCGGCCTGTTCGGCTTCAAGCAGCGGATCGACACCCAGGGCACCGAACAGCAGGGCGAAGATGCGGCCCAGTGGAGCCTTGCCCCCTCGACCGACCCGAACAACCCCGCCAACATTCCGGCCACTCTGGCGGGCCTGACCGCCAGCAACACGCAATGGCTCAAGGCCGACAGCGCCGCCCTGTTCGGCCAGCTCAGCTGGAAGGTCACGGACGCCCTGACCATCCAGCCCGGCGTGCGCCTGAACTATGACAAGAAGTCCGGTTTCTACCAGCGTGTCGTCACCAATGCGCAGGGCCAGGCCATCAGCTGCACCACGGTTGCGGAGCCCGGCACCATCAAGGGGACGACGCAACAGTGCGGCGTCTATCAGCCGCAGGTCAGTTCCCCGTCCGACAGCGCCTGGAACTTCACCTATGACTTCAACGTCAATTACAAGATCGCGCCGGACGTGCTGGCCTATGCGACCTATGCGAAGAGCTTCAAGACGCTGGGCATCAACCAGAATGGCCTGCCGCTCAACGCCGACAACACTGTCAATTATGACGCCAGCACGGTGAAGCCGGAATCGGTCAATCATTATGAAATCGGCCTCAAGACCCAGTTCCTGGATCGCCGGGCGACCTTCAACCTCACCGCCTTCCGCACCGACATCAAGAATTTCCAGGCAACCGTGAATGGCGGCCAGTTCGGCACGGTGCGGGGCTATCTCGCCAATGCCGGCAAGGTCCGCTCGCAGGGGATCGAGGCGGATTTCAAGATTGTCGCCAGCGACCGCTTCACCGCCTATGCCAATGGCGCCTTCACCGACGCCAAATACAAGAAGTTCGTCGACGCCCCCTGCCCGCCCGAATTGTCCGGCGGCACCTACCAGCCGTCGGGCGCCACCCCGGATTATTCGCAGCCCGGCGTCCCCGGCGCACTCAGCCCGCGCCAGTGCGACATTTCGGGGCAAAACCTGCCCGGCGTGTCGAAATGGGCCTTCTCCTACGGCGCGGAATATAACATTCCGGTCACGCTGCTGGCGAAGGACGGGCAGCTCTATCTGGGCGTCGACGGCAATTACCGTTCGCACTGGAACAGCAATGCCTCGCCATCCATCTACACCGAAGTGAAGGGCTATGCCCTGACCAACGTCCGTGCCGGCTTCCGCGGCGAAGGTTTCGATGTGTTCGGCTGGGTGCGCAACGCCTTCGACGTCAACTATATCGAAAATCTTCAGGTCGCACCGGGCAATACCGGCCTGATCGCCGGCCAGGTCGGCGATCCGCAGACCTGGGGCGGCACGATCAAATTCTCCTTCTGATCCGATCGGACACGGACAGGACGGCCGGCCGGCGCGTGCATCATGCCGCGCCGGCCGGTCCGGCATTTGCAAGCCGCCCCGCGCTGGGCTAGACCGCGCCCCATGTCCACGACCTTCACGCTCGACACCGCGACCAGCCGCGCCAATCCCACGCCCGCGCCGATGAAGCGGCTGACCGTGCCCCAAATCCAGCGCCGCAAGTTCGAGGGCAAGACCGACGAGCCGCTGGTGATGCTGACCGCCTATACTGCGCGTCAGGCGCAACTGCTCGATCCGCATTGCGACATGCTGCTGGTCGGCGATTCGCTGGCCCAGGTCATCTATGGCCTGCCCTCCACCCTGCCGGTCACGCTCGACATGATGATCGCCCATGGCGCCGCCGTGGTACGCGGCAGCTATCACAGCGTCGTCCTGGTCGACATGCCCTTCGGCTCCTATGAGGCATCGCCGCAGCAGGCCTTTGCCAGCGCCAGCCGCGTCATGGCCGAAACCGGCTGCGCCGGGGTCAAGCTGGAAGGCGGCGAGGCGATGGCGGAGACGATCCGCTTCCTGACCCAGCGCGGTATCCCGGTGATGGCCCATATCGGCCTGACGCCCCAAGCGGTGAATGCGCTGGGCGGCTATGGCGCGCGCGGCAAGAGCCAGGAGGAACATGCCAAGATCCTGGGCGACGCCAAGGCCGTGGCCGCCGCCGGCGCCTTTGGCATGGTGGTCGAAGGGGTGATGGAGGAACTGGCCGACATCATCACGACCAGCGTCGACATACCCGTGATCGGCATCGGCGCATCGGCCCGTTGCGATGGCCAGGTGCTGGTGGCGGAGGACATGCTGGGCATGTTCGAACGCACCGCGCGTTTCGTGAAACGCTACGCCAACCTTGCCGAAACGATCAGCCAGGCGGCGGAAAGCTATGCCGCGGAGGTGCGCAATCGCAGCTTTCCGGGCGATGATCAGGTCTATCGGCCGAAAAAGTGATTTGCGTGTCCCTGCCACGCCGCTAATGATCCCGCCTTCCGGCTGCCCCTAATGACCATTTTTCGGAGATTCCCGTGGCCCTGACGCCGCAAAACAGCGAAGCCTTCATGCGGGAGGTCGATGACGCCGTCCGCCAGGACCAGCTCCTGACCTTCTGGCAGCGTTATGGCCGCGCCCTGGCCGTCCTGCTGATCGTCGGCCTCGCCGCCTTTGGCGGCTGGCTCTACTGGCAGCATTACAGCAAGACCCAGTCGGAAGCCGTGTCCGAACAGATGGACAAGATGCTGGCGACTGCGGTCGGCGGCGGCACGCCCGATGCCAAGGATATCGATGCGCTGGCCAAGGCCAGCCAGCCCGGCTATCGCGCCTCCGCCCTGCTGGTGAAGGCCGGCCTCGCCGCGCGCAAGGGCGACAACAAGGCGGCGATCGAAGCCTATAAGGCGATGGCGGCGGACAGCTCGCTCGACCAGCCCTATCGCGACCTGGCCCTGATCCGTCAGACCACGATCGAATTCGACGCGCTCAAGCCGCAGCAGGTGGTCGATCGCCTCAAGCCCCTCGCCGTCGAGGGCGCGCCCTGGTTCGGCAGCGCCGGCGAACTGGTTGCCATCGCCTATATGAAGATGCGCAAGCCCGAACTGGCCGGCCCGATGTTCGCGGCCATGGCCAAGGATGAGAATGTACCCCAGTCGATCCGTTCACGTGCGCGACAGATGGCGGGGCTATTGGGAATTGATGCGGTCGAAACGCCCGCCGAACCGGTACAGGGATAAGCAAGCGCATGGCTAAGCACAGCATCACGAAATTCGGCCCGATGGGCCGTACCCTGACCACCGTCGCCCTGGTTGCGATGCTGGCGGGCTGCGGCGTGGTCGGCGGCAAGAAGGGCGGCCCCAAAACCCCGGTCGTCGGCAACCGCACCTCGATCCTGTCAAACGAACAGGGGATCGAAGTCGATCCGACCCTGGCCGACGTGCCCGTCACCCTGCCCGAATCCTACGCCAATGACCAATGGTCGCAGCCGGGCGGCGATCCGTCCAAGGCGATGGGCCATCTGGCGCTGGGCGCAGCGCCGCAGCAGGCCTGGACCGCATCGATCGAAGGCAGCACGCCGCAAGCGCGCCTTGCCTCCGCACCCGTCGTGTCCGGCGGCAAGCTCTTCGTGATCGACGCCGGCGCCCATGTCATCGCGATGGATGCCAACACCGGCCAGAAGCTGTGGCAGACCAGCCTTCCGGCCGAAGGCAATGGCCGCGCCCTGTTCGGCGGCGGCGTCAGCGTCCTGGGCGACAAGCTGTTCGCCAGCACCGGCGTCGGCGACGTCGTATCGATGAACGTCGCCGACGGCTCGATCGGGTGGAAGGTCCATCCCGGCGGCCCGCTGCGCGGCGCCCCGACGCTGGAAAATGGCCATGTCTATGTGATGGGCCAGGACAACCAGATCTTCGCCCTCAACCAGAGCGACGGCGCCACCCAGTGGACCGACAGCGGCACGTTGCAGGTGACCGGCATTTTCGGCGTGGCCGCTCCGGCCGCCGCGCAGGGCACGGTGATCGCAGGCTACAGCTCGGGCGAGATCAACGCCTATCGCTATGAAAATGGCCGCACCCTGTGGGGCGATGCGCTGTCGCGCACCAGCATCTCCACCGCCGTCGCCTCGCTGACCGACATCGACGCCGATCCGGTGATCGACCGCGGCCGCGTCTTCGCGATCGGCCAGGGCGGTCGCATGGCCTCCTACGAACTCACCAGCGGCCAGCGCCTGTGGGAAATCAACATCGCCGGCATCTCCACCCCCTGGATCGCGGGTGAGTGGGTGTTTGCCGTCACCAGCGATGCCAAGCTGCTCTGCGTCGCCCGCGCGACCGGCAAGATCCGCTGGATCAGCCAGCTGCGCCGCTGGCAAAAGGAAAAGAAGAAGGACAAGGCGATCCGCTGGACCGGCCCGGTCCTTGCCGGTGGCCGCCTGATTCTGGTATCGACCCATGGTGATCTGAACTATGTCGATCCGGCGACCGGCACCATCCAGCAGGCAGTGGACATGAACAAGTCCATGTCGCTCTCGCCGGTGGTCGCCAACAACATGCTCTACATCCTTGCCGATGACGGCAAGCTGACGGCGCTGCGTTAAGGGCAGCGATAGAAAGGAAACGGGCCCACATCATGCTGCCCACAGTTGCCATTGTCGGGCGGCCCAATGTGGGCAAGTCCACCCTTTTCAACCGCTTGGTCGGCAAGAAGCTGGCACTGGTCGATGACCAGCCCGGCGTCACCCGCGACCGGCGCGAGGGCGAGGCTCATCTTCTGGGCCTCGA
This sequence comes from Sphingobium yanoikuyae, assembly GCF_013001025.1. Lineage (NCBI taxonomy): Bacteria > Pseudomonadati > Pseudomonadota > Alphaproteobacteria > Sphingomonadales > Sphingobiaceae > Sphingobium > Sphingobium yanoikuyae. The sequence goes on along the minus strand of NZ_CP053021.1, from coordinate 214,990 downwards.
CTTCACCATCATCGACACCGCCGGCTATGAGGATGAGGATCCCCACAGCCTGCCCGGTCGCATGCGCATGCAGACCCAGGCCGCGGTCGAGAATTGCGACGTCGCCCTGTTCATGGTCGATGCCCGCGCCGGCATCACCCCGCTGGACGAGGAAATCGCCCGCTGGCTGCGCGAGGGCGATGCCCCGGTGATCCTGGTCGCCAACAAGGCCGAGGGCAAGGCGACCGAAGCCGGCGTCATGGAGGCCTTCATACTGGGCCTGGGCGAACCCATCCCCTTCTCCGCCGAACATGGCCAGGGCCTGGCCGACCTGTTCCAGGCGCTGCTCCCCTATCTCGAGCGCGAGGATGGCGAGGAGCATGAGAAGGAATTTTACGAGGACGAGGAGAGCGCCCCGCTCAAGCTCGCCATCGTTGGCCGCCCCAATGCCGGCAAGTCGACCCTCATCAACCGGCTGCTCGGCGAGAATCGCCTGCTGACCGGACCGGAAGCCGGCATCACCCGCGACAGCATCGCCGTCGACTGGATGTGGACCAGCTATGAGGGCGAGGAACGCCCCGTCCGCCTGATCGACACCGCCGGCATGCGCAAGCGCGCCAAGGTGCAGGACAAGCTGGAAAAGCTGGCCGTTTCCGATGGCCTCAACGCCGTGAACTTCGCCGAAGTCGTGGTGCTGCTGCTCGATGCCACCCGCGGGCTTGAAGCGCAGGATCTGCGCATCGCCGACAAGGTGCTGGAGGAAGGCCGCGCCCTCATCGTCGCCCTCAACAAATGGGATACGGTGGAACATGGCTCGGCCCTGTATCAGGGCATCAAGCAGGCGCTGTTCGACGGCCTGGCGCAGGTCCGCGGCGTGCCGATCATGACCGTGTCGGCCGCCACCGGAAAGGGGCTCGATGACCTGATCAAGGTCGCGTTCGAAACCCGCACCGCCTGGTCGCAGCGTATTTCGACCGGCGTGCTCAACCGCTGGTTCGAAGCCGCGCTGGAGGCCAACCCGCCGCCGGCACCGGGCGGCAAGCGGATCAAGCTGCGCTACATCACGCAGAACAAGACGCGCCCGCCGACGTTCGTGCTGTTCGGCACGCGGCTTGACGAACTGCCCGAAAGCTATCGCCGCTATCTGGTGAACGGGATCCGCAAGGAACTGGGCTTCGGCGCCGTGCCGGTGCGCCTGACGCTGCGCAGCGCCAAGAACCCCTATGCCAAATGAGGCGGGCGGCCCTGAGGCCGCCCCCTTTCATGTCGACGCCAGGGGCATGAAATGTCCCTGGCCCGTCCTGCGCGCCGCCCGAGCTATGCGTGACGCAGATCATGTGACGATTGATGCCGACGACGCTATCGCCCCGCGCGAACTGGCAGCGCTGGCGCAGCAGCATGGATGGCAATTTTCCGCCCTTTCCCCGCAGCGTTTCGCGCTCAGCAAGGTGCCGGCTTAACCGGCTGTTTACGCCCGCCGGCTAATCTCGCGAGCGTCAGGAAAGGAGTGCGCAGGTGCCCGAACACGCTACCGAACTGGTGGACTGGAACGATTTTGCCCGGACCCGCACAGAGCTAGGTACGGCTTTCATGCGCATTCTGGGCTATTTCCGCGAAGATGGTGAAAAGGCGATCGGTACCATCGAGCAGGCCTTTCGCGATCGCGATGCCGTCTCCCTCGTCCGTCCGGCCCATACGCTGAAGGGCGAATCAGCCCAGTTCGGCGCCCATAGGCTCAGTGCGATGGCCGAAGAGATCGAAATGGTCGCACGCCGCTGCGTCGAATTTCGCGAGAGCCCGGACGAATTGATCGAGACCGTGGTGGCGCTGCGCCCCTGCTTTACCGAGACCATGGCCCTGCTCGATCGCGACGCCAATCCGCTGGTCGCGCGCCGTCCCACCTTCGGCCGCCGCGTCGAACCACAGGGCTTTGGTCGCGCCGGCTGATATTCGGTATTGAAATAAAACTGACCATGGCCCCATATGGCGGTCATGACCCGCTTCTCCGTCCTTGATCTCGTTCCTGTCCGCGAAGGCAGCGACGTGTCCGCCGCCCTTGCCGACGCTGCCGATCTGGCTGCCCATGTCGAAGCATTGGGCTATCACCGCCTCTGGGTGGCCGAACATCATGGCATGCCCGGCATCGCGTCGGCCGCCACGGCCGTCGTGCTCGCCCATATCGGTCAGGCGACTTCATCCATCCGCATCGGCGCGGGCGGCATCATGCTGCCCAACCACGCGCCGCTGCTGATTGCCGAACAGTTTGGCACGCTGGACGCGCTGTTCCCCGGCCGCATCGACCTGGGCCTGGGCCGCGCCCCCGGTTCCGACCAGAAAGTGTCGCAGGCCATCCGCCGCAGCCTCAGCGGCGGGGCCGACCAGTTCCCCCGCGACGTACTCGAACTCCAGGCCTATTTCGCCGGCGACGATCGGCTGGGCATTCAGGCCACGCCGGGCGAAGGCGCCAATGTCCCGCTCTGGATTCTCGGCTCCAGCCTCTACGGCGCACAACTGGCGGCCGCGCTCGGCCTGCCCTACGCCTTTGCCTCCCATTTCGCCCCGGCCGCGCTGGACGAGGCGCTGGCCATCTATCGCCGCGACTTCCGCCCTTCGGCCCAGCTTGACCGCCCCTATGCTATGGCCGGCTATAACATCTTCGCCGCCGACAGTGCGGCGGAGGCCGAACTGGTCGCCAGTTCGATGCAGCAGGCCTTCGTGCGGCTGCGCACTGGCCAGCCCGGCAAGCTGCAACCGCCATTGGCGGGCTATTATGACAGCCTGCCGATGCAGGCCCGCGCCATGCTATCCGATGTCCTGAGCGCCTCCAGCATCGGCACCCAGGCGGATGTCGAGCGCGACCTGGCCGCCTTCATCGACCGCACCGGCGTGGACGAGGTAATCATCGCCGCCCAGATCTTCGATCCGGCGGCACGCAAGCGCAGCTATGAAATCGCCATGGCAGCGGCGCAGGCGATCGCCGCCCGCGAACTGGCCTGATGCCTCAGGTGGCGGCCAGCCGGCCGCCACTCATCAGCCCGGCCATGGTCGGCGACAGGCGCTGCATCAGGTTGCCGATCAGGATCACCACCGCCAGCACCAGGAAAGGCTGGGCGATCAGATAGAGCGGATAGAGCGGCGATCCGAGCGGACCGAACAATTGCCCCAGTAACGGCCCGCCCAGCCAGATCAGGATCAGATGGGCGCAGAAGAGGAAGAAGGCATAGGGTTCGACCCGCATCAGCAGGCCGCGCGCCGGGCTTTCCGCCAGCGCCCAGGCCAACCGCCAGAAGCAGAGCGACGCCGCCATGCGCACCGCCATGTCGAGGCTCGCCAAGGCCAGCGGCGCCAGCCCCGCCCCGCCCTTGAGCGAGACATAAAGCTGCGCGCCCATCAGCAGGCAGAAGGGCAATGAAGCTGCCAGCATCGGCACCGCCGCGGCCCGGTCCGCCCAGCCCTCGTGCCGGGCCAATATGCCGATGGTGAAGAAGAAGAGGATCGACGGGCGCATCAGCACCGGCGGCCCGAGCCCCGCAATCTGACATGACAGCGCCACCAGCGCGACCGCCATCAGCATCCAGTTGGGCAACCGCACCAGCAAGGGCGCGGCGACCATGCACAGGAACAGGTCGCGCAGGAACGGCATCTGGACATTGATGTCCGGATTGCGGTTGATGATGAACAATTCCTCGGCGATCCAGCCCCCCGACTGCGGCACCGGCGCCGACAGGCCCAGCAGCCAGGCCGTGCCCGACACCAGCAGGATCGCCACCGCATTCCACAACAGCATCGGCAGCAGGATCGTCCGCGCCTTGCGCCCGACATGATCGAGCCAATTGCGCGTGCGTGCCGAGCCGCCGACCAGCCAGCCGGAGATCAGGCCCAGCAGCGGCACCGCGCTACGGCCGAAAATCTCCATCAGCACCCAACGCAACCCTTCCTGCGGGGAGCCACGCAGCAATTCCAGATCCTGGCCGTTCCGTCCGGTCCAGGCATGGACATAGACGACACCCAGAATGCAGATCACACGCGCAATCGCGATCGCGTCGGAACGGCGCGTCGCATTGGCCAAGACGATATCGGGCAAGCAAAAATCCTGATTGTGGCAGGTTTCCAATGCCCGAAACCCGCTCCTGTTCCCCCTCCTGCGCGACGGAGCGAGCCGGAAGCGGGATCATGGGACGCATCAGCGCGGATTTCCGCGCGCCATGGGGCGCTCCGCAAAGGGCATTTCGGCCCGTGGGTAATCCAATATTTACCTCCCCCCGATAGCAATCTGGTCGATTGCCGGACGCGTGCCGGCTGCGGGGGACGATAGAGGCTCATGACCCAGATGCCGGGCGCACATCAATTTTCGCACGACACGGGCGCTGCCGCATCGTCTGCCGGCATGCACCAGCCGCTGGGCATGGTGTTCCAGATCGCCGGGTCGAGTTCGAAGATCCTGGTCGATCCCAACAGCCTCGCGGCGCTGGCCCATGATCCCGACGCCTGCCTCGCCATGGCCGGCCAGGTCGGCAGCCAGGTCAAGATGCGTGTCGGCGAACGCTGGCTGATCGCCAATATCCGGTCGCTGATGCTCGACCGGCGCGATGGCGGGGCGATCATCGCCGATATCGATTTTCTGGGCGAAGGCGATGAGGAAAAGCTGACCGGCCGCATCTACGGATTCCGGCGCGGCGTCACCCGCTATCCCACGCCCGGCACCGACATCTATCCGGTGTCGAGCTACGACATGCAGCAGATCTATGCCGCCGACGACCGGCCGCATGTCCAGATCGGCACGGTCTATCCGACGATGGACACGCGCGCGGCGCTCTATGTCGATTCGATGCTGGGCAAGCATTTTGCGCTGCTCGGCTCCACCGGCACCGGCAAGTCGACCAGCGCGGCGCTGATCCTGCACCGCATCTGCGACCTGTCGCCCCAGGGCCATATCGTCATGATCGACCCGCATGGCGAATATGGCGCGGCCTTCCAGCAGAATGGCGCAGTGTTCGACGTGAACAACCTCGCCCTGCCCTATTGGCTGATGAATTTCGAGGAACATTGCGAGGTGTTCGTCACCTCCGAAGGCGCCGAACGCACCCAGGATTGCGACATCCTGGCCAAATGCCTGCTCGCCGCGCGGATGAAGAACCGGCTGGCCGAAAGCATCGGCCGCCTGACCGTGGATTCGCCCGTCCCCTATCTCCTGTCCGATCTCACCGCGATCCTGCAGAACGAGATGGGCAAGCTCGACAAGGGCACCGGATCGCTCCCCTATCTGCGCCTCAAGTCCAAGGTCGACGAGATCAAGGGCGACCCGCGCTATTCCTTCATGTTCTCCGGCATGCTGGTGGCCGATTCGATGCAGGCCTTCCTCGCCAAGGTCTTCCGCCTGCCCTCGGGCGGCAAGCCGATCTCGATCATCGACGTGTCCTCCATGCCCTCCGACATCACCTCGGTGGTGGTCTCGGTGCTGTCCCGGCTGGTGTTCGACTATGCGCTATGGGCGCGCGACGAACCGCAACGGCCGATCCTGCTCGTATGCGAGGAAGCCCATCGCTACATTCCCGCCAGCACCGCCGGCGGCGGTCAGGCGGTGCGCCGCATCCTGGAGCGGATCGCCAAGGAAGGCCGTAAATATGGCGTATCGCTGGGCCTCATCACCCAGCGTCCGTCCGACCTGGCCGAGGGCGTGCTGTCGCAGTGCGGCACCATCATCTCGATGCGCCTCAACAACGACCGCGACCAGGCCTTCGTGAAGGCGGCCATGCCCGAAGGTGCGCGCGGCTTCCTCGATTCCATCCCTGCCCTGCGCAACCGCGAGGCTATCATCTGCGGCGAAGGTGTCGCCGTGCCGATCCGCGTCGCGCTCGACAATCTGGAAGAAGCGCGGCGCCCGGCTTCCGGCGATCCCAGCTTCACCCAGCTCTGGCGCCAGGCCGGCGGCGAGGACGATATCCTTACCCGCACCATCACCCGCTGGCGCAACCAGGGCCGCTGAGCGGCGCATCGGCCTCAGCCGGTCGGCGCGATCCGACCGGCCGGTTCGCTTTCGCTATGCACCGCCTCACGGCATTCCTCTTCGTGCATCGGCACCATCAGCTTGGCCTTGCGCCAGCCGCCCTGCCAATAGACCAGAGCCGCGAGTGTCAGGGACACCGCCGATCCCACCGGGAAGCTCAGCCACAGCGCATCCGCGCCGATCCGGGGATAGGCGAGATAATAGAAGCCCAGCCGCACTGCGAAGAGGGTGAAGACCAGGATCAGCAGCGGCGCCACCACCACGCCGTTGGCGCGCATCACCCCGAACAGGATCATGGTGCAGCCGAACAGCATGAAGCTCCAACTTGCGAGCAACTGCATGTTCCAGGCCGCATCGATCACCGCCTGGTTATGGCTCAGGAACAGCGCCAGCAGCGCTTCGTGGAAGATCAGGATGACGACCACCATCGCGCCGGTGATCGCCAGCAGATAGGATATGCCATAGCCGGTGATCCGGCTGATCCGGTCCCACCGACCCGCGCCGATATTCTGCGCCGCCATGGCGCTGACCGCCGCGCCCATCGCCATCGCCGGCATCTGCAGATAGGTCCAGATCTGCTGCGCCGCGCCATAGGCGGCGGTCACCAGAAACCCTTCGCGATTGACCAGGCCGATCATCACCAGGCCGGACGTCGACATGACGATCATCTGCAGGCCCATCGGCAGGCCCTTGGTCGACAGCACTCGCATCTCGTCCATCGCGGGCCTGAGATAGCCAAGCTCCGCGCCGCGAAGCCGCAACGGCAGATCCTTGGCATAGGTATAGATGACCAGCGCAATCAGGCTGATGAAGCCCGCCGCCGCCGTTGCCGCCGCCGAACCGCCAATGCCCATGGCGGGGATCGGACCCAGCCCCAGGATCAGCACCGGATTGAGCACCAGGTCGATCGCCACCGACAGGATCATGAAGATCAACGGCGTGCGCGCGTCGCCGGTGCCACGCAGCCCCATCATCATCATGACGCTCAGCAGCGAGGCCGGCATCGCGACGAAGATGACGCGCAAATAGGTCAGCGCCATATCAAATGCTTCGGGCGGGGTCGCCAGCAGATGGAGCAGCGCCGGCCCACCGAACCAGCCCGCCACCGCCACGCCCATGGCCAGCAGGAAGCAGAAGCCGACCGCCGAACCAAACACCCGCCGCGCCGCATCCATGTCGCGCGCGCCGACCGCCTGCGCGATCATCACCGTCGACGCCATGCCGAAGCCGAACACGACGGAGAACATCAGGAACATGATGATATTGGCGTTCGCCGTCGCGGCGAGCGCCTGTGGCCCCAGGAAGCGACCGACCCAGATCGCGTTGATCGATCCGTTCAGCGACTGGAGGATATTGGACGCCAGCGTCGGGATGGCGAATGTCAGCAAGGTGGAGGCGATCGGCCCCTGAGTCAGGTCCCGCGCCCCTTGTGCCCCTGCTGCCATTCGCCCTTACCCCTTATCCCCGATTGCGGCGCAGGCTAGGCGGCTCAGCCCAGCCGGTCCAGTGCCGCCTTCAGCCTTTCCGCCTCGGCGGTCTTTTCGGCATGGTCCTCGCGCGCCTTGGCCACCGCTTCGGGCTTGGCCTTTTCGACAAAGGCCGGGTTGGACAGGCGACCGCCCAGCGAATCCCGTTCCTTGGCCGCTGCCGCCAGCGCCTTTTCGAGGCGGGTCTTTTCCGCCGCGATATCGATCACGCCTTCCAGCGGCAGGATGAAGGTCGCCTCGTCGACGACGATCTGAGCCGCACCGCCAGCGACATCCTCGCCAAAGGCCAGGCTCTCGATCCGGCCCAGACGCGCCAGCGCCGCGCCCTGGCGATCCAGGCGGCCACGGGTTGCGTCCGCCGCATCGCGCACGACCATGCGCAGCTTGGCGCCCGGCGGCACGTTGAGTTCGGTCCGCGCGGTGCGGATCGCACTCACCAGACGGATCAGCCAGTCGATCTCGCCCTGTGCGTCGGTATCGACCTCATAGAGGGCGACCGGCCACTCGGCCACGATCAGTTCCTGCGCGCGCTCGCCGGTCAGCTGCCACAATTCTTCGGTGATGAAGGGCATGAAGGGATGCAGCATGACCAGGATCTGGTCGAACGCCCAGCCCGCGACCGCCTTCGTCTCGTCATCCATCGAACCCTTGGTCAGTTCGATATACCAGTCGCAATACTGGTCCCAGACGAAGTGATAGATGGCATTGGCGCCCGCGTCGAAGCGCAGTTCGGTCATGGCCGTGTCGATCGCCTGCACCGTCGCCACCGTTTCGGCGATGATCCAGCGATTGACCGGCAGCGTCGCGTGCGGCGCTTCGCGGCTGGTCGAGGCGGTGACACCATTGGCCTGCAGGAAGCGCGCCGCATTCCACAGCTTGGTCGCGAAGTTGCGATAACCCTCGACCCGCTTCTCATCCATCTTCACGTCGCGGCCCTGGCTTTCCATCGCCGCCATGAAGAAGCGCAGCGCGTCCGCGCCGAACTTGTCGATCAAGCCCAGCGGATCGACCACATTGCCCTTGGACTTGGACATTTTCTGGCCGTCGGCCGCGCGGACCAGGCCATGGAGATAGAGCTTCTTCCACGGCACATCGCCCATGAACTCCATCCCCTGCATCGCCATGCGCGCATCCCAGAAGAACAGGATGTCGAAGCCGGAGATCAGCAGGTCATTGGGATAATGGCGGCTGAGCGTCTCGCTCTGCTCCGGCCAGCCCAGCGTGCCGAACGGCCACAAGGCGGACGAGAACCAGGTGTCGAGCACGTCGGGATCGCGCACCAGCCTCTTGTTGCCGGCCTGCGATTGTGCCTCTTCCTCGGTTTCCGCGACATAGGCATTGCCTTCGTCATCGAACCAGGCCGGGATCTGATGGCCCCACCAGAGCTGGCGCGACACGCACCAGGGCTGGATATTCTCCATCCAGTTGAAGAAGGTCTTTTCCCAGCTCTTGGGGACGATCTCGATCCGGCCGTCGCGCACCGCCTGCATCGGCGCCACCGCCAGCTTGCCGGCGTCGACATACCACTGGTCGGTCAGCCACGGCTCGATCACGACGCCCGAACGGTCGCCATAGGGGGTCTGGATCGTGCGCGGCTCGAAATCGGCGGCGACCTCCTCGCCTTCCTTGTTCTTCGTGACATGCGGCACCAGCAGGCCCAGCGTCTTCATTTCGGCAACGACGATCTCGCGCGCGCCGTCCACGCCATCCTTCTTGAAGCGATGCAGCCCCAGGAAGCGATCGGGGATCAGGCCGTCGGCGGTCTGCACGACATTGGCGTCGGCATCGAACATGTTGAGCATGTCCGCGGCCTTCATGCCCGCGCGCTTGCCAACCTCGAAATCGTTGAAGTCATGACCTGGCGTGATCTTGACCGCGCCCGAACCCAGTTCCGGATCGGCATGTTCGTCGGCGACCACCTTGAAACGGCGGCCGGTGATCGGCTGGAGAATCTCCTTGCCGATGACCGCCTGATAGCGGGCATCGTCGGGATGCACGGCGATCGCCATATCGGCCAGCATGGTTTCCGGGCGGGTGGTGGCGACGACGATATGGTCGCTGCCATCGGCCAGGGTCACGCCGTCGGCCAGCGGATAGCGGAAGCGCCAGAAGCCGCCCTGCGTTTCCTTTGTCTCCACCTCCAGGTCGGAAATGGCCGACCGGAAATGCGGATCCCAGTTGACCAGGCGCTTGTCGCGATAGAGCAGGCCGCGCTGGTGCAGCTCCACGAACACCTTGATGACGGCCTTGGAAAAGCCCTCGTCCATGGTGAAGCGCTCATTGGCCCAGTCCATCGAACAGCCCAGACGGCGCAGCTGGCTGGTGATCGCGCCGCCGCTTTCCGCCTTCCAGTCCCACACCTTGGCGACGAAATCGTCACGGCTGAAATCGGTGCGCTTCTGCCCGGCCGCGTTCAGCTGCCGCTCGACCACCATCTGGGTCGCGATGCCGGCATGGTCAGTGCCGACCACCCACAACGCATCCTTGCCGCGCAGCCGCTCGTAACGCACGACGATGTCCTGCAGCGTATTGTCGAGCGCATGGCCGACATGCAGGCTGCCGGTCACGTTCGGCGGCGGATTGACGATGGTGAAGGGTTCGGCGCCCGGACGGTCCGGACGGAACAGGCCATTGGCCTCCCAATGCTGGTACCAGCGGGTCTCGATGGCGGCGGGGTCAAAGGTTTTGGGCAGTTCGGTCATGATCGCGCTTTAACGCCTGCCGCACGACACGCAAGGCATGGCGCGCGTCAGATCAGGCTATCCATGACTTCCGAAGGCAGACCAGCGCGGATCGTGATGCCCCCATCCCCCTTTCGGGCGACCAGTTGCGGCTCGCTCAGACTGTTGTCGAACACCCAGGCCCGATCCGCCTGGTCGAAGAACCAGCGCAACTGCGCGAAGGACCTTATGCGCCGCGCCGCCACCTTGTCAGCCGGCACATCATGCCCGCCCTTCGCCACGCGATAGGCGATCCGCTCCAGCTGGCGCTCCACCGAATCCAGATAGACATAGATCAGCCGTATCTCGAAGCCGCGATCCCGCGCCTTCTCCACCAAGCGCCGATATTTGGGACTGGACAGCACGGTCTCGACGCCGATGGTCTGATGCACGTCGATCGACGCATCCAGCCAGGCCTCGATCCGCTGCACGGCAGCCAGATTGGCGGCGTCCTGCACCAATCCTTCGCTTTCACGCAACCGGGCGGTCAGCAGGTCGGGATTGATGATCCAGACTGAACCATCAAATTCGGCCACGTCGCTGCGGCCATAGGCCGAGCTTTTGCCACAGCCATTGGGGCCCGCGACGATCCACAGACGCGGCCGCGCATGGCCCTTGCCGATCAAATCTTGTCCCTGATCGCCTTATTCTCTTCCCGCGCCTTGCGAACGCTGGCGCGGAAGGAGGCGAGGAATTCGGCCTCGAACTGCGGGCTGTCGGCATCGACCACCCGCAGCTTCACGGCCTTGCCGTCCTTGTGGACGGTCCGGTATCTGGGCTTGCCCGGCTTGCCGAGGTCGATGGGACCATCGACGATATCGACCTTCATCTTTGCCATGGGGTCAATATAGCAGGCCGGGCCAGGCCCTCAAAGGCTCATTTCCCCTTGGCCGCGCCGGTCCACTGGTCCAGCCAGCCCAGCGCCTCGTCATACCATTGCAGCGAATTCTTGGGCTTCAGCACCCAGTGATTCTCGTCCGGGAAGACGACCAGGCGCGACGGAATCTCGCGCCGCTGCAACGCGGTGAAGGCGGCGAGCCCCTGGGTATAGGGAATGCGGAAATCCTTCTCCCCGGTCACGACCAGCATCGGCGTCTTCCACTGGGCGACATGATTGACCGGGTTCCATTTCTCGAACTCCTCCGGCTTCTCATAATAAGGGCCGCCATGCTCCCATTCGTCGAACCACAGTTCCTCGGTCTCATAGGCCATGGCGCGGGCGTCGAACACGCCGTCATGCTGGACGATGCACTTGAAGCCGTCGGCCCACTGCCCCTCGATCCAGTTCATCATGTAGCCGCCATAGCTGGCGCCGAGCGCGCAAGCGTTCTTGGCATCGACATTGGCATCTTTCGCCGCCGCCGCGGCCAGGCCAAGCTTCAGATCCTCCAGCGGCTTGCCACCCCAATCCTGGTTGATCGCATCGGTGAAGGCCTGGCCATAGCCGGTCGAACCATGGAAATCGACGATCACCGCAGCATAGCCATGGGCGGCAAAGGCCTTAGGATTCCAGCGATAGGACCAGCTGTCGTTGAAGCTGCCCTGCGGCCCGCCATGCACCAGGAAGGCGACCGGCAGCTTGCCCTTGGCAGCCATGGGCTTCACGATCTGTCCCCAGACCGTGTCGCCATTGGCGCCCTTGAAGCTGAAGCGCTGGACCGACACATCATCCACCCCGGCCAGCTTCTGCGCGTTGACATTCGTCAGGCGCACCGGCTTGCCTTTCGGCGGCATCTTCCAGAAATCAGCCGGCGACTGGATGCTGTCGAGCGCATAGACGAAACCACCTTCGGGCAGCGGCACGACGCTGCCGGCATGGCCCTTCTCGGTAAGGCGCGTCACCTTGCCCGATGCGGCGTCCACCCGGAACACCGGATTGTCGAGCACGTCATTGGCGGTGACCAGCAGCCCCTTGCCATGCGCTTCCCAGGCGATCGACCCGATCGAACGATCCCAGCCCTCGGTCAGCGCGCGCGTCTCGCCGGTGGCGATGTTGCGCAGCATCAGCACCAGCCGATCGGCTTCATAGCCGGGCCGCTTCATCGCCGCATAGGCCAGCCATTTGCCATCGGGCGACACCACGGGCATCGTGTCGGTCGCGTCATTCGCGTCGGTCAGGTTGACCGGCTTGGTGCTACCGTCGGCCGGCACGCTGAAGATGTCGAGGTTGGTCGACAGCGGTTCGATCCGCCCGGCCTCGCGCAGGGCGAAGAACAGCGTCTTGCCATCCGCGCTCCAAGCCAGTTCCTCTGCCCCGCCGAACGGCTTGGACGGGCTGTCGCCGACCAGACCGCCCATCACCGACACCGCCTTGCCGCCCGCCACCGGCATGACGAAGATCTGCGATCGCTGGCCATCGCTCCACGTATCCCAGTGGCGCACGAACAGCTGGTCATAGACCCGGCCGCTGCCCGCGCTCGGCGGGGTCGGCGCCTTCACATCGTCGATCGTGCGCGCACCGACCGGACGGTCGGCCCACAGCGCTACCTTGTCACCCTGGGGGTTCAGCAGGAAACCGGAAATGCCGCCGGGCGCCTTGCTGATCTGCACCGGCTGACCACCCGAAATCGGCGCGCGCCACAACTGGTCGTCGCCGCTGGCGTTGGAGACATAATAAAGCGCGCTGCCGTCAGCCGAAAAGACCGGCGACGCCTCATTCTTGTCGGGCACCGACGCGATCAGCCGGGGCGCCTGCCCCGCCTTGTCGATCGCCAGCAGATAGAGGTCGGTGCGGCCGCGATTATTGGCGAGATCCGTGCTGCGCAGTTGATAGGCCATCCACTTGCCGTCCGGCGACACGGTCGGCGACGACACCCGGTCCAGCGACACCATGTCATTGGGCGTGAAGGGACGGGCAGCCGCCGGCGCCACCAGCGCAGACGACAGCATCGGCGACAGGGCCAGTGCGCCAAGGCCGGCAAGCAGGATATGTTTCATGGAAAAATCACCCTCGGATCGAAAACACGGCGTGCCGGCGCATGCAATGCACGGCCGGGCGCGTCGATGAGATGATCCGTGGTCTAGGCGCGCCTTACGCCCCCGGCAAGAGGCCGGCGCGCGATCGCCGGCCTGTCGGCCTCAGCGGCCGGTGATGCGGGAGATTTCCTTGGCGACCATGTCCTCGACCAGTGCGGGCAGGCGCGCGTCGAGCCATTCCTTGAGCATCGGCCGCAGCATCGAGCGGACCAGAGCCTCCAGCGTATTGTCCTCGCCCTCGCGCGGGCTGACCAGCATGGTGGACAGGGCCGAAAGCGAATGACGCGCGGCCACTTCGCTTTCCACCGACAGGATCGAGTCGCCGTCCGATTCGGACGGGGCCACAGCCTTCACGGCGCGGGTCGACTTGGGCGCGGGCATCACTTCCTCCACCGGAATCTCGTCGGTCAGTTCCAGCACTTCCTCGACCTCGGCCGACATCACCGCATGGGACGCGGCACTCAGGTCGATCGGGGTCTTCTGGCGGCGCTGCGGCGCGGCCTGAACGGCATCCTCGCCCTCTTCGGCGATGATCCGCTTGATGGACGAGAGTATCTCTTCCATCGAGGGTTCCTTGGTCATGTCACCCATGGATAATTCCCGTCCAAATTTCATTCCGCACCTATTCCGCCAAGATCACCTGTTCAGGTTAACAAGCAGTTAAGGCTGCGCGGTATCGACTTTGGCGTTTTGAGCCGGCGTGTCAACGGTACGCGTCGAAACCGCCTGCGGCTTGCCGTCATAGTCCCAGTCGAACCACTTGCCCTCGACCCGGTCATAATTGACCATCGGGTCATAGAGGGTGCCGCTCTCCAGGCCCAGATCGTCGGCCTCGGCATGACCCATGGCCGCCAGCAGGGTGAAGCCGGCGACATAGGCGTTGCGGCGCGCGGTCACCAGTTCGACCTTGGCGTTGAGCGATTCCTGCTCGGCATTGAGGATGTCGAGGATGGTGCGGCTGCCGACCGAATTTTCCGCCCGCACACCTTCCAGCGACAGTTCGGCGGCATCGACCGCCTTCTGGCTCGACTGGATCGTGCGCAGCGACGCCTGCAACGCGGCATAGGCGGCGCGCGCCTGCGAGATCACGCCGCGCTCGACCTCGATCTGCCGCTCGATCGCCTGCGACTCGAGCGCCTGGTTCTGGCGCACCTGTGCGGCCGGGCGACCGCCCTGGTAGAAGGGAATGGTCAGGGTCGCACCGACGGCCGCCTGCTTGTTGGCCGCAATGTCCTTGTCCATATAGTCGGTATAGCTGCCCTGGCTGAACCCGCTCAGGGTCGGCAGCGTGGCGCCCTTGGCCGCCTTCACGTCATAACGCGCCGCCTCACGCGACTTCTGCGCAGCCAGGATATCGGGATTATCGGCCAGCGCGACGCGCACGGCGCTGTCGGGATCGGCCGGCAGGCCCGGCAGAGCGGGCGGCGATTCCAGATCGACCGGCGCCTCGCCGACCATCGCGATATAATTTTCGCGGCTGGTGATCAGGTTGGATTCGGCGCGCTGCAGGTCGGAGCGGGCCAGTTCCAGACGCGATTCGGACTGGGCGACGTCAGTGCGAGTGACATCGCCGACCTCGAACCGGTCGTTGGTCGCCTGGAGATTGACCTCCAGCACCTTCACATTCGCGGCATTGAGCGACACCAGCGCGATATCGCGGATCACATCCATATAGGCGGCGACCGTCTGCGAGAACACGCTCGCCTCGGTCCCGCGCAGATTCGCCTGGCCCGATTCGACGCGCGTTTCCGCCGCCTTCACGCTGTTGCGCACGGTGCCGCCGGAATAGATGGGCACATCGATGCTGCCGCTGGCGCTGGCGGACCGATGCGGCGCCAGGAAGCTGTTCGACGGGCGGATGACCAGTTCCTGGAACTGGAGCTGCGAATTGGCCGTGGGCCGCCCCGCTGCCTTCTGGATCGGGACATTCTCGTCCGTCGCCCGCTGACCGGCGCGTGCGCCGGTCAGGGTCGGGTTGGTGCGATAGGCCTTGGCCAGCGCGCCCTGCAGGGTTTCGGCATGCGCCACCCCTGCCATGGAGGAGGATAGCAACAGCAAGGCTGTAGCGGCTTGGCGCCGAAGGGTCATACGCTTTGCTGTCATCTATCCTGTCTCAAAAAACGAACTGCTCCGGCGCGGCGAAACCGGGAAGCACGACCATTTCCATGTCGGTAAGGCTGGCGAGACCCAGCACGCCCGCCACCGCGCGGCCGCTGCACAGGCGAGCGACACCGCGTTCGACGACGCCCGTCACCACCCGTCCCCCATCGACTAGCTGCTGGACGAGCGCAGCGGGGACTTCCTCCACCGCGCCGTCAATGAAAAGAACATCATAGGGCGCACCGGCCGATGCGCCGGCGGCCAGCGGGCCACGCACCACGGTCACGCCGGGCACCGCGATCTCCGCGCCACCCTCGACCTCGACTGCCGTCACCTGCGCACCCAGCTCGGCGAGCAGCGCCGCGCTGTAGCCGGTCGCGGCACCGATCAGCAGCACCTTCTCGCCGGCCTGGACATTGGCGTCCTTGAGCAGACGGCCAGTGACCAGCGGCGGGTTCAGCGCACGGTCGCCGTCCAGCGGGATCGGGCGATCGACATAGGTCATGGCCCGGCGCTCGGCGGGGACATAGTCCTCGCGCGGCACCTTCGCCATCACAGCGATCACGCGCTGATCGTCCACGGCGCTGGTGCGCAGCTGGCTCTCGACCATGGCGGTCCGCATCGAAGAAAAGTTCTGCTCGGTCACGATAGTTCCTCGCTTGGCACAACTGTATTGGCAATGCAATACACTTAGGGGATTACCGGACCTCTAAATCAGCATTTCCCCCGCGCCAAGCGGCTTTCCACGATGGAGAGCGAGATTCTTGGGATTGTTCGCCTTCCCGCGCTTGACTTTGCGATCAAAGGCGGACATTTGCCGCCTCCACCGCACGGAAGGCCCGATGGCGGAGTGGTGACGCAGAGGACTGCAAATCCTTGCACGCCGGTTCGATTCCGGCTCGGGCCTCCATCCCTTCCGAATTAAGCCGATATTTCATGTCGCTTACGCGCGCCGCGCGGAAGGTTAGACATTTAGGTTAGACTTTTCGTCAGGCCTTTTTGCCCTCTTCGGCTGGCGGAAATGTGACCAGAGAGGTCACCAGGGCGCGGCTTTCCCAATCCGAAATCTCGGCCACAGCCGACGCATTCATGACGCCCTGGTTGGCCGCTTCGGTATAGACGCGCACCTCTTCGTCGCGGCTATGGCCGGAGACGGATTTCAGCTGCTGCTGGGTCAGGCCGATCTCGGCGCCGCGCCGCATCATCGCCTTGCGCAGGCCATGTGCCGAACAGCGCGCGGGAAGCCCGGCCTCGTTGCACTGCTTGCGGAACCAGTTGCCGAACGCCGCAGCCGATTTGAAGGCGCGGTTATAGCTGGTGCGCAGATACGGGCCCGGCCCATCCAGCGGCGGCATGGCGTCGATCGCGGCCGCCAGCTGCGGCGCCATCGTGATCCGCATCGCCTTCCCCGTCTTCGACTGCGTCATCTCGAATCGGCCGCCCTCCAGGTCCGCCGGGGCGAACATGAAGGCGTCGCCTTTTCGCTGCGCCGTCCAGAGCATCAGCTCCATGGCCAGCCGGGCCTTCGTGCCCAGCGCGTGGTGCGCCCGATATTGCGCGATCTCCGATTCAGTCCAGGTGTGGAAAGTGCCCGCCTTGACCTTCACCCGGTCAGCCTCTGCGGCCGGGTTTTTGCTGATCATCCCCAGCTTGATGGCGAAATCGAATAGGCGCACCAGTTCCTTGCGCAGCTTCTTCGCTGCCTCCGGCCCGCCCTCCCAGCGCGTCCCGACCTGCCGGCGCTCCAGCCGCTTCTCCAGAATTTGCTCGACATGGTCGAACCGCACGTCGCGGACATAGGCCTTGCCATATTCGGTCCTGACCCGGTCGAGGATGCCGCGAATCTTCCGCTGCGTCATCTCGGTCGGGCCGAGTCGCGACGGCACGGCGACATAGGTCTCGATCAGGGCAGCGATACTGCCCGGCGCCGCGCGATCGCTGCCCGGCTGGACCTCGCCCTGCTCGCACAGCCGAAGTTCGGCCAGAAACTCGTCGGTGCCCAGCTCCGCCTTGAAATAGTGGGTCGCGAAGCCCTTGCGCCGATAGCGCAGGCGAACCTTGCCGTGACGATCGGTCGTCGGGGAGACATATTGCGGGAGGTGCCGGTTGTACCGCCGGCGGCGCTTCTTCGTCATCGGCCGAGAATCTTGTCCATGCTGTTGCCCTTTCCGGGCGCATCCCTGAGCGTCCGCAGGCGGATGATGCCGTTCGGATCGATCTCGATCTCGAAATCACGCACGCCGGCGTCGCGCGCGGCTTTCACCACGCGCGAGACGTCCGACTGCTTGAACCGCGCAGGCGCGTTCATTCCTTCGTCCTTTCGGGTTGGAGGGCAGCGCGCACCGCGAGGCCCGTTGCGTTGTTCCAATACATGCCAGGCAGGAAACCGCCCGGTCCCTGCCGGTGGCCGAGCTTCCGACGCTCCAGCGCCTTCGCAACGGCATAGTCGGCGCCAGTGCGCAGTTCGATACCGACGCCTTCGGTTCCGGTGACATCGTCCGGCTCACTATCGATCAGCATCGTCTGCTGGCGCGGCGTGAGGTTCGGCCAGGTCATGACGGCATCCCGTCGTGCTGGGCACCGTCGAGCAGCCGGCCGGCCTCCTTCTTGCTCATCGGGACCGCCAGCGCGCCCGGCGCAAGAAATTCGCCGATAGATTCGTCATCGCGCGCGGCCCGGCTTGTGCTGAAGCTCTCCCACCTGCGCCAGCGATCCACCGACTTAAACGACACCGGGGGGACGATGTCGACGCCGCCATGCTCATTCGCGACGGCTTCGTGCGGCGCCCAGCTGCCCCACTGCTTGAACAGGAAGGCGACACCCACGGCTGCGCACTGATCGCGCAGGCTGCGCGCCCAATCGGGGTGCATCGGCCGGGCGCCCGGCCCGCTCTCGCCGCCGGCGACGACCCAATTCGGCTGGGTCGCGTGGGCGAGGATATCGATGTGGCCAAGCAGAGGCTCCGCGCTGATCCAGCGCACCTGGGCGGGCAGCTGCGCCAGCACCGGCCAGCGCTGGTCATAGCGCTTCTGATCTTCGGCCGAGATGCCGAACCACCAATTGGCCGGAATCTCCGTGAACCAATCCATTCCCGAGGCGCATGCCAGCTCGCTCTGTCGCCTGGGCAGTTCCGCGAAATAGGCGGTGAACCGCTCCGGCCGCTTCGTCAGGATCTGATAGATGTGCTGCGGCGCGCTCAGCATCGCCGCGAACACGGCGTCGAGCATGCGATCATCGACGCCCGGATGGCCCAGGTCGCCATGAGCGCAGACGAAGATCATGCGCGGCCGCGTCCACCGGCGCGGCTGGTCGAGCAGAGGCTCATAGAGCCGGACCTGCCCGTTCCAGACCGGGCCGGCGTTGCTGGCCTGCGTCAGGCCTTCGCGCGACGGATGATGGCGCAGGCGCGTGCCCGCCAGCCGCATCGCATAGCAATTCGTGCAGCCCGGAGAGAGGACGGTGCAGCCGTTGACGATGTTCCAAGTGGCGTCGGTCCACTCGATATGCGTTCCATCAGACATCGTCCGACCTCCGAACGGTGATCCGCCAGTCCGACCCGTCCTTCAGCGTGATCTCGGTGGCATATTCATCGACCGCAATGAATTCGGGCAGGTCTTCCCCCGCCCTCCTGTACTCTTCAAAAGCCGATTCCAGCAGGGCACCATAGGCGCGCAGGCGCTTTTCCTGCTCGCCATCATCAGCCCGCAAACGCTTCAACTCGTGCAGGATAGCGCCGATATTCTCGCAGAATTCGGTGTCGTTCTCGACCTCGTCGAGCAGCCGACCGTTTTCAAACCAGTCATCCAACTGCGCGATCGACGCGGCCAACGCCGCCTCGTTGTAAGGCTGCAGTTTCACAGCATCAGCCATCGATGTTCTCCTTGATGACGTCGAACGACACGGCGACCACCCAAGGGTTCGCCTCCCACGCTTCAGCGCCGTTGATGTGAGTCCAGATGCCGGCAAAGCCGCACCGATAGGTGCCTTCGGGGAAACCGGCATAGAATGCGCCGCTGTCGTCCATCACCAGCCGATCGACGCCTTCGGCCTGAGCGTCCGCCTCGCTGATCTTGTGCAGTCGCTCGACACGAACGTCGGTGACGACCAGCGTCAGGCGGCTGGCCCAGCGCGGCATGAAGATGGACGGACGACCCTTGCCGTGCTGGTCGCAATTGTCGCGGCCGTCCGCCTCGTACCAGATGCGCGCTTCCGTGCCGATCAGGCCGGGTCGGTACTGGTCATATGCGCGATGGGCGCGCCAGGTCTCCTTGACCCACAGGCGATCACCGACAGCGAAGCGCGCATCATATTCCATTGGGAAGCCGGCCCGGCGCGCCACGCCGACGCTGCCATCCAGATCCCATTTGGTCGGGTGCTTCGGAAGGTGCTTGTACTGGTTGAGGCTGTGCATCTTCACCCCGTCGGCAACGGCCGGACACAGGCCGAACACCGAGCCCCCGAAGTCCTCTTCCTTGGGCGGCTGGACCTTCATGATCCGGCGAGTCTGGGTCTTTCGACCGTCGAGAAGCGCACGCACCATCGGCGCGCTGAACAAGATGGGGCGGTCTGTCATGCAGCCTCCTTGAAAAGCTCGAATTGCGGATCGGGCAGCAGCGCGCCCCACTGAGCCGCCATGGCGGAAGCGATCGACGGATAGGTCTCGCTGCGCCGGCGGGCGCGATCCGGCCCAGGCGGCTCGCGATGGCAACGCGACCATGCCTTATGCTCGGCCGTGCCCGGCCGGGGCGGCTTAAGCATGTTGGTCGGCTGGAGCGCTGGAAGGTTGATCAGCTCCAGCCCGGTATTCTTGAAGAAGGGCTCACCGAAGAAGTAGGGATGCACAAACTGCGTCCGCCCGCGCCCGGTCAGCCGGATCGCGTGGCCATGCATCACCGGGTTCTCGACGACGCGGCGCGGGATCTGGTGCGCATCGCGCAGCGAGCGATAGAAGGCGGCGGCAGCTTCCAGCTTCGCCCAGCGGTCAGGGTTGATCCCGTTGACCTTCTTCATGCCGAGATACAGGTGCTTCGAGCCGCTGTTGCACAGGATCGTGCAGGGCGGATGCATGACGGCCATCATGTCCCAGCCGTCATCGAGGTGATCGAGGACGTTGCCCCGGATGTGGCGGTTGCTACCGTCGTCGGCCGCCTCGATGTCGCACGACCATGCATCGTGCCCCAGCGCCTCGAAGGCGCGGCGCACCACGCCGGAGCGTTCGCAGGCGATGAGGACACGGCCCATCAGCCGCGCTCCCAGACCGGGCCGTAATCGACCACGACAGAGCGCACCCGGCTCTCGCTGCCCAGGAACACCGGATAGAAGAGCGCGCCGGACATCACCGACAGGTAAATGCGGCCGGTCCGGCTGACCTCTTCGATCTCCTCCGGGCTCAACTGCCAGCAGGACACATTGCAAGGGCCGCCGCGCTGGCGGAAAGTGTGCAGGTCGCTCACATCCTCGCGCCCTTCCGGCGCCTTGAAGGTGAAGTTCGATCCCGCGAAGTCGACGGCATATGCCATTTTACACCTCCCCCGCCGGAATAAATCCATCCACGAGGCGGCTCAAATCGTCTTCACGCCGGGCAAGACGCTCCCGCTTTTCGGCAAGGGCCTTCTCGGCGTCCTCGACGGCCTCACGCATCCACCTGACACCCGCCTTGGCATTGTCGATGGCCCAAGTCCGCACCAAGCCAGGATCAGGGGAGAAGGTGTTTTCGAACTGCATACAGCCGTCGTGAGTGACGTTCGGCCACCCCAGCGCCTCGCATTGCTTTTCGATGATGTCAGCGCCTTCATAAGTGTAGACTGGTATCGACCGCTCGAAGACGTCGTCGGCCGCGACCAACTCGGCCAGCTTAGATGGGTCTGCGTCCATTTCCTGAAGGTAACGGCCGAGCTTCCCGCTATGCGGTTCGCCCCAGCGCCGCACGATCTCGCCCCGATCGAGGCTGATCACGATGATGTCGTGAATATAGGGCGAGCCTATGCAGATCCCCTGCGATGTGACCTGCACGTCATGCTCGATCCGATAGTGGTCGAGGACAGCTTTCCAGCCCATCAGTCCGGCCTCCCGATCATTTCATTGTGGATTGCGCAGATGGCGCTGATCGCGCCCATGGCGGTGTCGTTCTCGCCGAAGCTGACGAGGATGGTGCGGGCGCGGGTCTTATCGTCCAGCGCCACGATGTGGATACCGTCGGCCGGCCAATATTCGTCCGCCTTCAGGTCGCCCGGCCGGCGGTCACTTTCCATCCAGCGCTTTCCCCAATTGGTGCGCAGCGCGGTGCAGGCCGTGTCGAACGGATCCGGATCGGCCGCCGGCACGCCATGCTCATGACAGAACTTGCAGGTGGCAGCGTTCCGCTTGCAGTGGACGCGCCGCCCCTCCGCCCCGACCGGGATGCTGTGGCAAACGCCATAGCGCGTCTTCACCAGCGTGAAGTCGTCGGATTCGGCGCCGAACTTGCTCATGCGCCCTGCCCTTCGGAAACATTGGCGGACCGACCGGCCTCGACGGCCGGCCCGCGCAGGGAGGATGGCGACCCATGGGAGAGGGGTTGGTCGCCCGAGGCTCCTGCCCGGCGCGCGCACAGGGGGGAGACGCGCGTTGCGGACAGTGGGGGTTGGTGGAGCAGCGCCAGAAGGCGCTGGGCCTGCATCGCCGCCATGGATGCGATGTCGATCACCGGCACCTCCAGACCTGCCACCAGCGGCGCGGCTGGTGCATGGGGAGGATCGGGCCGCCCGCACGCTCGCGCTGCCAAGCCGTCGTGCGCGGCACAACGAGCGGGTCGCGGCCCTTGGTGTGGAAGCGGACCGTCACGGGCGATGCTCCATGCACAGCGCCGCAAGCATCTTGCGGCCGTACCGCTGGAACTCTGCGGCCATGGCGGCGCAGGAGGCGGTGATCAGTGCGATGGCGACCACCGTGGAAAGGATGTGGAGGGCGATGCTCACGACGCAGCGCCCATCGGCACGACGTTGGCGGGCGCGGCGCCGGGCTCAAGGCGATCGGCAGCCGCCAGCAACCGGCTGGCGCCGTGGATCAGGCAGGCCCGCGCCTCAGTCGGGTCTTCGCGCATCGCCTTGTGCGCACGCTCGCAGCTATGCGCGGCAGCGTTGACCAGGTCGACAGTGCGCAGATTGGAAAAGTCGTCGCGGCTTTCCAGCGCCTTCAGCTGCGCGATCGCGCCAGCCGCGGCGGAGCCGACGATATAGCCGGTGGCTTGCATGGCAGTCTCCCCACCTCGCCCGCCGGCTGGATGCGCGGCGGCTCAGGTGATGGAGACTTAATCTGTCATTTCTGGATGACAGTCAATCGCTAATGTCATTTAAAAGTGAAATTAGAAAAAAACGATTTCACTCCAAGGGATTACCCTATGGGTGTGAGCAATTTCATTATTAGGGACGACAAATTGCGCTGGCGGATTCGTCTGACAAAGCTCTGTGTATGTCGACGTGCGGCGGACAAGCTGCTTCAACAAGGCTGCCGAAATCCTCCCCTCGCCGCTATCGTCACGCCGCACCAGCTGAACTATGACATAATCGCCTGCGCGCGGCTGACGCTTCGCGTCAACATACGCCGGGTCGCCATCGCGATACCTGTCAGCCATAGAGTCGCCGACGACTGTGATTGCATAGACTTCTGTCCGGTTTGCCAGCGAAGCGGGGCGCCGCACATGATCTATGACATTTTCCATATCAAGATCCATTTTCTCAATGAATGTGACCTTACCCTCTTCCGACACCTCGAAATCACTTCCTTGAGCGGTGCCGACTAGAGGAACGTCATGTGGTTCATCGCGCCGCTGGAATGGCAGGCCACTCTTGGGCGAGGCGTCATCAACGCGTTTGACCACTTTACCATCTTGTAGGTCGTAGAATTGGGCAGGAGTATAGCCGATCGCCTGGACGACCTTTTCCAGGTTGGCGGCAATCGGCTGCGAGCCGTTTTTTACGCTCTGAAAGAAGTTGCGGTTCACGTCTGCGCGCTTCGCCCACGCATTTACCGTCAAGCTCTCCGGCTTGATCGACATCAAGAGGCGATAGAGAGGCGATCCTTCGTCGGTCATGTCACCTTTATGGCACAGACCAACACCTGCGTCATTTTCACTCGTAAATGACACTTCCCGCTTGCATGTGTCATTTAAAGATGAAATAACCAGCGGATGAGCATCATGACCGATCACGATCTCCTTCAGCATGTCGAGAAGTTCCTTTCGCGAACCTCGATGGCCCCCACCCGCTTCGGTCGGGAGGTTATGGGCGAAGCATCTTTGGTAGCGAGAATGCGGGCTGGTCGCTCGCTGTCGCTCGCCAACGCGAACAAGCTGCTTTCGTGGATCGACGCGTACGACGCTGCTTCCAAGGAGGCCGCGTGATGGACCCCGCTTACATTCGCCTCGAATGCCTGAAGCTCGTCGTGGGCGAGAGCAAAGGCGCCTCGGTGAACCACATCATTGCAAGGGCGGCTTATCTGGAACGGCTTGTCGTTGGCGGGTTCGATATTGACGCCAAAGTCAGTGAAGTTCCTGAAAGCGACACTCCTATCATTCGCGCGGTGCGTGCAAGCGTTGCGCGACGTCATCCCAAATCTCCTCCGAGTAATGGAGGATGCGATGCATGAACTCGTGCATATGGTCGGACCCTCTGTCCTGACCGGCATCTGCGAAGACTTGCTCCACGCGTGTCGCGCATTTTTCGCGCGCGTTGGCGATCGTTGCGGCTGGGTCTCCTCCACCCGCCACAGCCATGCGGACAAGGACGTCGGTAACAAGGTTTTGCACGGCGAGTATCCTGCAAAGGAGGTCGCTGTGGTCATCCATCTCATTAGCCCTTCGTGTGGTGGTTGCACTTCGCACGATAGCCGGACCGGGGGCGCGGTCAATCGCGCTCCCGGCGAGGAGTTGTCCGATGAATTCGGACAACTGCCCATGCCGTCAGCTGACGGCAAATTGTACCGTACCGACGAGGTGATCAGCTGATGTTTTCCCTGTTCCATTTGAAAGGCGATAAGGCATGACCGCCCCGCACATCCACGGCCGCCGTGCCTCGTTTTCCGTTTCTGCCGCGCTGCAGCAATTGGGCGACGACCTCGCCGCTATCCGCAAGGAAGACGGGCTGACTTGGAAAGATGTCGGCCGCGTTCTCGGCAAGAGCGACGATCGCGCCAGCGACTATGCCAATGCGATTTCCGAAATGCCGGTGTCCGCGTTCCTGCTTGGTTGCCGCGAATGGAACGGCCGGCTGGGCAATGGCGTGATGGGGATGATCGGCCAGAAGCTGGCACCCGTCGAAGCCGAAGAGATCAGCGACAGCGACAAGCTGTGCCGCATCCTGAAGCTGGCCCATTTGCTCAGCCAGGCGCTGACCGATGATCAGACGCCCGGCACCGTCGATAATGATGAGCTGCGGGGCATCGGTCTGGCAGCGCTGGATGACGCGGCGCGCGGCATCGACGCCCTGCGTCACCGCCTCATGGACATGGGGAATAGCGACGACATCCGCCTGCGGGCCGTCTGACACTGAACTGAGCGGGGCGCCTGGCGCCCAGGAGTTGATCATGAATATCGCGACCTGCGCGGCGCCGGCGGATGCCGGTTCTGCGGACGCTATTGCTTTGCCCACGCCGACCGTCGCCATCATCGGCGCGGCCACGCTGTATCTGGGCGATTGCTACGAGATCCTGCCCCGGCTCGGCTGGCTGCCCGCGCTCGTGATGGACCCGCCCTATGCTTTCGACACGTCGGGCGGCGGCCGGTTCCGAGCGGCGCGCGGCCACACCGACCAGATCGCCGCCGAGGGCCTGGCCGACGGCTTCGACCATCAGATCATCAATTCGCTGCTCTGCGGCTCGGTCGTCGTCTTCTGCCACAATGACCAGCTGCCCGGCCTGCTGGCCTATCTCGACGGCAATTTCGACCGGTTCGTGCTTTGCAGCTGGATCAAGTCGAACCCGATGCCGGTCGCCAACAAGCATTACCAGCCGGACAGCGAATTCTATGTGCATGCCTGGAACAGCGGCTTTCACCCCATCGGCGAGCTGGCGGACAAGAAGCGCCATGTCGTCGCGCCGGTCGGCCGGGCCAAGTACTTCGGCCACCCGACGGTGAAGCCCGACCATGTGATGAACAAGATCATCACGAACGTCAGCGGCTCGACCATCTGCGATCCGTTCATGGGCACCGGCTCGACCGGCGTCGCGGCCGTGCGCGCCGGCCGCGCCTTCATCGGCATCGAGAAGAACCCGACTCATTTCGCCACCGCCTGCGCGCGGCTGGCCGCCGCCCAGGGTCTGGAGCCCGCAGGCGTGCCCACCCTTTCGCCGGATCAGCAGGGCCGGCCCCTTCCCATCCTCACCCCTGCCCAAGGAGAACCGAAGTGAACGACATGGCCTATCAGCCGGGTGACCCGAACGGGTCGCGCCGGGCGGCCGACGGCGGGCATGTGCCCGGCGCCTGCAACACCATGGGCGAATTCATCCGCTCGCTCGAAGACGGTCAGTTCGACGCCGATTGCTACGAGAAGATCAAGGAACTGTCTGCGGCCCTGGCAGAATATGCGTGGACGAACGGCGGCAAGGCCAAGGGCAAGGCCACGATCACGCTCGACTTCAACCAGGACGGCGGCGTCACCGAGATCAAGGGCACGTTCAAGGTCGTGATGCCCGAGGGTCGCCGGCCCAAGTCGATCATGTGGCGGACGGAAGACAACCGCTTCACCCGCACCCAGCCCAACCAGCAGCAGCTGTTCGGCATCCGCGACGTCAGCGGATCGGCCGAGCGCCCGCGCGACTACTGATCCCCAACGCCAAGGAGCATCCCAAAATGGACGACGAAACCAAGAATAACGACATGGTCACCGCCGTGCGCGCGCTGGTCGAGGACTATGCCAAGGCCAAAATCGAAACGCTCAGCGGCGCCGGCGCCTCCGCCCCGTTCGCCATGATGCCCGGCGCTGGCCCGGTCGTCGTGCCCGCGAGCGCGTTCGATGCCTATCGCACCCAGCCGCGCTTCCGCCACGGCACGGCCGCCATGCTGTCGCTCGACAGCCTGATCGACCACACCAACCGGTTCAAGGACGAGGGCAGCATGCTGTTCGCCGACGACGATCGCAGCGCGCCGTCGATCATGTCTGTGCTGGACTATCACCCGGCTGGCGAGGCTCTGACCACCGCCCCGCGCTTCGGCAAACACCGCGCCATCTTCAGCTTCCCGCTGTCGGACGAGTGGAAGGCCTGGACCGAGTTCAACAAGACGCCGCTGAAGATGGCCGCCTTCGCCGAGTTCGTCGAAGAGCGCATCATCGACGTGCTGCACCTGATCCCGGAAGAGGACGAGCTGTCGCACGACCTGCAGAAGTTCATCAGCGCCTGCGGTGGCGAGGCCATCATCGCCACGCCCCAGAAGCTGGTCGAGCTGTCGCGTGGCCTGAAGGTCAATGAGTCGTCGGTGATCAAGGAGGTGGTCAACCTGGGCACCGGCGAAGGGCAGATCCTGTTCTCGTCCGAGCATAGCGACAGCAACGGCCAGCCGCTCCGCGTGCCGAGCCTGTTCCTGATCGCCATCCCGGTCTTCCGCAACGGGCCACTCTACCGGCTGGCCGCGCGCCTGCGCTACCGCAAAACGGGCGAGGGCATCCTGTTCTGGTATGATCTGTGGCGCGCCGATCGTGTCTTCGACCACGCCTTCAAGGAAGGGTGCGAGCGCGCCCAGGTCGAGACCGAGCTGCCCCTGCTGTTCGGCAAGCCGGAATAACCCGATGAGCTATCGGGGTCATCCGTATCGCGAGGGTCGGCTGGGCCGGTCCATCAGCACCCGGCCGGGCGTCGGTTCTCTGACGTCCACCGCGGCGCTGCAATGTTCGCGCTGCCCGCACAAGGGCACGCTGAACCAGCGCGCACGGATGCCCCCGGAAGCAATCGACGAGAAATTCAAGCAGGCCGGCTGGGCGCTCGATCCGCACATCTGCCCCGGTTGCCGTGCCCGTGCCAGCCAAGAGAGGAAGACCATGTCGGCCAAGCCGTCGCCCGATGCCATGCGCGCGCAGGCATCTATGCTCACCCTGCTCCAGACCCATTTCGACGCCGCCAAGGGCCGCTATGCGAAGGACTGGAGCGACCAGAAGATTGCCGACGACACCAAGCTGGCAGTCTCGGTCGTCACCGAATTCCGCGAAGCCGTGTTCGGCCCCATCCAGGAGCCGGAAGAGATTCAACAGCTGCGCAGCGACATCACCGCGCTGGAGGTCCTGCAGCGCGAAAGTCACGTGGCATTCACCGCCCAGATCGCGTCGCTTCGTTCGCAGGTTGCCAGCCTGGCGTCGGGCAAGCTGCGGAGGGTCGTCTGATGGCTCGCCTCTACATCCGCGCGCGGCTGGTCAATGCCTATCGCCGCGTCTTCCCGCATCCCGCCGTCGTCGCCCAGCGCGAACGGCGTCGCGTCGCCACTAAGGCGGCTGGTCAGCGCATGCAGGCCGGTCGCGAAAAGGTGATCGCCGCCGCCGCACAGCTGCGCGCGTCGATGGCGAAGCAGGGAGGCCAGCACCATGGCTGAAACCTATCCCTGCGAAGCCGGCTGCGGCACGATCATCACCCACGCGCCCTATCGCAAGACGCGCCTGTGCGTGCCCTGTGTCCGCTCCGCAAACGGCCGGAACCCGTCCAAGCGCGCCAAGGGCAGCATCGCCATGAAGAAGCGCATGGCCGATCCGGTCTTCAAGGCCCGCCAGCTCTCGATTGCGCATGATGCGATGCGTGAGAGGCTGGCATCCGATCCCGAGCTTCGTGCGCGCCAGGCGGATATCTGCCGCGCGCTCGGCAAGTCCGGCGCCGGCCGCGCTGCCCAGGGCAAGGGCTCCGAGCCCCGCCGCCGCGCGGCCATCACGCGCCGGCAGACGATGCTCGGCTGGTGCCCGCCCCACCTTCTCCCGGAGTATCAGCGCATGATCTATTCCAAGCGCATGAAGGCGGCCGATGCGCGCGCCGCGATCGAGGAACTGATGCGCAAGGAAGAGGCTAACCTCTCGCCCTTCGAGAAGCAGCTGCTGCGCATCCGCAATGGCGAGGTCGGAATCTCGCGCAAGTTCGTGCCGGAGAAGGACGTTTCGCCCTTCACGCTCGGCGGCGTCGGGTCGGGGATGCTTTGATGCAGAGCGTCCGCCTCCCCTGGCCGCCCAAAGAGCTGTCGCCGAACAGCCGCGCCCATTGGCGCCGCCGTCATGCCGCCAGCAAGTCAATGCGCCGGACCGCGCACATCCTTTGCCTGGAGGCCAAGCTGCGCGCGCATGCCGACGGCGACATCGTCCTGCGCCTGACCCTGCACCCGCCGGTGAAGCGCGAGCATGATCGCGATAACGGCCTCGCCCGGTGCAAGGCACTGCTCGACGGCGTCGCCGACGCCCTGCGCGTCAATGACAAGCGCTTCCGTCCGACCGCCGACTTTGCCGAGCCGGTCGAGGGCGGTTGCGTCGTGCTGGAGATCGTCGAGCCGTGAGCGTCATCGCGTCCGCCCTGAAGCACATGCTGGCCGCTGGCATGCCCCACGAGGCGATTATCGCCGCGGTGGCGGAAATGGAAGCGAGCGTAGCGCGCGATCCTGTCGCCGAAAAGCGCCGGGCATATGACCGTGCGCGCAAGCGGGAAGAGCGGGCGAACGCCAAGTCTGTGGAATTGTCCACCGGACATCCGCCGATGTCCGCGGAATCCGCCGACACAGCGGACATTGCGGACGCCCCCCCCCTCTCCCGCCCCCTCCCCCCTTCTTCCCCCAGACCCCCAACAACCCCCCGCCCCCACCCACACCCCCGCGAACACCGGGCACGCGCGTAAGGGCACCCGTTTGCCGGAAGATTGGACACCGGATCCGGTGATTGGCCCGACGGCCGACATGATCGCTCGTTGGCCGCCCGGCTCGATCGAGCGGGAGCTGGAGAAGTTCCGGAATTACTGGATCGCCAAGTCCGGCAAGGACGCGATCAAGGCCAACTGGCAGCGCACCTGGATTAACTGGCTGATCTCAGCCGACGAAAGGATCGGACGAAATGGGTACAGTCGCCAAGATCGACCCGCAAACGACATCAGTGACCCGATGGTCCGAACCGTCCTTGCCCGACAAGCTGAGCGCGGTCGTGGACATGGGGCTGAACCTTTCTGAGATGCCGGTGGTCGGGCCGATCAGCGCAGGCCACCTGCGGACTTACATCGAGGCCAGCAAGCCGCCGGCACCGCAGATCGGCCAGATCGAAACCATGCTGGCCAAGCTGTCGATCGCCCTGCCGAAAAAGCAGGTGTCTGACCAGGAAGCGGGCGAGCGGCTGGACCTCTACTGGCAGGCGCTGCGCGGCCATGCGCTGCCGGATCTGCAGCAGGCGTTCATGGTGCTGCTGCGCACCTGCCGGTTCTTCCCCACCATCGCTGAAATCGAAGATGCGGTGAAGGCGATCCGTGGCCCCCGCGCTCGGCGCCTGAGCGCGGCGCGCCTGCTGCTGCTCAAGCATGAGCGGGAATGGAAGCCGACGGGCGAGTTGCTGACGCCCGAAGAGGCGCGCCAGCTGGGGAGCATTCTCGCCCAGCCGCTCGCGTCGGCAGCGCTGCAGCGCTAGAACAAGAAGAGAACGGGAGCTAATTGGAATGGCACGGCGGAAATCGGCGGCGAAGAAGCAGGAACGGTTGCACAGGGAGATTGTCGGGCCCACGCCCGAGCAGCACCGGCGCGCGAATTACGAGCTGAGCGACATCGTCGACATCGAGCCCGGCAAGGTGGCCGTTCGGATCGGCAAGGCCTATCGGCGCGAACCTTATTTCGAGGAACTGGCGCGGCGCGAGGCGACCGGGATCGGCGCGGACGATCTGCGTTGCCTGCGCTTCTATCGTAACCGGTTCGAGGCGGCGCAGCGTTCGCCGGTCCGGTCCGTCCTCAATCGTGACGCTGGTGGCAAGGGTGACGGGCCGATGCTCGCCGCCCTCATCTCTTCATCCGATCATCGTTTCTTGGAGCATGGCATTGGCGCGGCCGTGCATACCCTGCGCGCCATCGCGCTGGAGGATAAGAGCTATGCGCAGGTCGCCATGGACCGTTGGGGTAGCCGGGAGCAGCACTGGATCGTGAAGGGCGAGGAAAAGGTGAAGATCGTGCCCAAGTCCGGCAAGCATCCCGGCATCGTGCGTGATGAGTTCCTGCAGGCTTTGGCGCGCCTGACCGAGCGGACGCTGCCCTATATCCGCACGGGCTAGGGTTGCTCGGGGGTGCCAGGTGTGGCACATATCACGTCATAGGAATTGCGCCCGCAGGTCAGACGACCGAGCGGGCGTTTTCGTATCTGTCGGTGTAGCTCAATTCGGTAGAGTGCTGGTCTCCAAAACCAGAGGCTGCAGGTTCGAGCCCTGCCACCCTCGCCATTCAGGAGGCGACATGTCGCAGGTCGTTGCCACCATTCATCTGCGCAAGCGCAGGTTCTTCTGGCCAGCCCTCGTTGTCGCCTGCGCCATGGTCAAGCTTAACATGATTGACGATGATAGCGCCGCCGAATGGCTCGCGGTTCACGCGCTGGTGGCCGAGCTGCGCTGACACCGTGCCCAGCCGCCCGCCTAGCCTCAAGCAGAAGCCTCGCGCCAAGGCATGGGCCAGCACTCGAAAGAGCAGGCAAGAGCGTGGCTATGGCCGTGGCCATGACCGCATGCGGGAGATCGTGCTGAGGGAGGAGCCGCTGTGTCGGCCATGCCAGGTGCGCGGACGCATCACCCCGGCAACCATAGCCGATCATATCAAGCCGCTGAGTGAAGGCGGCACAGGCGACAGAGAGAACTATCAGGGCATCTGCAAGCCCTGTCATGACGTCAAGACAGCAGAGGAAGCGGCCCGCGCCCGTGGCGCCCGGCCGCCGCGCCTGCGCATGGACATAGGGGCAGACGGATGGCCAAGACCCTGAGCGATGAGACGATCCGCCGGCGCGATGTGCGCGTGAAGCTCGAATGGGCTGACATCAAGCGCCTCATCACCGAGGCAGCAATGAAGGAAGCGGGCCTCGAAGGTAACCCCGCCTATGTCGAGATCGAGATCAAGCAGGAGGAACGCGGATCGCCCAGCTATCGGGTCGGGGAATGGTCGGCGATTGCCAAGGTGACCGTGCCTGTCGATGCGATCGACCAGGCACGCTGCCCGATCTGCCCCGGCCTCTGATCAGCGGATTCGCTGAAACCCACGAAAATCCGCCATTTTTAATCGATTTCGGGCCGGATCGGACCCGATTTCACCCCTGATAGGGGGGCGGGTCAAAAGTCCGGGGTCAGTGGCTCTGGGACCGAGCGTGGGGGTAAATTCGCGCAAAACCAGATTGATTGTCTGAAAGGGCCAATATGGCGACCCGCGGCGCGAAGCCCAAGGCTGTAAAACTGCGGCTGGTGGATGGCACGCACCGTAACACGCGGCACGGCGATAGCAAGGCGGCGCGCGAGGCGGTGGAAGAGGCGGCGACATCGTTCGGCAAGCTGGTAAAGCCGCCGTCGCTGAAGGGTGCCGCCGCAACCGCCTGGAAAAAATTCATCGAGCCGGCCGGCTGGCTGGACGGATCGCGCGAGCCAGCGGCGATCGCCTTCTGCGAGCTGTGGAAGGAATTCACTTTCAACCCGACCGGCTTCCCGGCGTCGAAGCACGGCCAGATGCGCGCCTACATGAGCGAGCTGGGCCTGACCGACGAGCGCAATCGTGGGGACCATGGCAGCAAAAAGGAGGAAGACGAGTTCTTCGGTTCCGAGTGATCGGGGAACCCAGTTCGCCCTGGAGGTCACCGCCGGCAAGATTGTTGCCGGTCCGCATGTGCGCAACGCCTGCCGTCGCCACCTAGATGATCTTGAGCATGGGCCGAAGCGCGGGCTGACCTATTCGGTCGAGAAGGCCGATCGGGTGCTGCGCTTCTTCGAGACGAAGCTGCGCCTGAACGGCGGGCAGTTTGAGGGCAAGCCCTTCAACCTGCACCCGTCGCAGGCATTCAAGCTGTCGATGATCTTCGGCTGGCTTCGCGCCGACGGCACCCGCCGCTTCCGCCGCGCCTATATCGAAGAGGGCAAGGGCAACGGGAAATCGCCGTTCGCCGGCGGCGTTGGCCTCTACGGCATGATGGCTGATAGCGAGCCGGGCGCCGAGATCTATGCGGTCGCAGCCCATCGGGACCAGGCTCGCATCCTGTTCAATGATGCCGTGTCCATGGTCGAGCAATCGCCCGATCTGGAAAAGCGGATCACGAAGAGCGGCGGCCCCGGCAAGGTCTGGAACATGGCATGGCTGCCGAAAAGTTCATTCTTCCGGCCGCTTAGCCGCAGCGCCGGAAAATCCGGCTCGGGCCTTCGCCCGCACATCGGACTGGCCGACGAGATGCACGAACATCCGAACCGCGACGCGGTGGAGATGATCGAGCGCGGTTTCAAATTCCGGCGACAGCCGCTGCTGCTCATGATCACGAACAGTGGCACCGACCGAAATTCGATCTGCTACGAGGAGCATGAGCATGCGGTGCGCGTCGCCGCCGGCACGGCGACCCCCGGCGAGGACTTCGCCTATGTTGGCGAGCCGATCGATGACAGCACCTTCAGCTTTGTCTGCTCGCTCGACCCGGGCGACGATCCGCTGAACGACCCGAGCTGCTGGGCAAAGGCGAACCCACTGCTCGGCACCATTCTGACGAACGACTATCTGCAGGGTGTGGTCGACCAGGCCAAGGCGATCCCTGGCAAGCTGAACGGCATCCTCCGCCTGCATTTCTGTGTCTGGACCGACGCCGACGCGGCTTGGATGTCCCGGGCGGTGCTGGAGCCTTGCATCGCTGACTTCGATCTGTCGGATCATCATGGAGCGCCGATCTGGCTTGGACTGGACTTGTCGCAGAACCGGGACATCACCGCGCTCGCCGCCGTCGTGAAAACGGGCGAGGTCGAGGTCGAAGCGGAGCGCGACGGCGAGAAGCAGATCGTCAGCAAGCCGACGTTCGACGCGTGGATTGAAGCCTGGACGCCGGGCGACACGCTGTCAGCGAGGGCGCTGCGGGACAAGGCGCCGTATGAGGTCTGGGCGCGCGACGGCCATATCCATGCTCCCAAGGGGCAAAGCATCCGGTTCGACCATGTCGCCCAGGCGGTGGCGGAATATGATCATGATTTCGCGCTCCAGTGCGTTGCCTATGACCGGTACGCGTTCAAGCGCGGCTTCGAACCTGAGTGCAACAATCTCGGCCTGTCGATTGAATTTGTTGAGCATCCTCAGGGCGGCACCAAGAAGGGCAAGCCGACTGACGCGATGAAGCAGGCGGCGGAAGCTGCTGAGCGCGACCCGGAGGGCCTGTGGATGCCCGGATCAGTTCGCGAGCTGGAAGACGCACTGATGGAGCGGCGCATCCGGATCCGGCGCAATCCAGTGCTGATATCGGCGATGATGAGCGCGGTCACCGATGCAGATCGCTGGGGCAACTATTGGCTGGCAAAGGAGCGCGCCGTGAACAAGATCGACGCAGCGGTGGCGCTTTGCATGGCAGTCGGTGCAGCCGTCGCCCATGATGGCGGCCAGAGTGTTGATGCCTGGATCGAGAGCTACGCATGAGCGGGTATAAGCTATCCGCCCGCGCAGCTGCCACCGAAGCCCGATGGAGAGGCGTCGCCGTCGATCGCAAGAGCGCAGGTTATACCAGCCGTGAACTATCGATCACCGACCCCAACGGATGGTTGCCGGATCGCTTCACCGCTGGAGAGCGAGTGTCGCCGGTCACCGTGATTGGGATGTCGGCTACCTGGGCATGCGTGAATTTCTGGGCCGGTAATATCGCATCTCTGCCATTGGTAATCTACCGGCGCGGCCCGTCTGGGGTTCCGGTCGAGGATCGTTCCCACTGGCTTTATGCGCTGCTCCACCACAGTCCGAACTTCGATCAAAGCGCGTTCGATTTCTGGGAGTTCATAGCCGCCTCGATCGAGCTGCATGGCAACGCGTTTGCTCATATTCGGCGGTCCGGCAATGGTCGGATCACGTCGCTGATCCCGGTCCCGCCTCAGCTTATGGCCGTACGCCGGCTCGATAATGGCGATATCGAATATAGCTGGACCCAGGACAATTCTTACTACCGTGTGACGCAGGAATCTGTGCTGCATATTCGTGGCCCGTTGGGTGGACCGCTGGGCGGCCTATCGCCAATCACCGCCTGCGCCGCAACGTTTGGACAGGCGTTGGCTTCAGATCGCGCTGCCGGCGAACTTTTCGCCAATGGTGTCCGTCCGAGCGGGGTCATGACCAAGGAAGGCGTGCCGCTCAACAAAGAACAGCGGCAAG
This sequence comes from Sphingobium yanoikuyae, assembly GCF_013001025.1. Taxonomy (NCBI): domain Bacteria; kingdom Pseudomonadati; phylum Pseudomonadota; class Alphaproteobacteria; order Sphingomonadales; family Sphingobiaceae; genus Sphingobium; species Sphingobium yanoikuyae. The sequence goes on along the minus strand of NZ_CP053021.1, from coordinate 180,412 downwards.
AACTGGAAAGACTGCTCCAGGAAAAGTTCATGGGATCCATGAATGCCGGGCGCCCGATGCTGATCGACGGCGGCCTGAAGTGGGAGCAGTTGTCCATAAGCCCGAAAGATGCGGAGCTAATTGACAGCCGCAAGCTGAGTGCGCTGCAGATTTGCCAGATTTTTGACGTCGATCCGCACCTCGTGGGCATGACGGAAGGCAATACGACGCTCGGTAGCAGCATCACCGACCAAACGAATTCGGTCATGAAATTCAAGCTGCGCAAGCGGTTAAAGCGGATCGAGGCGGCAATCGAGAAGCAATTGCTTACCCCTTCAGACCTCGCGGCCGGCATCTCAATCGAGTTCAATGTCGAAGGCTTTCTTCGCGCCGACAGCAAGGGCCGGGCCGATTACTACGAGATCATGAAGCAGTTCATGACGCGCAACGAGATCCGCGCGCTGGAGGGATTGCCGCCAGTAGAGGGTGGCGATGTTCTCATGATCCAGATGCAGGACGTACCTCTGCGCGACGCGATCTCCGGACAAGGACGGGCAAATGGACGAGCTTGATTTCGCGCTCGACGTGAAGAGCATCAACGACGATGGCGATATCGAGGGGCTTGCCGTTGGCTATGGCAACCTCGATCATGGCGGCGACATTGTGATGCCGGGCGCCATCACCGCATCAATCGCTTCGCGCAAGTCGATCCCAATGCTGCTCTATCATGACCAGAAGCGCCCGGTGGGTGTCTGGAACCGCTTCAGTGAAACCGCCGATGGGCTGCTGGTGAAAGGTCGCTTTTCTCCCACCAGCGCAGGGCGGGAGGCCCGTGAGGACGCGAAGTGCGGCGCTCTCTCTGGCCTGTCGATGGGCTACAACACTGTGCGCCAGAAGTTCGAGGGCAAAGCGCGCCAGTTGCTGGAGGTCGCGCTGCACGAAATTTCGCTCGTGACCATCGCCATGAATGACAAGGCTCGCGTCATGCGGGTCAAGGAAGTCGAAGATTTGCGGGGACGCCTGGCGGCCGGGGACCGGCTCACCGAGCGTGAATGGGAGACGTTGCTCAAGAAGGGCTTCGATCTCACCAACTCGGAGGCGGAGCGCGCCGTGCGCATCCACCTCAAGAAGGGTCAGGGGGATCCTGACGGCACGGCGGACCCCATGGCGGCATTCTGGGCAGCAATGCGCAGCGCGCCGATCGAAGATCTCACGGGCGAAGACTGAGCCCCTTCCGAAAGGTAAAATCATGAAGAAGACGCTTTTCGCGGGCGCTGCTCGCGGGATGATCGGTGTCGCGCTCATTGGCGTGCTCACCGCGAACGAACGCCGCATGGGCCGCTTGCTGCGCGATCCCAACGGTCACCCCGAAGGCAAGACGATGGCCCAGCTGGCGGCCGAAACGAAGGCCGCTTTCGAGAAGGCGACCAGCGACGTCAAGGCCATTGCCGAGGAAGCGCTTGGCAAGGCGAAGGCTGGCGAGCAGCTGACCACCAGCCTGAAGGAGCGCGCCGACGAAGCGCTCACGTCGATCGCCGAACTCAAGGCCGCTGTAACGGAAATGGAGCAGAAGGCCGACCGTCGCGGGAATAGCAACGATCGCCAGCCCTCGCCCGGCGAGCAGTTCGTCGGCAGCGACGAATATAAGCAGGCGTTCCCGAACGGCGCGCAGCCGGGCAAGAATGTCGCCATCGAGGTCAAGGCGATCACGTCGGTCACCACCGACACCGATGGCGCAGCGGGCGATCTTGTCCGCTCCGAGCGCGTCCAGTCGCCGCTGATGATGATGCCCGACAAGAAGCTGACCATCCGCGGGCTTGTCGCTCCTGGCCAGACCTCGTCCAGCTCGGTCGAATATGTCCAGGAAACCGGCTTCACCAACGCCGCAGGGATGACGGCGGAAACGACCGCCAAGCCGGAGTCCTCGCTAAAATTCGACCTGAAGCAGGCGCCCGTGCGCAAAATCGCGCACTGGATGCTCGCTTCCGCGGAAATTCTGGCGGACGCGCCGGCCCTGCGCTCCATGATCGACTATCGCCTGCGTTACGGCCTTGCACTGGTCGAGGACACTCAGCTGCTGAAAGGCAACGGCACCGGCCAGAACTTGCTAGGCGCGAAGCCCCAGGCGGCCGACTATGTTGCGCCGATCACCTTGGCGGACGCGACCAAAATCGATGTGCTGCGCCTGGCGTTGCTCCAGGTCGAGCTGGCCGAATATTCGGCTGACGGTCATGTCCTGCACCCGACCGACTGGGCTGAAATCGAACTGCTCAAGGACACGCTCGGCCGTTACATCATCGGCAATCCGCAGGGCGGCCTCGCGCCGACGCTGTGGGGCCGCCCGGTGGTCACCACCGTTGCGCAGACGCTGGGCGAGTTCACCGTCGGCGCATGGGCGCGCGCCGCCCAGCTCTTCGATCGGATGCAGAGCCAGGTGCTCGTGTCGACCGAAGACAGCGACAACTTCCGCAAGAACATGGTGACGCTGCTGGCCGAAGAGCGGCTGGCGTTCACCGTGTATCGCCCGGAAGCCTTCGTCGACGGCGCGTTCCCGACCGGCGCGTAAACGGGAATTGGGGCCGCCGATGTTGCGGCCCCAACCTCAGGAGGAAGATATGGCTGCCACCAAAGATTTCATCTGCGCCCGCGCCATGGCCGACAACGGCCGTGATTATCAGCGCGGCGACACCATCGCGCTCGACCATGCGGATGCTATCAACCTTATCGCCATTGGCGCAGTGATCGACCCGGAAGGCGCATCTTCGGATGACGCCGACGATCAGTCTCTCGGCAAGATGAAGGTCGACGAGCTGAAAGCTCTGGCCGCCAAGGAAGAGATCGACCTGGGCGACGCCAGCAGGAAGGATGACATCGTCGCTGCCATTCAGCTGGCGCGCGAGGCCAAGGTCGCCTGATGCGCGTCATCGTCATCACTCCTCCCGCGCCGATCGTGACGTGGGAGGAGGCTGACCAGCATTTGCGCCTCGATGGCGATGATGAGCAGCGCGATATGGTCGAGCGGCTGGTGAAGGCCGCGACCCAGCATATCGACGGCCCCGACGGCTGGCTTGGCCGAGCGCTTGGCCTCCAGGCGCTCGAAGCCCGCATGGGCGGCTTCTGCGATCTGATCCGCCTGCCCTGTCAGCCGATCGTGGACATCGTGTCGGTCCATTATCTTGACGGCACTGGCCAGCCTGTGCTGGTCGATCCAGATACCTATGAGCTTTTCGGCCGCGATCTCGGCTGCGCTTGGGGCAAGTCCTGGCCGACGCCGGGCGCCTATCGTGGCCATGCCGAGACCGTGCGCATCCGCTACCGCGCCGGCTATGCGGTCGATCCCGGCGCCGATCCGGTCGAGCCGAACGTCCCCGAACCGATCAAGCAGGCGATCCTGCTGATGGTGGGTGACATGTACCGCTTCACCGAGACGGCCAGCGATATGAACATTGCGCCGACCTCCATCCCGATGTCGACCACCGTGGAAAACCTGCTGTCCCCGTACCGGGTCTATGCCTGATGGCCCGGCGCAGCGCTGGCGAGTTTGATCGTCGCATCTCCATTTGGAACGCCGGGCTGATCGATGACGGCACCGCGACGGTACAGGGTCCGCTAGCTGAAGTCGGCAAGCGGTGGGCCAAGAAGGTCGATATCAAGGACGGCGAGCGCCTGCGTGCGGGCGAGAATGCGCAGGAGTTGACGACCCGCTTCACGGTCCGATCCGATGCCCTGACCCGCACCATCATCGGCGGGTTCGTCATCAAGCATAAGGGCGTCACCTATGCGGTGACAGGCACCAAGGAAGGCCGCGAGCGCGAGGATGTGATCGAGATCACGACCGCCGCCCGGCCGGATCGCCCGAAGGAGACCTGACCCATGGTGAAAATCACCGGCCTGCGCGAAATCAACGAGGTGCTGCGGTCGCTGCCGCGCGGGACCGGCAAGGCCGCACTCACTCGCTTCGGCAAGAAGCGGCTGGAGCCTATGCGCGACGCCGCCAAGGCGAGGGCGCCGAAGGATAGTGGCGAGCTCGCTGACAGCATCATCATTTCCACCCGGCAGGGCAGCCCAGGGCAGCGCAAGCGCCGGTTCCAGGACAAGGCCGCCGTCGAGGTCTACATGGGGCCGAGCAAAGACCAGCATGGCCATGCCGTGCCGCAGGAGTTAGGCAGCATCAACAATCCGCCCGCCGGCTACATGCGCGGCGCGTGGGATGAGCATAGTGACGCCCTGCTGACCAATCTCGCAGAGGATCTGGGCGCCGAGGTCAATGCCGCCGCCGCCCGGCACCGCCGCAAGCTGGCGCGGAACGCGCGCTAAGATGGAAGAAGCCTTGCGCGCCTACATCCTGGCCATGGCCGGGATATCCACCGCAGTCGCGACCCGCGTCGATTGGGGCCTGTCGCCGCAGGGGCGCCCCTATCCGTCGGTCGTCCTGTGGAACATCAGCGCGATCCAGAAGATGAATTTGGCCGCGCCGAGCGGTTGGGTCCGATCGCACGTCCAGATCGACACCTGGGGCACGACCTTCAAGCAGGCCCGCGACATCGCCGACATCATGGCCCCTTCAGGGCGGAAGGCCGGGCTGAATGGCCTGCGCGCGACCTTCGGCGGATATCGCTTTCGCATCTTCGTCATCGACCGTGATGCCAGCACGGACGAGGACCAGGCGGTCAGCAGTGGCGTCGTCCACCGCGCCCGCCTCGATTTGGACGTCTGGCATTCGAAACTTTCAGGAGCATAGAGATGGCAGAGACTGCTGACGCCACCGACATCGGATATGGCACCCTATTCAAGAAAAAGACCGGTGCGTCGACCTACACCACGCTCGCCGAGGTGGTCGAATTCGAGCCGCCGGAAACCACGATCGATTCCGTCGAGTTCACCCACTTCACGTCACCCGAGCGCTGGCGCGAGTTCAAGCCGGGCCTGAAGGATGCCGGCGAAACGACGCTGACCTATAACCTGATCCCAGGTGAGGCGGACGACGACACGGTCAATGACACGATCGAGAATGGCGGCCTGTCGGAATGGCAGATCGAATGGCCGAACGGTGCGACGCTCGATATCAAGGGCTTCTTCACCAGCCACAGTCGCGCCACGCCGCTCGATGACAAGATGACCGGCGCCGCGACCTTCAAGATCAGTGGCAAGCCCGTCCTGACGCCCGCGCCGGTGACGCCGTAATATGCTGGCCAACAAGCATAAGGGTGAGGTCGCCTTCCCTGGGGTCGATGTAATCGGCTTCGAGGGAGGCGGCATCCTCCTGTTCGATTTCAACGCCCTCGCCGCCGTCGAGACGGTGCTCAAGGATATGATCGAGGACATCGGCACCCGTGTGCTGACCTCGCCCAGCGCCATGATCACCGTCATGCAGGCGGCTCTGGAAGAGCATCACGGCGCGGTCGATCCCCGCACTGCCGGCAAGATCATCCAGGCGATCGGCCGCGAGCAGGCCAGCGAGTTGCTGGCGGAGAGCTATCTGCTTTGCTTCCCGGAGGCGGCCCAAGGCGGCGACGCGGACCCTCTGGCGGCGGCGAAAGCCGCCCATGGAACATCGCCGAGTGCTGGCGCATCTGGATCGAAATCGGGCAGCCGGAAGAAGCCTTCTGGCGGCAAACGCCGCGGCTCTTCGCCCAAGCCGTAGAGGCTGCATCGTCGCGACGCCGGGCGGAGATGGACCTTGCCATCATGACCGCCTGGCGCACGGCCTACTACCAGCGCGTCAAGAAACTGCCTGACCTGCAGAAAGAGCTGCGCAACGCCGATAAGCCGAAGCGCGCGACCCGCGCCCGGTCCTGGAAGAAGCAGGCGGCGGCATGGGGCAATTTTCTCGACGGCAAGAAATCCTGGGGGTGACGCATGGCGTCTAGCGTGATCGGCCAGCTGCGCGTCATCCTCGGGATGGACACCGCCGCCTTTGAAAAGGGCCTGACCGACGCCGAGCGGCAGATGGCGCGCGCTAACCGCAATCTTGAGCGCATGGGTCAGCGCATGGAGAATGTCGGCAAGTCGATCAGCGTCGCCGTCACCCTCCCCTTGCTCGCCGTCGGCGGCGCAGCGCTGGGCATGGTAGCGAAATTCGAGAGCGCCATGAACCGCGTGGAGGCGGCCACCGGCGCCACCGGCAAGCAGCTCGACGCGCTCAAGCAGCGCGCGATCGACCTGGGCAAGGACAAGAGCTTCACCGCTTCGGCGGCCGAGACGGCCGACGTCATGGAGATGCTGGCCAAGAATGGCCTGAACGTGCAGCAGATTCTGGGCGGCGCGACCGAGGCTACCCTGCGCCTGGCGGCGGCGAACGGCGCCGAGTTCGCGCCGGCCGCCGACGCGGTGACCGACATCATCCAGCAGTTCGGTCGTCAGGTCAGCGATGCCGACAGCATCGTCAACAAGATGACCGGCGCCATGCTGGTCAGCAAGATGGGCTTTGAAGACTATCGCCTCGCGATCGGCCAGGCCGGCGGCGTTGCCGGCGGCATCGGTGTCCAGTTCGAAGACATGAATGTCGCGCTGGCCGCGACATCGTCCCTGTTCGCCTCGGGATCCGACGCGGGCACCAGCTTCAAGACGTTCCTCACCTCCCTGCCCGGCAATTCCAAGCAGGCGAAGGAAGCGATCGAGGCCTATGGCCTGTCCTTCTACGACGCGCAGGGCAACATGAAGTCGCTCGGCGATATCGCCCAGAACCTGCAGGATCGGCTGGGCGGCCTGAATGACCAGGTGAAGAGCGAGGTGCTGTCCGACATTTTCGGCACCGACGCCATGCGCACCGCTATCGGCCTCATGAACCAGGGCGCCGACGGCATCGCCAAGGTGCGCGCCGAGATCGACAAGGCTTCGGCCCAGACGCAGATGGAAGCCCGCATGAAGGGCTGGGCCGGCGCGGTGACGCAGGTCAAGAAGGCCTTCGAAGCAGCGGCGATCGCCATGGGCGACAGCGGCATCCTGGGCGCCATCACGAAGGTGCTGACGCTGGTAGCGTCGACGGTCGCCGCCTTCGCCTCGCTGCCCCAGCCGGTCCAGCTCGTCATCGGCACAATTCTGGGCCTGACCGCCGCCGTCGGCCCGCTCGTGATCATCACCGGCAAGGCGATCCAGATGTGGACCGGGCTCGCCGTCCTGCTGGTCGGCCGGTTCGTGCCTGCCGCGACCGCCGCGACCGCCGCGACCGTCGCGAGTGGGACCGCTGCTACGGGGGCCGCCGTCGGGTTCACCACGCTGCGCGCGGCCATGGCGTTTCTTATGCCCTGGGCTGCAGTGATCGGCGGTATCGCGCTGGCACTGTATGGAATGAGCAAGGCAACGGCGGAGGCGGCGACCCAGGCGGACGGCCTTGCCAATTCGCAGAGCGCGGCCAACAAGTTCCAGGCCGAATATCAAGCCATCATGGCAAAGGACAATTCGGCAGGCATCGCCTCGGGCGTCAACGGTCTCGCCGACGCCCATAAGCGCGCGGCTGACGAGGCGTTCCGCCATGCCCAGGCTGAGCTGGCAGTGCGCAAGGCGGCGATCATCCAGACCGCGCGCGATGCCCGCGCCGGCTACCGGACCGAAACCCGCACCCGCTATGAAACGGTGCCAGGCTCGCGCGAGCGCCGCGCGGTGCAGTATAACGAGCGCGTCGCCCTATCGACGCGGCGCGGCGGGCGTGGCGGGGACAATAGCGGGCGGTCGGAACAGGATCGCGCGATGGATGCGGCCCGGTCGGACTGGCGCGCGGTCTATCAGCAAGAGCAGGATCTGATCGCCGCCCATAAGCAAGTCCTCGCGTCGCCTGCGGCCAAGCCGGTTGTGGTGACGCCGACCGTCGCTGCGAACGACAATGGGTCGGGCGGCGGGCGCGGCCGGGGCAAATCGGGGCCGACCAAGGAAGAGCTTGCCGATCGTCGGGAGGCGATGCGCCTGGACGCCGAAATGGCCGCGGCGCAGCTGCGCGGCGATGAAGCGACCGTCCAGCGCCTGCAGGATCAGATCGACCTCAAGCGCCAGATCAAGGACTATGAGGACGCGGGCCTGACCGCTGTAGAGGCCAAGAAGGCCGCCGAGGCCGATCTGGCAACCATCGCCGCGGCCCGCCGCGTCGCCGCGCAGCGCGAGATCGCTGACCAGCGCCAGTCGGTCGAACTCGACATGGCGCGGCTTGCCGGCGACGATGAACGGTCGCTGCAGCTGGAACGCGAGCTGGAGATCAAGGATCGCATTCTGTTCTTCGAGCGCCAGCTGGTCGACATCACCGACCAGAAGCTGCGGCTGGAGCAGGCGACCGCCATGGCGATGGAACAGCAGGCGAAGGTCGATGCCGCCCGCGCGGCCGGCCGCGCCCGTTGGCTGGCGCAGGATGAGGCTCAGCGGCAGATCGATGTGATGAAGGCGCGCGGGGATACCGAAGAGCAAATTCGCCAGGCCCAGCGCCGCTATGACATTGAACGCCGGATCGAGCAGCTGAAGGCGCAGGGGTTCACCGAGGGCGCTGCGCGCGAAAAGGCGACGGCCGAAGACAGCGAAATGGAGATGGCGCGCCGGCAGGGGGAATGGCGCGGCGTGATCAATGGAGCGGTGCGCGCGGCGATGGACGGCGACCTGAAGGGCTTTGCCAAGAACTGGTGGAAGGAGCAGGTCGCCAAGGGCATGGAGGCCGGCCTCAACAGCATCAGTGATTTCCTGTTCTCGCTGTTCAAGGATGCTTTCGGCGCGGGCGCCTCATCGCTAGGCGGCGGCGGAGGGGGTGGCGGGCTGATCGGGTCCATCGCCAAGGGCATCGGTTCAATCCTGGGCGGCGCGTCATCGAAAACTCCATCGGCCGGCCCGGTCATCAACCAGAGCGCCATCTCGAACGCCTTTGCCGGGTTGCCCGGCTTCGCGAACGGCACCAACGGCTGGATGAAGCCGGTCGGCGGCATGTCGGGCGTGGACAAGAATGTCGTGGCGTTCCGCATGTCCAGCAACGAAGAATTTGCCGTGCGCCACCAAGGCGAGGACGGCGGACCGGTCGGAGGGATCAGCATCAGCCAGAGCCTCACCTTCAGCGGCGCCATTGATCTCGCGACCAAGGCTGAAGCCGCGCGCTTCGCCGAGGGAGCGCGTCAGGCCGCGATCAAGGGCGTGATGGAAGCGAACCGCCGCCGTGCCTGATATCGCCTGGCCCGATGGCCTCTCGCCCTACAAGGTGATGTTCTACCTCCAGCCGCATGTCGGCGGGCAGGAGAGCCCCCTTACCCGCACCCGCAAGACCTATGGCCTGTCTGCGCCCCGTTGGGTCGCACGCCTGACGTTCAAGGCTGGACACGGCTATGATGATGACGGCCTGTCCTGCCGCTTCGGTCCGCGCGCTGATGATGCCATGTTCTTCGCCGCCCGGCTGGATGCGCTGATCGCGCAGTTGAAAGGCGGCCTTCAGGTTATCCGCTTTCACGACTTCCGCCGGCCGCGCCCACAGAGCTACCTGACCCTCTATTCACCAGCGATGACTGTCAATGCAGCCAGCGCAGGCGATAACAGCATCGTCATCAATCGCGAGCCCGGCGCCGTCGGGCCGTCGATCGGGGATTATATCGGCGGCGACGGTCGGCCCCATCTCGTAACCGACGTTTCGCCCAAGCTAGGCAGCATGATGTCGAAGGCCGGGCCCGACGGGAAGATCACGCTGACCTTCGAGCCACCGCTGTCGGCGGACATCGACCAGGATGCAGAGCTGGAGATCGAGCGCGTCACGGCGCCTTTCGAACTCACCAGCGAGGACGCAGGGCAGAATGAGGGCGAGATCGGCGCGCCGATCGACTATGTGCTGGAATTCTCGGAGAAGATGCCATGAGCGGCATTCGCGATCTTGATCCCGCGCTTCAGACAGAAATCGAAAAGTCCGAGCTGCGCCCATTCCTCGGCCTTCATATCGACCTGCCGGATCCGGTCTTCGCCGTCACCGGCAATGCAACGATCAACTATGCGGGCGAGGAATGGACGGCGATCGGCGGCCTCGGCCAGATCGACACCATCGGCGAAGGCACTGACGGCGCATCCGTCGGCGTCCAGGCCACCCTCTACCAGGTGCCATCCGAATTTCGTGACGATGTTGCAGATCAGGCCACCCGTGGCTGCCTCTATGAGCTCTATGTTGGTGCGCTCGACGCTAGCTATCGCAACGTCATCGGGTTCAAGAATATCTGGAAGGGTCGGCTCGACACCTATGACGTTCTCGACGCCGGCGAGACGATCACTGTCACGGCCGGCGGCGAGAGCAGGATGCGCGACCAGCGCCGGCCGGCGATCAAGCGCTTCACCGACTGGTGGCAGCAGCGTAAATATCCGGGCGACCTGGGCTTCCAATATGTGTCGAGCATGGTCGAAGTACCGATCATGTGGGCAAAGGCCAGGCAGGAGCCTCCGCTGTGATCGATCCCGGCTGGCAGGACCATTGCGGCGACCGGTGGCGCGCTCATGTGCTGGCGGCAACCGGCGCCGACATCTGCGACATCGTCGGCCCCTCCCCGCGCCGCCCGCGCGACTGGGCTGCGATGATGCGGCGATTGGGGGTTCGAAGCATGGCGGGCGTGATCAGCGCCGTGCATGGCGATGCGATCCCCTACCGTCAGGCGCGACGCGGCGACATCGTGCTACGCGGCTGGGCCATAGGGATTTGCAGGGGCGACGGCGCGGAATTCTTCGGCGGCGATATGGTGCATATGAAGGATGTCGACGTCGCTTGGCGGCTTATCCAATCTCGCGCTTGAGCGCAGCGATCGCGTTCTTGGGCTTCGGCTTGCAACTGATCACGTTGCCGCACCATGCGCGAGCGGCGATCTCAGTTTGACCATTCTGCCCCTTTCTCTTGACCAAAACGTAAGACAAGTCCGTGTTTGCGTAGATCGCGCCATACGTGGCCAGAAGGTCGGGCTTATCGACCGCAATCTGGAACCGGGTATTGCGGCGGATCCAATCGGACGCGCGCTTCCACTTATCATCGCAATCGACATCTGATGCGCAGGAACTGATTGGCTCGGCCTTCTCGGCCCATCCTTCAGCCCTCATGGCAACGTCAGCCTGCAATGCGATCGCGAGTAGAATCATAGGGCACCTCCGGGGCCGGCAATCTCAACGATCGGGGGCTTATGGGCAAGGTGGTAAAGGTGGTGGCCGTCATCGCCGTCGCAGCGGCGATCGCTTATTTCGCGCCTCAGATCTCTGCTGCCATCTTGGCATCGACTGCATCCGCCGCGACCGTGGCCGCGACGACGGCTGCCGTATCCGCCGCGCTTTCACTTGCTGCGGCAGCGGCGTTCACAATGTTGGCTGGCAAGCCGTCGAGCAGCGCCACCCCCAGCATGTTCCGCCAATCGGTGTCGAACAGCTTCATCATCTATGGCAAGCGCCGCGTCGGCGGGCTGCTGATCTTCTTCCACCCGGCCGGCAAAGAATATCGCTATTTCGTGATCGCCGTCGCCGGCCACCGGTGCAAAGGTGTCACTCGGTGGTGGCTCGCCGACGAGGAAGTGAGCGTGAACGGTGCCGGGCTGGTCACCAGCGGCAAATATGCCGGGAATGCCTGGCTCTGGTTCTATCGCGGCACCGAGGATCAGGTCGCGCATCCCACGTTCGTAGCGGAGACGGGCGGCAAGTGGACGGTCAACCACCGCTGCCGTGGCACTGCCCTGATCTATGCCAAGTTCAAGATGACCAATGATGTGGTCCAGGCAGGCATGCCCAACATCACCGCGGAGGTTGAGGGCAAGGACGATATCACGGATCCGCGGACCGGGCTGGCTGGCTATACGCGCAATGCGATCCTGACCTTCTATGATTGGATGCGCACTCCGCGGGAGGAAGGCGGCTTCGGCTGCTATGATGACGAGATTGATGACGACTGGGTCGCTGCTCAGGCCAATGTCTGCGATGAGGACATGGCCACGCCAGCCGGCACCGAAAAGCGCTACGAGTTCGACTGCTATATCCAGACCGGCGCCGCGCCGAGCGAGGTTCGTGATACGTTCGTGACCTGCTGTGCGGGCAGCTTCACCTACAGCAACGGCAAGATGTTGCTCCGGCCAGGCTATTATGTGCCGCCCTCCGCGACGCTCGAAGAACGCGATCTGTCTGGGCCGTTCACCGTCCCGGTCCTGCGCGCGGGGGACGAGATCGCGACGGAGGTGACCGGCACCTATGTCAATCCGGCCGACAAGTACCAGCCGGCGGACGTTCCTACACGATCCATCGCATCCGATGATGTGCGCCAGACGCCCTATGATTTCCCGCACATTACCTCGCATTATCGCGGGCAGCGGTTGCTCGAAATCTATCTCCGCAAGTCCCAGGCTGAGCGGCGCGTGACCTGGCCAATGAACATCATGGGGATCGCGATCTCGACGCTCGACACGGTCCAACTCGCCACCGGCAAATATGGCCTGAGCAACTATGCGTTTCAGGTGACGAGCTGGGGGCTGAGCCAGGATTTTTCAGTCAATCTGCAGCTCGAAGAGCATAATGCTGACATCTTCGAGTTCGACGACGAAACCTATCTGGAACCGCCGACAGGCGGCGAATTGGCGGTAGCCGATCCGATCACCGACATTGACGAAGTTATCCTGGACGGCGGCGACGCCACGACGGAGGCCTGATGCCCACGGTTCGATATCAATTGCGTGGCGATACGGCCGCCAACTGGGCGGCTGTAAATCCGGTGCTGAAGGCGAAGGAACCAGGCCTCGAGACCGATACGCTGCTCGTTAAATATGGCGACGGCGCCACCGACTGGAACAGCCTGCCCTATTCGGCCGTGAACCTGCCCACGATCCTCGAAGCGATCGCCGGCGCCACGCCGATCGCCGATGGCACCCACACGATCGGCGCCAACACGATCACAACCGTCAGCGGCCTCATCACCGCCATCACCTGACCTTTCAGACCCAAGGGAACCGCCATGGCCATCTCCCGCGATCTTTTCGCGGCGCGCAATCGCGCCTTCGATACAGTGCTGGAGCTCGACTATCCCGGCGGCGAGCTGCCGCTGGCTGGCGCGTCCATATCGCTCCAGGTGCGGCTGTATGCGGGCGCTGCTGGCGCTCCGATCTTCGAGCAGACGGATATCACCTTCTCGGATGCGGCGATCGAGGATGAGGCTGGGTGGCGACGCCTGACGGTGGAGCCGAGCATCCCGCGCGCGGATCTGGAAGCCGACACCGTGCCAACCGGCCTCAACAAGCCCGAGATCGGGGAGGCAGACCGCTTCGAATATGAAATCACGCTCACCTATGCCGATGCCGCGCAGGACACGCTGTGGGCGGGTGGGTTCTACCTTGAGCCGGGAGTAGACCTGACATGAGATTGCAAGCATCTGTTCGTGACCGATCGCGCGGTCTGCGCGGCCCCCAAGGCGATGGGATAACGCCAGAAGAGCGGGCCGATTTCGATGAGAAAGTTGACGCAGCCGCAGCGTCTGCCGCTCTGGCAGAGTCCGCCGCAGGTCCGACCTATGCCACGGTTTCCGCTGGCGAAGCTGCTACGGCTGTCGGTCACACGTTCGCAGTCGACAATGGCGACAGCACGGTCACGATCTACCTGCGCACCTCGGGCGGATCGACAGCGCAGCGGACGTTGGCCACTACCGCCGCCCTCGCTGCGCCTTCTGGGGCGGCGCTGATCGGTTCCTTGCAGGCCGGTGCAGGAGCCGTTGCCCGACCGCTAGAGGACGTGCTGCGCGATACCGTCAACGCAAAGGACCATGGCGCTGTCGCTGATGGCGTTACCAGTTCATATGCAAAAATATTAAGCGCTCTGGCTGTGAACGGCACCGTCGACATCACTGGTGGGGGCACTTACAACGTCGATGGCGAACCTGGAGGTGGCGGCGTTTTCATAAAAACAACCGGTTCGCTGGTTGGTGATTATCAGACCACTCTTGAAACAATCGTATATAATTCAAGGCCTATCACGGTTGATTCTTCTGGCGCGATGCCTCATGATATCAGCCTCAGGCACCTTGTCGTCAAAAACAATCCTAACAATACCAATGACTGGGCACCGATTTGGGTTTGCTCAAAGGGTGGGTTGATTTTAGGGAACCATACGAAACAGTCATACTTCGGGATGACTGTCTGTTTTTCGTTTTACAATGACAAAGCAGAGCGCCGACCGTCAGAAATTCGAGTGATCGCCAATCAGTCACAGGGTAACGGGTCTGCCTTCGAGATTTTTTCGAATAAGAATTCAGTCTTAGTCGGGAATGTCGCATACAAGGATGGTGCGAAGGCCGCGCTGCATGGGTATCGTATCACTGGCTATGGTGAAGAAAGACCGGCTCCGGGCGTAGACCTGAAAAACTATGGTGTCGCAGGAGCGGGTAATTCCGCGAACAATTACGGAAACGGCATAAGTCTGCAAGCCGGGGTGTTTGCCCATGCACATGCAGGATATGCGCTGACCGATTGCACAAACGGCATCCGAACGACAACTAATATTTCCAGCCTTGAGAATCAATCGAAGTGGAACGTGTTCACGGCCATTGCTATCAGCGGCGGGGACAATGGCTTATATCTTGAAAAAACCGAGAAGCACATATTCTCGGACCTAGCGATCAGCAAGCAAAACTTTTACGGCATTGCGGCCATGCTGGCTTCAAGCCCGGCCACTTATGGCACGGGCAAATATAACCGTATATCTGGACTTGTTTCTGATTATACGGGCGTAGGCGATGCCGTCAGAATTGAAACCAGCAATGGCCGCTGGGATTTAACGGTTGCTGATATCAATGCAGCCGCCGCTGCGGGCGTTCGTGTTTCAGGCAGCTTCAATGTCATCACCATCACGGGCGGTGGCTTCGCCTCTACAAATCAGGCGTTTTTGACCGTTACCGGCAACAATAATATCATCATGATAGCTTCGGATGACATTGCCCGGACATTTGGCGAAATCTATATCTCCGGCAGTGACAATACCCTTATCGTCAATCAGTCGCGGGCGGGCGGCAATAGTGACGGGCGCGTAATTGTTACTGGAAATAACAATATTCTCCAAGGGCACTGCAACCTGTTCTCGCTTAGCGGAAGCGGCAATGACTATACAGGTATTGTCGGCGGGAAATCTCGCGGCCTGATAAGTGGGACGACCGACGCGAGCGGCGATATTCTTGTCACGCATGGCCTGAATACAAGCCACAACTCGACCGGCTATGTGATGGCGGCAAACGCATCAGGAACCGCCTTCGCCGTTTGTCAAGTCCACACAAAGACCTCGACCACAGCAAAAGTCAGGTTCTTCGACGCAGCCGGGGCGGCGCTGGCAAACACCGCTGTCGCTGCCGAATGGCGAGCGGAAATCTATGGGTGACATTGCATCGAGTAAGGTCGCAGATCACCCCCTCGATTAAGGGGCGGCTACCCAACCCAGAAAAGTACCAAATAGGCCATGCTCGACGCCAGAACGTAGACGAACGCCGTTCGCCTGACCGCCGTATTGGGCAGCCGCGAGATGCCAACGATGATCGCCGGTAGAGCGAGCGCCACAAAGCGATTGCCCGCGCCTCCCGACAGGTTGGCCGCAAGAGAAATCGTGGCGCTCAGCACCGCCAGCAGCGCAGCGCGATCCTGCAAAATCAGGCGGGGGTAGAAAGCAAATGGCAAGCCGTAAGATGCGAGCATGGCGGTAAAAAGCACGCCGCTTCTTACGATTTCGAGATAGGCTCGGCGATCTCCGACATTGTCCAAAAAATCGTCGCGCAATGTGCCGAGGGCGATCGCGCTGCCGATGATGAGAAGGGCGGCAATTATGCCTGCGCGCTTCCTGATGAAGCCGCTGTCCCACGGAATGAGCAACGCGACGGCATAGATCAGCATCGCAGTGTGGATCAGGGGCGCCAAGATCAGCAGCGCGTACTTGATGACCTTCCTATCGGACATCAGCGCGAGCCATATCAGCGCCATGCCAAAAGCGGACCTGGACTGAGAGAAGGCAAGCTCGATAGTGAGCGGGCTAACCAGCAAGAGCAAATAGATCGGCGAGCGAGTTTTGTGCGCTACGAAGACGCAACTTATCGTAAGGACGATTAGGGCAATAGCCGAAAAGATTCCGGTGAAATCGAAGTAAAAGCCCAGCTCGTATACGAGGCCTCGCCAAAGGTACTCTTGTGTGAACCACTCTACCAGCGACCCGGCCTGATCGTACCGATATCTGCCGTAGTAAAATCCCTCAAGGTAGTTCTGAAGGTCGCTAAATGGTGCGCCTTTGACGGCTTCCCAATCGATAGCCCAAAGGATAAGCGCAAAACATAGCGCTGCAAGCAACGCCCCGATCTTGGCGACGCGGCTCATCGGGTGATCACCAATGTGAAGATCAGGCTGGTACATAGTGCTGCGCTACCCGAACCCGCGGGCGCCTGTCCACCGGGATATGTTGTGGCCAGTCCTCCTCTGCGATGGCAGGCCGGGACGCCAAGACGATACCGAGAATGAGTCCGTGAACAGGCTGCCGCCGGCGGATGGTTTAATGGCATTCTGCCTTACCGCTTCGCAACAATGACCTGGCAATGTCGATGGACTGCCCATGAACCGCGGCGTCTCCCAATAGGATTCTTTGCCGGGCTGGCGGAGGCAGAATGTGTTAGAGCAGTCTGCTGAGGACGGATTGCGCCATTAGGCAGGGACTTGCCACTGTCGCTGTGATCATGCAGGGGCACCCTAAGAATGGCTTGGTAGGCGAAGTCTAAATGGAATTCAGAAGAGATATCCAGATATATCGTGGGATCGCGGTATTGGCTGTTGTGCTTTTTCATTTGGGCCTTGGCGGCTTCGAAGCAGGGTTTCTGGGTGTCGATATTTTTTTCGTCATCAGCGGCTTTCTGATGCAGATGCTGTACACAGAGCAATCCACCTGGCGGTCATTCTATCAGCGTAGAGCCCGGCGCCTGCTGCCTGCCTACTTCGCGACTATCCTCACGACGTTGGTCGCGTCCGCAGTTTTCGTTCTCCCAAGCGAATTTTCACAGGCCGCCAACCAGGCACTCTGGTCAGTCTTTTTCGTGCCAAATATCGGCTATTGGGCACAGAATTCTTATTTCAGCAAGTCTGACTTCAACCCTTTGCTGAACCTGTGGTCGCTCGGGGTTGAGCTGCAATTTTATTTGATACTGCCAGCGCTTGCGTTTTTAACACGTAACCGGACTTGGTTGCTAATTGCCGTATGCCTGGTCTCACTAGCATTGTGCCTATTGGCGGTCACTATCAGTCCCAAAACGCCATTCTTCCTTGCGCCATTTCGTATTTGGCAATTTGGAGCGGGAATGCTCGCCGCCCGGTTCGCCATCGGATCGAACCCTAAGCTCGGTTTGCTTTGCAGTGTGCTTATGCTGGCGAGCCTCTTTCTTCCGGTAGATGGCTCTGCGCTCAGCCCAATAGTGGGCCATCCTGGACTTGGATCGATTGTTGCCACACTGGCTACTGCTGGCGCACTCATATGGGGGCTGCCTACCAAGGTGACCACATCCGCAGCAGGAACGGCTTTGCTGAAGTTAGGCAATGTTTCGTACTCGATTTATCTCGCGCACTTTCCTGCGCTGGTGCTGTTGCATTATCGACCCTTCAGCGGAACGATTCTGGGCTATCAGTCGGCACTGCATATCTCTGTGTCCATCGCCCTAATCGGAGCTTGCTCCTTTATTCTTTATATGCTGTTCGAAAGGCACAGCGTGCGCCTCTTCTCGTGGCGCAATTCAGCTTTGACGGTGGCAGCGGTGGCAGCCCTCGCAATCACTCTTCCGTCGTTTCAACTGGTCTTTTTTCCAGATCGCGATCAAAAGATTTTTAAGGCTTTCCAGGACCGGGCACCTTACCGCTGCGGCAAACTTATCCGGATCACGCAGCCAAAGGCAGAGATATGCGCAATCGGAGAGGCCGGCGTTCCCATATTGTTAATCGGCGACAGCCATGCTGATGCGATTAAGGTATCGTTCGCTAAAGTCAGTGCCTCTTTGGGCCAGCGACCATATTTTGCGGTTAGTAATGCTCCTCTTCTGTCCGATAAGCTCAAACCCGATTGGCTCGCGCGCCAGGCAAAAGTTGCAGGTGCTAAAACCATCTATCTCCATTACTCGCCAGATAACGCCCGGAAAATTGACATACCCGCCATCAAAGCAGTCGCTAAATCTGCTGGCCTTCGTGTGATTTGGATTAAGCCGATCCCAGTCTATCGCGCCAGCGTGCCTGAATTACTATATCGGCAAGCGCATGAGGGAATGGCATTTGTTCCGCAGTCCCTCGCTGCATATTCCGCTCACAATCAGAAAGTTAGCAATACCCTTTCAGCTTTGGGTATTCCAACAATCGACCTAGCTCCAGTGCTGTGCGCTCCCGATTGCAGAGTGCAAAGCTTATCCGGGGAGTTATACTATTTTGATGACGGCCATCTCACGTTGACGGGCGCGGCAGCTTTGGAGCGCGGATTGCGAGACCAAATGTCTCAGTTTGCTGCTTTATAGAATGCCGAGGTGGATCTCCTGTCAGGGCTCCACCAGAAAACGGAATTAAGATGGGCGTCGGAGAAATGGCTCGCCATTCCCGCTCTATGCGGCGGAAGTGACCTATGGACAGGCTGTCCCTTGCTTGATCGATGACGGTCGCATAGCCTCGAATCAGCTGAGGGCGCCATGGATTACGAGGTCTACGACACAAGCAAGGTGGCGGTAGTCTTGCCTGCGCTATGGCGAATGCTGGGCCATCCAGGCGGCATTTCGCGTTCAACGCCCGGGCGGGTCGCAAGGTTGCGCCCCGAAATGCATGCGAGAGGCCGGGCGGCAGCTGATCAGAACTGCAGAAAGCCGGTCGCCAAGGCCAGCATCACGCCGACGACCACCGCGAAGATGAGGAACATGAAGTCGGGCTTATAGGGCCCCTGATCAGCGCGCCCTCGGTCCTTCTTCAGGTCCACCTCGCGATCATAGTCATCATCTTGCATCGTCATGCCTCCCTTGGGCGCTGCTGCTCACGGTCGAAAATGTAATCCCCAAAAACCCATGGAGAAGCCTATGCTTGCGTCGATTGCCGGCGCGGCCGGAAGCGTGGTCGCCAACTATATCGCACAGGGGCCGCCCACAGCGATGCCGCCCAGCTTCGATAATGGGGCTTCGCTCTACCTGTTCAACCTTTTCCTGATGACCGCGACGACGTTCCTAGGCGCGATGATGGTCGGCAAGCAGGGCAGCAGGATATGGAGCCAGCGCATCTGGGACCATCCGCTCGATCCCGTCACCCTCTATCGCGCTATCACATTCTTTGCCGGGATCGGCATCACCCTGCGGTGTGGTGCTGAGGCCATGTTTCTTTGGGGCTGGAACCCGGCAGACGCAGCGACTTCAGCGCGCGTGTCCATGGCCAAGCGGTGGATCGACCCGATCGCCATAGGCTGCGGCCTTATGTGGATGACGATCGTAGTGCTGGGAGAGCCTGGCATCGAACATCAACTGCGCAAAGCGCCCCTTCCCGTCGACATGTGGTCGCGCTGGCCCATTCTGGTCCGTGCGCTCGCTGTCATCATTCTGAGCTTTGTGGCCGCCCTGGCCGCCGTATGTCTGCGGTGAGATTGGGTGCGGCGCTGGGGGCTGCCGCAATGACCTCTATTGCATCTCGCGAACCGGTGATCTGGTGGATCTTCGGTGAGCCGTTTCACGCTGGCCCCACCATCGTCTGCATTTGCGGCGTCATCATTACCCGCGTCATCATCGGCCTTCAAGCCAAGGGCAAGGCCCAGTGGGCGCTCGATATCGCCATCACCGCGCTTTGCCTGCTGGTCGCTACCCTATGGGTGCAGGCGCAGGAACTGGAACTGCTGGCGGCCGGCATCACTGGCATCGGTGTGGGCAGCCTGGGCGCGGGCATCATCGGCATCGCCAAGAGTGCGATCGGCGGCCGGTTCAAGGCCGCGATCGACGCCTTCATGGGCACCACGCCGCGCTGAGCGGCGCCCCATCACCGGAGATTGATATGGACCAATTCACCCTGCAGCGCAGGCTGTCGTCGCTCGGCTATTATAATGGAGCGATCGACGGCCAGCTCGGCCCCAAAAGCAAAGGCGCAATCCTCGCATGCCTGACCGACGGGCCGGACCATCCGATCAGCACCAGCGACATCGCGCAGGCAGCGGCGGACCTGTCCGTCGAGCCGGCAAAGGTCTGGGCGGTCTATGATGTGGAATCGACCGGATCCGCCTTCATCGACGGACGGCCGACGATCCTGTTCGAGCCGCACCGGTTCAGCAAGGCGACGGGGCACCGGTTCGACAAGAGCCACCCTCGGCTTTCGTCTCGCGTCTGGAACCGCGCGCTCTATCCGGCCGGTCAGGCGGCGCGCTGGCAGCAGATGCTGGATGCCGTCGCCCTCGATGTCGATGCAGGCTTTGCGTCGGCCAGCTATGGCGGCTTCCAGATCCTGGGCGAGAATTATGTGGTGTGCGGCGCGCCGGACCCGTGGTCCTTCGCATGGCGCCAGGCGCAGACCGAGGGCGACCAGTTGGAAGCGTTCATCCGTTTCGTTGCCGGCCGTGGCCTGAAGGGCGCGCTCCAGCGCGGCGACTGGGCCGCCTTTGCCAAAGGCTACAATGGCACCGCCTACCGCGAGAACAAGTACGACACGCGGCTGGCGGCGGCATATGCGAAGCGGAGGGCCGCCTGATGGGTGCGCTCTCCCCGATCCTGCGCGGCGCGGAAGATGGCGGGCTGCTCTTCTTTTGTCCGGGCTGCCGCGCCGTCCACGGCATCAAGGTAGGCACTGGCTCCGGCTTGCGCTGGGGCTATAACGGAAACCCGGAAGCACCGACATTCACGCCGTCTGTGCTGGTAACCACCGGCCGCGCCGTCGATCCCAACTTCAAGCCTGAGCCTGGCGACCCGCCGGAGGTGTGTCATTCGTTCGTGACGGACGGGAAAATCCAGTTCCTGCCTGACAGCACGCACGCACTTGCCGGTCAGACCGTCGACCTGCCCGTTTTCAAATGGGGTGAAGACTGATGGGCTTGGGCAAGATCACGCGCGGGCTCGGCAAGGTTGGTCTGGCGCTGGAGGCACTGGGCTACGTAGTGATCGCAGCAAAGGCGATCGGCCGGGCTATCAAGCGTGCCCCTGACGCGCGCCGCGATGACGATGAATCGCGCCAGGAGCTTGGCAACGATACTAAGGGCGGCAGGGGCGAACAAGAGTGACCCCATCCAGATCCCGACAGGTCGCACAACTTGTAAGATAAGGATGGGGTCTCCGCATCAGGGACGGGCCGCGGCCCTGACGACAGATGCAGGCGAACTAGCGGTTAATTACATCATTGTAAATTAATCGACATTAAGCGCTGCCATTCCTCGCGGAATATGTGCGGATCGCCTGCAGGCTGGCGGCTGCAAATTCCATCATCCGATCACGCCAATATGAGTGCGTTTGATCCCAGTCCCGCCACTCTCCATGAGGGTCGGAAGACCTCTGCGTTTCCCACATGGCACGGGCCATATCCTCGATCAGCGCCTGCTCATCGTTGGCGCTGCAAATTCGGCAGCGGCTCATTGTTCAGGCTTCCACTTGCAGAAAAATTCGTTTGCGATGGTTGCGCCAGCCGCAAAGGCCAGAGCTTCGATATCGTCGGCAGATACTGTTCTAGACTGTTCCATGGAGACAACGTCGCGCCGCGCGAGCGATTCGGCCAACCCTTCCATCCGACACACGTTCACATTATGTTCTCACCATGAGAATCGCCGCTGACCTTGATCGGCCGGCCGTCACCCCGTCGATCGGGCTGGCGATCGTGGGGGCCGACTTCCGCACCGAATGCGCGCCACGGCGCCAGGCGGAGATTGATCGCTGCATCGCCGGTGAGCGTGTCACTCTGCGCCCGCTCAAGCGGCTGGTGGAAGGCGTGCCGGCCGTGTCGGTCTATTCGCAGCGCGGGCGCCAGATCGGCTATGTCAGCCCGTCGCATGCTGACTGGGCGCGCAACCTGCTGCCGAGCATCAGGGCGATCTTTCACAAGGCGGACAGCTTCGGCGCGGTTATCCGGGTAGCGACCGATGGAACCACGCCCACCCTGCCCCAGCCGACCAGGCGCGGCGAGATGATGCGCCGGCCGCATGAGGTGCCGCCCGAGCCGGTGGATGAGTTCTGCGAGATATCGTTTAGGCGATGACCGGAAGTGACTTCCGAATCACTCGTCTTCGTCTTCCTCAAGCGGCAATTGCGCCTGATTCTCCGCCTGGCGCTTGGCGAGTAGGCCGCCCTGGTAACGCAGCAGGGCGACGCCATGTTCGCTAAGGCGGCCCATAACAGGAGATGATCGCCCAGGCGGGTTGATGAAAAACTCTTCAGCCCAAGGCACCAATGCCACTCTGTCCAGCCGGAAGCGCGTGGCCATCCACAGGCCGCAGAGATCCATCTCTGCCATGTTGGAGACGGTGAAGTGCTCTATCCCGCGGCGGAAGACGTCTTTGCTGGTTCCATACGCGACATGGAGCCACGGATTTCCGTACTGATCCCCGCTGACCCGCTTTACGATACAGGGATGCGGCTTAGGTCCGGGCTTATCCTGCTCTTCCACATACGGGAACCGGCACCTTGCAGCATTGCATGGTGCCGGCGCGGTTGAGAACGGATAAAACCGGAAGGCCAATTACCAAGCGTCTCCGGAAATCGGGACGAGTTCAATATCGCCTGCTGCCTCGCGGATGCGGGCATCCTGGCGCTCGATAAAATCCTTCGTCACTTCGTCATTGTACGAAGGCGTGGGACGCGCAGCGCGCAAATTGCCCCCTCCGGACTGCCTGACGGGTTGACGCATTATAGCTCCTTTCTGAGAAACGCGTACTGAAGGATGGATCTTCAGCACCAATGGACGATCGATCGCCGACGTTTCGTCACTCCTTAATCACAACGAAAGCGCACTAGCAATAGTTGCATGTACGCATCACCGTGAACATTTCCGATCACATTGATCGCCATATATGGTGGATATAGCGCATCTTAAAGTGAACATATCGTGAAGAGGTGCATCCGGTGTCACGGTCGAGGGTCGGTTCCGATCGCCGATTGTGCGGTCCCCATCGCCGATTGTGCGGGTCCAAATGCTGGCGGTCGGATGCATCTAAAATGGTTAGACATCAATCTCGGGTCGCCGCAGGAATCCGTAGGGTGTTCACCCAAAGGTAGACAATCTAACCACGTTGAAAAAGCACGTTGGTTTGTTTCCGGCTCGGGCCTCCAAAATCCTGTTTGGCGAGAGCTGCCAACAGTTGGAAAAATCCCTGTTTCCTGCTAGTTTATGGGTAATCGCTGGTTGTCAGCGACTGCCCTTATTTGCCTGTAGCCGCAGACGATGGGGGCCTAATTTGGGGGCTTTGCGAAGCCCCCACGGAAGCGAGGCCCCCAATGGTGCTGACCGATACCGCGATCCGTAACGCCAAGCCTAAGGATAAGCCCTATAAAGTCTCAGATTCGCAGGGACTGTACCTCTTGGTTAATCCGAGGGGTAGCAAACTTTGGCGGGTAAAGTACCGAATGAACGGCGTGGAGCGAAAGCTGGCGCTCGGATCATATCCCGAAATCACACTGGCTGAGGCGCGATCAGCGCGTGATGCGGCCCGCCGGCAGCTCGCCCATGCGGTTGATCCCAACGTCGCCAAGCGTCAGGCGCGCATTGAAGCCAGTATCCGCGCCAGCAACAGTTTCGCGAGCGTAGCCGAGGAATTGATTGAAAAGAAAACGCGGGAGGGGCTGGCAGAGCCGACATTGGAAAAAATGCGCTGGTTCGTGAAGCTGCTGGGCGGCGATTTCGGCAGACGTCCCGTTACGGAGATCACGCCGCAGGAACTGCTACAAGAATTGCGGAAGCATGAGCGGCGGGGCCGCCTGGAGACGGCGAATCTCCTCCGGGCATTTGCCAGCCGCGTGTTTCGTTATGCGGTAGCGACAGCGCGGGCCGATCGCGACCCGGCCCAACTGCTGATGGGGGCGCTGACAACAGCGAAGGTCAAGCATTTCCCCGCGATCACTGATCCCGCCGCTTTCGGGGCGCTGCTCCGGGCCATCGAGGATTATCAAGGCGATCCTGCCGTCATGTACGCGCTGAAATTAACGCCCCATGTTTTCCAACGTCCGGGCGAAATTCGGCAAATGGAATGGATGGAGGTTGATTTTGAAAAGGCGGTTTGGATCATCCCGGAAGGGAAGATGAAGATGCGCCAGCCCCACTCGGTGCCTTTGTCGCGGCAGTCGCTCGCAATCCTAACCGATATGCACTGCCTATCTGGTTCCGGACAATATGTGTTCCCGTCGATCAGAACGCGCGCGAGGCCGATCAGCGATAATACAATCAACGCGGCCTTGCGGCGCATGGGCTATACAAAGGAGCAGATGACCGCGCATGGTTTCCGTACGACAGCATCTTCGCTGCTGAACGAGTCTGGCAAATGGAACCCCGACGCCATCGAGCGCGCGTTAGCGCACATGGTGGCGGGCAGCGTCCGGCGCATCTATAACCAGTCGGCCTATTGGGCGGAGCGTGTTGCCATGGCGCAATGGTGGAGCAATTATCTGGACGAGTTGCGGCAAGGTGGAAACAGATGACAGGCAGCCCCGGCGAAAGATGGAAAGTCTTTGCGGACGGGGATGATATCGATGATGTTCCGCTCTGGAAGGTGCTGGCAAATATCAGGGCGGATGATCAGGACGAGGGTTTGAGCCTGAATGCGGCGTTCCTCAAAGGGATAAAGCCGCGCTTCTCACGGTCTTACAATCTCGCCATCGGCATAAGCAGCATTTTCGGGTTTCTAGCTCTTTTTTCCCTGATCGGCCTTGCAGCGGCGAATCGATCAGAATCTTCCGACTTTTTCTATTATTGCACCTTGCTGATGCTGGCAGGAACCATAGCCCCCTACTTGTGGCGGCGGGCCTATCAATATGGTCTGGCAGTCCCGGATGCCCCGCTGGGATTGCCCCACCCATCCGATCCATTGTTCGAGGAGGTGCTGGGGCATTTGCAGAAGGTCGATGGCCCGAGAGCCTATTACATCTCCCGCTTCAGCAAGAAGCGGATTGCTCTCAACCGCCGCCAGTTCTTCGGAAGGTTGCGCTACTTCCTGTTATCCGAGCAGGGCGATGACCGGGCGATAGTCATGCGCTTTCCGACCGCCATGTCCCTTCCGGCCGACCTTTATCTGCATCGCGAGGACATGGAGAGAATGCTGGCGATGAGCGCGCCGAAGCGTTCGGGCGGCCCTGGCCGCAACGTCAAATATGCCTATGTCGAGGCAGCTTTCGATCTGCGCGCCGATCCAAGGCTCGCCACGCTGGACCTGAACAACGAGGCGGCGGCGGTGCGTTCGCTGACCGATTGGTTTGACGAGTGGTTCGACAGCGCGGCCAACGTGTCAGGCGATATTCCCAAGCGCGACCGGCTGACACCCTACGCCAGAAAAATCTACGCTCACCTCAAAAAGTCTACGTTTTCCGACGACCGCTGAGCACCGCTTCTGATTTTGGCGAATCGGGAATGGCTTTTCGGCGCACGGCGTCTGTTTTCGGCACGGCGCGCCATCGGCGGATTTCTGCGGCTTTCCCATTACGGGGAGGACCGCTGGCAATCCTGTGCAACCGGACATGTCTCCCGCCGCCAGTCGGCCAACATGGAGACGCACATGGAACCTCTTGCCCTATCCATCAATGACACCGCCAAGGCGCTCGGCGTCGGTCGATCGTCGGTCTACGCCTTGATAAAGTCGGGTGGCCTCGATGCCATCAAGATCGGCCGGCGCACGCTGCTGACCACCGAGTCGGTCCGGCGGCTGGCCCAATCCCGACCCCTCGCCTGAACCCCAGCCGCTCGCCGGTCCCGGCCTGATCGCCGGGCGGTCCGGTCGCGGTCGAATCTTCCAGCACACAAGACCCCAAACAACCGTGATTTCACGAAAGGATGATCCATGCCTTCCATCCGCAACACCGTCGATCGGCTGGCCGCCTGGCTGGCAGGCCGGTCCTATGTCACGCTGCGCTTCACGGTCCATCAGCGGCTTGCGCCCATCGTCGAGCCGCTGATCAAGCGGCTGCTGCCCTTCGATGACGATGGCGAGACCTACCGCTGCTCAATCAGCCACTGGAAGCTCGACGAACGCCCCGTTCTGCACACCCACCGGGGCGTCGTATCGACCCTGCGGGTGGATGGCCCATTGCAGAAAGCAGGCGGGACCTATCTCCCGCTGGGCGGACTGATCGACGCTCCGCATGTCACCGCGCATCTCGATCCCATCGCGGCAAGGCGGCTCGAGAGCCGATTGCAGGATGCCATCGACAAAGTGATCCAGAATTGGATCATCGAACACGGCCTTTACGACCAACCCCGTCACCGCCGGGAGATCGATCGCCCCAGGGCCGACCGCGAAGCCAAGCGGATCATCGCCGCCTGGGTAAGGGACACCACCCCTGATGCACCGGGGGAAGCCTGCCGGGAAGGATCGGACCATGCCTGATCCGGTCGCCCAAAAGACAAGCTCGCAGGGCTGCGATGCTACGCATCGAGCCGACAATTCAAATACACACCTCACGCACGGGTGCATCGAGCATTTCTGCGGGTTTGACGGGATGCGGATAGCATCCCGTCAAATGCGGTGGCGCGAAAGCAGCGCAAATCCGCCATTTCGCGCGATGGCGAATAGCATCTCACCGGGAGCGGCACGATGAGTGCCCGCGCCCAGACCGTGCGGCTCTCTCCGGCCCAGCACCGCACCCTTGTCGGCTTCGCTAGACAACGCGGATTGAGCGAATATGCCATGCTCGCCCGCGTGGTGGACACGGGACTGGCCGCCATCGTCCAGGGGACAGGCAGCGCGATCGACACCCGGGAGATCGCGATCGAACTGGCATCGGTCAGCACCCGCATCGTCGATGTGGAGAGGGTGCTGGACCGCGCGCTGTTCACCGCTTGTGCTGCCTATTGCTACGCCCGCAGTGCGGCCAGCGGCGCTCGCAAGAGCGACGCGATCCTCACCGAGGAGATCACCGCCGCCTATAATCGCCAGCGGGGCCTCGCGCGGGAGAACCGGCCATGACCCGCCCCGACGATCGCCGCGACCATGCCGATGCCCTGCGCAAGCATCATCTCAGCACGCAGGGCGCGCGGCTCAAGCGGCAAGCCTTGGTCATGCTCGCCTCCGTTGCTCTCGGCGGACTGGGATTACCCAACATCATGCTGGGCCGCGACGCGATGCTCGCCACCAGCACCTACTACTGGGCGAGGACCAAGCTCTGGGCCGTGTCCGGCTGGGAGGCGGACACAGGGATCGACGTTCAGTATCCCGACCATATCGAAGAAGGACGATCAGCGCGCCAGATCATCGCCCATCCCTATTTCCGGCGGCGCGTCGATTTGGTCTGGGCCTGGGCCAAGTGGGGATGCTGGCTGGGCCTCGGCACCTGGCTTGCGGCGCTGATCGCCTTGCGCGGCGCGTTGGCGCGGCGGCGCGAGCGCCTGCTCGCTGATCGCTGGATCGGCGGAACGCAGGTGGTGGACGAGAAGCAGCTTGCGAGGCTGACCGGCAGGCAAGCTGACGCCCGCACCCTGTCGATCGGCAAGGTGCCGATCCCCACCCGTCTGGAAACCCGCCACATGGCGATGATCGGCACCACCGGCAGCGGCAAGACCACGGCCTTGCGGCAATTGCTCGATGGGATCGAGGCGCGGGGCGAAGCCGCGCTGGTCTACGACACCAGCGGCGAGTTCATCGCGCACTATTATGATCCGGCGCGTGGCGATGTGATCCTCAACCCGTTCGACACTCGCTGCGCCTTCTGGTCGCCCTTCGCCGAGATCGCGCATCCCGCCGATGCCGACCGCATCGCCCACCAGCTCATCACCGAGACGGGACAACACGACAGCGACGTATGGCTCGACACCAGCCGTATCCTTGTCGCCAATATGATCCGCGCCCTGTGGCAGGAAAACCGGCGCACCCTGCCTGACCTGCTCCATGCCCTCAAGAACCGGCCCAAGGACGACCTCAAGGAATGGCTCGCCACCAGTTCGTCGGCCCGCACCTTTGCCGACGATGCCGACCGGGCCACGGGCAGCGTGCTGTTCATGCTCGCCAAGGCGGCGGACCTGATCCAGTTCCTGCGCGCCGAGGACAGCAAGGCCAGGCCGTTTGCCTTCCGCAGCTTCATCGAAGCGCTGGACTGGCATCCCGGTGCGCGGCCCTGGATATTCGTGCCGAGGAAGGAGGACTATTTCGAGGCGTCGAAGCCCCTGCTCGCCTGCTGGCTGGAATGCGCGGCGAGCGCTGTGCTGGGACTGCCTCCATCCGAGGACCGGCGCATCTGGTTCGTGCTGGACGAGCTTGCCGACCTGCCCCGCGTCGACAACCTGGCGCGGCTGCTGCCCGAAGGCCGCAAGTTCGGCGCAGCAGTGGTGCTGACCTTCCAGGCGCTGGGGCAGATGCAGCACCGCTATGGGCCGCAGATCGCGGAATCTATGCTGGGTTGCTGCAACACCAAGTTGTTCCTGCAAACCATCGACAGCGACATCCGGTTTCGTCAACCCGTCATGGATGACCTACAAGCAGGCGCAAGCCTTGGGTGCGCAGGTGCGCAAGGGAGCGCATGGTGCAACCGTGGTCTATTATGGCGACAGCACCAGAACAGTGCGTGACGATGTCAGCGGGGAGGATCGGCAACAGGGCTTCCGTTTCCTGAAGACCTATACCGTATTCAACGTGGCGCAGATCGACGGCCTGCCCGAACGGTTCCACATCATGTCGGCGCGTGCGCCGGAGGTGGAGCGCATCGAAGCCGCCGAGGCATTCTTTGCCAGCATTCCCGCAGCTGTGAATCACGGCGGCGACAAAGCCTATTACATCCCTTCAGCCGACCGCATCCAGCTTCCAACCTTCGCGGCCTTCCATGATGCCCATGGCTATTATACCACGAGGGGTCATGAGACCGTGCATTGGACTCGGCACAAGAGCCGCCTTCATCGCTCATTCGGGCGCGAGAAGTGGGGCGATGAAGGGTACGCGCGCGAGGAATTAGTGGCGGAATTAGGCGCCGCTTTCCTCGCCGCCGATCTGGAACTTTGCATCGAGCCGCGCCCCGATCATGCCAGCTATATCGCAAGCTGGATCAAGGTGTTGCAAAATGACACTCGCGCCATCGTGCAAGCCGCCGCCCATGCCGAACGCGCCGTTGCCTATCTGCACCAACTGGCAACCCCAGATAAGTTGAAGCAAGCGGCATAGTCTTTCGATGAAGCGGCTGCCCCGAAAGGGGCGTCCGCTTCATTTGACCTCGCGGCTGTGGATTTCGAAGCAAGTCGGCATCCGCTATGACAGCGTCGAAAAACGCGCGCGTTAATGCCGTACCGCAGGATGCAGGCGGCCTAGCCGTTCTTTCGCTAATTGATGGTACGTTTGGGGGCACGATCGGGGGCCTTACAGGCCTTACATTCCCATAAGCTGTTGTTTTTAAATGTGGAAAATCCGGGAATTCGATTCCGGCTCGGCTCCATTTTCCAGATAGATCCGATCCCTGCCGACTCAAGGCAGCAGCCATGCTCAGGCTGCGCTTCGACGCATCGCCTGCCGCCAGCGCCAATAGCCCAATACTGCCAGCCCGATCATCGCGGCATAGAGGCCGGCGGTCAGCCACAATCCCTTGAACACGAACATGCCGACATAGAAAATGTCGACCGCGATCCACAGCAGCCAGCTCGCCGCATGGCGCCGCGCCGTCCAATATTGGGCAACCAGGCTGAAACTGCTCAGCGCCGAATCCATCCAGGGCAGCGCCGCATCGGTATAATGATGGGTGAACCAGCCGATCGCGCCGGCACCGACGGCGCCCAGCGCCAGCCCCTTGGCGGCCCGCATCGGCGGCAGCGGCACCACCCTTACCTCGCCCTCGTCGCGCTTGCCCCGTGCCCAGCCGATCCAGCCATAGATGATGGCGATGCCGAACAGGCCCTGCAGCACCATGTCGGCATAGAGGCGCACGTCCAGGAACAGCTTGGCATACAGGGCGCAGGCCATCAGGTTGATCGGCCAGCACAGCAGATGCCGCCGCGCCGTCAGCCAGATGCCGAGGAAGCTGATGATGACGGCAATGATCTCCAGCGTCGACATCAACCGCCTCCCCCCTCACGGAGTTGCGCCAGAAAGCCCTGCCCCGCCCCCGACATGAACCAGTCGGCATGGCCGACCAGATAGGCTTGCCAGGCCAGCATCGCCCCTTCGCGATCGGCCAATATGCCGAAGAAATAATCGATCTCGGTCAGGGCGAACTCGACATGGACCAGCGGCAGCAGGCGCAGCAGCGTGGCGATTTCGACAGACGCCAACGGCAGGACACTGCGATAGCCCGCCAGCAAGGCCAGCGCGCCGCCCACATCCGCCGGCTCGGCCAGCCGGCCCTGATCCAGCGTCAGCCAGGGAATCGCCGTCCGCTCGATCGCGGTGGCCAGATCATGCAGTGCGCAGCTGCGGGTCGACAGGCCGAAATCGAAGATGCTGCTGACCGCGCCTTCCGCCGACCAGAGCAGGTTGGAGGGGTGCCAGTCATTATGGGTCCAGAGCGCAGGCTGTTCCGCCAGCCGCGGCGCCAGTCCCTGCCCCAGTGCCGCGAACAGCCGCGCCAGTTCCGACCGCCAGGGCAGCTCCGCCAGAAAGGCCGCCACCGCCGGTCGCGCCGCGACATAGGCGTCCGCTGCGGCCAGCGGATCGACGGCGGGCAAGATCGTGAAGCTCGACACCAGCGGATGCGACCCGCGTGCCGGCGCGGCGAAACCGGCCGCCGCCCGATGCAGTTGCGCCAGCGCGACACCAGCCGCAAAGGCGTGATCGGGCGACAGGAAGGGCGTCCAGGACTGGCGATCGCGATAAAGATCGATACCCGGCGCCTGGCGATGCAGCTCATAGCTCCATTCGCCCAGCGCCATCGCGCTGGCACCACCGGTCGCGCGCAGCACATCGGGCACCGCCAGTCCGGCACCACGCAGATGCGCCATATAGCCATGCTCCTCGGCCAGCGCCGCCGGCGTCCGCAAGCGCTGGTGATGCCGCTTCAGGAACAGCGGGCCACGATCCGTCTCGACCAGCGCCGCCGCCGAGAAGGGGCGCGGCGAATGCCAGGCCAGCGCCGCCAGCCGGCCTGCATCAGGGAAATGGGCCAGCACCGCCGCGGCCTCATCCGCCGTGATCGCCGGCCAGGCCGGCGCGTCCAGCGCCAGCCCCATGCCATGGACCAGATGCGGGGCGACGGCGCTCATCGTCAGAAGGCGCGCGACAGCGTCGCCACCACGGCGCGCCCGCTGCCGACATAATAGGTCGGCGCCGAACCGGCGATCAGCGTGCCGTTACGACCGACCGTGTCCTGCGCATTGGTGCTGATCGCATAGACGCCCGACAGGACGCGCGGATTGGTGACGTTGATCGCGTTGATGCGCAGGTCCATCACCTGCGCGTCGATCAGCCCGGCCAGATGCACGCCGACCGACAGGTCCAGCGTGGCATAGCCCTTGATGCTCTCGTCATTCATGAAGGTCGCATATTGGCGGCCGACATATTTGAGCGCGCTGCTGCCGAACAGCCGGCCGTCATCATAGGTGCTGCCCAGCGCGAACTGGAAGCTGGGGGCCGACACCGCCCGCTTACCCCTGGTCGGCAGATAATCGCCGTTGATCGCCAGATCGTCGTTCAGCCGCGTGTGCAGATATTCGGCCGAGGCATAGATGCTCATCCCCTTGGCCGGGCGATAGTCGATCTCGCCATCCAGGCCATAGCTGCTCTGGCTGCCGGCGTTGATGGTCGAATTGACCAGCGCGCCGCCGCTGTCGATCACCGTCGCCACCTGGCGGTTGCGGAAATGATAATGGAAACCGGTCAGCGAGAAGGACAGGCTGGGGCCGATATAGCGATAGCCCAGTTCCTGCGAGATCGAATATTCATTCTTCAGGCCGTCGGTGCCCTGGCTCACCAGTTCGCCGCCATAATAGCTGTTGTAGAGCGCGAACTCGTTGGGCGTGCGGAAATTGGTGGTAATGTTGGCGAACAGCTGCTGCCGGTCGTCCAGCTGATAATGGATCGCCGCCCGCGGCAGCGCGGCAAAGCTGTCGATCCGCACCGTCGACTGCGGACCGGGCAAATAGTTGCGGCCGTTGCGCAGCAGGTTGACGCCCTTGAAGCCGATGTCGATGCCAAGCTTGGGCGTCACCGCAATGCTGTCGGACAGGAAGAAGCCCTTGGTGACCGTCTCCGTGCGCTGATTTTCATAGGCCAGCAGGCGCCCGTCGGCGGTGCGGATCGCCTTGTCCTGATAGCCCCACTGGTTGACCGGCCGGCCATCGGCATCGATCGACGTATAGGATTGCGTCACCCGGTCCGTGCCATAGTCGAACCACAGGCCAGCCACGATCCGATGCGCGCCGGCCTGCAGCGTCAGCTTGCTGACGTCGCCGACGCGGAACTGCTTGCCGGTCCAGTTGCCCATCACCGTAGCGACGCCATCCACCGCGCCGGGCAGGTCGATCGGCTGGGTCAGTTCCTCGGTGCCCAGATAATTGCCGGTGGTGGTCAGCTGCGTGCCATAGGGCGAATTGCCATGCCCCATCTGCAGATAGGCGCTGCTGTCGAAGCTCAGCGTGTCGCTGAGCTTGAGATGCACCGGCGCCGCGACGTAGAAATTGCGGAACGGCGCGCGATAGAGGCGCCAGTAGTTGGTATTCCCCTCGCTATAGGTCTCGTCGAAATTATAGCCACGGCCAGAGGCTTCCCAGTCCGCCTTGCTCGGGCTGGGATAGGTCGATGTCTTGGCGTCGTTGAAGGAAAAGGCGATGCTCGCCCGGTTACCCTCGCCCCATTCGTTCAGCAGCTTCGCGTCGATATGCTGGCGCTGGTCATGCCCCGCCCCGCGCCAGTTGTCGGCGCGGTTGTTGGAATAGGAAATAAAGGCCTTCAGCCCGGTCGATCCGATCCGTCCCGTGTCGATCCGCGCAAAGACGCGCCGCTCGTCATAGGAACCGACCGACAGGTTGACGAGGCCGCCCGCCTCGGCCCTGGGATCATCCAGCGTCAGCGACAACAGGCCGCCGGCCGCCGCGACCACCGGCGAGTCAATATCTGCCGCGCCCTGCGCCAGCATCACCTGGCGCACATTCTCCGCATCGGCAAATTGCGAGGGATAGGCATAATAATAGCCGATGTCGTTCTGCGGCGCGCCTTCCATCAACACGCCGATCTGGTCCTGGCCCAAGCCGCGCAGCGTCAGGCTGGACGATGCCGACAGGCCATAGGGGTCGCTGGACGAGACATTGGCGCCGGGCAGCAGGTTGACCAGCTGGAAGGCGTTGAGCGTCGGCGCCTGCTTGATGATGAAGTCGGTGGAGATCGCGCTGACCGCCTTGGGCGCGCTCTGATCGGGCAACAGGCCTTCGGGGTCGGGATGGCCGACGACCTGGATATTGGTCGACTGGTCCAGCTCATCCTCCGCCATCGCGGGCGATGCAATCATCAACAGGGCCAGCGTCAGGCAGGCGCTTCCAACATGGGGCAATCGGGCAGTCTTCATCTCACGTCCACTCCACAGGAGGGACGACGGACCTGCCGCCTTGCCCTCCCTACGCCGGTATCAGCCGGATCAGGTTCAGCGGGTCGTGGTCTGCTGACCACCTCTCAGCCGCGCATGAGCGGCCCCCCGGGGATGCCCGCCCCTTAGGCGGTTCGACGCGAAGTGGAAAGCCCTCTCTATCGGCTCTCGACTTATCGAAGCCCGCCCGGCTAAGACATGGCCATGATGAAGCTGTTCATTGGCAACAAGGCCTATTCGAGCTGGTCGCTGCGCGGCTGGCTGGCGTGCAAGCTCTCCGGCCTTCCCTTCGAGGAAGTGGTCGTCCCCCTCTATGACGAGGAGTGGGAAAAGCGTCGCGAGGGCGATGAGTTCGCCCCCTCCTCCGGCAAGGTGCCGATCCTGTGGGATGGCGACGACATCGTCGTGTGGGACAGCCTGGCCATCGTCGAATATCTCAATGAAAAGGCCGAGGGCGACCAGTTCTGGCCGACCGATCCGGGTGCCCGCGCCATGGCCCGCTCGATGGCGGCAGAAATGCACAGCAGCTTCGCCGCGCTCCGCCGCGAGCACAGCATGAACATCCGCCAGATCTATGACCCGGTCCCGCCGTCGGAGGCCGTTGCTCACGACATCAGCCGGATCATGCAGCTCTGGGCCCAGGCCCGCGCCCGCTATGGTGGCGAGGGCGACTTCCTGTTCGGCGAGTTCGGCGCCGTCGACCTGATGTTCGCGCCCGTCGTGACCCGCTTCATCACCTATCAGCTGCCCGTCGCCCGCTTTGCCGAAGCCTATATGCGCGCGATCATCGCCCATCCTTGGATGCAGGAATGGATCGGCGAGGCGCAGGCCGAGGAATGGGTGATCGACAAGTTCGAAGTCCCGCCCCAGACGGCCTGACCCGATGAGCGACAGCCCCGAAGCCAAGCAGGAGACCCGCAAGGAGGAAGCCGCCCGCATCCGCAGGCGCTGGATCACGCTGGGCGAATTGCTGGCGGTGGCGGCGGTGCTGATCTCCGCCCTCACCCTCTATCTCAACTGGGCCGACAAGAAGGACGAGCGCGCCAGCAAGGCCGCCGAAAGCAGCAAGGCCTCCGCCCGCGCCGCCCGGCTGGTGCTCAACGCTTCGGCCGATGGCGACAGCCGCCTGACGCTCAAGCCCACTGATTCCGATCAGCTGGTGCAGAGCCAGACCATCCATTTCCCCAGGGCGCTCGGCATCGCCCCGGTCGACACGACCGGCGAACCGCGGATCGAGGCCGGCTGGTTCGAGGATGCGCTGAAAAAGGCGCGCAATGCCGCCAAGCTGCCCGACGACAGCATCGGCGACGAGAAACTGCCGGTGACCATCGTCACCCAGTTCGTCGTCAATGGCGACACCCACAGCGATTCCGCCGTCTACGACATCGGCTATGGCATCGCCGGCAAATGGCTGTCCGGCCACAAGCTGACCCTGCGCGGCCTCTCCCTGGTCAGCCACGCCCAGGGCGCCAGCGCCCAGTCCCAGATAGACGCCCGCTGGGCCCGCCAGACGAAACGCTAGGGCCGCACGGCCACGTTCAGGCAGGCCGCAAGCTGACGTCTCAGTTCCTCCCCAAGCTTGCTTGGGGAGGTGGCAGCGCGAAGCGCTGACGGAGGGGCAATGGCGCGACCTCATCTACTTGCCCCTCCACCGCCTTCGGCGGTCCCCCTCCCCAAGCAAGCTTGGGGAGGATTACGGACAGTCGCCTACCACCCGCCCCCAGCAACAAAAAACCCGGCCGCTCCTTGCGGGAGCGCCGGGCCTTTTGCTCGTCCGTGGACGGGTGTCGGGTTTAGCCGACGATTTCTTCGGGCTTGAAGAAATAGGCGATCTCGATCGCGGCATTTTCTTCGCTGTCCGAACCATGGACCGAATTGGCTTCGATCGATTCGGCCAGTTCCTTGCGGATGGTGCCGGCGTCGGCATTGGCCGGGTTGGTGGCGCCCATGATGTCGCGGTTGCGGGTCACGGCGTTTTCGCCTTCCAGAACCTGGACGACGACCGGGCCGGAGATCATGAAGGCGACCAGGTCAGCAAAGAAGGGGCGTTCCTTGTGAACGGCGTAGAAGCCTTCGGCCTGCTCGCGGCTCATGCGGATGCGCTTGGAAGCGACGACGCGCAGGCCGGCTTCTTCCAGCATCTTGGTGACGGCGCCGGTCAGGTTGCGACGGGTTGCGTCGGGCTTGATGATCGAAAAAGTGCGCGTGACGGCCATGGCCCTCATAACTCCGGATTGTTGGAATAAAGTTGCGCGCCCTTTAGACTGGGCCGGATCACTTCGCAAGAGGGGCGCGAGTGGGCTTGGTAGAAGTCCCTATTTCCGGGCGTTCACGGCCCCTGCACCCATTTGCGGCCTTCCTGCCGCCAGAAGCGCGGGGTCACGCCCTCACGCTTGCTGAGCGCCCGCCAGCTGGCCCGCGCCCCGTCGATCGTGTCCGCGTCGAAGAAATAGAAGGCCCGCTCGAAGCCCAGCGCCTCCTCGCGCCACACCCCGTCCGCCAGCGCGATATGCTTCGCGCCATTGGCAGCGTCGCAGCTCTGCGCCAGCAGCACCGGCTGGGCGGCGTCCACCCCGTCGCCTGCCAGCCCATTGGCCAGGAAGCTTTCGGGTGGCCCCGCCCACAGGCCCGCCGATATGCGGGCCAGCCGTTCCGGCTCGTCGGCCACCACCAGCAGCCGCGCGCCCATGTCCAGGATGCGCGCCGCGATCGCGGGCAGCACCCCTTCCACGGGATCGCGGCTGAGCTGGTAGAAGTCGACCTGCACCGGCTTCAGCGCTCGAACTTGTCGGCCACCAGCTGGTCGATCAGGCGCACGCCATAGCCAGTCGCGCCCTTGTCGGCGGTGGCGCCCGGCTTGTCCGACCAGACCATGCCGGCAATGTCGAGATGCGCCCACTTCACGCCTTCGTTGACGAAGCGCTTGATGAACTGGGCAGCGGTGATCGAGCCAGCGAAGCGCGGGCCGATATTCTTCATGTCGGCGATCGGGCTGTCGATCAGCTTGTCATAGGCCTCCGACAGCGGGAAGCGCCACAGCTTCTCGCCGCTGATCTTGCCCGCCGCCAGCAGGTCGTCGGCCAGCGCATCGTCGTTGGCGAACAGGCCGCCATGCTCGCTGCCGAGCGCAATCATCATCGCCCCCGTCAGGGTGGCGAGATCGATCACCACTTCAGGTTCATAGGTCTTCTGCGCCCAGGTCACCGCGTCGCACAGCACCAGCCGGCCTTCGGCGTCGGTGTTCAGCACCTCGATCGTCTGGCCCGACATCGACGTCACGATGTCGCCGGGGCGCTGCGCATTGGCGTCGGGCATATTCTCGACCAGACCACAGATGCCGACGACACGCGCCTTGGCCTTGCGACCGGCCAGCGCCTTCATGGCACCAGCCACGGCGCCGGCGCCGCCCATGTCCCACTTCATGTCTTCCATGCCGGGGCCAGGCTTGAGCGAGATACCGCCGGTGTCGAAGGTCACACCCTTGCCGATGAACACGACCGGCTTGTCGGCGGCGCCATCGGTGCCGTCCCATTCCATCGCCAGCAGCCGCGCTTCACGCGCCGACCCCTGCGCCACGCCCAGCAGCGCGCCCATGCCCAGCTCCGTCATCGCCGCGCGGTCCAGCACGGTGATCTTGACGCCCAGCTCGGCCAGATGCTGGCAGCGCGCGACGAAGCTTTCGGGATAGAGGATGTTGGCCGGTTCCGACACCAGTTCGCGGGTGAAGGCAACGCCGGCGGCGACCGCCGACAGCTTGGCCCATTCGGCCTCGGCGCCGGTCGCGACGATCGTCACGGTCGCCAGCGTCGGCTTGGCCTTTTCGGGCTGACGCGTGCGATAAGTGTCGATCCGCCAGCTGCGCAGCAGCGCGCCCAGGCCCAGCCGGGCGGCATCCTCGCCACTGACGCCGGCCGGGAATTCGACCGCTGCGTGGGTCGCGCCGCTGGTCGACAGCTTGGCGGTCAGCGCGCCGCCGGCCCGCTCCAGGTCGGCCGCACTGCCATTGCCGATGCCCAGCAGCAGGACGCGCAGCACCGCGCCGCCCTCCTCGACGAAGCTCTCGACGCTGCCGCCTGCCTCACCGGCAAAGCGCGCGGCGGCGGCGCCGGCGACCAGCGTGGCCGATGCGGCGAGCGGCAGGCTGTCGACAGACCCCTTCGCCACGGCAAGGACCAACGTGTCGACTTGGGGGCGCGTGGGGCTGAATTGGATGTCCATCTGGGGGCCTTTTCTCTGGAATGCCGTGTCGTTCTTGTTTCAGCCAGATAGTGCGGCTTTGCCGCTCTGCAAAGCCATTCGGCGGATTTCCGCCGTCCCGAATGCGAGCAGCGATTGCGGCGCGGGCCAAGCAGTGCGATAGGCAGGGACCAGAAGTGCCCACAAAGAGGCCCCTACGCTTGCAGATTTCCGTGTTTCCCCTGTCGTTCAAACAGGCGCTGCTTGCCGGCGCTGCCTCGTCCTGCCTGCTCGCGGCGCCGCTGGCCCATGCGCAACAGGCGCCCGAGCCCAAGCTGAACGAGCCCCAGACGCCAATCAACGCGCCCGACGCGCCGGTGCCCGACAATGACCAGGAAATCGGCTTCGCCGCCGATACGCTGGAATATGACACCAACAGTCAAGTCGTGACCGCCTCCGGCAATGTCCAGTTGCTGCGCGACGGCAATCGGCTGCGCGCCGACAAGATCGTATGGGACCGCAACACCGGCAAGGTCGAGGCACAGGGCGCCGTCTCGGTGATCGATCCCGACGGCAATGTCGCCTATGGTGATCGCTTCGATGTCACCGATACGCTCAAGGATGGCGCGGTCGACAATATATTGCTGGTCCTCCAGAAGGGCGGCCGCATGGCCGCAACCAAGGGCGAGCGGGTCAATGGCGTCTATACGCTGCACCACGCCGCCTATACCGGCTGTCCGGTGGAGGGCAGCGACGGTTGCCCCAAGGAACCGACCTGGCAGATCAACGCGGTCAAGGTCGTCTATGACCCGACCAAGCAGCGCGTCTCCTATACCCGCGCCAATGTCGAGCTGTTCGGCCTGCCGCTGATCCCGGTGCCGGGCCTGTCGCATCCGGTCGGCGACGATGGCGGCAGCGGCCTTCTGGTCCCCAATATCCGTTATGACCGGGTCAATGGCTTCGAGGTCGCGGTCCCCTATTATCTCAAGCTCGCGCCCAATCGCGACCTGACCGTCACGCCACACGTCTACAGCGATTCGCTGCCGATGATCGAAGGCAATTTCCGCCATCTCTACGATCGCGGCGCCTATCAGATCACCGGCTATGCCACCTATGGCAGCCGGTCGAGCGGCATCACGCCGACCGATTCGCAAAAGGATATTCGCGGCGCGATCGACGCCAGCGGCGGCATGCAGCTGTCGCCCGAATGGAGCGTCAACGGGTCGATCCGCGTCGCCACCGACCGCACTTTCCTGCGCCGCTACGATATCAGCCGCGACGACCGGCTGCGTTCAACCCTGGGCGTCCAGCGGATCGGCGAGAACAGCTATTTCTCGCTCGCTGGCTGGGCGGTGCAGACGCTGCGCGTCGACGATCCCCAGGGCCAGATGCCGATCGCCCTGCCGGTCATGGATTATCGGCTGCGGATGAAGGATCCGCTGCTCGGCGGCCAGATGCAGTTCCAGGCCAATACGCTGGCGATCACCCGGACCGAGGGGCAGGACACCCAGCGCGCCTTTGCCGCGTTCGAATGGAATCTGCGCAAGCTGACGGGCCTTGGCCAGGAAGTGAATTTCACCACCTATCTGCGCGGCGACGTCTATCACAGCAGCGACAATCTGCTGACCGACACGATCAGCTATGCCGGCGATCCGGGCTGGAAGGCGCGCGGCATCGCCGCCGCCGCGGTCGACATGCGCTGGCCCTTCATGGGTGAGGCCTTCGGCGGCGTGCAGCGTATCGCCCCACGCGTCCAGATCGTCGCCTCCCCCCATCTCGCCAACCTGTCGGTGCCGAATGAGGATGCCCGGTCGGTCGATCTGGAGGACAGCAACCTCTTCGCGCTCAACCGCTTCGCGGGCTATGACCGGTTCGAGGATTCGAGCCGCATCACCTATGGCCTGGAATATAATCTGGCGCTGCCCGACTTCACGCTCGACGCCAATGTCGGCCAGAGCTACCGGCTCGACAACCGCGCCAGCATCCTGCCCGACGGCACCGGCCTGTCCGACCGCATGTCCGACATCGTCGGCCGCTGGACCGTCCGCTACAAGGATTTCGTCAGCTTCACCCAGCGCTTCCGGGTCGACAAGGACAATCTGGCGGTCCGCCGGAACGAGGTCGACGCGACCGTGGGCAGCAAGAAGACCTATGCCCAGATCAGCTATCTGCGCCTCAACCGCAACGCCAACATCACGCTGGAGGATCTGCAGGACCGCGAGGAACTGCGCCTTGGCGGCCGCATCCAGTTCGCCCGCTTCTGGTCGGTGTTCGGCTCGACCGTCATAGACCTTACCGGCGCGCAGGAAGATCCGGGCACCACGGCCGACGGCTATGAGCCGGTGCGCCAGCGCCTAGGCGTTGCCTATGAGGATGATTGTTTGACGCTGGGCTTTACATGGCGGCGCGACTATCAGACCAACGGTGACGCGCGCGCCGGCAACAGCTTCCAGCTGCGGCTGGCTTTTCGCAATATTGGCATATAAGGAACTGCCTTCCCGCCGTCCGCTCAGGACCGGTTAAGGCGGAACGGGGCATTGGCTCCCGACCGTATTGGAGATTTTTGCCGACGATGCTTTCTGTCGTTTTCTCGCCCAAATCCGTTCGCTCGGGCCTGCGCACCCTGCTTCTGTCCACCGCCCTTCTGGGCATGGCGGCACAGACCGTGTCGGCCCAGGCCGTGGACGATGACGCCGATCAGGGCCTGAACCTGCCCAAGGACGTCACCATCTTCGGCAAGAATGATCCCAATGTCCGCAAGGCGACGGCGATCGTGAACGGCCGCATCATCACCGGCACCGATGTCGATCAGCGCCTGGCCCTGATCATCACCGCCAATGGCGGTAAGGTGTCGGCCGAGGAGAAGGAGCGGCTGCGCGTCCAGGTTCTGCGCAACCTGATCGACGAAACGCTGCAGATCCAGGAAGCGGCGGCCAACGACATTAAGATCGATCCGGCCGAAGTGAACCAGAGCTATGAGCGCGTCGCGGCCAATTTCCGCAAGTCGCCCCCCCAGTTCGACCAGTATCTGCGCGAACAGGGCAGCTCGGCCAGCAGCATCAAGCGACAGATCGAGGGCGAACTGGCCTGGAGCCGCCTGCTCCGCCGCAACATCCAGCCCTTCGTCAACGTTTCCGAAGACGAAGTGAAGTCGGTGGTCGATCGCCTCAACGCCGCCAAGGGCAGCGACGAAGTGCGGATCAGCGAGATCTACCTGTCCTCGACGCCGGAAAACCGTGACCAGATCACGGCCAACGCACGCAACATCATCGAACAGATCAAGCAGGGCGGCAGCTTCGCCGCTTACGCCCGCCAGTTCTCCGAAGCCTCCACCGCTGTCGTCGGCGGCGATCTCGGCTGGGTCCGCCCCAGCCAGCTGCCGACCGAACTGGCGCAGGCTGCCACCGAATTGCAGGTCGGCCAGCTCGCCGGCCCGATCGAGACGGTGGGCGGCATGTCGATCATCTATGTGATGGACAAGCGCAAGGTGCTGACCGCCGATCCGCGCGATTCGCTGCTCAGCCTCAAGCAGCTGTCGGTCCTCTTCCCGGCCGGCACCAGCAAGGAAGCCGCCAGCCAGAAGGCCGCGACCTTCGCCGCCGCGGTCAAGGAGATCAAGGGCTGCGGCCAGGCGAACGAGATCGGCGCCCGCATCGGCGCCGACGTGGTCGACAATGACAATGTGAAGCTGCGCGACCTGCCGCCCCAGTTGCAGGACATTCTGGTCAATCTGCAGGTCGGCGAATCCACCCCGCCCTTCGGCTCGATCAACGATGGCGTCCGCGTTCTGATCGTCTGCGGCCGCGACGAGCCGCAGTCGGCCAACGCCCCCAATCCCGAACAGATCCAGGCCCAGCTGGAAGAGGAACGCGTCAACAAGCGCGCCCGCATCTATCTGCGCGATCTTCGCCGCGATGCCGTTATCGAATATAACTGATCCGGTCAGCCTGCCGCCCTTCGCCGTCTCGCTCGGCGACCCGGCAGGCATCGGACCGGAAATCGTCGCCAAGGCGTGGGTCATGCGCGAAGCGCGTGGCCTGCCCACCTTCTTCGCCGTCGGCGATGCCGCATCGCTGCGCGCGGTGTGGCTCGGCCCGGTCGAGATCGTCGGATCGCCCGAGGAAGCCGCGCAGGTGTTCGAGCGCGCCCTGCCCTGCATGCAGGTGGCCGAAGCGGGCGAGATCGTGCCCGGCACGCCCAGCATCGATGGCGCCCGCACCGCTTTCCAGGCACTGGAGGTCGCGGTCGGCCTTGCCCGCACCGGATCGGCTGCCGGCATCGTCACCGCGCCGGTCGGCAAGGAACAACTGTACGGCGTCGGCTTCACCCATCCGGGCCAGACCGAATTCGTCGCCGAACGCTGCGGCGTCTCGGCCCAGAACGCGGTCATGATGCTCGCCGGCCCGTCGCTCAAGGTGGTGCCGATCACCATCCATATCGCGCTGGCCGATGTACCTTCGGCGCTGACCATCGATCTGATCCGCGCCCGCGCCCTCACCACGGTGAAGGGGTTGCAGCGCAATTTCGGCATCGCCCGTCCCCGTCTCGCCGTCGCCGGCCTCAACCCGCATGCCGGGGAGAATGGCGCACTCGGCCGCGAGGAGATTGAGGTGATCCGCCCGGCGATCGAAGCGCTGCGCGCGGAAGGGATCGACATTGTCGGCCCGCTGGCGGCCGACGGCATGTTCCATGCCCGCGCCCGCGAAGCCTATGACGCGGCGCTCTGCATGTATCATGACCAGGCGCTGATCCCGATCAAGACGCTGAACTTCGACGATGGCGTCAACATCACCCTGGGCCTGCCGATCGTGCGCACCTCGCCCGATCATGGCACCGCCTTCGGCATTGCCGGCACCGACAGCGCCAATCCCGGCGCGATGATCGCCGCCCTCAAGATGGCGGCCGAAGCCGCCCGCGCACGGATTGCCTATGCCGGCTGACGCCCGCCCCACTCTGCCGCCGCTGCGCGACGTGATCGCCGCCCATGGGCTTCAGGCCAGCAAGGCGCTCGGCCAGAATTTCCTGCTCGACGAACAATTGCTCGACCGGATCGCCGCCATTCCCGGCAGCATCCAGGATCAGCCCGCGTTTGAGGTCGGCCCCGGCCCCGGCGGCCTGACCCGCGCGATCCTGCGCGCCGGCGGACGGCTGGTCGCGGTCGAGCGCGACCGGCGCTGCCTGCCGGCGCTCGCCGAACTGGAGCTGGCCTTCCCCGGCCAGTTGCGCGTCATTTCCGGCGATGCGATGGAGGTGGACGCCCGTGCCGAGGCCGGCGATGGCGCCCATATCATCGCCAACCTGCCCTATAATGTCGGCACCGCCCTGCTGGTCGGCTGGCTGTCGGCGCTATGGGCGCCGCTCCCCTGGTGGTCCAGCCTGACGCTCATGTTCCAGATGGAAGTGGCCGAACGCATCGTCGCGAAGCCGGGCACCGACCATTATGGCCGCCTCGCCGTTCTCGCCCAGTGGCGCAGCGACGCGCGCATCGCGATGAAGGTGCATCGCAGCGCCTTCACCCCGCCGCCCAAGGTGATGTCGGCCGTGGTCCACATCACCCCCAAGCCGGCGCCCGAAGGCGTGCAGCTCAAGATCCTGGAACGCCTGACCGCCGCCGCCTTCGGCCAGCGCCGCAAGATGCTGCGCCAGAGCCTCAAGTCCGTCCCCGGCGCGCTCGATGCACTGGAAGCGATCGGCATCGACCCGCAACGCCGCGCCGAAACCGTCAGCGTCGAAGAATTCGTCACCCTCGCCCGCCAGCTCGGCCACGCAACGACCAGCGCCTGATTCCGCTGCCCCCCCCCCAGCAAGGCCCAGAGACGGAGCAGAAACTGAACGTCTCTGGCACGGTCACCCCTGCGGAGGCGTGGATGCCAAGTTGGGTGGTAACAAGACATTCCTCCCCGGCACGGGGAGGGGGACCGCTCGCGTAGCGAGTGGTGGAGGGGCACAGGCCCAATAGCGCAGCGCTAAGAGGCTCCAGCCCCTCCGTCAGCGCTTCGCGCTGCCACCTCCCCAAGCAAGCTTGGGGAGGAACTGGAAACGTCAGCTTCTGGTCGTCAGCCGTCA
The DNA here is from genome assembly GCF_013001025.1 of Sphingobium yanoikuyae. Lineage (NCBI taxonomy): Bacteria > Pseudomonadati > Pseudomonadota > Alphaproteobacteria > Sphingomonadales > Sphingobiaceae > Sphingobium > Sphingobium yanoikuyae. The sequence continues at coordinate 136,626 of NZ_CP053021.1, read as the reverse complement.
AAACCCGACAGCGTGAGGCAAGCGTAGCGAAGCCCTGTCCTACTCGCCCAATCTCTGATCTACCCTGGGCGATGCACCAGCACTGCCCCCTTCCCTCGCCCCGACCGCAGCCCGCCACAGGCGGTGCCCCATGTGTCGCTTCCCTGTCGCGTCGTCATGACCCGACCGGCGCGTCGGTGCGAGGCTGTCCTGACCCAATTGACGCGCGACGGTCGCGTCATGGGCGCGTGGCAGGCGCATATCCGGTGAAAACGGCCCCAAATGCCGAACGACACTGTGAAATTCGGCGCTGTCGCGTCAGCATGCCCCTTGCCGATCCCGCTTTATCGGCAATAGCCTTCCTCGCCCGGCTTCACGATCAAGCAGTCCTGCTTGTCGGCAAGATATTTGAAGCCCGTCTCCGCCCCCGTGCCCGGTCGGATGGCGAGATCGCGGCCATCGCGCACGAAGCGGATCGTCGCGCCATCGGCCAAGCCGCTATAGGTCGCCTCCCGGTCGAGATTATCCTTGTTGGCCAGCGCATAATGGCCCGGCTTGCCATCGGGCGCGGGCTGGATGTCGAGAAACAGCCCTTCCGGCCCGGTCCAGCGCCCGACCCATTCGTCGGTGGGCAGCGCCGCGCCTACATTGTCCGGGGCCGCGACAGAGTCCGTATCTTCGATCGCTTCGGCATGGGCCGGCACGCTCGCATTGTTCGCCACCGCTTCATTGTCCACGCCCTTGGCGCATCCGCCCAGCAGCAATAGCGCGCCCAAACCGGGCAGGATCAGGCGAAGGGCGGACGTGGTGGCGGGCTGTCGGATCATCCATGGTCTCCTTGCTGTCATGACGACAATATGCGGGGGAAACGGGCGAACCAGCCGGATCGATCCGCAATCGGGTCGAACGGCGCTTGCCAGCGCCCGTCATTTCCGCACAATGAGCGGCAACAAAATAGCATGTTCGGGGCGCCGGGTCGCCCCATGCCGGGGGGCAAGTGAGAGCGAAATTCGTACGGGAGTCCGCCGATGTCCGGCGGCAGGCACTGATCGACGCAACGGCAAAATGTCTGGCGGAAAAGGGCGTGGCAGGCACCTCTGTCCGTGCCATCTGCGCCGCCGCGGGCGTGTCGTCCGGGCTGCTGACCCATTATTTCGAGGGTGTCGATGCGCTGATCCTGGCCACCTATCGCGATGTCGGGCAGCGCGTGTCCCAGGCGATGGACGATGCGATCATAGGCGCGGGCGATGATCCGCTGGACCGGCTGCGCGCCTTTCTCCAGGCCAATTTCCGCGAGCCCGTGCTGGACGCCGACCTGCTCGCCACCTGGATCGCCTTCTGGAGCCTGATCAATTCAAACACTGATGTCGCGGCCGCCCATGCCGACATCTATGCCGCCTCGCGCGCGCAGCTGGAGGGGCTGGTCGCCGCCGCCGCGCCGGCCTTCTCCCCCGCGCAGGTACGGCTCAAGGCCATCGGCCTGACGGCTCTGGTCGACGGGCTGTGGCTGGAATATTGCCTGGACCCCACCAGTTTCAGCGCGGCAGAGGCGCAGCAGCTGGTCGAACGAGCCATGGGTCATGCCCTCCGGGATCAATGAGCCGTTCGATTAATCGGATAGCGTGTGATCGCTTTTATCTATCAACATGTCCGAGAAAACCAATTTCCCCCGAATCATCCGCTTCCCTAAACAGGCTTCGCAACAGCAACCCTAATCAAGGAACTGGATAGCCCATGGCTCTCATCAACACCCCCCTGCAGCCTTTCAAGGCAACCGCTTTCAAGGAAGGCAAGTTCGTCGACGTCACGGATGCCGACGTCAAGGGCAAGTGGGCCGTCTTCTTCTTCTACCCGGCCGACTTCACCTTCGTCTGCCCGACCGAGCTGGAAGACCTGGCCGACATCTACCCCACCCTGCAGGGCATGGGCGTGGAAGTTTACTCGGTGTCCACCGACACCCATTTCTGCCACAAGGCCTGGCACGACACCTCGCCGGCCATCGGCAAGATCAACTATTACATGCTGGGTGACCAGAACCACGACATCTCGAACCAGTTCGGCGTGCTGCGCGAAGGCGTCGGCCTGGCCGATCGCGGCACCTTCGTGCTCGATCCGGAAGGCGTGATCCAGCTGGTCGAAATCACCCCCGAGGGCGTGGGTCGCAACGCGGCCGAGCTGCTGCGCAAGATCAAGGCGCTGCAGTATTGGACCAGCCATCCGGGCGAAGTCTGCCCCGCCAAGTGGGAAGAAGGCGCGGAAACCCTCGCCCCCTCGCTCGACCTCGTCGGCAAGATCTAAGCACCATTAGGTGCTGACAGGCCGCCGGGTTCGCCCAGATTGAGGGAACCCGGCGGACCTTCAAAAAGCTTTCTACAGACTTATCTCTATTTCAACGGGGCTTTTGGGTCGCACCAATTCCCCGGACGGGCCGTCGCGTCCTCCCGATCGGGACGGCCCGCCATTTTTTCCACGGAGCCAGACAGACATGTTGGACGCAAATCTCAAGGGGCAGTTGAAGGCCTATCTGGCGAACATCACCCAGCCGATCGAGCTGGTGGCTTCGCTGGATGAAGGCGCCAAATCGCGCGAAATGAACGAATTGCTGACCGAAATCGCCGAGCTTTCGGACAAGGTCAGCCTCGCCACCGGCAATGACAAGCGCAAGCCCAGCTTCATGATCCGCCGCGTCGGCACCGATATCGGCGTCACCTTCGCCGGCCTGCCGATGGGCCATGAATTCACCTCGCTGGTGCTCGCCCTGCTGCAGGTCGGAGGTCATCCGTCCAAGGCCGCGCAGGACGTCATCCAGCAGGTCAAGGATCTGGACGGCGATTTCGCCTTCGAAACCTATTTCTCGCTGTCGTGCCAGAACTGCCCCGACGTGGTGCAGGCGCTGAACCTGATGAGCGTCTTGAACCCCCGGATCAGCCATGTCGCGATCGACGGCGGCCTGTTCAAGGATGAGGTCGACGCCCGCAAGGTCATGGCCGTGCCGACCATCTTCCTCAACGGCGAACCCTTCGGCCAGGGCCGGATGGAGCTGGAGCAGATCGTCGCCAAGATCGACAGCGGTGCCGAGGCGAAGGCTGCGGAGAAGATCCGCAAGCAGGATCCGTTCGAGGTGCTGGTGGTCGGCGGCGGCCCCGCCGGCGCGGCGGCGGCCATCTATTCGGCACGCAAGGGCATTCGGACAGGTGTGGCGGCGGAACGCTTCGGCGGCCAGGTGCTCGACACCATGGATATCGAGAATTTCATCTCGGTCAGCCGTACCGAAGGGCCCAAGCTTGCCTCGGCGCTGGAAGCGCACGTCAAGGATTATGACGTCGAGATCATGAACCTGCAGAAGGCGGCGAAGCTGATCCCGGCCAAGACCGAAGGCGGCTATCATGAGGTCGTGCTGGAAAATGGCGCGTCGCTGAAGGGCCGCACCATCATCCTGTCGACCGGCGCCCGCTGGCGCCAGATGGGCGTGCCCGGTGAAGACGAATATCGCAACAAGGGCGTGGCTTACTGCCCGCACTGCGATGGTCCGCTGTTCAAGGGCAAGCGCGTGGCGGTGATCGGCGGCGGCAATAGCGGCGTGGAAGCCGCGATCGACCTGGCCGGCATCGTCGCCCATGTCACGCTGATCGAGTTCGACAGCCAGCTCCGCGCCGACGCGGTGCTGCAGCGCAAGCTCGCCAGCCTGCCCAACGTCAAGATCATCACCTCGGCGCTGACCACCAAGGTGAACGGCAATGGCGAGCGGGTGAGCGGCCTCAGCTACAAGGATCGCAACAGCGGCACCGAGCATGATGTCGAGCTGGAAGGCATTTTCGTCCAGATCGGCCTGGTGCCCAACACCGAATGGCTCAAGGACACGATCGCGCTCTCGCCCCGTGGCGAGATCGAGATCGATGCGCGCGGCGAAACCAGCCAGCCCGGCATCTTCGCTGCCGGCGACTGCACAACCGTGCCCTATAAGCAGATCGTGATCGCCATGGGTGCGGGGTCAACCGCAGCCCTGTCGGCCTTCGACTATCTGATCCGTCTGCCCACCGCCGAGGAAGCAGCCGAGGCAGCCTGAAAAATGCCCGCCTGAACCAGTCCCCCCTTCTGGTTTTCAGGCCAGCGAAGGCCGGTCCGTCACCCTGACGGACCGGCCTTTTTCCTATTTTCTCGTCCGAAATGCGCGGCGGCTCAGCTTTCGATCAGGTCGAGATAGGCGACGACATCATTGTCTGTGGCAAGGAACAGGCCGTCCTGCACTTCCTGCGGCTGTTGCTCGGCGACGCGCAGCGCTTCGCTCAGGGGACCGTACATGATCGTCATCGCCGCGCCGTCGTCGCCCAGATGATAGAGGCGGACGGTCGCGCTGTCATAGGTGGTGCGCATCGCCCTTCCCTATCAGATCGGCGCGGCAAAGTCAGCGCCGGTCCTTGACCTTCATGCTGGGGGCAAGCTGGTTCTGGCCGATACGGACGACATCGTCGGTAAAATTGGCGACGAAGGTCGAGCCGCGCGCAAGTCCCGGAACGAAGCCGGCCTTGTTCCCCTCGATCACCAGGGCGCTGCTGTCCTGCTCGCGGCCTTCCGGCGCAATGGTGATGAAGGCGGACCAATTATCCTTGTCCTTGCCCTGCACCATGTCGTTGCCGACGATCTGACCGCTGGCCCCGTTGCTGAGGTCGATCATGTAATTGGTGAGATGGCCGCCGCTGTCGTCAAAGCTGTTGTCGCGGATATCGACCTGCGCGGCGCGGCTCTTGAGATAATGGCCGCCATCGCCCTGGTCGAAGCGCGAACGGGTGACGCTAAGGCGCGCGACCCGGCCGATATAGATGCCATGGGCGCAATCGAGATCGCGATCGCAACGGCCCAGGTGACGGAAGGTCGACTTGTCGATCATGACCGTGGCGCCGCGATCCTCGCCGGTCAGAATGCCTTCCTCGCTGTTGCGGAACAGGCTGTTGCTGACGGACAGATTGCCCTTTTCCAGGCGGATGCCCGAGCCATTGCCGTCGGGCACGCGCAGATTCTGGAAGATCAGGCCGTCGACCATGGTGGCGCGGCCGCGCAGCACAAGGGCCGCCTTTTCCTCGCAGATCGCGCCGTCGAAGATCGCACTGCCGGGCGTCGCCGCCTTGATCGTCACCTCGCCGCCATTCTGCGCCGCACACTGGCGATAGGTGCCCGGCGCGACGATGACCGTGCCCTTGCCATCGCCGATCGCGCCGATCGCATCGGCGAGCGAGGCAAAGCGCCGCCCATTTTCAGCGAGCGTGAAAGGGGCCGGCGCGCTCTGGGCAAAGGCCGATGCGGTGATGGCTGCGGACACCAGCAGCAGGGTCGAGAGGATGCGCATGACATCAAGGCTAGGCGCCGACCGCATCATAGCCAAGCCCCATAGTAAACCTGAAAGCACATGCCCCACTTTGGGGCAGGATTATTGCCAAGACGTTTACAGGGATCCGGCGCCCCGAAAAGGCCGTTCGCCTTTCACCTGACCGTCGGCGAAGCGGCAGACCGCAACGCAATGACATCCTGATCGAACGCACCGCACGCCCGCCCGTCGCTTCCGCTTGCAGAACAGGAGATTGACGCCGGCATATCTGACCAGTCGAACGGCCGCGTGAAGACCGAGTATGATAAAATACTCTCCCCATGACAGAAGCGCAGCGAGTGCGCATGAGACAAATCGCGAGGGATGGTGCGCTTACGGTCATCGAACATGTGACCCGAACACGATCCGGCTCCATCATCCCGACACCAGCGTCGACCAGCATCATCTCGTTCATCGCCACTGCAACGATCGGTCAGATGATGGTCGTCACGCTGCCGGTGATCATAGTCGGAAGCATGGACATGATAGCGGCGGCCGCCCGATGCCTGATGATGGGCTGGATGATCCCATGTCGATGATGGTTGGGATCGTGGTTGTTGAAGGTCAGGCGGCGAGAGCGCGGTAGACTGAGGCGCGTGCGATCTTGAGGTTCTTGGCGATGGCGGTCGGCCCCATGCCTTGTTGATGAAGTTCGCGAACCCGGACCGGGTCGATCGAGGGCGGCCGACCTTTATAGATGCCCTTTGCCTTGGCGGCTTCGATACCCCGGCGCTGGCGGGCTTTGATGAAGTGTTTCTCGATCGAGCCGACCATGCCGAACAGCGTCAGCAAGACCTCTCCCATGAAGTCCGATCCGTCGAACACGATCTGAGGATCATGGATGCGCAGCACCGCCTTGCGCTCGACGATGCGCTTGCCGACGATGAGGAGATCGGCGGTGTCGCGCCCAATTCTGTCTGGATGAAGTGAAATGACCTCGTCGCCGGGTTCAAGGAGCTTCAGGAGGCTGTCGAGCCCATCGCGGCCAACGAGGGTCGATCCGCTGCCGATATCGCTGAACACAACCATCGCGCCCAACTCCTCCAGCATCACGCGCTGGCTGGCGAGGTCTTGTCCCTGATCCGAAGAAATCCGTGCATACCCAAACTTCCTGCCCATATGGCCTCCATCGTCTCATTTGGGTTTTAGACCTGCCATCGTCGACCGTCTGAAAATCCAAAACCCACCCGGTTGCGACGGGAATATTGGATCATCGTCTGACCAGTTGGTGGTTACCCATGTGACGCAGATTCTCATGAAGTCGACGATCAAGCAACCACTTCAAAAACTTCGATATTTCTCCTGACCGATGATAATTCTATGTCGTTGACGGGAGGGCGTATGGGACATGATTTGCACGATCTGAGGGTGGGCGATCTGGTGATCCGCGAGATGGACGATCGCGGGCAGGTCGAGCGGCATATCGGTGAGGTTTTGTCGATCCGTGCTCGCGTCCAATATATTGGCGTTGGTCATGACTGGCGGGAGTGGTGGGACGTGACGACGGCGTCGCTCCACCCGTTTCGGCCGCTATCGATGCCGGGCTATCGGCTACGGAAGGCTGAGGTCGATCAGATCGACCGGCTTCGGTTGCGGTGATGAGGGGCTATCTGCACTTCATTCTATCCGGCATCATGTTGCAGGCTAATCATTCACCTGTCCCGCAACGCTTGGGGAGCTTTCATGCAGATCGAAGATATCGTCACCTTCTGGCGCGGCCAACAACAAGCCGATGAGAAGTGGCAGTGGGCGCATCGGCTCGACCGGGAGGTGCTCGATACTGGCCCTCATAGTTTCAATCTCGATCATCCCGTCAGCCCCTATATCGGCGATGTGCTGACCGCGCCGGTTATCATTCTTGGCGCGAATGCTGGCTACAGTCCCACCCTAACGCCAACAGAGTTTCCAGATGATGCATCCGTGAGCGCCTACACTGGCCGTGTCGATGATCCCTCAGGCTCGGACTGGTCTTTCGTCTCCCGCTATTACGACCGGACGAATTACGGCCACCTCGTCGCCTCCGGCAGAGCGGTCGTCGTCAATGCCTGCGCTTACCGAAGCTGTTGATTTCCACTGAGAAGTGACCCGGGTTTTCCATCGAGAAGTGACCCGTCTGCGGATTATGTTTCGGGTGTCATGGGTGGGTCAACCCGTGGTTTTCTCCTTTGGGTTCTGGCCTGCTTGGCAGAGCTGTTTTTGAAGCGGAAGCTATCGTTGCCGGTCTCCAGGATGTGGCAGTGATGGGTAAGCCGATCGAGAAGCGCCGTGGTCATTTTGGCGTCGCCGAACACGGTGGCCCATTCGCTGAAGCTCAGGTTTGTGGTGATGATGACGCTGGTGCGCTCGTAGAGTTTGCTCAGTAGATGGAAGAGCAGCGCGCCACCTGAAGCACTGAACGGCAGATATCCAAGCTCATCCAGGATAACGAGATCGGAGTGCAGGAGGCGATTGGCGATCTGACCGGCCTTGCCCTGTGCTTTTTCCTGCTCGAGCGCATTGACCAGTTCGACCGTCGAGAAGAAGCGGACGCGCTTTCGATGATGTTCGATGGCCTGGATGCCCAGCGCCGTTGCCACATGGCTCTTGCCGGTGCCAGGACCGCCGACCAGCACGATATTGTCGGCGATGTCGATGAAGTCGCAGCGATGCAACTGACGCACTAGAGCTTCATTGACCTCGCTACTGGTAAAGTCGAAGCCGGCCAGATCGCGATAGACAGGGAAGCGCGCGATCTTGAGCTGATAGGCCACAGACCGAACCTCCCGTTCTGCTGTCTCGGCTTTGAGCAACTGGGAGAGGATCGGGATGGCGGCTTCGAAGGCTGGAGATCCCTGTTCCATGAGATCGGTGACGGCCTGCGCCATGCCATGCATCTTGAGGCTGCGGAGCATGACGACGATGGCGCCGCTGGCAGGGTCATGACGCATGACGCTTCTCCTTGCGCAGATCATCATAGCGTTCGACATTGGCCATCGGCTCGCTGACCAGTTTGAGCGCCTGGGGCGCCGTCACCGGCGGCGTGGAGATCGGTTTTCCGTCGACCAGCCTATAGAGCAGATTGAGGATATGGGTCTTGGTCGGAACGCCAGCCTCCAGCGCCATGGTGACCGCCGTCAGCACCAGTTGCTCATCATGATGAAGAACCAGCGCCAGTATTTCGACCATTTCCCTGTCGCCGCCGGGATTGCGCAACAGATGTCGCTGCAGACGCTGGAACGCATCGGGTAGCTCAAGGAAGGGCGCTCCGTTGCGCAGGGCGCCGGGTTTGCGCTGCACGACCGCCAGATAATGGCGCCAGTCATAAACCGTATGACCTGGACCGTCGTGAGAGCGGTTGATGATGCGCTGATGTGCGCAGATTGGCTGCCCCTCGGCGACGACCTGGAAGCGATCAGGATAGACGCGCAGGCTGACAGTGCGATTGGCGAAAGAGGCCGGTACGCTGTAGCGATTGCGCTCAAAGTGGATGAGGCAGGTCGGCGATACCCGTTTGCGATATTCCACAAAACCATCGAAGGGCCTGCCCGCAACCATCAGACACTCAGATTCATCGGCCCAGGCATTGGCAACCGACCCGGGTTCGATCCCGTGAGAGATGTCCTCCCATAACGCCTTGCAGCGCTCCTCCAGCCACAGGTTCAGCGCATCAAGGCTCTCGGCCTGCGGCGTGGGTTGCCACAGACGGTGCCGCGCATCCTGGACATTCTTCTCGACCTGCCCCTTTTCCCATCCCGCAGCCGGGTTACAGAACTCGGCTTCGAACAGATAGTGGCTGACCATCGTCAGAAAGCGTGCGTTGACGGTGCGTTCCTTGCCACGCCCGACCTTGTCGACGGCCGTGCGCATATTGTCATAGATACCCCGGCGCGGCACGCCGCCCAGCACGCGGAAGGCGTGATTATGGGCGTCGAACAGCATCTCATGGGTTTGCAGAAGGTAGGCGCGCACGATGAATGCCCGGCTGTAACTGAGCTTGAAGTGCGCGACCTGCAGCTTGGTCCGAACCCCGGCAATGATTGCCCAGTCCTCACTCCAATCAAACTGGAAAGCTTCCCCCGGCGCGAACGACAGGGGCACGAATGTCCCACGCCCGCCAATCTGTTGCTGGCGCCGATAATCTTCGCGCCAGTCCCGAGCAAAAGCGGCAACCCGGTTGTAGGATCCTTCATAACCCAGGCTCACCAGATCGGCGTGAAACTGCTTGATCGTGCGCTTCTGCTTGCGCGATCGGCCCATCTCGCGCCGCAGCCAGGCCGCCAGATGCTCAGCAAATGGATCCAGTTTGCTTGGTCGATCAGGCACCTTGAATCGCGGATCGATCGTCTCGGACCGCAAATATTTGCGGATCGTGTTGCGTGATAGTCCGGTGCGCCGCGCTATCTCCCGGATCGGTAGATGATCGCGAAAATGCCAGCGCCGGATAACGCTCAATAACGCCATGTCCAACACTCCATATACCCTCGCTTGCCAAAGCCAGGGACGAGTTCAACATGGGTCAATTCTTAGTGGAAATTTACGCCCTACCCGGGTCACTTCTCAGTGGAAATCAACAGGCTGGCCTTTGCTGATACGGGCACGATCGAACTCAAGCTCAATCTCGAATGCCATCTTCCTCGCTGCCCGCAAGGCTTCTGCGCGCGCTGCCGTCTTCAGTGACCGACTGAAATGCGTCTTCCCGAACAGTGTGACGAGATCGCCCGGCACCCGCACACGATACTGATAAACCGCGCCTCTCCGCCATAAGCCAGACGGTCTTCTGTGCGACACCGCTGTGCTACAGTTTCGAGGCTGTATTTTTGTTTGATACGAGGAACTTAACCCCGTTTCCAGAACCCTGTTGTGCGACAGTCGTGTGCTACAGTCTGGACGCGACGATCCATCAGACGGTTGTTTTCCAACGATTTTCTGGGGAATGGTGCCGCTTACGTGACTCGAACACGTGACCCTCGCATTACGAATGCGATGCTCTACCAACTGAGCTAAAGCGGCACTGGCGCGGGCAGATAACAGCGGTCGGGCGATTGGACAAGCGCCCAAATGCACTTTCTTGCCCCCGCCCCCGCCGTCGCAGCACTATCGACCGATATTGCGCGCCATCCATCCGCTTCTGCACGCGAATTTACGGCATGTTTACCATCCCCGTGGCACAGCCTTGCGCAAAGTCGCTTATTCTCTGTTCCAAGGACCGACCGGATGGACATTCTGCGGGGGCATGACGTCGCCAACGACCAGGACGATTTCGAATATCCCGGTGATGCCGCGATCGACCGTCCGCTCGCCGTGGGATATGAGGAACGGCGCATGCAGGTGCGCGCCTATAATTATTGGGCGTCGCTGCTGGGCGATCGCGCCCTGCCCCTGATCGAGGATCTCTCGCCCGATCAGATGGACGATTTCGGCCCCTATAGCGTGCTGCTCGATTTCACCGCCGGCATCGAGAATCCCGCGATCGTCTATCTCGGCTCGGCCTTGCGTCAGGAATGCGAGATCGAGGGGCCGATCGGCCATATCGCCGATGTTCCGGCCCGTTCGCTGCTGTCGCGCCTGACCGATCATTATCTCCAGATCATCGCCAATGCCGCGCCGATCGGATTCGAGGCGGAGTTCATCAACCAGCGCGGCCGCGAGATTCTCTATCGCGGCATCCTGATGCCCTTTTCCGCGCAGGGCGATTCGATCGACTTCGTGTTTGGCGTGATCAACTGGAAGGAAATGGCCAGCCACGCTTTGTCGGTCGCGATCGAGCGCGAGGTCGACACCAATTTGCTGCACAATCCCCCGGCGCGCAGCGATGCGCCGATCTGGGCCGATGGTCCGGGCGCGGACGAGGATGATGACGTGCTGGACCTGGCCGGCATGGAGATGCCGACCGAGGATGCGCCGCTCGCCGACTGGCTGGCGCTCGCCCGCGAAGGCGCGGAAAAGGCCCGCACCAGCGAGGCGCGCAGCCATGCCGCCCTCTATCGCGCGATCGGCCTTGCTTATGATTTCGCGCTGGTGACCCGCCGATCGGCCGAGGAATATGCCGAACTGCTCGAAGATTATGGCATCAAGGCGCAGGCGCGCAGCCCGATGACCGCCGTCATCAAGCTGGTCTTCGGCGCCACCTACGACAAGACGCGCATCACCGAATATGCGACCGCGCTGGATCATGCCGCGACCGCCAGCCTGTCGGTCGGCAGCTTCGCCGCCTATCTGGCCGGTTATGATGGTGGCCTCAAAGCCCTGGTCCGCGACGAGCGCGCCGCCCGCCGCGCGGACATGCCGGCCCGCCCCGACAAGCGCCAGACTGCCCGCGACACGATGAAATACGCCACCGCGCTCGATCCGCTGGCCGTCGCCACCGACAATGATGGCCTGGCCGTCGTCGTCGCCCGGCGCGAGGCGGATGGCACGCTGGCGATCGTCGGCGCCCTGCCGGAAGGATCGGACCTGGGCCAGCGCGTGATCCTGGCCGCCGCCGACTGAGATTTTGTCTCGGCGCCGCCCTCACCCCCAGCCGTGCCGCAAACGCGCCATCCTGGGGTGACATCGCGGCTTTCCAAGTGCATAGGGGCATGCCTGCTCTTCGGGCCAAGCCTTCCGGACATCGATATCCGCCAGTAACGGGCGGCCCGACCATGCTGCGCTGCATCATAATATTTCACGCGCGCGAAATTTTATTTCGACCAATACTTGAGACGATCCGGTGAGAGGGGCATATAGATGCCCCTAGGACAAGGAGTCGTCTGGCGGTGTTCCAGCGCCTCCTCCGTTTCGGCAACGGCGGGACATTTCCCCGCGGCTAAGAGGTAGGCGAATGACGGCGCTGGCTGATCCCAATATCAAGGAAGTCGATTCAACTGTTCGCGCGGCGCTGGAAGGCGTCCTGGCAAAGGGCGCCCTGCCCGGCGAGAGCGAGGGATTTGATCAGGCGGCCATCGCCGCCGCCGCGGCCTTCCTCGGTCGCACAGCCAATGCGCGCAAGGCCGGCCGGCCCGGTATCGCGATCGAGACGCTCGGCGAAGGCGCCACCGGCCGCTTCATGCGGATCGCGCTGATCAACGACGACATGCCCTTCCTGGTCGATTCGATCGCCACCACGCTCGCGGCGGCCGACATCAGCATCCACCGGCTGCTCCACCCCGTCCTGTCGATATCGCGCGGCGCCGATGGCACCCTGTCCGCGATCCTGGACGATGATGCGCCGGGCGCGTTGCGGGAATCGATGATCTATATCGAGGCCGACCGGGCCGACGCAAAGGCGCGTCGCGCGCTCGAAAAGGCGCTGGAAGACACGCTGGCCGACGTTCGCGTTGCCGTGCGCGACTGGCCGCGCATGCAGGAAGCCATGTCGGCCGACGCCAATGCCGTCACCGACGATGAAGGCGCGGCGCTGCTGCGCTGGTTCCTCGCGGGCCATTTCACCCAGATCGGCCATGAACTGTGCAGCCGCGTCGGCACCTCGGAAGAGCGGCTGGGCATCTGCGCGCTGCGTGATAAGCCGATGATCGCGCCAGCCTCGCGCGAAGCCGCCTTCACCTGGTTCGAGGAAGGCAAGCGCAGCCCGCTCATCATCAAGTCCAACATCCTCTCGCGCGTGCATCGCGGCGTGTTGCTGGACCTCATCATCCTGCCGGTGCGCGAGGGCAAGAGCGTCACCGGCCTGTCGATCCACGCCGGCATGTGGACCAGCGCGGCGCTTGCCGCCTCGCCGGAAAAGGTGCCGCTGCTGCGCTCGGCCCTGTCGGCGCTGATGGACAAATATGGTTTCGATCCGGCCGGCCATGCCGGCAAGACGTTGGCCCATGCGCTCACCACCCTGCCGCATGACATATTGATCGGCTTCGAGCGCGACACGCTGGAGCATCTGGCGCTCACCTTCATGTCGCTGACCGACCGGCCGCGCCCCAAGCTGGTGCTGGCCACCAGCGCGCTCGCCCGTCACCTCTACGCCTTTGTCTGGCTGCCGCGCGACGAACTGTCGACTGCGCGCCGCGTCGCGATCCAGGACATGCTGGCCAAGGCAGCGAATGGCCCGGTATTGAGCTGGTCGATCGCGCTGGAGGAAGGTGGCCTGGCGTTGCTGCGCATCACCCTCGACCTGCGCGACGGCGGTGTCGTGCCCGATGACGCCGCGCTCGATCGTCAGCTCAAGCAGATGGTGCGCGGCTGGCTGCCCGCCGTCGAGGAAGCGCTGGCCGAAAGCGAGGAAGCCGGCCGCGCCGCGGCGCTGGCCCAGCGCTTCGCCCCCGGCTTCCCGATGGCCTATCGCAACGGCGCCGGCCCGGTCGAGGCGGCGGTCGACATCCGCCTGATCCACGGCCTGTCGGGTCCGGGCGACAAGTCGATCCGCATCTATCGCAATCCGGAAGACAGTGCCGAACGGCTGCGCCTCAAGCTCTACAGCCATGACGCGATCGCCCTGTCCGAAGTCGTCCCCGCCTTCGAGAATTTCGGTTTCCGCGTGATCGACGAGATGACCACGCCGATCGACGGCGGCGCGCTCGGCCATGTCCAGCGCTTCGTGCTGGAACTGCCGGCCGGCGGCGATGCCCAGGCGGTGGTCGACCGCGCCGAAGTGGTGACCGAGGCGATCGCTCAGGTGATCGAAGGCGTCGCCGAAAATGACAGGTTCAACGAACTGATCGTCACCGCCGGCTTCGCGCCGCGCGCGGTGGTGCTGTTCCGCGCGCTGTTCCGCTATCTGCGCCAGACCGGCACCGCCTTTGGCATGGCGACCTTCGCCGACACGCTGCGCCGTGAACAGGGCGTCGCCCGCAACCTCGTCGCGCTGTTCGAAGCGCTGCACGATCCCGCCGCGCAGGACGGCAGCGACAAGGCGACCGCCATCCAGGCGGAGATCGACGCGGGCCTGGAACAGGTCAGCTCGATCGACGAGGATCGCGTGCTGCGCCTGATCCGCGCCGTCATCACCGCGACGCTGCGCACCAACTTCTATGCCCCGGCCGCGGCCGAGGCGCTGGCGTTCAAGATCGACAGCGCGCTCGTCCCCGGCCTGCCGGCGCCACTGCCCTGGCGGGAAATCTGGGTGTACAGCCCGCGCGTCGAGGGCATCCATCTGCGCGCCGGCCCGGTCGCCCGTGGCGGCCTGCGCTGGTCCGACCGTCGCGACGATTTCCGCACCGAAATCCTGGGCCTGATGAAGGCGCAACGTGTCAAGAACGCTGTCATCGTGCCGACCGGCGCGAAGGGCGGCTTCTACCCCAAGCAACTGCCCAATCCGCAGGTCGATCGCGACGCCTGGTTCGCCGAAGGCACCGAAAGCTATCGCATCTTCATCCGCACCCTGTTGTCGATCACCGACAATATCGTGAAGAACAAGGTGAAGCACCCCGCTCAGGTAGTGGTGCGCGATGGCGACGATCCCTATTTCGTGGTCGCCGCCGACAAGGGCACCGCGACCTTCAGCGACGTCGCCAATGCGATCGCGCTGGAACGGGACTTCTGGCTGGGCGACGCCTTCGCCAGCGGCGGCTCCAACGGCTATGACCACAAGGCGATGGGCATCACCGCCAAGGGCGCCTGGATCAGCGTCCAGCGGCACTTCGCCGAAATGGGCGTCGACGTGCAGAGCGAGCCGGTCAAGGTCGTGGGCTGCGGCGACATGTCGGGCGACGTGTTCGGCAACGGCATGCTGCTCAGCAAGGCGATCAAGCTGGTCGCCGCCTTCGACCATCGCCACATCTTCCTCGACCCCAATCCCGATCCGGCCAAGAGCTGGGAAGAGCGCAACCGCATGTTCGCCCTGCCCCGCTCCAGCTGGGAGGATTATGACAAGGGCCTGATCTCCGAGGGCGGCGGCGTGTTCGCCCGCAGCCTCAAGAAGATCCCGCTCACCCCGCAGGTGCAGGAAATCCTGGGCGTGACCGAAAGCGAGATGGAGCCGACCGCGCTCATCTCCGCCATCCTCAAGAGCCCCAACGACCTGCTGTGGTTCGGCGGCATCGGCACCTATGTGAAGGCCGCCGCGCAGAGCCATGGCGATGTCGGCGACCCGGCCAATGACCGGCTGCGCGTCAATGCCGAACAGCTGCGCGTCAAGGTGGTGGGCGAAGGCGCGAACCTTGGCACCACGCAGGCCGGGCGCATCGCCTTCTCGCTGCATGGCGGGCGGATCAACACCGACTTCATCGACAATAGTGCCGGCGTCGACTGCTCGGATAATGAGGTCAACATCAAGATCGCGCTGAACAAGGAAATGGCGGAAGGCCGCCTGCCCTTCGACAAGCGCAATGCCCTGCTGGAAAGCATGACCGATGCGGTCGGCGCGATCGTCCTGGAGGATAACCGTCTTCAGGCGCTCGGCCTGTCGATCGCCGAAAGCGGCGGCGCGGCGGACCTTGCCTCCTATGTCCGGCTGATCGAGACGTTCGAGGAAACCGGCCGTCTAGACCGCCAGGTCGAGGGGCTGGCCGCCAATGACCAGCTGCTGCGGCGTGGTCAGGATGGCCAGGGCCTCACCCGCCCCGAACTCGCCGTGCTGCTCTCCACCGCCAAGCTGGCGCTGCAGGACGCGATCGAACATGGCGACCTTGCCACCGATCCCAGCATGGGCGCGGAACTGGCCGCCGCCTTCCCTGCCGCGATGCAGGAGAAGGAAGCCGACGCGATCGCGGCCCATGCGCTCAAGAAGGAGATCATCGCCACCAAGGTTGCGAACCGCATCGTCAACCGCCTCGGCATCATCCATCCCTTCGAACTGGCGGAAGAAGAGGGCTGCTCGCTCGCCGATCTCGCCAGCGCCTTCCTGATCGCCGAGCGGCTCTACGACATCCGCACCCTGTGGGCGGATATCGACGCGGCCGACATGTCGGAAGCCGCCCGCCTCACCCTGTTCGGCGACATCGCCAGCGGCATGCGCGCGCAGATCGCCGACATCCTGCGCAGCGTGCCGGCCGGCACCCTGCCGGACGCCGGCCATGCGATCCTGGCCAAGGGCGTCGAAACGCTCGCCAACCAGGTCGACGACCTGCTCACCAGCGAAGCGCTGCGTCGCGTCACTGCCGTTACCGATCGCCTGCTCTCGCTCGGCGCGCCGGACATGCTGGCAGTGCGCACCGCCGGCCTGTTCAAGCTGGACGGCGCGGTCGGCATCGCCGCGCTCGCCGGTCGCCTGAAGATGGACGAGATCGCGCTGACCCGCGCCTTCACCCATCTGGGCGAGGCTGTCGGCATCGACTGGGTCCAGTCGGCCGCCGCCCGCATGGAACCGACCGATCCGTGGGAGCGCCTGCTCATCTCCGGCGTCGCGCGCGACATGCAGCAGGTGCGGCTCGACTTCCTGGCCCAGGGCAAGGGCAAGGATGTGTCCGACCATGTCGAGAAATGGCTGATCGAGCGCGGTGCGCGCATTCAGCAGTTCCGCGCCCTGGTGCAGCGCGCCAAGGCTGCGGCATCGCCCAATGTCGCAATGCTGGCGGAAATCGCCGGCCAGGCCCGCGGCCTGCTCGGCCGCTGAGGCCATCGCCCCTTCCCGTCAGCGGGAAGGGGTTTGAGCCGCCCATGAAAAAGGCGCCCGATCCAGTGATCGGGCGCCTTTTTCTTTTCCGTGCCTTCGATGCGCTCAGCGCGGGTCGGCGGGCAGCGGCTGCACCATCAACGGCTTGGGCGCCGGTGCGGGGGCCGGTTCGGGTGCCGGCGCAGCAGCAGGCGCCGGTGCCGACTCCGCAGCAACCGGGGCCGCAGCCTCCGGCGCGTCGGCTGCCGGCTTGTCCTTGCCGGGCACGCGCAGCCCCGGACCATAGACCGGCGTCACACCCGGCGTGTAGCGACCGTGCAGCGCCTCGATCTCCGCCTTGCGCTGGTTGAGATAGAGGTCGCGATAGCTGCCATAGGGATTGTCGTCGGCACGGATCGCCTGGATGCGCTCGTCGAACGCCGCGCGCTCGCCCAGCTGGTCCAGCACCGCCATCGGGATGACGACCGTGGGCTGGGTGAAGGGCTTGCCCACCGCGAAGGGCAGGATCATCTTGTCGACCGTGTCGCCGATGATGTCGCGCAGCGTCGTCGGGCCGACCAGCGGCAGATACATGTACGGCCCCGGCCCCACGCCATAGAAGCCGAGCGTGTTGGCCAGGCCATTGGGGCGATAGGGCAGGTTGAACGGCTTGCGCTTGGCAACGTCGAACAGGCCGACAAAGCCCAGCGTCGTGTTGATCGCGAAGCGGCCGGCCGTCTCGAACGCCTTGCCCGGCTTGAACTGCAGCATATAGGCCGCGAACACGACCGGCTCGCCCAGGTTCGAGAAGAAGTTGCGCAGCCCCTTGCGCACCGGGCGCGGCAGGCCCTTGTTATAGGCCTTGGCCACCGGCTCGATCAGCGCCTTGTCGACCGCCTGGACCGCTTCGAAAGACTGTTCGTTGATCGCGGCGAAGGGATCGCGCTTGCGCAGCCCGGTATCGCCGGTCACGACGATCGCATTGGGATCGACCGGCACCTCTTCCTTGGGCTGCTCCGCGATCGGGCTCAGCGTCGGCAGCACGACCGGCGGCGGATAGGGACTGTCGGGTGACGGCGTCTGTGCCGGCATCTGGGCGGGCTGGACCGGGTCGGCAGGGACGGTGTGGGGCGTTTCCGCCGGCGCAGGCGCCACGGCCGCAGCCGGCACCACCGGAGCGCCGCTGTCCACGACCTCCCCCTGTCCCGCCATCAGCATCATTCCAGTGGCGGCAACCGAAAGCAGCATAAATCGTCCCTTGTCACGGCCCCGTCTGGACGACGGGCCCAACGGCCAGCAACGGCCTGGATAAGGGCCGATAAACAGACATCGCATCCCCGCGACATCGCTGTCCAAGCTGATTGCGCTAGGGGGGCGTGCCGCACCCGTCAAGTATGGTGGTCAAGCAGGAGGCGGCAGGCGGAGACGCGCGTGCGGCGCTTTGGTTCCCGACCGCTTACATTTTGATACATTTTTCCTGTTGCGAGCGGTTTGCAATTGCGAGTCGTTCGCGTTATTCGGGCCACCTCATTTCCTACAGGACTCGCCCTTCCCTCGATGCACGCTCCCGCCCGCGCCCAGCCCAAGAAAAAGAAGAGCGCCAAGGCATTCTGGCTGAAGCAGCTGCATACCTGGCATTGGGTGAGTTCGGCGATCAGCCTGATCGGCCTGCTGCTCTTCGCCTTCACCGGCATCACCCTCAACCACGCCGCCGATGTCGAGGGTTCGCCCCGGACCGTCGAGAAGAGCGCCACACTGCCCGCGCCGCTGTTGAAGCTGGTCGCGGCCGATGACGCGCCCGATGCCAAGAAGCCCCTGCCCGCCCCGATCGCCCAATGGGTCGAAAAGGAAATCGGCCAGAGCGGCGCGGGCGAGGCGGAATGGTCGGCGGACGAAGTCTATCTCGCCCTGCCGCGTCCCGGCGGCGATGGCTGGGTGTCGATCGACCGGCATGACGGCAAGGTCACCAGCGAAGCGACCAGCCGTGGCTGGGTCAGCTATCTCAACGACCTGCACAAGGGCCGCAATGCCGGCACCGTGTGGAAATGGTTCATCGATATCTTCGCCGTCGCCTGCTTCCTGTTCGCGCTGACCGGCCTGCTGCTGCTCCAGTTGCACGCCGCCAAGCGGCCGAGCACCTGGCCGCTGGTCGCGATCGGGCTTGCGCTGCCCGCGCTGCTCGCCATCCTCTTCATCCACTAACGGGGGTCCATCTTTCCATGCAGATCAGTCCCAAGCTCATCCTGTCCGGCGGTGCCGCGCTCGGCGCCACCGGCGCGCTGGCCGCGCCGGTGTCCGCGCAGACCATGACCGTCACGGTCAATATCCCGCGCCTGTCGGTCGCCGAATATCATCGCCCCTATGTCGCCATCTGGCTGGAGAAGGAGGGCGCCGCCCCCCGCACGCTCGCGGTCTGGTATGATGTCGACAAGGCCAAGGGCGAAGGCACAAAATGGCTGCGCGACATCCGCCAGTGGTGGCGTGTGTCCGGCCGCACGATGAGCTTCCCGGCCGATGGCGTATCGGGCGCGACCCGCGCGCCGGGCGACCAGAAGATCGCCTTCACCGCCGGCAAGGGGCCGCTCGGCGCGCTCGGACCGGGCAAATATACGCTGGTGGTGGAAGCCGCCCGTGAAGTCGGCGGCCGCGAACTGCTCCGCCTGCCCTTCACCTGGCCGGCCAAGCCCGGCGTCGCCGCCAAGGCGCAGGGCAGCAGCGAACTCGGCGCCGTCAGCGTCAGCTTCGGCAAGTAACAGGGGACAAAGACCATGAAAGCCAAATATCTGATCGCGGGCGCGCTTGCCGCCCTGATGCTCTCCGGCGCGGCCCAGGCGCACCGCCAGTGGATGCTGCCCTCCTCCACCACCCTGTCGGGCACCGACAGCTGGGTGACGGTCGACGCGGCGGTCTCCAACGACCTCTTCTATTTCGAACATTTCCCGATGCGCACCGATGGCATCGCCGTGACCGAGCCGGATGGCACCACCGGCAAGATCGAAAATGCCGCCACCGGCAAATATCGCTCGACCTTTGACGTGCATCTGACCAAGCCCGGCACCTATCGCATCGCCAATGTGTCGACCATGGTGATGGGCAGCTACACCCTCAACGGCAAGCAGGAGCGCCTGCCGCGCGGCACGACCAAGGCCAATCTGGCGCAGGCGATCCCCGCCGGCGCTACCAATGTCCAGACCGCCGAGGCGAGCAACCGCAACGAGATCTTCGTGACCTTGGGCGCGCCGACCACCACCATCTTCAAGCCGACCGGCACCGGCATCGAACTGGTCCCGGTGACCCATCCCAATGACCTGGTGTCGGGCGAGACCGCGACCTTCCAGTTCCTGCTCGACGGCAAGCCCGCCGCCGACCTCAAGGTCACCGTCATTCCCGGCGGCATCCGCTATCGCGATGCGCTGGGCCAGATGGACCTCGCCACCGACAAGGATGGCAAGCTGGCCGTCAAATGGGGCGCCCCCGGCATGTACTGGCTGAACGCCAGCACCGGCGGCGGCCGCGAAGGCGGCCCCGGCGGTCCCGGTGGTCCGGGCGTGCAGGGCGGCAAGCCGCAGGGCGCACCGCCCGCGCCGCCGGCCGGCCCGCCGCAGAAGCGCGCCTCCTACATCACCACGCTGGAAGTGCTGGCGCCCTGACCCGGCCCGCCGGCAATCCCGTCCGGATCGCGATAGCGCCCGACCTGTCGCCCGAGCAATTTGCCGGGCGCCAGCGTCAGGGCGCTATCGTCACTTTGGGCGGACCGACCATGGGCACCACATGGTCGGCCCGCATCGTCGATCCGCCCGCCGACTGCCAGGCCCATATTGAGGCCGTGCTGGCCGCCGTCATCGGCGAGATGAGCAATTGGGAAGCCGGCTCCGATATCAGCCGCTTCAACCGCAGCCCGATCGGCCAATGGACCCGCCTGCCGCCCGCGATGATGGGCGTGCTGCGCGCGGGCCTGTCCATGGCTCGTCTGTCGCACGGCGCCTTCGACCCGGCGATCGGCGGCATCGTCGCGCGCTGGGGCTTCGGCCCGGCCCTCGCCGGCGGCAGCGCCACCGCCTCGGTCGCGCCCTGGACCTGCATCGAACTCAATGGCGACCGCGCCCGGCGCACCGCCGACGTCGCGCTCGATTTTTCCGGCATCGCCAAGGGCTATGCCGTCGATGCGGTCGCGGCCTGTCTGCGCAGCCTCGGCCTCCCCAACTTCCTGGTGGAAATTGGCGGCGAACTGCGGGGCGAGGGCGTGAAGCCCGATATCCAGCCCTGGTGGGTCGATGCCGAAGTGCCGCCGGGTCTCGACATCCCGGCGCTGCGGGTCGCGCTCTGCGGCCTTTCCATGGCCAGTTCGGGCGATTATCGCCGCTACCGGATGGAGGGTGATCGCCGCCTGTCGCACAGCATCGATCCCACGACCGGCGCCCCCATTGCGGAGCGCGTCGCCGCCGTCACCGTGCTCCACGCCTCCGCCATGCTGGCCGACGCCTGGGCGACCGCGATCACCGTACTGGGCGCCGATCGCGGCATGGCCCTCGCCACCCGCCACAACCTCGCCGCCCGACTGATCCTGCGCACCGAAACCGGCGGCCAGGAATATATGACCCCCACCCTCGCGGCCATGCTGGCCGACTGAGACCGACTTCAGGCAAGGTGGCGCCCCAGAGGACAGAGTTGGGGTGCGGACGGATTGATATTGGATCAGCATCGCTCAAGTCAGACGTTGCAGAGCGGGGTCGATCTGGCCATCGTCGCAACATGCAATGCCGCTTTATGAACCTCGCTCCTTTGATACTGTTGGTGACACAAGGGTGTGAACAGCAACCACAGCGGTTCTCGGATAACGCTATTCAAGAGTTTCGAGAAGGAATGCCGGGCATCACCGAGGGATGCCTTAACAAGATTAAACATGGTGGTATCGAAGCGATGCCGTCGAGCACAGATGAATGCTTCGAGATGACACCAACCCGTCAGTGGAAAGGCCTATGGAGAAGAGAATTCGAGAATTCCCGCTTTTGTCCATCGCCCGCTGGTTCCTGCTCCTATCAAACTGCTGGCGACCGCATCTGGTTGTCGGGAAAGGCTCTAACCTCTTCGGCTAGCGACGAAGGCCTCTACGAAGTTGAGTTTGTGGGACGGCAAACAGCTCGCAAGGGAAGCTACGGGCACTTGAGCGCCTTCGACTATGAAATAATCGTCGATAAGGTAGTCAACTTACGTCTGGTTTCAGATGCCGCGACTTTAGCCGAGTAAGGCTGCGAATGGTCGCTTCCAGACCATCCTCCCCTGGTCGCTTCTTGCCGGGCAGCTTTTCCGCCCAGGTGCGGACCGACCGCTAACGGGACCGTCGGGCACCGATCGGCCCAGCGGACGGCGTCAGGGGAGCGAACGAGGCATAGCCCCTCTTTGAAAGGGAGGAGAGGAAGCAAGGTCCGCCTCAACTTGTTTCCAAACCGCCCAGACTTCGCCAATCCGCCCTTAATAAACGTCGCGCTTGTAGCGGCCGGCCTCGGCCAAGTCATTGAGCATCGCCTCGCCCAGGATCGCGATCAGCGCCTGATGGACGCTCTGCGCCATGCCTTCCAGGCTGCCGCAGACCAGGATGGTCGCGCCCTGGCCGATCCGTTCGCGCAGTTCCGCGCCCGCGTCCGCCAGCAGATGCTGGACATAGCGGCCGCAATCCGCATCGCGCGAGAAGCTGCGGTCCAGCCGTGCCAGCGTGCCGTCCGCCAGCCAGGCCGACAGTTCCGCATCGAAATAGCGCTCATGCGCCCGGCTGCGCTCGCCGAACAGCAGCCAGTGGCCGCCCATCCCGTCATGGGCGGCGGCGCGCAGATGGGCGCGCAGCCCGGCAATGCCGGTGCCATTGCCGATCAGGATCATCGCGCCGCGCGCCGCCGGATCGGTGCGGAAGCCCGGATTGGGCCGCACCCGCATCATCGTCGTCTCGCCCGGCGCCATATGCGCGGTCAGCCAGCCCGAACCGATGCCCAGCCGCCCGTCATCATCGCGCACCTGCCGCACCACCAGGTCCAGCACGCCATCGGCCATGATCGACGCCGCCGAATATTCGCGCGCCGGCAGCGGGCGCAGCGCCCGCGCTGCCGCCATGGTGAGCGGGGTTCCGGCGTCGGGCAGCATCGCGCGTGCCAGTTCCGCCCGCAACGCCGCCGGCACCGCGATCAGGTCGCCCTCGGGCGCCTGGCTGGCCAGCAGCGCCTCGACCGCCTCGGGCGCGTTGCAGGGGTGCAGTTCCACGATATCGCCCGCCTGCCATTCGGGCACATCCGTGCCCACCGGCTCGAACTGCAGATGATAGGCGATGAGCGCCGGACTGTCGGGATTGAGCGCATGGCGCGCCACCAGTCGCCACGGCGTGAACGGGATCACCATCTGGCCCCGATCGCCCTCGCCCGCGCCCAGATCATGCAGCGCATCATGCCAGGCCCGCTCCGCCGCTTCATCCTCATGCCCCATGGCGATCAGCGGGAAGAGCGGCTGCGCGCCCGCTTCCGCCATCCAGCCGTCGACCGCGATGCCGAAGGCGCAGAAATCGGGATATTCCCGGTCGCCGATCGCCAGCACACCATAATGGAGATGGCCAAGATCGATCGCCCCGCCACGCAGCAGCCGGCTGGCAAAGCCGCGCGCCATGTCCGGCGGCTCGCCCTCGCCATAGGTCGAAACGACGAACAGGATGCGCTGCGCCCCCGCCAGCATGTCGCGGGTCAGCCGGCCGACCGGCACCACCTGTGCCCGCACCCCGCCATGGGCCAGCGCCTGCGCCGCATTGCGCGCACGGATTTCGGCTGTCCCGGTCTGGCTGGCATAGGCGATCAGCAGGTCGCCGCCGCCCATGTCGCCACCCACAACCGCCGCGACATCGCCGGCCAGCGCCCGCGCCGCCTGCTTGCGCTTGCGGCGCGAGAGATAGAGCAGAAAGCCGGTCACCGTGAACAGCGGCATGGTGAGGCTGGTCAGCATCATGATGATCCGGCCGGGCAGCCCGAAAAAGGCGCCGCGGTGCAGTTCATAGACGCTCTGGGTGATGATCACGCCCAGCGGCCGGCGATCATAGAGATCGCGCTTCTCCAGCGCATAGCTGGCCGGATCATAGCTATATTTGTCGGTCTGGCGCAGATGGCGCGCGCCTTCGGGCCGGGCGTCGAAGCTGATCGTCTTCATCGGCTGCGACGGCGCCGGCTGGGTGATGCGCACCCAGATATAGTCATTGCCGGTGGCGCGACGGAAGGCGGTCCAGGCCGGGTCGATCGACGGCCGCGGCGCGATCCCGTCGCGCTTTTCCGACCGCCGGCCTTCCTCGCTCGGCGCCTTGCCGGTCAGGCTGTATATCACCCCCTGCCGATACCAGTCATAGCTCCACCACAAGCCGGTGAGCGCGCTCAGCAGATAGAAGAGCAGCACCCAGGTGCCGATCACGACATGCAACGCGCGCCACAGGTTGCGCCCCGTCTTGCGCAGGTCCAGCACCAGCCAGGCACGCCAGTCCAGCGCCTGCCGCGGCCAGCGCAGATAGAGGCCGGACAAGGCGAAGAAGATCAGCGCAATCGCGCTGAAGGCGGTGATCTGCCGGCCGATGCCATTGCCGCCACCCGGCAGCGCCAGCCAGCGATGCAGATCGTCCATCAGATGGAAAAAGCCTTCGCCCGCCGGTGCGCCCAGCCAGGCGCCGGTGGCCCGATCGACCTGCCCCTGCTTGCGGCCGCGCCCTTCGCTCGACGACAGGCGCACGCTGTGCGACTGGTCGCGCGCCATTTCCCAGTCCAGCCGCGCGATATAATAGCCCGGATTGTCGGCCTGCACCCTGGCGATCAACTGGTCGGGCGACAGGTCGGGTTTGGAAGGCACGCCGGGCGCATAGAGGCGCGGCGACAGCGCCTCGCTGATCTCGTCCTCGAAGCTCATGGTCGCGCCGGTCACGCCCATCAGCGCCAGCACCAGGCCGGCGGTGATCCCCAGGAACCAGTGGATCTGGAACAATATGCGCTTGGTCACCTGGGCTCCGTGGGCTGCCATCCGAAAGCCCAGCCTATTACGCATCTGCAACATGAATGCAATTGCGACTTAGTTTCAAGCAAACCGGGTAAAGATCAGCCCTAAAGCGCGGTGTAGAGGCAGGTCGCGCCCAGGATGATGCCGGGCACATTGGCGACGATGATCGGCCAATCCTTGTCCTTGTGCAGCCAGCCATAGGCCGCCCACAGACAGGTATTGAGCACGGTCGCCAGCGGCTGGATCACCGATCCCTTGTCCCCGGCCAGGTTCATCCGGATCTGGTCCAGATAGGAACCATACATGAGGATGGCGGTGACGGTCGCGATCCAGCCGACCACCCGCAACGTCCGCTCGTCGAGATGCCGTGCCATCCTGCCCCCATGCCTGTCGTCGGCGGCACTTAGCCATCGACCGCCCCCCGCGCGCAAGACCGCAATTACCCGGAGGCGCGCATGGCACCGCCGGGCATGGGGAAGCAGGCGACCACCCCCGATGGAGGGAGGCGCCGGGCGTCAGTCCAGGTTCGGGCGCAGATAGCGTTCGGCGGTTTCCAGGTCGATGCCGCGGCGGGCGGCATAATCTTCCAGCTGGTCGCGGCCGACGCGGGCGACGCCGAAATATTCGGCCTGCTGGTGGCCGAAATAGAAGCCGCTGACCGCCGCGGTCGGCAGCATGGCGAAGCTTTCGGTGAGCGTCGCGCCGGTCGCATGATGGGCGTCCAGCATCTCGAACAGGATGGGCTTCAAACTATGTTCCGGACAGGCCGGATAGCCGGGGGCTGGGCGGATGCCGCGATATTCTTCCTTGATCAGCGCCTCGTTGGTCAGCTGCTCGCCCTCGGCATAGCCCCAGAGCGCAGTGCGGACATAATGGTGCAGCCGCTCGGCAAAGGCTTCGGCCAGACGGTCGGCCAAGGCCTTCAGCAGAATATCCGAATAATCGTCGATCGCATTCTTGAAGCGGGCGAGGTGCGGCTCGATGCCGTGGATCGACACGGCAAAGCCACCCATCCAGTCGCCATCATGGCTGATGAAGTCGGCCAGGCACATGTTCGCCCGGCCTTCGCGCTTGGCGATCTGCTGGCGCAGCATCGGCAGGGTGTAGTGCTTCTCGTCCTCGACATGGACGATGATGTCGTCGCCCTGACGACGGCAGGGCCACAGGCCCGCGACGCCGCGCGCGGTCAGCCATTTCTCGTCGATGATCTTCTGGAGCATCTTCTGCGCGTCGGCAAAGAGACTGCGGGCGCTTTCACCGACAATCTCGTCCTCCAGAATGGCGGGATAATTGCCGGCCAGTTCCCAGGCGCGGAAGAAGGGGGTCCAGTCGATATAGTTGACCAGATCCTTCAGATCCCAGTCGGGGAAGTGGTGGGTGCCGGGCAGCAGCGGGCGCGGCGCCTTGAGGCTCTCGTCCATTTCGAAGGCGTTGGCGCGGGCGTCCTCAAGCGACAGGAGCTGGCTCTGCCCCTTGTTCGCGCGGGCGACGCGGACATGCTCATAATCAGCCTTGGTCTTGCTGACGAAATCGGCCTTCTGCGTTTCGGACACCAGGGCGGTGGCGACGCCGACCGCGCGGCTGGCGTCGAGCACATGGACGACCGGGCCGGTGAAGGCCGGGTCGATGCGCAGCGCGGTATGGACGCGCGAGGTGGTCGCGCCGCCGATCAGCAGCGGCATGGTCATGTTGGCGCGCTGCATTTCAGCCGCCACCGTCACCATCTCGTCGAGCGAAGGGGTGATAAGGCCGGACAGGCCGATCATGTCGGCGTCATTCTCGTTCGCGGCCTTGATGATGTCCTGCCAGGGCACCATCACGCCCATGTCGATCACCTCGAACCCGTTGCACTGGAGCACGACGCCGACGATATTCTTGCCGATATCATGGACGTCGCCCTTCACGGTGGCCATGATGATCTTGCCCTTGCCCTTGGCGCCGGGTTCCTTCGCCGCCTCGATATAGGGCAGCAGATGGGCCACCGCCTTCTTCATGACGCGGGCGGACTTCACCACCTGGGGCAGGAACATCTTGCCCGCGCCGAACAGGTCGCCGACGACGTTCATGCCGTCCATCAGCGGGCCTTCGATCACCTGGATCGGCTTTTCGGCGGCGAGGCGGCATTCCTCGGTGTCTTCCACGACATACATGTCGATGCCCTTGACCAGCGCATGTTCGAGGCGCTTGGCGACCGGCCAGCCGCGCCATTCCTGCGCGGCCTTTTCCGATGCGGCATCCTTGCCCTTGAAGGATTCCGCGAGAGCAACAAGGCGGTCTCCGGCTTCGGGATCGCTGTTGAGCAGCACATCCTCGCACGCCTGGCGCAGCGCCGGGTCGATTGCGTCATAGACGTCGAGCTGCCCGGCATTGACGATCGCCATGTCGAGGCCGGCGGGGATGGCATGATAGAGGAAGACCGAGTGCATCGCCCGGCGCACCGGTTCGTTGCCGCGGAAGGAGAAGGAGAAGTTCGACAGGCCGCCCGAGATATGGACGTGCGGGCAGCGCTTCTTGATCTCGCGGCAGGCTTCGATGAAGTCGACGCCGTAATTATTATGCTCCTCGATTCCCGTCGCCACAGCGAAGATATTGGGATCGAAGATGATGTCTTCCGGCGGGAAGCCGATGGTCATCAGCAGCTTGTAGGCGCGCTCGCAAATCTCGACCTTGCGGGCCTGGGTGTCGGCCTGGCCGGTCTCGTCGAAGGCCATGACCACCACGGCGGCGCCATAGGCCATGCAGAGTTTCGCATGATGCAGGAAGGCTTCCTCGCCCTCCTTCATGCTGATCGAATTGACCACCGGCTTGCCGGAGACGCACTTCAAGCCCGCTTCGATGACTTCCCATTTGGAACTGTCGATCATCACCGGCACGCGGCTGATGTCCGGTTCCGACGTCATGAGCTTGAGGAAAGTGGTCATCGCCTCGACCGCGTCGAGCAGGCCTTCGTCCATGTTCACGTCGACGATCTGCGCGCCATTTTCGACCTGCTCGCGGGCGATGTCGATCGCTGCGGCATAGTCGCCGGCCATGATCAGCTTCTTGAACTTGGCGGAGCCGGTGACGTTGGTGCGCTCGCCGATATTGACGAAGGTGGCGGTGGAGGTCTGCGTGGTCATTCTATCAATCCGTTCGCTTCGAGCCTGTCGAGAAGCGTTGCGCGCCCGGTTCTCGACAAGCTCGAACCGAACGGAGGGTGCTTTTACGCCGCGATATGCATCGGTTCGAGGCCGGCGAGCCGGGTCACGACCGTCAGTTCAGGCACCTGGCGCGGCTTGTGGCCGTCGAGCGCCTTCGCCACCGCGCCGATATGCGCGGGCGTCGTGCCGCAGCAGCCGCCGACCATGTTGACCAGCCCTTCGTCCACCCACTGACGGATCAGCTTCGCGGTGGTTTCCGGCAGCTCGTCATATTGGCCCAGTTCATTGGGCAGGCCGGCATTGGGATAGGCCAGGATCAGCGTGTCGGCATTCTTCGACAGTTCGGCCAGATAAGGCCGCAGCAGGTCGGCGCCGAAGGCGCAGTTCACGCCGATGGTGAGCGGCTTCAGGTGGCGCAGCGAATACCAGAAGGCGTTGATCGTGTGGCCCGACAGGTTCCGGCCCGACATGTCGGTGATGGTGAAGCTGAGCATCACCGGCACCGAGCGACCTGCCGCTTCCTCCGCCTCGCGCGCGGCCATGCCGGCGGCCTTGGCGTTCAACGTATCGAAGCAGGTTTCGATCAGCAGGAAGTCGACGCCGCCAGCGATCAGCGCGTCGCACTGTTCGCGATAATCGGCCTTGAGCGTATCATAATCGACCTCGCGATAGGCGGGATCGTTGACGTCGGGCGAGATCGACAGCGTCTTGTTGGTCGGGCCGATCGAGCCGCAGACGAAGCGGGGCTTGCCGTCCTTGGCCGTCGCCTTCTCGCAGGCGGCACGGGCGATCTTGGCGGCCGCGACATTGATGTCCCACACCAGATGCTCACAGCCATAATCGGCCATCGCGATCTTGGTCGAGCTGAACGTGTTGGTCTCGATCATGTCGGCGCCATTGTCGAGATAGGCGGTATGGATGCCCTCTACGATGTCCGGCCGGGTCAGGCAGAGCAGGTCGTTATTGCCCTTCTGGTCCTTGGCGAGATCCAGAGACCCACGATAATCGGCTTCGGTCAGGCCGTGCTTCTGGATCGACGTGCCATAGCCACCGTCGAAGATCAGGATCTTTTCCGCCGCCAGGGCGCGCAATTTCTGTTCAGCGTTCATCGTCATATCCCCTCGTCCCGTTCGGTTCGAGCTTGTCGAGAACCCTCGCGCATACGGTTCTCGACAAGCTCGAACCGAACGGAGGGGATGGTTTCAGATCAGGCGTCCACCGTCACCTGCGGGCGTTTAAGGCCGTCACTTGCCGGCCTTAAACCCAGCAGATGGCAGATCGCATAGCTTAGTTCCGCCCGGTTGAGCGTATAGAAATGAAAGTCGCGCACGCCGCCCATATAGAGGTTGCGGCACAGTTCGGCCGCCAGCGTGGCGGAGACGAGCTGGCGCGCGGCCGGATGCTGGTCCAGCCCGTCGAACAGGCGGCCCATCCAGGCGGGGACATCGGTGTTGCACATCGCCGACATGCGCTGGACCGCGGCGAAATTGCTGACCGGCATGATGCCGGGAATGACGTCCGCATCGATGCCGGCGGCGGCGACCGTGTCGCGGAAGCGGAAGAAGGTATCCGCCTCGAAGAAGAATTGGGTGATCGCACGGGTCGCGCCGGCGTCGATCTTGCGCTTCAAATTGTCGATGTCGCTCTGCGCGCTCAGCGCATCGGGATGGGTTTCGGGATAGGCGGCGACCGAAATCTCGAAATCATGGCGCTTGCGCAGCCCCTCGACCAGTTCGGCCGCGCCCTTGTAACCATCGGGGTGGGGCTGGAAGGCGGTGCCGGCCTCCGGCGGATCGCCGCGCAGCGCGACGATATGGCGCACGCCCGCTTCCCAATAGGCATCGGCCACTTCGTCGATCTCGGCCTTGCTGGCAGCGACGCAGGTCAGGTGCGCGGCGGCGGCCAGCGGCGTTTCCCTGGCGATGCGCGCGACCGTATTATGGGTGCGCTCGCGGGTCGAGCCGCCCGCGCCATAAGTCACCGACACGAATTTGGGCGCCAGCGGCGTCAGCGTCTCGATCGCCGACCAGAGCTGTTCCTCCATCTTCTCCGTCTTGGGCGGGAAGAATTCGAAGCTCACATTGAGGTCGCCGGCCAGATCCGCATAGAGCGGCCCTTCGGCATCATGGCGGGCGCGGTCAGTCTGGGTCATGCGGAAATCCGTTCTTCGATGGGCAGGATGTCGGCGCCGCGCTGGCGCCCAAGCCATAATTGTACCGTCAGTTCCTGGCCGGGCAGCATGTCCACCCGTTCCAGTTCCAGGCCCGCCTGCGCGAACCAGCCTTCGATCTGCATATCGGAAAAGCCCAGGCGCGCATGCTGGTCGCGGGCGCGCAGCTCCTCGCGTTCATGGGCGGCGAAATCGACGATCAGCACCCGGCCGCCGGGGCGAAGCACCTGCGCCGCCTGCGCGATCACCTGCTCGGGCGCCTGGGCATAATGCAGCACCTGATGCAGCAGCACCGTGTCGACGCTGGCGGGATCGATCGGCAGCGCGGCGAAATCGCCGAGCAGCAGCGCATATTTGTCGCCCGCATCCTCGGGCAGCTTGGCGCGGGCCAGCCGCAACATATCGGGGCTGCGATCAAGCGCCGTCACCTGATCGGCGGCGGGGCCGAACAATTCGATCATCCGCCCGGTGCCGGTGCCGATATCGAGCAGATGGCCGATCGCCTGCCCGTCCAGCATCGCGCGCATCGCCGCTTCCACATCGGCTTCGGCGACATGAAGCGAACGGATCGCATCCCATTCCTCGGCATGTTCGGCGAAATAGGCTTCGGCGGCGCGCGCACGCTCGGCCCGCACGGCGGCAAGGCGCGCGAGATCCGCGCTCTGCCATGCGGCTTCGGCGGCCGACGGCTGCAACTGGTCGAACAGGGTGATGAAGGGTTGGACCGACGCCTTCTGGCCCAGCCGCAGGAAGACCCAATTGCCCTCCTTGCGCCGCTCGACCAGGCCGGATTCCACGAGAATGCGGATATGGCGCGACACGCGCGGCTGGCTCTGGTCGACCACCTGCGCCACTTCGCCCACGGCCAGTTCCATCGCCCGCAACAGGTGGACGATGCGCAGCCGCGTCGGGTCTCCAAGAGACCGGAAAATGTCGAGGGCGCCACTCATCCAGCAATCATATAAAGAAATCTTTATATGCGTCAATGGCCGTCCATTGCGGGCACTTCCGACAAAAACCGCGCCTTATCAGGCCCTCCCGCTCAGGAATGGGATTGCCTTGCTTCGCCCAAAGCATTACGAATCAGCGCGCAGGCGCAATGGGGGGTGAGCTTTTCTCCGAGAGTGGTCTGCATCTTTTTTTTCTCTGAGAGGGGTTTGCCCATGTCCAAGTCGATTGCTCTTTCGCTCGTTCTCGCCGCTTCGCTGGGTCTGGCTGCTTGCGGTGGCCACACCGCCGAAAACGCTGCCAACAACGCCGCCAACGCTGCTGAGAACGCTTCGAACGCTGCCGACAACGCCATGAACGCCGCGATGAACGCTGCCGACAACGCTGCGAACGCCGCTTCGAACGCGACCAACAACGTCGCCAACGCGATGTAATTTCCCTTTCGGGAAGAGTTTCTTGGGAAAGGGCCGCACCGGAAACGGGAGCGGCCCTTTTCTTATGCGCGAAAGGATCGGCAATTGACCAAGCGACCTACCCTGCTGCTCCTGCTGGCGCTTGGCGCCTGCAATTCCGGCCAGGATGATGGCGTCGGTGGCGTCAGCACAGCCGAAGCCAGCGCGCTCAATGCCGCCGCGGCGCAGTTGGATGCGCGCGCCGGTGCAGCATCACCGCAGGAGGCCGGGCTCAACCCCGCCGCCGTCGCGGCCGCCCGCGCCGACCGGCGACAGGCCGGGGGCAATGCCGCCCGATAGCAAGAAGGCCGCCCCCTTCACGGGGACGGCCCTTCATCGTCACCGGATGGGGTGATGCTCAGCAGTTGCGGTCGATCGCGCGGCCAGCCAGCGCACCGACGCCCGCGCCGATGATGGCGCCCGTGGTGCCGTCGCCCCGGCCATAGCGGCCGCTGCCCCGACCAACCTCGTTACCGAGCAGGCCACCGGCGATCGCACCGATGATGGTGCCGCCCGTGCCATTGTCCCGGCAGCGATAGCCGCCACGATAGCCGCGATAGTCATTGCGATAATAATTGCCGCGATAGCCACGGTCGCCGCGATAATAGTCGCCCCGATAACCGCGATAGCCACGGTCACCGCGATAGCCGCGATCACCCCGGTAATAGTCGCCGCGTTCATAGCCGCGGCCCCAGCCATCGCGCGCCATGGCGGGCGTCGCGGTGACGGCGAGGGAGGCAGCGCCCATGGCGAGCGCAGCACCCAGATTGATCAGATACTTCATCTTCATGGCGTTGCTCCTCAGATTGCCATTTCCGCAGTGAACCGGGCGGGCCGATCACCAGGATTGATGCCCTTATGACTGATTCGCGTTGAGTGGAGCCTGAATGGCGGTGACAGCCGCCGTTAAGCTGGCAACGCTTCGCCACTCCCCTGCTGCGTCCCGCCGACATTTCCCCTATGGCAGAGCGCGATGCGTCGAATCCTGATCGTTCTCGCTCTTGCGATCCTGCTGCTGCCTGCCCCGCCGTCCACCAAGCCCGCCGCCGTGCGACCGGGCACCTTGCTGGTGAGGGCGCGCGCCGTGCCGCTCGACAGCAGCGATCCCGATCGCCGCCGGGTCGGCACGCTCACCTATCTGGGCGGCTGGCAGCTTGGCAGCGACAATCCGGGCTTTGGCAGCATATCCTCGCTGTTGGTCGACGGGCCGGGCCAGATATTGGCGCTGAGCGATGCCGGCGTGCTGATGGGCTTCCATGTCGGCCCCGGCCGCGCAAGCCGCCGCCCCTTCATCGCGCCACTGCCGGTGCGGGCGCAGGACAGGGACCGGCCCTGGTGGTCCTGGGATTCGGAATCCATGACCCATGATCCGGCCAGCGATCGCTATTGGGTGGGGTTCGAGCTGTTGCAGGCGATCTGCCGCTACTCCCCCGGCTTCGCGCGGGTGGAGGCGTGCCGGACCTGGCCCGAAATCGTCGCCTGGCCCAAGACCGGATCGATCGAATCCTTCACCCGCCTGCCCGACGGCCGCTTCATCGCGATCGGCGAGATGGGCATGACCGCCGACGGCCATCATGACACCTTGCTCTGGTCGGGCGATCCGGCCGAGCATGACACGGCCGATCCGATCCACCTCCATTATGTCGCGCCGCAGGGCTATCGCCCGACCGACATGGTCGCGCTGGACGATCGCCACCTGCTGGTGCTGAACCGGCGCCTGACCCTGCAGGACCTGTTCACCGCGACGATCGCGATGATCGATCTGCCTGAGAATCCCGCACCGAACACGGAGCTGCGCGCCCGGACGCTGGCTCGGCTGGCGCCGCCCCTGCTGGCCGACAATTTCGAAGGACTGGCGCTCAGCCGGGAACAGGGCCGGACGATCCTGTGGGTCGCATCCGACGACAATCACGAATTCTTCCAGCGCACGTTGCTGCTGAAATTCCGATTGGATTGATCAGGGTCGGGCTGCGGGCCGGTGCGGCGCAGGGAATATCAAGAAACGCAAAAAAGCGGCCTGTTGCCAGGCCGCTTCTTATGCCGAAACGAATCGAAGCGAATCAGGCGGCTGCGGCAGCCTGCTTCTTGACGATGTCGCGCTTCAGGCGACGGGCCTTCAGCGACAGCTTGTCATCGCTGGTCTTGACCAGCCAGTTGTCGAGGCCGCCATTATGCTCGACCGAGCGCAGACCATGGGTCGACACGCGCAGCTTGACGGTGGTTTCCAGCGTTTCGGAGATCAGCGACACGTTCTGCAGGTTCGGCAGGAACACGCGCTTGGTCTTGTTGTTGGCGTGGGAAACATTGTGACCCACCTGGCGACCCTTACCGGTCAGCTCGCAAATGCGCGACATAGTCAATCAACCTTTGAAATTCGGGTTCGTTCGGAAAGCGGCGCCGATAGCGGGATTCCCGCTCGCCGTCAACCTTCCGCTCGGTTCGTGGCACTATCGCAACCATTTCACCGGGCCCCGCGTTCATCCCCCCGTTCAATAGAGGAGAGTGCCATGCGTTTCATCGGCGGATTGCTGCTGATCGCGCTTATCGTCATCGGCGCCGGGATAGCAACCGGATTCATCGACCTGCAGAAGACTCAGGAGGGTCGACTGCCCGAAGTCTCCGTAAAACAGGGCGCCCTGCCCAAATATGAGGCGAGCGTCGCCAAGGTCGAAGTGGGCAGCCGCAACGAAACGGTCGAGGTTCCGACCGTGGACGTGAAGAAGCCCTGAGTCGATTCGCGGCATTTTGATGCGCCTCCTGGCGCATGGACGGCACCAGCCCGCACCCCCACCCGGCCGCCCAACAGCCTATCCTGGAATGGGAGGCCGGGTGGGGGTTCAGCCGAGTCCCGCGCCTTCCGCTGAAGGCTGGTGCGGCTCTCCCTCTCAGACTAAGGCGGGGTCATGACCTCGCCCTTTCCCTTGCCCGAACCCATGCGCCGCGCCTTTGCGCTGGCCCGCTCGGCAGAGGCAGCGGGCGAGGTGCCGATCGGCGCCGTGGTCACGCGCGATGGCGTCATCATCGGCGAGGGCGAGAATCGCAACCGCCGCGACAACGACCCCACTGCCCATGCCGAAATGGTGGCGATTCGCGCCGCCGCCGCCCGGATTGGCGACTTCCGCCTGACCGGCTGCGACCTGTGGGTGACGCTGGAGCCCTGCCCAATGTGCGCGGGCGCGATTTCCCACGCGCGCGTCGCCCGGCTCTATTATGCGGTGTCCGACCCCAAGGGCGGCGCGGTCGAACAGGGACCGCGCCTCTTTGCCCAGCCGCAATGCCTGCACCGCCCGGAAATCTATGGCGGGCTGGCCGAGGCGGAGGGATCAGCGCTGCTGCGCGACTTTTTTGCCGCCCGGCGCTGAATAATCAATCTTGTAGAGCGTGTAGGGCAGCGTCATCGCCGTCTTGAGCGTCACCGGCTGCAACCAGGCCGGAATCGTGCCGCGCATCAGGTCCGCGTAGAAGCCGCGCGGGCTGCGCGACTGATAGATGGTCCCTTCGGGGAAATTGGGACAGACCAGCAAATAGGTCGCATGATGCTTCGCCGCGATCGGACGGAAGGCGTCGGCCGGCCCGTCATAGGCATGATGCATGTCGAGGATCGTCGCGCCATTGCGATGATAGGGGCCGGCCACCGCGCTATGATGCGTCGTGGCGATGATGCGCGGCCCCAGATCGACCATGGTGAAGATGGTCGCCGGCGGCAGCTGGTCCAGCACCTCCAGCGCCGGCAGGGTGCGACAGCGGCCATTGGCCTTCTTGATCGCGTCGGTGCGGGCAATGGCGGACGGGCGCCATGGCTTGGGCTTGGTGCCGGTCGCCTGCTGCCACAGCGCGATCACCTGCGGATAGAGCGGATAGGCACAGGCAATGGCGCCGACCAGCAGTGCGCCGATCCCGGCCAGGATGCGCACCCGGCGCGATCCGGTGAAGATCGCCGTCACCAGCCGCCATCCGGCCCAGGCAGCGGGTGGGATCGCCAGCAACTGCGCCGCCGGCCCCGCACGCAGCTGCCAGAAGAGCAAGGCGGTCGAGAAAAGCATCATCAGGCCGATCGTCGCGAAGGCCCAGAGCCGGTCGCTGTCGCGCCGCAGTTCCCATAGCGCCCAGAGCAGGCCGAGAAGGCCCACCGCCGGCAGCGCCATCAGCGGCACGACCAGGCTCTGCGCCTGCGCGGTGATCGGCTTGGCTTCCCGGATATTGGCGAGCCAGAGCTGCTGCAGCTCAGGCGAGATCTGATAGGGGGTCAGGCATTGCGGCCAATTGAGCAGGAAGAACAGGCCCACCGCGCCGCCGACGATGATGCCGGCGATCAGCCGCTGCCACCAGAGCCGCAGCGGCAGGCGGCCGAGCAGCACCATGCCCGCACCGGCCGCGCCGAACACCGCGACCCAGATGGGCGAGATGGCATCGCACACCATGTGGCGATTGTCGTAGCTGGCGAAGAGGACGTAGCAGAGCGAGGTCGCCCCCGCGAGGCTGACGCCATAGGGCAGCATCCGCCGCCCGGGCCCATCGCGGAACACCCAGCGCAGCGCCACCAGCGCACCGCCGGCGGCGAGATAGACGATCATCTCCATGCCGATCGCCACCGACAGGGCGCTCGACACGCCGGCCACCACGCCGCCGCGCAACCAGTTGCGATCGATAAGCCCCGCCATCATCGTCAGCGCCAGTGCCAGCTGCCAGCCATGATGATCGATCCGCATCGGCGCGAACATGCCCAGGCCCATCTGCGCGGCGAGCGGCGCCAGCACCGCGAACAGCCAGGCCCAGCGCGCGCCGACCGCATCGCCCGCCAGCCGCCGGGCGATCGATCCCAGGCTCAACATCAGCAGGAACAGCGGCAGCAGCGGCGCGATCGCGCAGGCCAGCCGGTCGGCCAGATCCTGTTCGACAAAGGCGCGGAAGAACAGCATCAGCCCGGCAAGCGGGATGTCGACCAGCCGCGACCAGTGGATATTGGCGCCGCCCGGCGGATCGAGCCGATATTGGCGCAAATCATACCAGCCCTGCCCGGCCAGCCAGTCCTTCACCTGAACGAAGCGGATATTGTCGTCCGTATCGCTGAGCGTCAGCCAGTGGATCGCGGGCCAGCGGTCGACCAGCATGCCGACCAAGATCGCGATCCAGATCAGGAAGGTCAGCCACTTCCAGTGGCGATCGGCATAGGCGGTGAGGATCGCGAACCAATGGGACGCGCGGGCGCGAAAAGCAGGCCAGCTTTGCAAATTCATGGCCGGTGGATTAGACGCTCCACACCAAAGCGCAACGGGGCTCCATGAAAATCATCGACCGACTGTCGCCGGCCCATCAGGCCCTGTTCTGGCAGATATTGCGCTATGGCATCAGCGGCCTGTTCATCACCGCCTGCCAGGCGGCGATCTATTGGACGCTGGCGGCACCAGTCGGCCTCCACCCGCAGGTCGCCAACGGCATCGGCTATCTGTGCGCGGTGGCGATCGGCTATGTGCTGCACAATGCCTTCACCTTCCGCGGCCATGGCAGCCAATCGGGCCATGCCGCGCGCGGCTTCCGCTTCGTCGCCGTCTCGCTGATCAGCTATGCGCTCAACGCCCTGTGGGTCTATCTGTGCGTCACCCATATGCGCTGGCCCGAATGGTCGCCGATCCCGGCGATGATCTTCCTCACCCCCGCCGTGGTGTTCGGCCTCAACCGGCAATGGGTGTTCCGCTAAGGGAAATCCCCCGATTCCTCAGATCGCCAGCGCCCGGTTCGGCATGGCGCGCAACCGGCCGACGTCGCGCTGCGGTGGCGCGCCGAACAGGCGGCGATATTCGCGGCTGAACTGGGACGGGCTGTCATAGCCGACCTGATAGCCGGCCTCGGCCGCATCGATCCGCTGTGCCAGCATCATCTGCCGTGCCTGCTGGAGCCGCAGCTGCTTTTGATATTGCAGCGGCGTCATCGCCGTCGCGCGGCGAAAATGATCGTGGAAGCTCGACAGGCTCATGCCGGCAAGATCGGCCAGCACCGGGCCGCTGAACGGTTCGCGATAATGGGCCTTGAGCCAGCGGATCGCGCGCGCAATCTGGCCGGTGCGGCTGTCGCCACTGGCAATCGCACGCAGCAACCCGCCGCTCGGTCCCATCATCAACCGCAGCAGCAATTCCCGCTCGACCAATGGCGCCAGCAGGGCGGCACTGTCCGGCTGGCCGAGCAGGCCGGTGAGCCGGCTCGCCGCGTCCAGCAGTTCGGGCGTGATCGGATGGAGCGAGAGCGCCCGCCCCTCCTCCACCGCCGCAGCAGCAGCCGGCAGAGCCAGCGCGATGTCGGACAGCATCGCCGGGTCGAGATAGAGGCAGAAGCAGAGATAGGGGCTGTCCGCATCCGCCTGCGTCACCGTGCCGGTGATCGGCAGGTCGAGCGAAGCGACCAGATAGCTGGCCGGCCCATAGGCTATGACCGCGTCGCCCATCATCACCTGCTTGGCACCCTGCGCGATGATGCAGAGCGCCGGGCGCTGGAGCATATGCACCGGTTCGCCCGGCTGCGACCAGCGCACCAGCGTCAGGCGCGGGATCAGCGTGTCGCATATGCCGTCCGCGTCCATATGGCGGGCGATCTTCTCGCCCAGATGTTCATGACTCACCCACACCGCCTTCCAGGAATTTCAGGCAATCTAGATAGTCCATAAGCCCGCCAACCACCACGCCCGATCATTCATTCGGAATATCGTGCAATCATGGCGCAGGACCATTCTACCGCTCCGGGGGCAATCGGGCGCATTCCTGCTCCATCGGATCGGATGTCGATCCGCCCCAAGGATGGAGCTTCAATCATGGCTATCGAGAACAAGGTCATCGCGATCACCGGCGCCAGCAGCGGCATTGGCGAGGGCACGGCGCGGCTGCTGGCGGCGCGCGGCGCGAAGCTGATGCTGGGCGCCCGCCGCACCGACCGGCTGGCCGCGCTTGCCGACGAACTGAACGCTGCCGGCGGCACGGTCGCCTTCCGCGCGCTCGACGTCACCGACCGCGCCGATGTCGAGGCGTTCATTGCCGCGACGCAGGCCGAATTTGGCCGCATCGACGTGCTGGTCAGCAATGCCGGGCTGATGCCGCTGTCGCGCTTCGACAGCTTGAAGGTCGAGGAATGGGACCGGATGATCGACGTCAACATCCGCGGCGTGCTGCACGGCATCGCCGC
Organism: Sphingobium yanoikuyae; assembly: GCF_013001025.1. Lineage (NCBI taxonomy): Bacteria > Pseudomonadati > Pseudomonadota > Alphaproteobacteria > Sphingomonadales > Sphingobiaceae > Sphingobium > Sphingobium yanoikuyae. The sequence goes on along the minus strand of NZ_CP053021.1, from coordinate 97,958 downwards.
CGCCCTGCCCCGCTTCAAGGCCCAGGGCAGCGGCCATTTCGTCAATATCGCGTCGATCGGCGGCTATCGCGTCTGGCCGACCTGCGGCGTCTATTCGGCGACCAAATATGCGGTGCGCGCCATTTCCGACGGGCTGCGGATGGAGCATGACGATATCCGCGTCACCATTGTGTCGCCCGGCGTGGTCGAATCCGAACTGGCCAGTACCATCACCGAAGCGGGCGCCGCCGCCGCGATGGAGGATTTCCGCGCCATCGCCCTGACGCCCGACGCGATCGCCCGCGCCATCGCCTATGCGGTGGAACAGCCCGACGATGTCGATGTGAATGAATTGATCGTCCGTCCAGTGCGGACGATGGATTGAGGAAGATAGCATTTGAGAAATGGTGGTACCAGCCCGCTCCCCCGCCCAACCACCCGATCCACTGTCATCCTGTCGGGTGGTTGGGCGGGGGAGCGGGCTGGTACCGTACCGAAAAATCGCTCTTTCGCGATTTTTCCAAACAGACTCCGGGATCGGTTCAGGCATCCCGCACCAAACGGCCGGCCGCCCCTGCACGGGCGGCCGGCGCCGTTTCGTCAGTGGACGAAACGCGCGACGACGTCGCGGTAGGAACGGCTGACCTTCACCTGGGCGCCGGATTCCAGCACCAGGAAGCATTCGCCGTTGGTATGGGGCTTCACCTGACGCACCTGGCTCAGGTTGACGATGGTCGAGCGATGGACGCGCTGGAAATTGCGCGGGTCGAGCCGCTTTTCCAGATCCTTCATCGTCTCGCGCAGGATCAGCGAGTTGTCGGCGGTATAGATGCACATATAGTCGCCCGCCGCGTCGATCCGCTCGATCGAATCCACGTCGACGCGGAAAATCTGCCCGCGATCCTTGATGTTGATCAGCTTTTCGAAGCGGTTCGACGCCGGCGCATCCTCGTCGCCATTGGCAAAGTCGTGCATCGCGTCGGGCGCCACTTCGGCCAGCACCTCACGCAGCTTTTCGGCTTCCTGAACCTGCTTCTTCTCGGACAGGCGCAGCCGCACCCGGTCGAGCGCATCGGCCAGGCGGCCTTCGTCCACCGGCTTCATCAGATAATCGACCGCCTGTGCCTCGAAGGCGCGGATCGCATGGTCGCTATAGGCGGTAACGAAGATGAACAACGGTGGTTCGACCTCCATCATCCCCTGGACGACGGAGAAGCCGTCGAAGCCGGGCATCTGGATATCGAGGAACACAAGGTCGGGTTTATGCGTCTTGATGGCACGGATGGCTTCGCGGCCATTGGTGCAGGTCTCGATGATTTCGACATCCTCATGCGCTTGCAGACGGAGCTTAAGGCCTTGGATAGCCAGGCTTTCGTCGTCGACGAGGATTGTTCTGATGGTCATGCGGCCACTTTCGATGTTTCATCCATGTTAAGCGGAATTTCGATGATGACCGAAAATCCGCTTTGCGTGGAACGCGTTTCGAACCGCTGTCGTTCCCCGAAGGCCTGAATTAACCGGTCCCGGATGTTCGGCAGGCCGACGCCCGTCCCCTCGCTGACCGGAATGTGTGGCTTCATTGCGCCATCGTTCAATCCCGGCCCGCTGTCCGACACGACGATCCGGACATTTTCACCGGCGGGTTGCGCCGAGACCGAGATTTCCGCCCCTTCCTCCTTGGGCGTGACCGCATATTTGATCGCATTTTCCACCAGCGGCTGCAGCAGCAGCGACGGCAGGCGTGCATGGGCTACCGAGGGATGGACGTCGAAGGACGGGCGCAGCCGGTCCTCGAAGCGCATCTTCTCGATCTCCAGATAGAGTTTCAGAGTCTCGATCTCCTGCTCGATCGTCACCTGCGCGGTCGGCTCGTTGATCAGCGTGTAGCGCAGGAAGGAGGACAGCCGCGACAGCATCGCATTGGCGCGCGTCGTTTCCTTGAGCAGCACCAGGGTCGAGATGGAATTGAGCGTGTTGAACAGGAAATGCGGATTGAGCTGGTAGCGCAGCATGGCGAGCTGCGCGCTCGACGCCTGATTCTCCAGATGCAGCAACTGGTCCGCCTGCTCCTCCACCGTCAGGTAGAAGTTGATCGCATAATAGAGCGCCGACCAGGCGCCCAGCAGCGTCATCGACAGATAGAAGGCGCCCAGAAACAGCTGCAACCCGGCGGTTTCGCTGCCCTTGTTCTGGGTCGAAAAGACCCAGGCGTCGATGAAGGCGACCATCGCAGCGGCGGCGACCACGGTGACGATCGACGCGCCCCAGGTCAGGATCGGCCGCTGTTTTTGCAGGAAGCGGAAGGCGACCGCGATCAGCAAGGTCGCCGAATAGCCGGTGACGGTGGAGATCAGCACCGGGATCAGGCTGGACAGCGGCTGACCATTGGCGATGGTGGACGACCCGCGCAGCAGGAAGGCCCCGGCCCAGCCAAGCGACTGGAGGTTCCAGAAAGCGCGATTCTTGTCCGCGAAAAAGGGTTTGGGCTGCAGGGGATGGACTGACATTGCCGACAGCCTAGGCGATTTCAGCGCCATGGTGAAGCCGCCCCGTCGTCCGGTATCAGGCCGCCGCAGCCGGCTCTTGCGCCATCGGGGTCACTTCGTCGCGGCACAGCCAGACCAGATCGCTCAGGTCCAGCGTGCGGCCGTCATGCGCCTGGATCGCGATCGCGCGGATCGGCAGGCCATCACGCTTGTCCGCCAGCACTTGGCAGAAGGGCGGCGCGCTGCCCCATTTCTCGCCCCACTGGCGCAGCGCAATCATCGCCGGGGCCAGTTCCTGCCCCTTTTCGGTCAGCCGATATTCGACCTTGCGCCGGTCGCACTGCATCGGCTGGCGCAGCATGATGCCATTTTCGACGAGCCGCGCGAGGCGGTTGGCCAGGATGTTGCGGGCGATGCCCAGCGTCGACTGGAACTCCTCGAAATGGCGAATGCCCGACAGGGCGCCGCGCAGGATCAGGAAGGACCAGCGCTCACCCATCGCCTCCAGCGCGGCGGGAAGGGCGCATTGTTCAAGGTCCTGGGCAAGATTATGTTTCATGATGTCGATCTAATAGCGCAAAGCGGCAACCGTTGCAAAAGTTGCACAAAGGCAACCCAAATCACACAGATCGGGATTTTTTTGTTGCGCTGCAAGGCGCTTCCCACACAATCGGGAAACGATGCTACGTCAATATGAACTTGTCGAACGGGTAAAGCGCTACGATCCGGATGCGGATGAAGCGATGATCAACCGCGCTTATGTCTTCTCCGTCCAGAAGCATGGCAGCCAGAAGCGCGCCAGCGGTGACCCCTATTTCAGCCATCCGATCGAGGTCGCGGGTATCCTGACCGACTTCTATCTGGACGACCAGACGATCGTGACCGCGCTGCTGCATGACACGATCGAGGATACGCTGGTCACCTATGACGAGATCGAGGAGGCGTTCGGCAAGGATGTCGCCCGCATGGTCGACGGCGTGACCAAGCTCTCCAAGATCGAGGCCATGTCCGAAAATGAGCGGGCGGCCGAGAATCTGCGCAAGTTCCTGCTCGCCATGTCGGACGATATCCGCGTGCTGCTGGTGAAGCTGGCCGACCGGCTGCACAATATGCGCACGCTGCACTTCATCAAGAATGAGCAGAAGCGCCGTCGCATCGCCAAGGAGACGATGGACATCTATGCCCCGCTGGCGGAGCGGATCGGCATGTATGACTTCATGCGCGAGATGCAGCTTCTCTCGTTCCGCGTGCTGGAACCCGAAGCCTATGACAGCATCACCAAGCGGCTGGAGCAATTGAAGGAAGGCGGCCATGACAAGGTCGACCGGATCGGCGCCGAACTGCAATTGCTGCTGGGCGGCCATAATCTGTCCGTCACCGTGTCGGGCCGCGAAAAGCATCCCTATTCCATCTGGAAGAAGATGCAGGAACGGCACATCAGCTTCGAACAGCTGACCGACGTCATGGCCTTCCGCGTCATCACCGAGACGACCGAGGATTGCTATCGCGCGCTCGGCGTCATCCACCAGACCTTCAAGATGGTGCCGGGCCGGTTCAAGGATTATATCTCCACCCCCAAGCGCAACGGCTACCGCTCGCTGCACACCACGGTCATCCATCAGGAAAATGCTCGTATCGAGGTGCAGATCCGCAGCCGCGACATGCATAATGACGCCGAACTTGGCCTTGCGGCGCACTGGGCCTACAAGCAGAAGGGCGACGCCACCGACCAGAATGCGGCCTGGCTGCGCGACCTGGTCGAGATCCTGGAACAGAGCCAGGATGCCGACGAGCTGCTCGAACATACCCGCATGGCGATGTACCAGGATCGCATCTTCGCCTTCTCGCCCAAGGGGGAGCTGCACCAGCTGCCCAAGGGGTCGACTCCGGTCGATTTCGCCTATGCCGTCCACACCTCGCTCGGCAACCAGACCGTCGGGGCGAAGGTGAATGGCCGGGTGGTGCCGCTGCGCACCTCTCTTGAAAATGGCGACCAGGTCGAAATCCTGAAATCAGCCGGCCAGGAACCCCAGCCCGGCTGGCTCAGCTTTGCCATCACCGGCAAGGCGCGCGCCGCCATCCGCCGCTTCATCCGCCAGAAGCAGCGCGGCGAGGAAGTGGCGCTGGGCGAAAAACTCTATGAGGAAATCATCGGCCGCTTCTCGCCCGAACTGGCGAGCGAGCTGGGCGACAAGGCGCTCAATGCCGCGCTCAAGCGGCTGAAGCTGGAGGATCGCGCCTCGCTGATGGTGGCGATCGCCACCCATCGCCTGCTCGATTCCGAAGTGATGGAGGCGCTGATCCCCGGCTCCACCAGCGGCGAGGAACTGGTGGAAGCCCATCCGCGCCAGCATGCCCCGGTCTCGATCCGCGGCCTGACGCCGGGCATCGCCTACAAGCTGAGCGAATGCTGCCACCCGGTTCCGGGCGACCGCATCGTCGGCATCCGCCGCACCGGCGAGCCGATCGAGGTCCACACCATCGACTGCCGCACGCTGGAGGCGGGGCAGGACGACGACTGGGTCGACCTCAGCTGGGACAGCAAGTCCAAGGGTGGCACCGCCCGGCTGCAGGTCATCGTCAAGAACCAGCCCGGCGCGCTCGCCGCCGTCGCCAATGTGTTCGGCGCGACCAAGGCGAACATCCTCAACCTGCAACTGGTCAATCGCGAAGGCCCCTTCCACACCGACATCATCGACCTGGAAGTGGCAGACGCCCAGCATCTGAGCCGCATCGTCTCGGCGCTCCGTGCCCTCGATACGGTGGTGCAGGCGGACCGGGTCTAGGACAGAAGAGGCGGTGGGGGACAGCGTCCTCCACCGCCAATCGCCGCATTATGCCGGGATCGATACGCTACAATATGTAGCATTGGCGGAATTCACACCAAAAGCTCTCGGCCAATTCCCGCTCATGCGACAAAATCCGCTGCTCGCGGCTCATAGCAAAATAGCTGGGCGGAACTTGCTCCGCCGACCAATTACGTTCGGACAGCCGCTCTGCCGCAGCACGCAATTCAGCAGGACAGGCATATCCCAGCGCGTTGACCTCACGATCATCAAGCGGACGCCAGTTCTTCACCTTGCGAACGACCGGTGCCATGCAATCATGCCAGGCAATTATAGCGACAAGCGATGCCCGCTCATCCGGCGGCATGTCCGACAAATCCTCGGGTTCGGTATAGCCAGCGCTGCCCAACATCGTGCAGCAGAATGCGCTAAGCGCCACATTTACCCAAAAATGCATGACTTGGTCATGCTATAGCGCGTCCAACGAAGGCACAATGCCGTTGCGCAATCGCAACCGTTCCTCGCTCCAGATTCCGCGTGACAGCATGGCCCAAAATCTGTAAGGGCGCCCCAGCAGACCCGTGGCTCACGCCATTGGTCTTCCGTCCGAGACAGTTGGTGAAGGAAATTTGCCCTTCTTAATCTCCAGCCTAGACGGGGAAAAGTTCTTTACCGGACGGGCCATGCGCCCGATTCGGGTCTGCCTGATTTCCTTTTCGAGGATATGGGCCAGTCGACCTCTCCCCTTCGGACTTAACTGCCCCATGGCTTGCCATGGGTTTTAGCCGTTCGCGTGGCGCAAGCGACGCGGACATGAAGTGGAGAATGGCATGGATCGTAATCAGAAATCTGAGGTCGTCTCCGCGCTGAACGCTCAGCTGGCAGAAGTTGGCGTGGTCGTCGTGACCCGCAACCTCGGCATGACCGTCGCTCAGTCGACCGTCCTGCGCCAGAAGATGCGCGACGCCGGTGCGTCCTACAAGGTTACGAAGAACCGCCTCGTCAAGATCGCCCTCGAAGGCACCGACTATACCGGCATCAGCGAACTGCTGACCGGCCCCGTCGGCCTCGCCTCGTCGGTCGATCCGGTTGCAGCCGCCAAGGTTGCAGTCGATTTCGCGAAGACCAACGACAAGCTTGAGATCGTTGGCGGCGCGATGGGCGAAGTGCTGCTCGATGCGGAGGGCGTCAAGGCCCTGGCATCGATGCCGTCGCTGGATGAACTGCGTGCGAAGCTGGTCGGCCTTCTGGTCGCCCCGGCTACCAAGCTCGCAACCGTCACCCAGGCACCGGCTGCGCAGCTTGCGCGCGTCTTCAACGCCTATGCGGAGAAGGAAGCGGCCTGAGCCGCCCCTCATCCTCATTAACTTTTGAACCTCATTTGTTCGGGGCAATCGCCCCTTAGAAGGAATTGAAAAATGGCAGACATCAACGCTCTGGTCGATCAGCTCTCGGCCCTCACCGTCCTCGAAGCCGCTGAGCTGTCGAAGGCTCTGGAAGAAAAGTGGGGCGTTTCGGCCGCCGCTGCTGTCGCTGTGGCCGCTCCGGCTGCTGGCGGCGCCGCTCCGGCTGCTGAAGAGCAGACCGAATTCGACGTGATCCTGACCGGCGACGGTGGCAAGAAGATCAACGTCATCAAGGAAGTCCGCGCCATCACCGGCCTGGGCCTGACCGAAGCCAAGGCTCTGGTCGAAGGCGCCCCGAAGGCTGTCAAGGAAGGCGCCAGCAAGGACGAAGCTGAAAAGCTGAAGAAGCAGCTGGAAGAAGCCGGCGCGACCGTCGAGCTGAAGTAAGCTGTTGCGGCCTTGCTTCGGCAAGGCCCGGCTTTCCGGTTGCAACCGGAGAAATTTGGGGTGGTGCCTTCGGGCGCCGCCCCTTTTTCTTTGTCCGATCAAGCGGATTGATTTCCGCGCCATATTTGCCTCTATTCCCGCCCACAGAATGGAATGGAGGATGCAGGCGATGCGGCGGACCACTATCATCGGGCTGGGCGCCCTGTTGCTCGGCACCAGCGCCCTTGGCACAGCCCCGCTCGCCGCCCGTTCCCCCACGCCCCAGCCACAGATGGTCCAGACCGAGGCGGGAATCGTCCATGGCGCGCTCGATGCCGGGGTGGAAAGCTGGAAGGGCATTCCCTTCGCTGCGCCGCCGGTCGGCGACCTGCGCTGGCGCATGCCCCAGCCCTCGGCCCGCTGGCAGGGCGTGCGCGAAGCCACCGCCTATCGCAACGACTGCATGCAGCTCCCCTTCCCCAGCGACGCCGCGCCGCTCGGCACCCCGCCGGCCGAGGACTGCCTCTACGCCAATGTCTGGAAGCCCACCGGCGCCACCGCCAAGCTGCCGGTCCTCTTCTGGATCTATGGCGGCGGCTTCGTGAATGGCGGCTCCTCCCCGCCAACCTATGCAGGCGCTGCGCTGGCGAAGCAGGGGCTGATGGTGGTCAGCTTCAACTATCGGCTCGGCCGTTTCGGCACCTTCGCCCACCCCGCCCTTGCCGCCGCCAACGAGGACAAGGGCCTCACCGGCAATTACGGCCTGATGGATCAGGTCGCGGCGTTGCAATGGGTGAAGCGCAACATCGCCCGCTTCGGCGGCGATCCCGCCAACATCACCATCATCGGCGAAAGCGCGGGCGGCATGTCGGTCCACGCGCTGCTGACCTCGCCTTTGTCGCAGGGCCTGTTCCAGCGCGCGGTCATCATGTCGGGCGGCGACGGCCAAATGATGGGGCCAAAGGACGGCAGCGCCGCGACGATCGGCGAAGCCTTCGCCGCGACCAAGGGGATCAAGGGCAGCGACGCCGCCGCGCTCAAGGGGCTGCGCGCCCTCCCCGCCGATCAGGTGATCGACGGCCTCAACCTGGAAGGCATGTTCAAGGGCCAGCTTGGCCCCTACAGCCCGCCCTTCCCCGACGGGAAGATCGCGGTCAATCCCGCCGCAGCCTATGCGGCCGGCAATTTCGCCCATGTGCCGGTGATGGTCGGCGCGACCAGCGCCGATATTGGCGGCCCGACCGGCTTCATGGTCGGCGGTGCCCGCACCGTCGCCGCCACGCTCGCCGCGGCGAAGCTGCCGGTCTACGCCTATCGCTTCGACTATGTCGCAACCTCGGTGGGCAAGCCCGGTGCGGGCCATGCCACCGACATCCCCTATTTCTTCGACACCCAGGCGATCAAATATGGCGCCGCGACCACGCCGCGCGACAATGAGATGGGCCGCACCATCAGCGCCTATATCGTCAATTTCGCGCGCAGCGGCGATCCGAACGGCACCGGCCTTGCCGCCTGGCCGCGCTATGACGCGAGCAAGGATCGGATCATGCTCTTCAACCCTGACGGCAAGGCCGCAGCGCAGAAGGATCCGCTACCGCCGGTCACGCCCTGACAGGGGCATGGCCGGTCAGTAGTTCCACTGCACCTGCGTGCGGATCAGATTGCCTTCCGCCCGGCCGGTGCGGCGTTCGTCGGCTTCGGCGCGCTTCATCCGGGCATAGGCGAAGGTGAATTCCAGCGCCTTCCACGGCTGCCATTCCACACCCAGTTCGAATTCGTCGGTTTCCAGCCGCGGCGCGTTGGTGCCGGCCTTCCATCCGCCGCGATAATGCTGCCAGCGGGCATAGGGCATCAGCGCGCCGATCGTCTCGGTCGGCAGGCGATACATCATCTGGACATAGCCGCCGCTCAGATTCTTGGTCTCGATCGACTGGCTGGCGAGGTCATATTCCGGCCCCTTGCCCCAATTCCATTCGGCCTGGATGCCGAAGGGCTGGGGATAGAGAATGGCGTGCAGGCCGACGCGATCATCGTCATAGGCGATCGTGCTGACGCCGCCGCTACGCAGTTCGGGCTGCACATCGTTCATCATCGCCGATCCGCCGATTTCCAGCACCTGGCCCTCAAAGGCGCCACCCAGCCCGTCCAGTTCGAACGGCCAGGTCGCGAACGCCACCTTCATCAGCCCGCGATTCTGCTCGGTCCGGTTGGTGCCCTGCCCGTTGAAGACGCCCAGGCCAAAGGCGCCATAATTGCCGAACAGCTTCTGCCCGTCATGCCCCAGCCGGTCCCAGATCTGCTGCACCGACGACGGGGTATAATAAGTGACAATGCCCAGATCGCGCTCGCTGGGCACCGCGCTGTTGATCGCGTCGCTGCGGTCCAGCGTCAGTCGGTTGGACGAGGACTGCATATTCTCCCAGCCGAACGGCACTTTCGACTGACCGAAGCGCACACGCCAATTCTTGTCCTTGTCGAGGAAGACATCGGCATAGGCATCGCGCAGCTGGACGAAGCCCTCGCGCCGCTCGCTGCCCGCCTGGTTGTTCACCGCCGACGCGAAATCGGACTGGAGATAGAGCGACACCCGGTCCGACACATCGCCCTGCAGCACCAACCGCGCCCGGCGCAGCGAAAAGCCGCCGCGATCCGAAATCGAACTGTCATGAGGAGAACGCAAACGGGACTGGCCGGCCGGCGCCGTATCGTCGCCCGACAGGAAGCCATTATAGCGCATCTGGGTATAGCCGCGCAGCGACAGCTTCTCGTACCAGGCCTTGGACTTGGGCGCCTCCGCCGACACTGGGACGGCCGCCGACGCGGCCGGTGCAGCGGCAAGGGCGACGGGCGCAGCAGGCGCCGGAGCGGCGTCCACCGCGGGCGCTGGCGCGGCCGCCACCGGCGGCGCGCTCTTGTTGGCGGCCAGTGCGGCGGTCAGCGCCTGCACCTGCGCCTTGAGTTCGTCGATCTGGCGCTGCAAGGCCGCATTATCCTGCGCCTGTGCCGGCGCGGAGATCATCAGCGTCGCCAGCGCGGTGCCGGCGGCCAGTCGCAATCGGAGCGTCATTCCTGTCCATTCCCCTGTTTCGGGGACGCCAGTATGAATCTTATGTTACATTGCAGCGTCTTTCAGATGTCGGTTTTGTGACATTAGCAAAAGCGCCGATCGCGGTTGGCGGCGGCGCCCCGTCCGGCTAAGCCCGTTCCTGCATGTTCGCCGTCTCGCCTCGCCTGCGTCGCCTGTCGCGCCGCGCCGCCCTGATCGCCGGGGCCAGCCTCGCGCTCGGCAGCTGCTCCGACGAAGGCAGCGGCCCGGTGGTGGTCAGCGTCATCGGCAGCCGCACCGAACTTGCCAAGCCCTTGCAGAACCTGCCCAATCCGGCGGCCAAGCTGATCCTGGAGGCGACCGCCCAGGGGCTGGTCGCCTTCGATGCCGGCGGCGACATATTGCCGGCCCTCGCCCAGCGCTGGGTCGTGGAGGATGACGGGCGCAGCTATATTTTCCGCCTGCGCCGCGCCTTTTGGGCCAATGGCGCCCGCGTCACCGCGCCCGATGTCGCCCGCATGCTGATGGCGCGGATCGAAATGCTGCGCCAGCTCGACCCCGACGGGCCCCTCGACGCGGTGCAGGCGGTCGTGCCGATGACCGGCGAGGTGATCGAGATTCGCATGGCCGCCGCCCGCCCCTATGTGCTGCAGATGCTGGCCCAACCGCAAATGGCGGTGCTGTCGCGCGACGGCGGCACCGGCCCCTATCGCAGCGTCTGGCGCAGCGGCGCGGCGATGCTCGCCCCGGTCGATCGCCTCAGCGGCGACGATGCCGACAGCGATGAAGAGGAAGCCGGCGTCCCCGCCTGGCAGACCCGCGTGCTGCGCGCCGAGCGCGCGTCCCTCGCCATCATCCGCTTCCGCGAGAAACAGTCGGCGCTGGTGCTGGGCGGCCGCTATGCCGACCTGCCCCTGCTGGTGCCCGCCGGCATCGATCGCGACGCGGTGCGGATGGACCCGGTGCAGGGGCTGCTGGGCCTTGCCGTCACCGGCAAGGGCGATCTGCTTGACGATGACGGCGTGCGCGCCGCAATCAACATGGCGGTCGATCGCAACCAGCTGCTCCAGATGTTCCCGCTGGGCGGCTGGGCGATCAGCGAGCAGTTGCTGCCCGGCCAGCTCGACCTGCCGGTGGCGCCGCCCACGCCCGCCTGGGTCGGGCAGGCGATGGATGATCGCCGCGCACAGGGCCGCGCCATCATCGACCGCTGGCGTGGCACCCATGGCGATCCGCCGCCGCTGCGCATCGCCCTGCCCGCCGGCCCCGGCTCGACCCTGTTGTTCGGCCTGTTGGCGCGCGATCTGGGCGCCATCGGCCTTGCCGCAGAGCGGGTCGATCTGGCCGACAAGGCGGACCTGTCCCTGATCGACGAGGTCGCCGCCTATGACAGCGCGCTCTGGTATCTCGGCCGCATCGGCTGTGCCCGCAAGATTCACTGCAGCCCGGAGGGCGAAGCCGCGCTGCAGGCCGCCAGCCTCGCCAGCACGGCGGAGGAGCGCGCCGCCCGCGTCGCCCAGGCGGTGGGCCTGATTCAGGGCCATGATGGCTATATCCCGCTCGGCGCACCGATCCGCTGGTCTCTGGTGTCAAAACGGCTCAGCGGCTTTCTGCCCTCGCCGCGTGGCCGCCACCCATTGAACCATCTCTTCCGCAGCACCAATTAAGGGTCTGCGCCCTTTTTGCCGCGCCGGACGTTATCCGGCAGCACGGGGCTTTGGAGAGTGATGGAATGCCCGTTTCGGCCAAGCAGTTCGATGACCTTGTTCGTGACATGCCCGGTTTCGGCCGCGACCCCGCCTCGATCCGTCGCCGGATCGAGATGATGGAGGCCGTGCTGGAGGGACTGTTCGTCATCCCCGGCACGAAGCGCCGGGTCGGCATGGACAGCCTGATCGGTCTCGTCCCCGTCGTCGGCGACATCGCGACCGCCGCCATGGGCGCCTGGATCGTGTGGGAAGCCCGCAATCTCGGTCTGTCGAAATGGCAGCTCACCCGCATGGCCGCCAATGTCGGCGTCGACACGCTGGTCGGCGCCATTCCCTTTGCCGGCGACATCTTCGACTTTCTCTACAAGTCGAACACGAAGAATCTGCGCATCATCCGCAAGCATCTCGATCGCCACCATCCCTCGACAGTGACGATCGACGGCTGATCGGCGACGGCTGACCCAGATCAGCCTCTCGGCTCGATCCGCAGCTGCGCCCGGTCGCGCACGCCACCCTGCTGCGGCGGGCAGGCCATGTAACGAAATTTGCGGTCCATGCAGATCCACACTTCGCTCAGCGCGCCGTCGCGGTTGACGTTCAGGCGGATGCCATCGGCGACCATGCCCTTGTTCTCCGCCGCGAACGCCTTGGCGAAATCCTGCGCCGACAGGGTCGGCCGCGCGGCCAGCGCCGCCATGTCGGGATAGCGCAGCGCCTGATAGAGCTTGCGCGACAGAGCAAAGAATTTGGTCGGCGTGGTCGGCATGCAGGTGCCATGCTTGACCCATTCATGCTGAATCAGTTGCACCGAAGGCGTCGAACAGAGATGCTCGCTGATCACCTTGCGCGGCAACGGCGCGGCCGGTTTGCAATATTGCGGCCATTCCTTGCCATAGCCATCGGGCCACAGGCCATGCAGGGTGAAACCGAAATCATTGCCCGACCCGCACTGGAAGGCATCGCGGGCGCCGCCCCGCGACGTCTTGCAATATTGCGGGCTCCAACTGACGGCCAGCGTGTAATAGCCGATCGGCAGCACCCGCTTGGGCTCGTCGGCGCTCGGCCCCTCCACCTGCGGGCGGGCGATGATCTCGGGCAGGCGGCACTGATTGGCCTGGGCGTGGGCGATGCCGGGCAGCAGCAGGGCGATCAGGGGCAGCAGATATTTACGCATGGGAAAAATCCAGTCCGATGTCGGCGGCAGGGGCAGATTGGGTGAGGCGACCGACGCTGATATAGCTGACGCCGGTCTCCGCCTTGGCGCGGATCGTCTCCAGCGTGACGCCGCCCGATGCTTCGGTCGGCACCCGTCCGCCGACCAGGGTGACGGCGCCGCGCAGCGTGGCTGCATCCATATTGTCGAGCAGCAAATGGGTGGCGCCAGCGGCCAGCGCCGGCTCGATCTGGTCGACCCGGTCGACCTCTACGATGATATTCGCGATGCCGGCGGCAACCGCACGGCGCGCCGCTTCCTCGACCGACCCGGCGACCGCGACATGATTGTCCTTGATCATCGCCGCATCCCACAGGCCCATGCGATGATTGGTCGCGCCGCCCATGCGGGTGGCATATTTCTCCAGCCGGCGCAGGCCGGGGATCGTCTTGCGCGTATCCAGCAAGGTCGCGCCCGTGCCCAGGATCGCATCGACATAGGCGCGCGTCATGGTGGCGATGCCGGTCAGATGCTGCACCGTGTTGAGCGCCGACCGCTCGGCCGTCAGCAGCGCGCGCGCCTTGCCCCGGATGCGCATGATGTCGGTCCCCGCCGCCACCCGGTCGCCATCCTGATGCAGCAGCGCGATCTCGACATCGGGATCGAGCGCGCGGAAGAAGGCAACCGCGATCGGCAGGCCGGCGAGCGTCACCGCGTCGCGGCTGTCCATCACGCCGTCGAAGATCGCATCGGCCGGGATCACCGCCTCGCTGGTGACGTCGCGGCCGTCCGGCCCCAGATCCTCCGCCAGCGTCGAAGCGACAAAGGCGTCAAGGTCGAACCCTTCCAGCGTGAAAGCCGCGCTCACTTTTTCTTCTCCACCAGTTCGCGAGTCAGAAAGGCGTGCAGCAGCGCCGCGCGCACCGCATCCTCGGCATGGTCGGCGCCGACCGAATGGCCGCCCTCGCGATATTCATGATAATAGACCGTGCCGCCGGTCGCCTTCAGCTTCGCCGCCATCTTGCGCGCATGGCCCGGATGCACCCGGTCATCCTTGGTCGACAGGTAGAAGAAGGCGGGCGGATAGTGCACCCCGGTCTTCACATTCTGATAGGGCGACCATTTGGACATGAACGCCCAGTCCGACGGCACATCGGGATCGCCATATTCCGCCACCCACGACGCGCCAGCCGACAGGTGCGAATAGCGCTTCATATCCTCCAGCGGCGATCCCGCGATCACCGCGCCATAGAGGTCGGGCCGCTGCGTCATCGCCGCGCCCACCAGCACGCCGCCGTTGGAGCGGCCGGAAATGCCGATATCGCCCTTGGTCGACACGCCGGTCTTGACCAGATCCTCGGCCACCGCCGCCAGATCGTCGAACGCATTCTGGCGCTTCTCGCGCAGCGCATCCTGATGCCAGGCCGGGCCATATTCGCCGCCGCCCCGGATATTGGCGAGGACATAGGCATTGCCATCCTCGACCCAGAACAGCCCCAGCGGCCCGGCACGATAGGGTTCGGTGGTGAGGTAGGTCGGCGTCTGCGCCGCGCGGAACCCGCCATAGGCATGGATGAACGCCGGGACCGGCCCCGTCACGCCCTTCTTGCGCGCCAGGAAATAGGGCACTTTCGTCCCGTCCTTCGACGTGGCGAAGCGCTGCTCCACTACGAACTGGCTGGCGTCGAAGCGCGCGGGCAGTTGCTGGATCGTTTGCGCGGCTCCCTGCGCCCCTGCCACCATCAGGCTGGGCGGGGTCAGCATTCCCTCGACCGAAGCGAAGACCCGGTCGCCCTTGTCGTCGGTGCCGACCAGATGGACCGTCGCCTTGTCGGCCAGCGGCACCGAACGGCTGGTCCAGCGGCCGGTGGCGGCGTCGCGGGTCATCGCCAGCAGCACACCCGAGACATTGTCGAGCTGCTTCACCCACAGGATATTGTCGGTGGTGCGCACTTCTTCGACCACGGTGGTCGCGGTCGGCTTCAGCACGACCTGCGGCGCGCCCGCCTTGCCCGCCGCCACATCGGCGATCGGCCAGGACACCAGCGATCCGGTCGGAATATCACCCAGCGGTTTGTTCAGCAGCACGATCATCTGCCCGCCGATCAGGCCGCGAAAATCGGCCGTGTCGGGCACCGGCGTGCGGATCAGCTCGCCGTTCGCGCCCTCGATATAGAGGTCGTTGGTGTAGAAGGTCAGCGCCCGGTCGATGAAGACCCAGCGCTTGGTCCCATCCTGCTCGACGCGCGGCCGCACCGAAATGTCGCTGTCCACGCCTTCCTTGACCAAGGTCGCCGACGACAGCGGCGTGCCCCGCTTCCAGCGCTTGACGATGCGCGGATAACCCGACGCGGTCAGCGATCCCGCGCCATAGTCGGTGCCGACCAGCAGCGTGTCCTTGTCCGCCCAGGCGACGTCGCTCTTGGCTTCGGGCAGGGTGAAGCCGCCCTCGACGAACTTGCCGGTGGCGAGGTCATATTCGCGCACCACATCGGCATCGGTGCCGCCCGCGCTCAGCGAGATCAGGCAGCGACTATAATCGGGCGCCAGGCAATCGGCGCCATGCCAGACCCAGCTCTTGCCCTCCGCCTTGCCCAGCGCATCGACGTCGATGATCGTCGTCCAGTTGGGCTTGCCCGCCAGATAGGATGCCAGGTCGCTCGACCGCCACAGGCCGCGCGGATTCTTGGCGTCGCGCCACAAATTGGTGACGCGATCGCCCATCACCTTGTCGGGCACCGCAATCTGGCTTTCATCGTCCAGGATCGCGCGCGCGCGCGCCCGGTCCGCCTCGAACCGCGGGCTGGCCCGCAACAGCTTTTCCGTCTCGCCATTCCACTGCTCGACCTGCGCGATCGCCTTAGCGCCCTCGATATCCTCCAACCAGAGATAGGGATCGTCACCCGTGGCGGGCGCGGCGGCGATCAGGGCAGGAGCGGAAGCGATGGCGATCGCCATCAGGGCGGAACGGAGCGTCAGCTTATGTCTCATGGCCCGATGCGATAGGCGATGATGCGGGGCCGTTACAACAGCGAGCCGACCATCCGCGCGACATTTTCCGCAACCTTGCGATAGAGCGGCCGCGCCCGCCATGTTTCGCGGTCCAGCGTCTCCGCCCGCGCCATGAAACGACGCTGCACCAGCTCCACCGCCGCCACCGTTTCCGCGTCATAGATGAGCAGGCTCGCCTCCTCGTTCAGCTCGAAACTGCGCATGTCGACATTGGAGGAGCCGACCACCGCCAGCCGACCGTCGATGCTGACCGTCTTGGCATGGACGAATTCCGGCCGATGGGCGTGGATGCCGATGCCCGCCGCCATCAGCTCGGCATAATAGGAGGCCTGCGCCGCATGGACCAGCCACTGGTCGACCGGCTTGGACACGATCAGGTCGACCTTCACCCCGCGCACCACCGCCGTGCGCATCGCATCGACCAGATCATCGTCGGGAATGAAATAGGGCGTCACCAGCATCACATGGCTGCGCGCCTGGTGCAACTGCCACACCAGCAGCGTCTTGAACCCTTCCAGCGGATAGTTGGACCCGCTCGGCAGCAATTGCGTCACCGCGTCGCCGGCCGGCTCGGGAATGACCACCGGCCCCTCGGGCAACTGGTGCGTCTCCATATACCAGTCGGCGCGCACCAGCGCCTCCAGCTCCGCCACCACCGGCCCGGCCACCCGCGCCACCAGTTCCTGGTTGACGATGCCGGGCTTGAAGTCGCGCGCGACGATATTCTGCGATCCGACATGGCCGATCACCCCGTCGATCACGAACAGCTTGCGATGGTTGCGCATGTCGCGCCTTGTTCGCCCGCGGATCCAGCGGAACGGCAGCGCAGCGCACAACTCGACGCCCGCCGCGGTCAGCATCGCTTCCATCCCCTTGCGCCAGGGCCGCGATCCGACCGGATCATACATCACCTGCACGGTGACGCCGCGCTTCACCGCCGCGCCCAGCGCATCGGCCACCCGCCGTCCCACCGCATCATCGGCAAAGATATAGACCAGGATGCGCACGCTGTGCCGCGCGGCGTTAATGTCGGCCACCAGCCGGTCGATCGCCACGATATAGTCGAAGATCAGATCGACCCGGTTGCCGCCGGTCGCCGGCATCTTGCCCAGCTTTGCGGCCAGGTCGATGATCGGCGCACGATCAGGATCGGGTGACGGCGCATGGGGCAGCAGCCGCGCCGCAATGCCGCCGAACCAGGGATCAAGCTCGCCGAACCGGTCGCGCCGCCATTCGGGGAAACGCGGGCTGCCGATGATCCAGAACAGGATCAGCCCCGGCACCGGCAGGAAGAAGATCAGCAGCAGCCATGCCCGCGTCGCCGCCGGCGTCCGGCGAAAGGGCACAGCGATCAGCGCGCCGATGCGGATCGCCCATTCGAGGATATAATAGAAAAGGCCGAAGTCGCTGTCGGGGAGGTTGACCATGTGACCGACCTCCCCCGTCTATCCTCAGCGTGCGCCCAGATCGCCCTGGCCGACCGTGCCGCTGGCCATTTCCAGCATCCGGTCCAGGCTCTTCTTGGCGGCGACGCGCAGTGTCTCGTCCATCTCGATGCGCGGGCTCAGGTCGCGCAGCGACAGATAGAGCTTCTCCATCGTGTTGAGCGCCATATAGGGACAGATATTGCAGTTGCAGTTGCCGTCCGCGCCCGGCGCGCCGATGAAATTCTTGGCCGGCACCGCCTTCTGCATCTGGTGGATGATATGCGGTTCGGTGGCGACAATCAGCGTGTCGCCCGGCATCGTCTTGGCAAAGTCCAGGATGCCGCTGGTCGACCCGACATAATCGGCATGGTCGACGATATAGGGCGGGCATTCCGGGTGCGCGGCGACCGGCGCGTCGGGATGCTGCGCCTTCAGCTTCAGCAATTCGGTCTCGCTGAACGCCTCATGCACGATGCACACGCCCGGCCACAGCAGCATGTCGCGGCCCAGCTTGCGCTTGAGATAGCCGCCCAGATGCTTGTCGGGGCCGAAGATGATCTTCTGCTCCTTGGGGATCTGCGCCAGGATCTTCTCGGCCGACGACGATGTCACGATGATGTCGGACAGCGCCTTCACCTCGGCCGAACAGTTGATGTAGCTCAGCGCAATATGATCGGGATGCGCCTCGCGGAACGCCTTGAACTGGGCGGGCGGGCAGCTGTCTTCCAGGCTGCAGCCGGCGTCCATGTCGGGCAGCACGACGATCTTCTGCGGCGACAATATCTTCGCCGTTTCGGCCATGAAGCGCACGCCACAGAAAGCGATGACATCGGCGTCGGTCTCGGCCGCCTTGCGCGACAGTTCCAGGCTGTCACCGACGAAATCGGACAGATCCTGAATCTCGGGCGACTGGTAATAATGGCCCAGGATGACGGCGTTGCGCTCCTTGCGCAGGCGGTCGATTTCCGCGCGCAGGTCCGTCCCCTGCGGAATATCGGTGAAAGCGTTCATACCCTGTGACTCCTCGGTCTTACCGGGCGCCCTAGCGGGCCTGTCTCCGGTTTGCCAGTACCTCGTTAACCGGCGTGGTCACGTCCCAGCGATCGCGATTGGGTCGTTCCGCCGGAAAAGTGACGATCACCCGCGCATCGCCCTGCCCGGCCGCCGTCAGCGGCGCGGCCATCAGCTTCACCAGCGCAGCCCGGCCATATTCGCGCGCCTGCGCCATCCGCTCGGGCGACCCGGCCGATTTGGCGGCCCGCGCCTGCGCGTAAGCAGATGTGCGACGGCTCAGTTCCTCACCCGCCTCGCGCGTCACGAACAGGCCGCTGGTCCGCACTAGAGTGCGCTGGCTCTCGTCCACATTGGGCTTGCCGACGGTGACATCGGGCGCATTGACAATCAGGGTGCGGCGCTCCGCATCCCATTCCAGGTCATCCGCGCCGATCGCGCCGACATTGACGAAATAATCGACCGAAAAGGGCATCTTCACCACCTGGTCGGACTTCAGCCAGCCAAAGCCGCGCACGTCGCGCGCGCTGCTCTGGATCGTGCCGCTGAGTTCCGAAACCTTCAGGCTGCTGGTGCCGGCGATCTTTTCGGCAATGACCTTGGTCACCGCCGTCCCATCATCCTCGACGCTCACCACATAGTCGCGATTATAGCGCTGCCAGCCGACCAGCATCGCCCCGCCGACGATCAGGATCAGCAGCGCGACCGCGACCGGCCCGGCATAGCGCTTCAGCGCATCTGCCATCGCCCATCCTCCAGCGGCGCGGCCATGCCCCGGCCATTCAGGTCGATCAGATGCGCCAGCACCGATCGCCCGGCCGCCCCGTAAAGGCGCGGGTCCACGCCCTTGTACATTTCCGCCACCATGTCGGGGATGGCGCTGTCGCCATTGCGCTCCAGGAAGCGCATGATCTGCCCCTCGCGCTGCTTGCGATGGCCCATCATGCCGCGCACCAGCCGCTGCGGATTGTCGATCGGCTCGCCATGGGCCGGATAATAGACGATATCGTCCCGACCCAGCAGCAACTGCATCGACCGCATATAGGCGGTCATGTCGCCATCGGGCGGGGAAATGACGCTGGTCGACCAGCCCATCACATGGTCGCCGGTGAACAGCGCCTTGTCCTCAGCCAAGGCAAAGCAGAGATGGTTGGACGTATGGCCCGGCGTCGCCACCGCCGCCAGCGTCCAGCCGGTGCCGGCCACCACTTCGCCATCGCCCAGCACCCGATCGGGCCGATAGTCCGCGTCGAAGGCCGCGTCCGCGCGCGGCCCATCGTCGCTCAGCGTCAGCGGCGCACAGCCGATGATCGGCGCGCCGGTCAGCGCGCTCAGCGGCCGTGCCGCCGGGCTATGGTCGCGATGGGTATGGGTGCAGAGGATCGCCACCACCGGCCGCCCGCCGATCGCAGCGATCAGCGCGTCGAGATGCGCGGCCTCGTCCGGCCCGGGATCGATCACCGCCACATCCGCACCGCCGACCAGATAGGTCTGGGTGCCGGTATAGGTGAAGGGCGACGGATTGGGCGCCAGCACGCGCGCCACCAGCGGCGACAGCGTCATCAGGATGCCGGTCGGCAAATCGGCCGGATCGAACGGGGTAGCCATGGCTCCCATGTGCCCATTTCCCGGCGGATTTCAAGGGCACGCTGCCATTCCTCCCCGAGCTTGCTCGGGGAGGGGGACCACCGCCGCAGGCGGTGGTGGAGGGGCTGTAGCAGGATCAACATCCCCCTTCCCCTCCGCACCGATATCGTCCAGCCTGTCCCGATGACGAAAGCGCCGCTGGCTCTGGCCCTAATCCTTCTTGCCGCCATCTCCTGCGCACAGGGGAAGACGATCGATGGCATCGCCTATGGAGAAAAGGCCACGCTCTCGGGCATCTGGTTCACCAATTTCGAAAATAGCCGGTTCCTCGAATGCAGCGACAGCTGCGAGGGCGACAGTCTTTGCGAATGGGCATCGATCGCCTGCGCCGACAAGAACTGCGCGATGCTCGATCAGCCTGCCCGGAGAATCACGGGCGACAAGTCGCAGGAACCACCAGAAGGGGCGTTCCGCATTCGCTTCATCGGGCGACGCGGCCTTGTTCCGCATAAGTCCCGCTATCTGGGTGATGGCGGAAAGGACGTCTGGATCGATCAGGTGCTGGAGATCAGCCAAGCCGATGAACCGCGATAACTGTCCTACATCGCCCCCCTCTGCTAGGCTGCAGCCATGCGCAACGCAGCCCCTCCCCGCATTCCCTGCTCCACGCAACAAGATTTCCAACTCTTGTTTCATACTGTCAAAATGTGCGGGAAATATGCGAAGTTAAGCGCGGCATTTCCAACAACGACCTTAGGCCAACCTCTCACCGCCTTGGCGACAATCGGCCTGATCAGTCTGAGCGGCTGCGACACCTACACGGTGCCCGTCGATGCAAGTTATAGTCGCCCCGCCCAGGCAGGATCGCCAACCGCTCAACAGGATTATCAGCTAAGGCTCTGGGTCTCGCCACTCTATGTGCCCATCATCAGCCGGCACCTGAACAGCAGCAGTGCCACCATCTTCGAATGCCGCTCGGGGGTCCGCTTCGCGACGGTGAACGGCTTCACCCACGATCCGTCGTTAGGCTTTCAGGCGCATGTCCGCGTCAAATATACGATGCCCATGAACCGGATGTGCATCATGATGCGAGGCGGTCGATGGCTGGAACGGTTCGAGACTCTGCCGGCGCAGATCAAACCGATGGATGTCCTGTTTTGATGAGCGACAGCGTGACCCCCTCCCTCCCCGAACGCTGGCGCCAGCATCTCAGCCTCGACCGGCGGCGCTCGACCCACACGGTGCGAGCCTATGTCGCCACGGCCGAGCGGCTGGTCGCCTTCCTTGCCGAGCATCAGGGGCAGGCCGTGACCGCCACCAGCCTTGCCCGGCTGGAGCAGGCGGACCTGCGCGCCTATCTTGCGAGCCGCCGGGTCGACGGCATCGGCAATATCTCCGCCGCGCGCGAATTGTCGGCGGTGCGCGGCTTCCTGAAATTTGTCGGTGGCGCGGAAGCCCGCGTCCCCCAGCTCAAGGGGCCACGGGTCAAGCCCGGCCTGCCCCGCCCCATCTCCCCCGACGAGGCGCTGGCGCTGGCCGGCGACATTGCCGAGGGCGCGCGAGAGGACTGGATCGGCGCGCGCGACTGGGCGGTGCTGCTGCTGCTCTATGGCGCGGGTCTGCGCATTGGCGAGGCGATGGGACTGATGGGCGACGTCATGCCGCTGGGCGACACCCTGCGCGTCACCGGCAAGCGCGGCAAGACGCGGCTGGTGCCGCTGCTCCCGCAGGTCCGTGCCGCGATCGAGGCCTATGCCGACCAATGCCCCTGGTCGCCCGAACGCGACCAGCCGCTGTTCCGGGGTGCGCGCGGCGGTCCGCTTTCGGCCGCGCTCATTCGCCGGTCGGTGCAGGGCGCGCGCGGGCGCCTCGGCCTGTCGGACCGCACCACGCCCCATGCGCTGCGCCACAGTTTCGCGACCCATCTGCTCGGCCGGGGCGCAGACCTGCGCAGCTTGCAGGAACTGCTCGGCCATGCCAGCCTGACCTCGACCCAGGTCTATACGCAGGTCGATGCCGCCCATCTGCTCGACGTCTATCGCGCCGCCCATCCCCGCGCCTGAAACGGCCATGGATTCGCC
Source organism: Sphingobium yanoikuyae (assembly GCF_013001025.1). Lineage (NCBI taxonomy): Bacteria > Pseudomonadati > Pseudomonadota > Alphaproteobacteria > Sphingomonadales > Sphingobiaceae > Sphingobium > Sphingobium yanoikuyae. Next base: position 75,909 of record NZ_CP053021.1, on the reverse strand, counting down.
GTAATCCTGCGTCAGCCTCGCTGGCAGATCCCCGTTGCGACCGGAGGAACCCCAGGATGCTGCGTCTGTTGATGGCCCTGCAAAGCGTTGGCGGCACCGACATCCCGCCCGAATTCGACCTGCAGAAGGTGCAGCCCGCGCCCAATCCCAACGCCATCGTCGTCACCGGCCGCCGCCGCGACGAGCGGGTCGAGCGCGAGGTCGCCGCCACCAGCGACGAGCCCCCGCTCGGCCGCGCCGAAATCACCCTGTTCGGCAAGGTGAAGGGCAATGTCCATGTCGAAAGCCAGACCATGGCGAACGGCACCACCTCGCAACGGGTGATGGTGGGCATCAAGCTGCCCTTCTGAGGCTGTTTGAAAAATCGCGAAAGGGCGATATTTCAGTACGGTACCAGCCCGCTCCCCCTCCCAACCACCCGACAGGATGACACTGGATCGGGCGGTTGGGCGGGGGCGCGGGCTGGTACCGGCTTTCTCAAACAGTCTCTTATCCCTTGGGCCGCCAGGTCGCCAATCGCCAGAGATAGAGCAGCACCGCACCGACCACGCAGGCGGTCGCCACCGGCCCCACATATTTGTCGATATCGCGGAAATTCTGGCCGAGCAGGAAACCGGCATAGGCCAGCACCAGATTCCACACCAGCGCGCCGCCGGCAGTCCAGATCAGGAAACGCACATGCCCCATGCGGAACAGGCCGGCGGGCAGCGAGATCATCGTGCGGAAGGCCGGCATGAAGCGGAACACGAAGACGACGATCTGGCCATATTTGCCGAACAGCCGGTCCAGCGCCTCGACATCGCGCCATTCCAGCGTCGCCCAGCGGCCGAAGCGATCGACCAGCGGCTTCAACCGGCCAAAGCCCAATATATGGCCGACCAGATACCAGAAATAATTGCCGATCGTGGTGCCCAGCGTGCCCGCCAGCAGCAGCCATTCCATCGCCATCCGCCCCTGGCCGACGCGGATGCCGCCAATCCCCATAATCAGTTCGGACGGGATCGGCGGAAACACATTTTCGAGGATCATCAGCAGGAAGATCCCCCAATAGCCCCCCGCATCGATCAACCGCAGCACCCAGTCGGTCATGGGTGCGTCCTGCCTCTTCCGTCATGCCAGCGCAGGCTGGCATCCCACTTATTTCTATTCCGAAGCCAGAAAGAGAGATCCCAGCCTTCGCTGGGATGACGGACAAGGCGCATGCAGGTCAGGCCGCCGCCCGCGCCGCCAGGCGGGCGTCGATCGCGTCCCAGATCATGCCACCGGTGTCGGTGCCGTCGAACGCGTCGATCGACACGATGCCGGTCGGCGACGTCACGTTGATTTCGGTAAGCCATTCGCCGCCGATCACGTCGATGCCGACGAACAACAGGCCGCGGCGCTTCAATTCCGGCCCCATCGCCTCGCAGATTTCCCGCTCGCGATCGGTCAGCACCGTCTTGGCCGCCGATCCGCCGACCGCCAGGTTGGAGCGGATTTCGCCCGCGCCGGGAATGCGGTTGACCGCGCCCGCGACCTCGCCATCGACCAGCACGATGCGCTTGTCGCCCTGCGCGACGCCGGGAATGAAGGCCTGGACCATGAAGGGTTCGACCCACGAAGCCTTGAACAGTTCCACCAGCGACGACAGGTTCGCGCCATTGCTGCCGACATGGAACACCGCGACGCCGCCATTGCCATAAAGCGGCTTCACCACGATCTCGCCATGCTCGGCCAGGAAGCTCTTCACTTCGGCCAGGTCGCGGGTGATCATCGTCGGCGGCATGAAGCGGGCATAATCGAGCACGAACAGCTTTTCGGGCGCATTGCGGACGCTGGCAGGGTCGTTCACCACCAGAGTCTCTTCCTGCACCCGCTCCAGCAAATGGGTGGCGGTGATGTAGCTCAGGTCAAAGGGCGGATCCTGCCGCATCCACACGACATCGACGTCGCGGCCCAGGTCCAGCATCTCCGGCTCGCCCAGCGCATAATGATCGCCCTCGACCTTCTGCACCTTCACCGGCCGCGCCTTGGCCAGTACCCGGCCGTCGCGATAGGTCAGGTCAGGCGCCAGATAATGATAGAGCTTATGCCCCCGCGCCTGCGCCGCCAGCATGATGTGGAAGGTCGAATCGCCGGCGATCCTGATCCCTTCCATCGGGTCCATCTGCATGGCGACGGTCAGGGGGTTGAGTTCGGTCATCTTCATTCCTTTTACCGTTCGCCCTGAGCGAAGTCGAAGGGCTCCGCCGAGCGTTAGCGAGGTGACTTGCCTTCGCTGGCGCTCAGGCGTGGGCTTCGACTTCGCTCAGCCCGAACGGAATAGAGAGCCCTCACCCCCCATGCCAGACATTGGCCAGATGGCGTGGCGGGCGGCCGGGCGCAAGGAGGATGACGTCAATTCGCATGTCGTCTCCGGGTCTTGCCAGCTGATGCCATAATATTTCGGCGCTCGCCGCCACCCGTGCCAGTCGGCGCTGGTCGATCGCGACGTCCAGTTCGGCGTCGGTCGCGCGGCTCTTCACCTCGACAAAGGCCAGCATCGCCCCCTTGCGCGCGACCAGGTCCACCTCGCCCGCGGGCGTGCGCAGGCGCTGGCCGACAATCTGCCAGCCCTTGAGGCGCAGCCACCAGGCGGCGATGCGTTCGGCCTGCCGGCCGCGCTTCTCCGCCTGCTGGCGGTTCACGCCTCGCGTTCTCCCTTGAGTTCGTTCGCCCGGTCATAGAGCGTCCGCCGGTCGAGCCCCAGCTTCTTGGCGACCTCGCCCGCCGCCTTCGATACCGGCAGCCGGGTCAGCGCCTCCCGCAGCGCCGCGTCGGCATCCTCGGCGCTGGCCGGCGGCGCCTCGCCGGGCGGGCCGACGATGACAACGATCTCCCCCTTGGGCGGCGCATCGGCATAGCGGGCGGACAATTCGCTTAGCGTGCCGGTCGCCGTCTCCTCGAAGGTCTTGCTGATCTCGCGACTGACCGCCGCCTCGCGATCGCCCAGCGCCGCCGCCATCGCCGCCAGACTGTCCGACAGCCGCGGCCCGCTTTCGTAGAAAACGAGGGTCGCGCGCAGCGCCACCACCTCGGCCAGCACGTCGCCGCGCGCTTTCGCCTTGTTCGGCAGGAAGCCCATGAACAGGAACCGATCGGTCGGCAGGCCCGACAGGGTCAGCGCCGCGATCGCCGCGCTCGGCCCCGGCAGGGTCGTGATCCTGCGCCCGGCCGCCCGCGCGTCGCGCACCAGCTTGTAGCCCGGATCGGAAATCAGCGGCGTCCCCGCGTCCGACAGCAGCGCCACCGATTCGCTCGCCATCCGCTCGATCAGCCGTTGCCGCACATTTTCGGCGCTATGGTCATGATAGGGAATCATCGGCCGATCCGATCCCGCATGGCGCAGCAGCCTTGCGCTGACCCGTGTATCTTCCACGGCGACCACGTCGGCCAGCCGCAGGACTTCGGCCGCGCGCGGCGTAAGGTCTCCAAGGTTGCCGATCGGCCCCGCCACGATGTAAAGCCCGGGCTCAAGCCCGGATGCCAATATAGTTTCCATAAGGATCCCAGATGACAGAGACGGATGCCCCCCGGCAAGCGAACATGTTCGCGGCGATGAAGCGCAGCGCGCGATTGCTGTTCGTTGCAAGCACCATCATGCTTGCCGCCTGTCAGTCGATCGTGCCCAAGGGCCCCGGCCCAGCCCAGCCCACCGGCCCCGCCAAGCCGACCGGCCCGGAAGTGACCCAGGGCCTGCCGACCGACACTGCGCGCCACCGCGTCGCGCTGCTGGTGCCGACCAGCGGCCCCAATGCCGGCGTCGGCCAGTCGATCGCCAATGCCACCACCCTGGCGCTGATGGACATCAAGACCGACAAGGTCCGCATCACCACCTATGACACCGCCACCGGCGCCGCGGCGGCCGCCAACCGGGCGCTGGCCGACGGCAACCGCCTGATCCTGGGTCCGCTGCTGGCCGATGACGCCCGCATCGTCGGGCCGATCGCGGCCAAGGCCAATGTCCCGGTCATCAGCTTCTCCAACGACACCAGCGTCGCGGGCAGCAACATCTTCCTGATGGGCTATACCCCCAACCAGTCGATCGAGCGGGTGATCGGCTTCGCCCGTCAAAAGGGCCTGTCCAATTTCGGCGCGCTGGTGCCGCGCGGCACCTATGGCGAGCGCGCCGGCAATGCGCTGCTGCGCGCGGTCGAACAGGCTGGCGGCACGGTCGTGTCGATGCAGACCTTCGATCGCACCCCCGCCTCGATCACCGCTGCGGTCAAGAAGCTGCAAGCCTCGTCCAGCTATGACGCGCTGCTGATCGCCGACAGCGGCCGGGTCGCGCTGCAGGTCGCACCGATCGTGCGCAAGAATGGCGGCGCCAATGCCCGCCTGCTCGGCACCGAAATCTGGAATACCGAAGAATCGCTGGCCGCCAGCCCCGTGCTACGCGGCGCCTGGTATGCCAGCGTGTCGGACGGCCTTTATCGCCAGCTCGCGACCAAATATCGCACCCGCTACGGCAGCGCGCCCTTCCGCCTGTCTTCGATGGGCTATGACGCGGTGCTGCTGACGGTGCGGATCGCCCAGGACTGGAAGCCGGGCGCGCCCTTCCCCACCGCGCGCCTGCGCGATCCGGGCGGCTTTGCCGGCATCGACGGCGCCTTCCGCTTCAATCGCAACGGCATCGCCGAACGCGCACTGGAAGTGAGCGAGGTCGGCGCCGGCACGATCAGCGTGGTCGATCCCGCCCCACGCGGCTTCGGCAACTAAGCAAAGGGGGCCGGAAGGCCCCCTTTTTCGTTCCCGATCAGACCCGTGCCGTCGGCACGATCAGCGGCAGGCCGTCGTTGACGTCGATCCGCGCTGCGACGCCATAGACGGATGCCAGCCGCTCCGGCGTCAGCACGTCCATCGGCGCCCCGTCCGCCACCAGCGCGCCGCCATCCATCAGCAGCAGCCGGTCGCAATAGCGCGCCGCCATGGCGAGGTCATGCAGCACGGTGACGACCAGCGCCCCGCCCTGCGCCTGCGCCCGCAACAAGGCCATCACGTCGATCTGGTGGCCGGGGTCGAGCGCGGCGAGTGGCTCGTCGGCGATCAGCGCCGGCGCACCCACCGCCAGCGCCCGCGCCAGCAGCACCCGCGCCCGCTCGCCGCCAGACAGCTCAGTGGCGATCCGCCCCTTGAAGCCGGTGACATCGGCGCGGGCCATCGCATCCTCGATCGCCGCCTCATCGTCGGCGGTCAGGCGCGACAGCGGCCCCAGATGCGGCAAGCGCCCCAGCGCCACCAGCCGCTCGACCGCCAGGGGCCAGTGCAATGTCTGGCCCTGCGGCAGATAGGCGATGGACCGCGCGACCGCCTCGCGCGACAGCCGCTCGATCGGCGTGCCGTCCAGCAGCGCGCGTCCGGCGGCCGGCTTCACCAGCCCCAGCAGCGCCCGCACCAAGGTCGACTTGCCCGCGCCATTGGGGCCGATCACGCCGATCAACTGGCCCGGCGCCATGGTCAGGTCGACGCCGCGCACCGCCAGATGGCGGCTCAGCCGGACGTCCAGTTGCTCGGTCGACAGGGTCACCATAGCCGCCGCTCCCGCATCAGGTGAATGAGGAAGACCGGCACGCCCAGGATCGCGGTCAGCACGCCCAGTTTCAGTTCGCTGCTGGTCGGGATGATGCGCACGCCGATATCGGCCAAGGTCAGCAGCACCGCGCCACCCAGCATGGATGGCAACAGCAGCGCGGAGGGCGACCGATCGGTCAGCGGCCGCACCAGATGCGGCACGATCAGACCGACGAAACCGATCGATCCGGTCACCGCCACCGCGCCGCCGACACCGATCGCCACCCCCGCCATCAGCCGCAGCCGCGCCCGCGACAGGTCGACGCCCAGCGCCCGCGCGCCATCCTCGCCCAAGGTCAGCGCGTCGAGCGCGCGCCCGTCATAGAGCAGCAGCGCCGCGCCGACCGCGATGCAGGGCAGCGCCAGCAACAGATGGTCGATGCTGCGATTTTCCAGGCTGCCCATCAGCCAGCTCATGATCTCCATCGCGGCAAAGGGATTGGGCGACAGGTTGAGCGCCAGGCTGATCCCCGCCCCCGCCAGCGTCGCGACCGCGATCCCTGCCAGGATCAGCGTCAACGGGCTTTCCGATGGTCCCGCCAGCAGAAACAGCGCGCCGATCGCCGCCAGCGCGGTGACGATCGCCAGCAGCGGCAACGCCATCGGGTGCAGTTCGGACAGGCCGAAATAAAGCGCGATCACCGCGCCCAGCGCCGCCGCATTGGACACGCCCAGCACGGCGGGTTCGGCCAGCGGATTGCGCAAATAGCCCTGCAATGCCGCGCCCGACAGGCCCAGCATGGCGCCGACCAGCAGGCCGATCGCCATGCGCGGCAGGCGCAGGTCGATGATGATCGCCCGCGCCACCATGTCGCCGCCGCCGGCCAGCACCGCCAGGATGCGGGCCGGCGCGATCGTCACCGATCCCAGCGCGACCGACGAGATAGCCGCGACGAGCAGCAGGGCGATCAGCCCCGGCAGCAACAGGGGATGCCGCCGCCCCTTAGAAGCGGACACGCACGCCGCCATAGGCCGACCGGCCATAGGTGCCATAGCCATAGGCCGTGGCGTAATCCGCATCGAACAGATTGTCGATCCGGCCATAGACTTCCAGATGGTCGCCCACGGGGAAGGACGCGCGCAGCCCGGCCAGCGCATAGCCGTCGAGCCGGCGGGTGTTGGCCGTGTCGTCATAGCTGTCGCCGACCATGGTCAGCGTCGCGCCGGTCGACAGGCCGAAGGCCCAGAGATAATCGGCCGACACACTGACCGCATTGGCGGCGCGGCGCGGCAGGCGATTGCCGTCGGTGGCCCCGCCCGACCGATCGCGCGCATCGACATAGGAGTAGGAGGCCGCCACCGTCAGGGCCTCGACCGGCTTCAGCGTCAGCGTCGCTTCCACGCCCTTGGCGCGGGTCCGGTCGAGATTGCCATAGGTGTAGGTCGCATAGTCATAATTGATCTGGTTGCGGGTATCGCGCCGGAAGGCGGTCAGCGACAGCACGGCCCGGTCCCCGTCCAGGCTCTGGTCGAAGCCGATATCATAGCTTTTCGACCGCTCCGGCCGCAGCGCGCTGTTGCCGCTATAGGTGTCGTAGAGTTGATAGAGGGACGGCGCCTTGAACCCCTCGCCATAGGAGAGGCGGATATTGGTCGCGCCGGCGTTCGGCGTGTAATTGGCGTTGGCGCCAAAGGTGGTCGCGCCGCCGAACTGGCTATGATCGTCATGGCGCAACCCGCCGGTGACGGCGAGGCCGGTGAGCGGCTTCATCACCGCCAGCGCATAGACGCTGTCGATATTCGCCTTTGCGCTGTCGGTGCTGCCAAAGCCGAAATAATCATAGTCCGGCCGCTCATGCTCATAGCCGAAGATCAGCTTGGCCTGGTCGACCGGGGCATAGACGCCCTCATATTCGAAGCGCAGGTTGGTGCCCGAATAGCCATAGTCCGGGTCGGTGCCGCGCACGAAATAATAGTCGCGATCGTTGCGCAGCCAGGTGACGGCAGCGCGGTTGGTCAGCTTGCCGTCGAGCAGCGCCAGGTTGATCCCGGCATAGCCGACATATTGGTCCAGCTTGCTGACGTCGCTGCTGTCGGCCGGCGCGCCGAAGAAGCTGTCATAGTCGAGATCGGCATGGATATAATAGCCGCGCAGGTCGAGGCTTAGGCTGTCGGTGAAAGCGATCTTCAGCTTGGCGTTAGTGGCGATATTCTCATAGCCATCCTTCTCCACGCCGCCGAACGACCGGCCGACCGAGGAGATGCCGTCGGTGTTGAAATAGGCGACGCCGACGCCGCCCGACACCGCGCCATGCGTGCCCGACACATCGGCCTTGGCGTTCAGCGTATCGCTATAGCCATAGTCGGCCGAGGCGTTAACCTCGAAACCCTCGCTGGGCGCGCCGGTCATCACATTGACCACGCCGCCGATCGCCTGGCTGCCATAGACCACCGAGTTGGAGCCGCGCAGCACTTCGATCCGGCGGATATTGCCGGTCAGCAAATGGCCGAAATCATAGCCGTCGCCGATGCCGCTCGGGTCGTTGACCTTGACCCCGTCGATCAGCACCAGCGTCTGGGTCGTCTCAGCGCCGCGCAGCGACACGCCGGTCACGCCGCCGGTGGAGCCGTTGCGGCTGAAACGGACGCCCGGCGTGGTGGCGAGCAGGTCGACGACATCGACCGCCTGGCGCGTTCTGATCGTGTCGGCATCGATCACCGTGATCGCCTGGCCGACCTCGTCGCGCGGCTGCGCAATGCCCGAAGCGGTGACGACGATATCGTCATCCTGTGCCAGATCCTGGGCCAGTGCCGGCGTAGCGGCCAGCAGCGCGATCAGCGAAATCCCCAACATCTTCATTTTATCGTCCCCCGGCGTCCGTCGATTTGGAACCGGGGCGTCCGCACAAGCGGTCGCTGCGTGAGGATCGGGAAGACGCCAGCGCCCCACCCCACGCACCGATGCGGCCCCGGCCGCCATGGGCGTCGCTCGACGGAAACACCGCGCCATGGCCATCCCCTGGGCCAGGGCAAGAGCGACCAGACGCCGGCAGGTCTCCTGGCTCGCGGGTCAGGGCAGCGATGCGCCAGCCTTCCCGGACCTGTCGGTCCAGTGGCCGGTTCCGGCCCTCCCCTTTTGAAGAGCTTGGGAACCCTGCGCATCGCGCTCACCGCTTACAGTTGCAGGGACAGCCGCGGATTTGGAAGGGCTGCGCCCCCCGCACCGCATTCCCGTTTTCAGCCCTTGCGGGCACCGGCGCGATCATGCGCGTCCGGGGCTTTTGACCGCCCCGGCGCGCGGCCCCCATAAGCCAAAGCACAAGCCCTGCCAAGCGGGCCAGGATCGCCCCGGCGGATCGTTGCGCGGCGCCGGCGGGCGGCTATGCAGGGGCCACTTACCGGGAGACGCCACATGACCGATTCGCTTGCCATCACCGCCGCCGACGTCGCCGATGCCGCGCGGCTGATCGCGCCGGCGGCGGTCCGTACCCCGCTGATCGAGAATGCCGCACTCAACGATCATTGCGGCCGGCGGGTGCTGGTGAAGTTTGAGGGCGCCCAGCATAGCGGATCGTTCAAGTTTCGCGGCGCCTATAACCGCCTCGCCCGCCTCGATGCGGCGGAACGGGCGGCGGGCGTCGTCGCCTGGTCCTCGGGCAACCATGCCCAGGGCGTCGCCTTCGCCGCCCGCCTGCTCGGCATTCCCGCCACGATCGTGATGCCGGCCGATGCCCCGGCGATCAAGACCGCCAACACGCGTGCGATGGGGGCTGAGGTCGTCCCCTATGACCGCTTCACCCAGAGCCGTGAGGAAATCGCCACCGCCCTTGCCACCGAACGCGGCGCGACGCTGGTTCCCTCCTTCGACGATCCCTTCATCATCGCCGGCCAGGGCACGATCGGCCTCGAAATATTGGAGCAGGCGCAGGCCGCTGGCGCCGACCTCACGCAAATCCTCGTCTGTTGCGGTGGCGGCGGGCTGGTCGCAGGCACGGCGACGGCAGTCAAAGCCGCCCGCCCCGACATCAGCGTCTATGCGGTCGAACCCGCAGGCTTTGACGATACCGCCCGCTCGCTCGCCAGCGGCACGCGCGAAAGCGTCTCGCCCGACGCGCGCAGCATCTGCGACGCCCTGCTGGCGCCCAGCCCCGGCGCGCTGACCTTCCCGATCAACCACACCCTGCTCGCGGGCGGCCTCGTCGTCAGCGACGATCAGGTGCGCGACGCGATGCGCTTCGCCTTCACCACGCTCAAGCTGGTGGTCGAACCGGGCGGCGCGGTCGCCCTCGCCGCCATGCTCGCCGGCCTCGCCCCGCCCACCAACGGCGCCACCGCCCTCGTCATCTCCGGTGCCAATGTCGATCCGCAGGATTATGCAGCCATCATCGGCGGCCAGAACGCCTGACCGCTGGTCTTTTGCCCCGTCCCGCACTAAATGCGGCGCCATGATGAGCCGCTTTTCCAAGATGCATGGTCTGGGCAATGATTTCGTCGTGATCGACGCGCGCCAGGCGCCGGTCGCGATGACGGAAGCGCGCGCCCGCGCCATTGCCGATCGCCATGCCGGCATCGGCTGTGACCAGTTGATCGTCATCGGCGATGCCGAGACCGGCGACCAGGCCGACGTGTCGATGCTGATCTTCAATTCCGACGGTTCGGAAGTGGAAGCCTGCGGCAATGCCACCCGCTGCGTGCCACTGTTCGTCGGCAAGGACGTGCTGATCCGGACCAGGGCCGGGCTGCTCGACGCCAAGGGCGTGGACGGCGGCGCCAGCGTCGACATGGGCGCGCCCCGCTTCGACTGGGACGCGATCCCGCTCGCTTATCCGATGGACACGCTGACCATGAGCGCGAGTTGGGAAGACCTGCCCGCGCCGGCCGCCGTCAATGTCGGCAACCCGCATGTGATCTTCTTCGTCGAGGATCTGGACGCGGTGGATTTCGAGCGCCTCGGCCCGCTGATCGAGCATGACCCGCTCTTCCCCGCCCGCGTGAACGTCAATTTCGCGCAGGTCGTCGGCCCGCAGCATCTGCGCCTGATCGTCTGGGAACGCGGCGCCGGCCTGACCCGCGCCTGCGGCACCGGCGCCTGCGCCACCGCCGTCGCGGCGATCCGCCGCAAGCTGATGGCCGGGCCAGTGACCGTCAGCCTGCCGGGCGGCGACCTGGAGATCGACTGGGCACCGGGCGGCACGATCCGCATGACCGGCCCCGCCACCCATGTGTTCGACGGCGAGGCGGACTGGGACCGCTTCTGACCGTGCCCGGTCCCGACATCATCACCCTGGGCTGCCGGCTCAACATCGCGGAAAGCGAAGCTATTCGTGAGATAGTTGGCCGGGAGATGGCCGGCGCACAGGACGACCTGATCGTCGTCAACAGCTGCGCCGTGACCGCCGAGGCCGTGCGCCAGACCCGGCAGGCGATCCGCCGCGCCAGGCGAGACCGCCCCGACGCCCGCATCCTGGTCACCGGCTGCGCTGCCCAGACCGAACCCCAGACCTTCGCCGCCATGGCGGAAGTGGACGGCGTGATCGGCAACCGGGAGAAGCTGGAGGCCGCCGCCTTCGTTCCGGTAGCGGATAAGGTCAACGTCTCCGACATCATGGCCGTGCGCGACACCGCGCCGCACATGGCCAGCGCCTTTGCCGAACATGCCCGCGCCTTCCTGGAGGTGCAGAATGGCTGCGATCACCGCTGCACCTTCTGCATCATCCCCTATGGCCGGGGGAACAGCCGCTCCGTGCCCGCCGGCGCGGTGATCGACAAGGCGAAGCAGCTGGTCGATGCGGGCTATGGCGAGATCGTGCTGACCGGCGTCGACGTCACCAGCTATGGCCCCGACCTGCCGGGCAGCCCCTCGCTCGGCCAGCTTGTCGAACGGCTGCTGCGCCATGTCCCGGACCTGCCCCGGCTGCGCCTCTCCTCGATCGACAGTGTCGAGATTGACGAGCGGCTGTTCGACCTCATCGCCCATGAGCCGCGCATGATGCCGCATCTGCATCTCTCGCTACAGGCCGGCGACGACATGATCCTCAAGCGCATGAAGCGCCGCCATGCCCGCGCCGATGCCGTGCGGATCGTCGAGCGGGTGAAGGCCGCCCGCCCGGACATCAGCATAGGCGCCGACATCATCGCCGGCTTCCCGACCGAGGATGAGGCCATGTTCGCCAACAGCCTGGCGCTGGTAGCCGATTGCGACATCGTCCATGGCCATATCTTCCCCTATTCGCCGCGCACCGGCACGCCGGCCGCGCGCATGCCCCAGCTGGATCGCGCCACCATCAAGGCGCGCGCCGCGCTGCTGCGCGACGCCTGCGCGGCGCAGCGCGACGCCTGGCTTGCCCGCCTGGTCGGCACCCGCCAGTCGGTGCTGGTCGAACGCAATGGCCTGTCGGGCCATGCGGAAAATTTCGCGCCGGTGCGCTTCACCACGCCCCAGCCCCCCTCCACGATCGTCGCGGCCCGCATCAGCGGCCTTGAGAATGGCGCGCTGATCGCGCAAGAGGCGCAATAATGACTGACACCGGCACCAGCTGGCGCGACCGCCTCTTCGGCGGCCTCAAGCGCACATCCGACAAGCTCGGCGAGAATCTGACCGGCCTTTTCACCAAGGCCGCACTCGACGACCAAACCCTCGACGAGATTGAGGAAGCCCTGATCATGTCCGATCTCGGCCCGGCCATGGCCGGCCGGGTTCGTGATCGCCTGGCCGAAGGGCGCTACAACAAGGAACTGACCGAGGAATATCTGCGCGAGATCATCGCGGAGGAGATCGAGAAGGTGCTGGCCCCGGTCGCCCGCCCGCTGGAGATCGAAGCCTTTCCGCGCCCGCAGGTGATCCTGGTGATCGGCGTCAACGGATCGGGCAAGACCACCACCATCGCCAAGCTCGCCAATAATTTCCTGGAACAGGATTATGGCGTGATGCTGGCGGCGGGCGACACGTTCCGCGCGGCCGCGATCGGCCAGTTGAAGGTCTGGGCAGAACGCCTCGGCGTGCCCATCGTCGCTGGCAAGGAAGGCGGCGACGCGGCTGGCATCGTGTTCGACGCGGTCAAGCAGGCGACGGCCACCGGCATCGACGTGCTGATCGTCGACACCGCCGGCCGCCTGCAGAACAAGACCGAACTGATGGACGAACTGGCCAAGGTGCGCCGCGTGCTCGGCCGATTGAACCCGGCCGCCCCGCACGACGTTGTCCTGGTCCTTGATGCCACCACGGGACAGAATGCGTTGAACCAGATCGAAGTCTTCAAGGAAACCGCACAGGTCACCGGCCTGGTCATGACCAAGCTCGACGGCACCGCGCGCGGCGGCGTGCTGGTCGCGGCGGCGGAGAAATATCGCCTGCCGATCCACGCCATCGGCGTGGGCGAAAAGATCGAGGATCTGCGCCCGTTCGATGCCGGCGACATGGCACGCGCGATCGCGGGGACGGCCTATGCCCGCTGACGCCAAGAAGCCCGCCCATGGCGGCAGCCTCAGCCTCGCGCTCGATTTCGGGCCGCTGCTGGTCTTTTTCCTGAGCTACAAGGGCGCGGGCTGGTTCTGGGGTGCGGGCAACCCGATCACCGCCATGAGCTTCGGCACCGCCGCCTTCATGGCCGCGATCGTCATCGCCGTCATCATCTCCAAGGTGAAGCTCGGCCGGGTCTCGCCGATGCTGTGGCTCTCGGCGCTGCTGATCCTCTTCTTCGGCGGCCTCACCATCTATTTCCACGACCAGCGCTTCATCCAGCTGAAGCCGACCATCATCTACGCCTTCTTCGCGCTGATGCTGTTCGCCGGGCTGCTACGCGGCAAGCCGCTGCTCAAATATCTGCTCCAGGCCGCCTATGACGGGCTGACCGAGGAAGGCTGGCGCAAGCTGTCGCGCAACTGGGCCCTCTTCTTCGTCGCCATGGCGGTCGCCAACGAACTCATGCGCCGGTCGATGAGCTTCGACACCTGGCTCGCGGTCAAGGTCTGGGGCGTCACCATCGTCTCGGTCGTGTTCGCCGGCGCCAACATCCCGATGCTGCTGCGCCACGGCCTGACCCTGGACGATGGCCTCGACAGCGACGAGGTGGGCGAAACCACCCCGCCGCAGGGCTGACACGGCACTGACCTGCGTGGTTCAGGCCTGCGCCTGGACCACCGCATCCACCAGGATGTCGCGCAGATGGCCGTCGCGGTCCGGCCACAATATCGCATTGCCCGCCCGCATCCCGATCAGCGCGGCGCCGACCGGCGTCAGGATCGATATCCGGCCCAGCGCCACATCGGCATGGCTGGGATAGACCAGTTCCACCCGGCGCGGCGCCCCACGCGCACCATCGCGATAGAGGATGGTCGATCCCATCGCCGCGACATCGGCCGGCAGCGCCGCCCGGCTGCATAACTGCGCCCGGCCGACCTCCTCCAGCAACAACTGACTGACGTCGGGGAAGCGGTCGCGCGCCGCCCAGGCGAGGTCGGAAATCATGTCGGCTTCGGATTCGACAATATGGATCGGCGGCACGGCCGCCCATTTCTGTTGCAGAGTCATGGGAAAACTTCCTGATAGGGGTGCGCGCCCAGTGCTCGGGCGCAAGGCGTCAAGAAGGGTGCCCCGGACCTGCCGGCAGCGCGCCTGTCAGGTCCGGGGCGGATGGCCCGCGAGAAGCTGTCCCCCATGATGGCGGAAGCGCGCAAAGATGATCTTGAACGGCATGGCCGCGATCATGTTCGGCCCCGTCCCGCCTGTCAAGCAAGCCGCCCCGGCCCTGCCCCGCCCATCACCGCCCGAAAGCCCCGCCAACCGCCTGTTTCTGCGATCGTTTCGCAATAGGCACATATTGGTTTTCTTGGGCGTTGGGTGCGCATATGGGAAGCGACGGAGGCGTCAACGCCCCGCCCGGACCATAGAATCAACCGGCCGCGCCAGCCATTGCCCGGCCGCCCCATAACGAACCCGAGGAGTTCCGCCATGGCCTTTGTTCTGCCCGACCTTCCCTATGCCAAGGACGCCTTTGGCGACATCCTGTCGGTCGAAACCTTCGACTTCCACCACGGCAAGCATCACAATGCCTATGTCGTGAAGGCCAATGAACTGGTCGCCGCCGACGAGAGCCTGCAGGGCAAGTCGCTGGTCGAATTGATCAAGTCGTCGAAGGGCGGCCTGTTCAACCAGGTCGGCCAGATCTGGAACCACACCTTCTACTGGAACTCGCTGTCGCCGGTGAAGACCGCCCCGACCGGCGACCTGCTCGCCAAGATCGAGGAAGCCTTCGGTTCGGTCGACGCGCTGATCGAAAAGCTCAAGGCAGAGGCCGTCGGCCACTTCGCCAGCGGCTGGGCCGCGCTGATCCTGAAGGACGGCAAGCTGGAAGTGACCAGCTATCATGACGCCGACACCCCCGTCGCGCATGAAGGCCATGCGCCGCTGCTGATCCTCGATGTGTGGGAACATGCTTACTACATCGACTATCGCAACCTGCGCCCGGCCTATGCCGAAAAGCTGCTGAAGGAAGCGATCAACTGGGACTTCGCGGCCCTCAATCTCGACGGCCAGGGCGCCAGCCGCGCCGACCAGCCGGCCTGATCGCGACAGGCTCCGATGGAGCCTGATCCACAGGATCGATGACAGAAGGACCGTCCGGTGCGCAGGCGCCGGGCGGTCTTTCTTTTTTACAGGCTTTGCGCGCTTTGCCCGCCCTGCGCTCCAATCCCCTCTTAACGCCGGCCAACGCATGATCGCACGCGGCAGGGAGGATGATCGCGATGAACATGGACGAGTTGGGCACGCAGCATGAGGAGATCGCCCTGATCGCCGCGCACCTGCGCCAGGCGATCGCCGATCCCGACCAGCCCCAGGCGGTGAGCGCATTGCGCTGGCAACTGGCGCGCAAGCTGATGGCCCATCTCGCGCTGGAGGATCGCATCCTCTACCCCGCGCTCCAGCGCCAGGGCGACGATCGCGTCCGCACCACCGCCGCGCGCATCCAGGCCGAGATCGGCGCGCTGGCCGAGAGCTTCGCCCGCTACATGGCCGCCTGGACCGACGAGCGGATCACCCGCGACTGGCGCGGCTTCTGCGCCGACAGCGGCCGGATATTGGATGCCCTTGCCCGGCGGATCGATCGGGAAGAGCGCGTCCTCTATCCGCTGGCACGCTCTATCGATGACCAGGCAACCGGCCAGATAGCCCGCGCCGGCTGACCGGCGATCAAGCCGCTTCCAACTGCGCCACGAACAGGTCGGTCGCGCGCTGCAACTCCTGCGCGGTGCGCGACAGGCCGGCCGCCGCGCTCGACACGCGATCGGACAGATTTTCGGTATTGCGCGCGACATCGGCCACGGTCGCCATGCGCTGCGCCATATGATCGGCATCGCGGGCGGTATCGCGCGCCGACTGGCCGATCGCCGCCGTCGCATCGCGCTGGTCGGCTACCGCACGCTGGATCGCCTGCGCCGCCTGCGCCAGTTCCTCGACGCTGCCGGCGACCTCGGACAGGGCTTCCTGCGCCACCCCGGCCCCCTGCCGCGCGGACGAGGCCAGCGACTGGATTTCGCCGGTCGCACTCGCCGTCTGATTGGCCAGCTGCTTCACCTCGCCGGCCACCACCGCAAAGCCGCGCCCGACCTCGCCGGCCCGTGCCGCCTCGATCGTGGCATTGAGCGCCAGCAAATTGGTGCGGGCGGCAATCTCGGTAATCGAATCGGCGAAGCTGGTGATCGACGCGGTGCGCCCTTCCATCGCCTGCATCGCTTCATGCCCCGCCACCGACACGCGCTGCGCCTCGCCGCCCAGGCTCGCCTGCTGGCTGGCCGCCGCTGCAATCGCACTGATCGATTCGGATAATTGCTCGATCCGCCGCGCCAGTACCGCCGCGCTGGCCGAGGATTGGCCCGCCGCCGCCATCGTCTCGTCCGTGCCCACGCTCGCCCGGCGCGCCAGATCATGCAGCAGCCCGGCCGATTCCTTGAGTTCGCCCGTTGCCGCGCTGACCGCGCTCACCACGCCCGCCACCGACTGGCGGAAGGCGCCGACCAGCGCCAGCGTCTCGCTGCGCCGGTCCTGCGCCATCCGTGTCTTTTCGGCGTCCCGCTCGATCCGCAGATGCGCCTCGCGCGCGTCGGACTGGCGCTGGGCATCCATCGCCGATTCCGCCGCATTGCGCCCGGCCTGCGCTTCCCGCGCCAGCCGGGCGGTGTCCGCCACATGCGCGTCCTGCGCCAGCAGCAGCCCATGCAATTTGATGCTGAGATAGCCCAGGATCGTGCCCTGCAGCACCACCGCAAAGCCGTGGATGATGACCCGGCCGATCTCCGCCTGCCCCGAGAACACCCAATTGGGCGCGACATAGGTCAGCACCAGATGATGCGACGCGATCAACACCGACGCCAGCAGGATCGGCCGCCAGTCGTAGAGCACCGCCAGCGAGGCGAGCGCCACGAAGAAATACATGTGCGCGTCCATCTGCCAGACATGGCCGCTCAGCAGGAACAGGGTGATCGCCGGCTGCACCGCCGCCAGCGTCCCCATCACCAGCCGCACCTCCAGGTCGTTGCGACGCCGCATCACCATCCAGGTCGGCAGGATGTTGGCCAGCGCCGACAGCAGCATGGCGGGCGCCGCCCGCTCATTGCCGATCATCATGCCGCCAATGCCGATCAGCACGGTCCAGATCAGGCTGCACAGCAACAGGATGCGCAGGCCATGCAGGCGCAGGCTTTCGAGACTATTGAACGCCATCAGGCCAATCCTCCCACCGGTTCGCCACAGGCCGCGGCAAAGGCGCGCAGCGGCAAGATACCGCCCCGCAACAAGGGCAGCAGCGCGTCGCGCTGCCCCTCCACCACCATCGATCCGGGCAGGCGTCCGCTCGCCACCAGCCGGGCGCCATGCGCCACCGCATCGGGCACCAGATGCGCGCGCGCACCGGCCGTCATCGGGATCAGCAGGATGCGCCCCTGCGCCGGCGGATTGCCGTAGAGCAGGGCGAGACCCAGGAGGATGATCGCGAGCTGGGCCAGCAGCACCGCACCGCGCGAGGAAGGAAGCCATATCCGCATGCCATCCCCCCTAGGAAATGTTGGTAAGGATAGGCTTAACAGGCCCGTCCGGATTTACGCATTTTGCGTAAGTCAGCCCGGATTCTGCGTTTCCGCCTGCGCCGGCAGGTCCAGCGCCGTCGCCAGTGCGTCCAGATCCGCCCCAGGCCGCACCAACAGCCAGTCGCGGCTCGCGGCGCCATTGACCACCGTGATCGCGCCCTTGGGACAGACGCCCAGGCAATTCACCTCTATGATGCCGGCCGCCGCCTTGCGCCCCTTCTTCAGCGACAAATGCCGCCGCAGCGCCTTGGCCAGCCGCTCCTCGCCATCCTTGCCGAAGCCGCCGTCCAGCTTCTTCGAGCATTTGCGGCAGACCAGCACGGCATTTTGCCAGTTGGACCGGACATGATCCTTCAATCGCTGGCGCCCCGCGGCTTCCAGGTGCGCCGTTCCTCGGCCGCGCGCAGCACCTCATAGGCGGCCTGGATCGTCTGGAACTGCACCGCCGCCTCGGCATCGCCCGGCTTCACGTCAGGATGATATTCCTTGGCCAGGCTGCGCCAGCTCTTGCGCACCGCCTCGAAATCGGCGTCATCCTCCAGCCCCAGCGCCTGCAGCGCGTGCATCTCGTCGCGCGACCGGCTGCCGTCGCCGGGACCGCCCCAGCCATGATGGGCGCTCGACTGATAGCCGCCGGCATCGCGCCGTTCGGTGCGCTCGCGTTCGGCCCGCTCTTCCTCGTCCAGTCCCTGAAAATAGTCCCAGTTGCGGTTATATTCGGCCGCATGCTCGCTGCAGAAATACCAGCGGTCCGGGCTGTTGGGCGATTTGGGCGCGGGGCAGTTACCCGGCTGGTCACAGCCGAAACGGTCGCAGATGCGCACGCGCTGCGCTTCCCGCGTCGCGCCATAGGCACGCCAGCGGGGAAAACCCCAGTCATTTGATCGGCTCTGTCTTGCCATCGGACCAAATTAGGGAAGCCGCGCCCGGAAAGCCAGCCCTGCGCCGGGATTAGCGACGGAAAGTCACCCCCTGCATGTTGCCGCCGCAGCCAAGGCCACCATCGGGGCGATAGCTTTGCTCATATTTGGCCCGCGTCACGATCTTCGTGCCGTTGGTGCCAAAGATCATCGGCGGATAGGTGATGACGGCCCGCTGGTTGCGGGTCGTGCCGTCCGCCGCGATGTCGAACTGGACCCGCGTCCATCCCTCGACACCCACGGACACCATGTCCGTGGGATAATCGGCGGAGGATACTGGCGCGCTGCGCAGGCTGGGCTTGGCATCGACGATCGAACATTGCTGCGCCGACAATCCGGTCGCGGCATAATCGGCCCGTGCCGCTTCCAGATTGCCGCCGGTCGCCTGCAGGCTCGCCCGTCGCACCAGCGCTGCCACGCGCAGCGGATCATTGGCCGGCAAGGCGCCATCGTCGATCACCGCGTTGAGCAGCGCCTGCGACCCGGCCTTTTCCCTGGGCCTCAGATCATCATAGGCCAGGATCGCGAAGGTCGCCCGTGCATCGGCATCGGCCTGATAGTCGGCGGCGCGCAACGCATAGGGGGAATCGGCCCGGATACGGATATCCACATGCTCGGCCGCATCATGGACCAGGCGGTCGACCAGCAATTGCGCCAGCGGCGGGGCATCCGCCGTCCGCACCACCCGGCGCAGCAACGGGCCATAGGTCTCGACATCCTCGCGCGCGGCCATCGATCCGGCGAGCAGCGGGATCAACACCGGCACCAGTTCCACCGTCGTATCGCCCTTCTGGCTGCGGATCAGCTGCGCCTGCTGCAACAGCAGGGTGCGCTGCCGGGTCATCGGCACATTGTCCAGCACCGGGCCGGGAACGCGTCTGGCCTCGAGCCAGTCGCCCAAAGCCTTGGTCGGCCCCGCCAGCATCGACGGACCGCCTTCCGCGGTCGAACAACGCAGTTCCAGCCGCGTGACGAACCGGAACAGCGCCGGGATATTCTTCACGTCATCGGGCCGCCACGACCAGTCCCGCACCGCCCGCGCAAACGCCAGCGCCGACGGGCCGGGGCGCGATCCATAGACTGGCCGGGCATAGGAAACGGCGCCGCTGTCGCTGATGCCGAATTCCACCACGGCATAATCCTCGGGCTGGACGCCATCCTCGCCACAGCGCGGCAGCGCCATGTCCGCGCCCTGGGTGAAGTCCTGCTGCGGCATGCGCCCGGCACCGGTATAGACCAGATAATTGCGCGCCGTGTCGCGATGGCCGGCCAGCATGGCCGCGATCGACGCATCCGACCGGGTCACCAGATCATTGAAATCGACCCTGGTGGTCAGCCCGCCCTGCTGCTTCACCGCCCGCGCGAACAGTTTTTCCGCAGGATCGAACTGGCCCAGATTGAGCAGCGCCCGCCCCCGGATCAGGTCGATATGCGCCAGCGACGCCTTGTCGAACATCTTGGGGTCCGCGACCGCGATGGCATTGGCCGCTTCGGCGGCCTTCAGCGCTTCGGCCGGATCGACGAACGTGCCGGCCTGCGCCTGCCCCAGCAGCGCCTGGATGCGCGCCGCCGGCCTCTCCGCTTCGGCCAGCGCCGCGCTGAAATGGGCCAGCGCACCGACATAGTCGAGGTCGCCCATCGACACGCGGCCCAGCGTGTAGGCGGCACGATAACGGTCGGTCGACAGGCTGGCATCATCCCTGGGCAGGGCCGGCGCCGTCTGGTTCAGCAGGTCGCGCGCCTCGGCCCAGCGCGACAGTTCCGCCAGCACCATGGCCTTGCGCACCCGCACGATCGCCAGGCTACGCGGGTTGCGCACCACCCGGCCTTCCAGCGCGGTGAGGATTTCAAGCGCGCGGGGATAATCCGCCGCCTCGGTGGCTTGCGTCGATTGCTCGAACAATTGCTGGATCGTGCCAGTTGCGGGCGCGGGGGCCGGCGCTGCCGGCGCCGCATCCTGCATCGCATGGCCGATAGCGGGCATGGCGGCCATCGCCATCAGCAAGGCCAAATATCTGTTACGCAAACCATATCCCCCCAAGACCACGGACCGGTTATTGCGATAACCTCGCAACAGGGGAAATGCCAGAGGGCCTGTAAGCCGGGTTCTGTCCACCCCCAAAGGGGGATAGGCGACCATTCCTCTAGGAGACGGATTGCTCCGTCCCTCAAGCAACCAACCCGAGCGGTCTCAGTCGAAACAGACCTAGCAGTCAAGCTGCGCGCCGCCCCTATTCGGTCTTGCTCCCGGTGGGGTTTACCGTGCCGTCTTGCGTTGCCGCAGACGCGGTGCGCTCTTACCGCACCCTTTCAATTTCACTGGGCCGAAGCCTTAGTGACCTGCTTTCTGTTGCACTGTCCCTTGGATCACTCCAGCCGGCCGTTAGCCGGCACCGTCATTTCGTGGAGCCCGGACTTTCCTCGCCGTGGAAGTTACCCGCCACGCCGCGGTCGCCCGACCCTCTGGCACGGGCGCCTATAGGCGCAAAAATCGGGTCAGTCATCCCCTGTCGGCTTGGGCAGCAGCAAGGCGAGCAAAATCGCCCGGCATTCGCCATCGATGACGCCGTCGATCAGTTCCGGGCGGAAGCGCCGCTGGAAGGCGACGACCGCCGGCTCCGGTTCGGCAATGTCATAGCCGAAACGTTCGAGCGCCAGCATGAAGCCGCTGTCGGTCCAGTGCGGGTCCATCAGATTCTTGGTCGGTCGCGGCAGCGCCAGCCGCAGCCGCGCCAGTTGCCCCCAGGGGAATAGTTCGCCCGGATCCTGCTTGCGCGCGGGCGCGATGTCGCTGTGCCCGACGATATTGCCGCGCGTGATCCGGTGACGCTGGACGATGTCGTGGACCAGCGGGATCAGCGATCCCATCTGCGCCTCGGGAAAAGGCCGATAGCCCCATTCATGCCCCGGATTGACGATCTCGATGCCGATGCTGGCGCTGTTCACATCGTCGATGCCGCGCCAGTGCGACCGGCCGGCATGCCAGGCGCGCTTGTCCTCGGCCACCATGCGGATGATCTGGCCATCCTCGGTCACGACATAATGGGCCGACACCTTGGATTCGGCATTGGCCAGCCAGTTGATGGCGCTCGCCGCGTCCGGCATGCCGGTATAATGGAGCACCAGCATGGTGATCGGCAGGCTGCGCTCGTCATAATTGGGCGACGGCGTCTCGATCATGGGGATGTCGGTCATCGCAAAGGGCCCGTCACCACGAAAAGTCCAGTCTCACGCCCTGTTCCGCCCTGCGTCGCGCCGCGTCATGCAGCCACGAACGGAATCATGGCCGAGACCGGCGCGGCAATCAAGCGTGGTAAATGATCGGCGGACGATTAGCCCGCGCGCCGGGCCGAATTGCCGGCATCTGCCGAATAGCCTCGCCGCGCATAGCTACCGCGAAATTCGGGATGCGGCACGAATTCCTCGCTCTGGCCGATCACCGTCTCGCCCGCGCCCAGCAGCAGAACCGACCGGTCATGGCTGTGCCGTGCCAGCAGGTCGAACACGCTCTGGCGCCTTTCGGGCGAGAAATAGAGCAGCACATTGCGGCAGAGCAGCAGGTCATAGGCGCCGGTCGGCACCCGCGCGGCGAACAGATTATCCTGACGGAAATCGATCATCCGCCGCAGCTCCGGGTTCGCCCGCCAGTCATCGCCCGCCGGCTCGAACCATTTGATCAGGTCGCCGATCGGCAGGCCGCGCTGCACGTCCATCTGCGAAAAGACGCCGCTGCGCGCCTGGTCGATCGCCGCGCTGGAAATATCGGTCGCCAATATCTCGATCCGCCAGCCCGCCCAGCGCGCCGCCTCGTTACAGAAGCGGATCGCCAGCGAATAGGCTTCCTGCCCGGTCGAACAGCCCGCGCTCCAGATCCGCAGCACCCGGTCGCCCCGCGCCTCCTGGATGCGCGGCAATATCTGCCGGTGGATGAGGTCGAATATCTGCAGATCGCGGAAGAAGCTGCTTTCGTTGTTCAGCAGTGCGTTCACCACATCCTCGTCCAGCCGCGGATTGCGGCTGCGCAGCAGCTTGCCGGCCAGTTCATCGATATCCTGCAACCCATGATCGCGCAGCACCGGCTTCAGCGCCGTCTCCATGCGCCAGGCCCGCCCCTCGGACAGAACCTGGCCGGTCCGCGCTTCCAGCAGACCCGTCAAAATCCGGGCAGCGCCCGATCCCATCCTGGAAGGGGGCAAGGCCATCAGTCGTTCATCTTTCCGCGTCGTGCGACAAAATCCATGATCGCATGGGGTTCCATCAGCGCACAGGTCAGCCCTGCCCCCGCGACCGATCCCGGCATCCCCCATACCACGCTGCTTGGCTCATCCTGGGCGACGATCCAGCCGCCCGCTGCCACGATATCCCGCGCCCCGGCCGTGCCGTCGCGGCCCATGCCGGTGAGCACGATCCCCGCCGCGCCCGCGCCATAGACATCCGCCATGGCGGCGAACATCGGATCGACGCCCGGCAGATTGCCCGACGGCGTCCGTTCCGGGTCCAGCACCACGCTCACCCGGCCATGCAGCCCGCGCCGCAGCAGCAGATTGGCATCGCCCGGCGCGACATAGACGGTGTCGGGCGCCAACTGGTCGCCGGCCTCCGCCACCTTGACCCGCAGGCTGGTCATGCGCGCCAGTTGCTGCGCGAAATAGACGGTGAAACTGACCGGCAGATGCTGGGTCAGCAGGATCGGCACGCCCAGCGGCGCGGTCAGGCCGCTGAACAACTGGCTGAGCGCATGGATGCCCCCGGTCGAGGCCCCGATGCCCAGGCAGGCCAGGGGTTCGACCGCAGCGCCGGTCGCATGGGCGGGCGGAACCATGGTTGATCGCTGCGCCGGTGCCGTTGGCGCTTCGCCGCCGAACAGCCGGCCAAGCCGATCGATCAATGCCTGTGGGAATTGTTCGCCAAAGCTGCCGCTGCCCGGCTTGGACAGGATATCGCTCGCGCCCAGCGCCAGCGCCTCGATCGCCGCCGCGCTGCCCTCCTCGCAGCGGCCGGACAGGATCGCCACCTTGCCCTGCGGGTTCGATCGCAGGATCGCGGGCAGCGCCGCCAGGCCGCTCTGGCCCGGCAGTTCGATGTCGAGCAGCACCAGGTCGACACTATGTTCGGCCAGATAGCGCAGCGCATTTTCCGCGCTGTTGGTCTTGTGGACGACGGTAAAGCCGGGATCGGCGTTCAGGATGCGCTCGATCACCGTGCGCACCACCACCGAATCGTCAACCACCAGCGTGCGCACCGCGGGAGCGGTGTGGCTGTCGAGGCTGACCATGGTCGGCACGAAGACGGTCATTGACGGGCTTTCAGAACGAAGAGGCTGGGAAAGACGGCGATATCCTCGAAGGGAGGGACCGGGCCTAGATGACCCCGACGATCGCCAGCTTGCTCTCCAGCGTCTCGCGGTCGAACGGCTTCATCACATATTCGTCGGCACCGGCCTCGACCGCCGCCTTGATATGGCTGATGCCGTTTTCCGTGGTGCAGAAGATGATCTTGGGCCGGGCCTCCATCTTGGTGGCCGACAGCGCCTGCAGGAATTCCATGCCGCTCATCACCGGCATGTTCCAGTCGAGCAGCACCACATCGGGCAGGCTGGCCTCGCACTGGGTCAGGGCATCCTGCCCGTCCACCGCTTCGGTCACGGTCAGGTCCAGCGATTCCAATATGTGGCGTGCCACTTTGCGGATGACCTTGGAATCATCGACGACCAGGCAGTTCTTCATGAAGCGTCCCTTTGATTTTTACGTGCCGGGAGGAGAGGCGTAAACGCGAAAGGCGAGCAAATGGTAAACGATGCGGCCAAGCGATCAGGCCGCCTGTGCCTGGGCACCGGCCTCGATGAAGCCGGCCAGCGACACCAGCAGATGGGGCACGCCCTCATGCTCCACCACGCCCCGCGCAAAGGGCATCCAGGCCGGGTCGAGCTGTCCGCGCAGCGGCAATTCGCCCTCCGGCACGCGACAGATATCCGACACGCCATCGACCATCAGGCCATAGCTATGACCGCTGATATTGGCGATGATCGCCAGGTCGCGCTGGTCGGCCGGGGTCGCGCGCCCATGAATCAGGGCGGCGACATCGATGATCGTCAGCACCCGGCTGCGCAGCGCGGAAAGACCCGCAACATGCACGCCCATGCCGGGCACGGGCGATATCTCGGTCAGCTTGACCACCGCCTCGACCTCACTGGCGTCGACCGCGATGCGGGCGCCGGCCAGCGTCGCCAACAGATAGAGTTGCTCCATCGCTCTTCCCCTTATCCGCGCGCGCCGGACAGCGCCGCCATCAGCGCGTCCTGGTCATAGCGGTAGATGCTGGCATCCATCGGCCCGGTCGCCCGTGGCGTGGCGCGCAGATGCACCACCCGGCATCCCATGATCTCGGCCACCTGCCCGACATCGCCGGCCGAATAGAGCACGATATCCTGCGCATCGACGGCATCGCCCGGCAGGCCCAGCACCACTTCATGCCCGGCCTGACGCAGCAGCGGCGCCAATATCTCGCGGGTCCAGCCATCCTCCGCATCGGCCAGCAGGCAACGGCCCCGGCTGTGCGGCGCGATCGGCTCCTGCGGCAGCGCGGCGAACAGGGCGAAGGGGTTGATGACCTCCAGATGCTCGCCATCGACCACCGCGACACCGCTCAGCATGCCGTGCATCGCCACCATGTCCGGCACCAGCGGCATCTGGACGATGTCCAGCACCGCCGCAACCGGGTAACAGGCTTCCAGGCTGCCATCGCGCAGGCGCAGCGCGCAGACCTTGTCCTCGGCAAAGGCATGGCGGCCGTTCACCACCGGCACCAGCCGCTCGTCCAGCCGGACGAAGGCCTGGCCGCCGGACCGGCCGAACAGGCTGGCGTCGATATCCTCGACCCGCTCGATCAGCGACAGGCGCAGCAGGCGCCGTTCGCCCGACAATTCCTCGAAGCGCAGCGCCGCCACCATTTCGACGCCCGCCTCCTGCGCGGCGGCATCCGCCACTGCGCCATGGGCGCGATCGTCGATCAGGTTCGGCAGGCGCGCCGCATTGGCCAGGCCCGCCGCATCCAGCAGCAGCATCGGCTTGCCATTGTCGGGCAAGGTCATGCCGGCATAGACGCCGCTCGCCATCACCAGCGGCGATGCGGGACGGATCACCAGTTCCTCATGATTCTCGACCGCGGACACGCCCATGGCAAAGGGCACGCCGGTCGCCGATCGCACCACCATCACGGCGCGCGGTCCGATCTGCTGTGGCTTGTCCATGCCAAGCACATCTTCCAGGTCGATCATCGAATGGCGGATCGACCGGATCGTCGCGATCTTGGCGCCGCCGACATCGGCAATCTGCATCATCTCGTTATTGTCGTGCAGTATCTCGACCACCGCCGCGCGCGGGATCGCGAAATGCAGTCCGCCGGCGCGCACGATCAGCCCCGGAATGATGGTCAGCGTCAGCGGCACGCGCAGCGTGATGCGCAGCCCCTGCCCCGGATGATTGTCCAGCGCGATGACGCCGCCGATCCGTTCGATATTGGCCCGCACCACGTCCATACCGACGCCACGGCCCGACACCGCCGTCACCTTGGCGGCCGTCGTCAGCCCCGGCTGGAAGATCAGGTCCAGCTTGTCCTGCTCGGTCATCCGCGCCGCCGCATCGGGCGTCAGCCGCCCGGCGGCGATCGCCTTTTCCACCAGCCGCGCGGTGTTGATGCCGGCGCCGTCATCGCTGATCTCGATCACGATCTGGTTGCCCGACTGGCGCGCCTCCAGCCGCAACCGGCCAGCCTCCGGCTTGCCCGCCGCGCGACGCCGCTCGGGCGTCTCGATACCATGGTCGATGCTGTTGCGCACGATATGGGTGAGCGGGTCGACGACCATCTCCACCATCTCGCGGTCCATCTCGACATCGCCGCCTTCCAGGCTCAGCTCGATCCGCTTGTCGAGATCGCGGCTCAGGTCGCGCACCATGCGCGGCATCGCCGCGAACAGGCGCTCGACCCGCTGCATGCGGGTCTTGGAAATCACGTCGCGCATGTCCGCGACACAGGTGGACAGCCGCTCGAACGCGCTGTCCAGTTCGGGGTCGGCCGACCGGTCGCGCAGCTTGCGCGACAATTCGTTGCGCGCCAGCACCATGTCCGACACGCCGTTCATCAGTTGATCGATCAGCGACAGCGGCAGGCGGATGGTGCGCAGCGCCTGGCCCTGGCGCACCGCCGCGACCGGCGCCGCGGGCTCTTCGGGCTCCGCTTCCTCGGCGGGCGCGACCGGCGCCTCCACCTGCGTCAGCGCGCCGATCAGATATTCGTCATTCTCGTTGGGCAAGGCCGCGCCGCGCGCCACCGCCTCGGCCAGTTCGCCGATCCGGTCCATGATCGCCAGCACTGCGCTGACGGTCGCGGGATCGGGCTTGCGGTTGCCGGCGCGAATCTCCGACAACACATCCTCGGCCACATGGCTCAATTTCTCGAAGCGCGGCAGATTGAGGAAGCCGCAGCTCCCCTTCACCGTATGGAAGAAGCGGAAAATGGCGTCCAGCCGCTGGCTATCGCCCGGATTGGCCTCCCAGGCGACGACCTCGCCCGCCAGAGCCTCCAGCGTTTCCTGCGTTTCGGATATGAATTCCTGAAGTAACTCGTCCATTCCCACGACCTTTGGATGCGCGCGAGGGCACCATGGCCGGCCGTGGTTAAGGGGCCGTTAAAGGCGCGGGCGGGCAAAGAAAAAGGGCGCCGCAAGCGCGACGCCCCTTTGGCCCGATGGTCGGTGCCGCAGCGGATCAGTGCTGCTTCTTCTCCACCGCGTCGGCGGCAGCCTCGCCCGCTTCGCGGGTGGCGTCGGCCTTGTTCTCCAGCGCGTCGGCCGCATTTTCGGCTGCATTCTCGGCGTTGCCCGACAGGTTGTCGGCCATCGCTTCCATGTTCGCGGCCTGGTTGTCGAGAGCGTCCGCCTGATTCTCGTAGGCATTCTCGACCTTGTTTTCCTGCTTGGAATCGCACGCAGCGAGCGAGACCATGCTGGCAAGGCCAAGGATTGCGACGAAGCTTTTCACAGCGTTTTCTCCTGTTACGCCCCCTCAGGGCTGACATATTCGACACGAGGTTCGGAACGGTCCTTGCCATCCCGAACCCTGACGCCGATCAACCGGCCGCGCCCCCAATGGTTCCCATCAGGGCATCGGTTCGTCGCAATCGCTTATTTTTTCAGCGAGTCGCGAATCTCGCGCAGCAGCACGATATCCTCCGGCGTGACCGCTGGTGCCGGCGCTTCCTCGGGCTTGGCCAGAACCTTGTTCACCAGCTTCACCAGCAGGAAGATGATGAAGGCCAGGATGATGAAATTGACCAGCACGGTCAGGAACTGGCCCCAGCCGAACATGGCGACACCGGCTGCCTTCAGGTCGGCATAGCTGTTGGGATTGCCCTTGAACCCCTCGGGCAGGTCGCCCAGGCGCAGGAAGTAGCCCGAAAAGTCAGCGCCACCGAAAAGATAGCCGACCACCGGCATGATCAGGTCATCGGTCAGCGACTTGGTGATGGTGGCGAACGCGCCACCGATGATGACACCAACCGCCAGGTCCATGACATTGCCGCGATTGATGAACGTCTTGAATTCCGAAATCAGCCCCATGATGAACCTCTTGTCTCGCCTTCGATAAACTCTGCATGGCCCGTTGCACGCCATCCGACAACGCCCTATTTCCGTCAGCGAAACAGAGCCGAGGATGTTCCATGCTTTTCCCGCGTCGCCTCTCCCGCCTTTTGCTGCCGGTCATGGGCGCGCTCGCGCTGTCCGCCTGCGGCATCAACAGCGTCCCCACTGCCGAGGAAAATGCCAAGGCCAAATGGGCTGACGTCCAGGCGCAATATCAGCGCCGCGCCAACCTCACCGGCAATCTCGTCGCCACGGTCAAGGCCGCCGGCAAGCAGGAACAGGCGACGCTGACCGCCGTGACCGAAGCCCGCGCCAAGGCGACCTCGATCCAGATCAACGCCGCCGACCTGTCCGATCCGGCCAAGGTCGCGCAATATCAGGCCGCCCAGGCACAGCTGAGCCAGGGCCTTGGCCGCCTGCTCGCCTCGGTCGAGGCCTATCCCGACCTCAAGACCAACGAGAATTTCCTCCAGCTCCAGTCGCAGCTGGAAGGCACGGAAAACCGCATCGCCGTCTCGATCCGCGACTATAATGAAGCGGTGCAGGCCTATAATACCCGCATCCGCACCTTCCCCGACGCGATCGGCGCCAAGCTGATCCATGGCGCAAAGCCCATGGCCCCGTTCCAGGCGGTCACGCCCGGCGCGGAAGAAGCGCCCAAGGTCGACTTCGGCAACTGAGCCGATCGCGATGATGCGGCGCCTGCTGCTGGTCCTGCTGCCCCTGCTTGCTGCCTGCAGCGGGGCTGCAGCCGATGCGCCCAAGCCGGCCTTGGAGCTGACGGGTCGCGTGGTGGATAAGGCAGGCTTGCTTGATAGCGCGACCGCGACGGCCCTGACCGCCCGCCTTGCCCGGCTGGAACGACAGACCGGCGTACAGATGGTGATCGCCACGACACCCACTCTCGGCGGCGAGGCGATCAACGATTATTCGCTGCGGCTTGCACGCAGTTGGGCGCTCGGCAGTAAGGAACGTAATGACGGTCTTTTGCTTCTCGTTGCGCCGACCGAGCGCAAGGTCCGCATCGAAGTGGGCAAGGGTCTGGAGACGGTGATGAAGGACGAGGTCTGCGACCAGATCATCCGCCGCATGATGATGCCGCATTTCACGGCCGGCGATCCGCAATCCGCGATTCTCGCCGGATCGGGCGCTATGATCGAGGTGCTGGAACATCGCCCCGCTCGGAAGGTGGCGGCATGAAGATGCTTCGCTCTATACTGCTGGTCCTTGCGCTGCTGGTCTTCATGCCGGCGGCGCAGGCGCAGACCTTTCCCAAGCTGACCGGCCAAGTGGTCGATGCCGCCAACCTGCTCTCGCCGCAGCAGGAGCAGGCGCTGACCGCCAAGCTGGCCGCGCTCGACAAGCAGAGCGGGCGGCAGGTAGTGGTCGCCACCGTCCCCGATCTCCAAGGCTATGAGATTGGCGACTATGCCTATCAGCTCGGCCGCAGCTGGGGCATCGGCAGCAAGGAAAAGGACGACGGCACGATCCTGCTGGTCGCCCCGAACGAGCGCAAGGTGTGGATCGCTACCGGCTATGGTGTCGAGGGTATCGTCACCGACGCGCTTGCCTCGCGCATCTATCGCACCGCCATCATACCGCGTTTCAAGGCCGGCGACTTTCCCGGCGGCATCGACGCAGGTGTCAACGAACTCGCCACCCTGCTGACCCTGCCGCCCGAGGAGGCGAAGGCACGCGCCGCCGCAGCCGAGGCGGAGCAGCGCAAGGGCGACAGCGGCGGCGGCGCCGTGATGCTGGTCTTCTGGGTCATCGTGATCGTCATCGTCGGCATATCGATGTTCGCCAGCCGCGGCGGTCGCGGTCGCCGCTATCGCGGCGGCGCCGGCCCGGTCATCATCTGGGGCCCGTCCGACAGCGGCTGGGGCAGCGGTGGTGGTTCGGGCTGGGGCAGTGGCGGCGGTGGCTGGGGCGGCGGCGATGGCGGCGGCTTTTCCGGCGGTGGCGGCAGCTTTGGCGGCGGCGGTGCGGGAGGCAGTTGGTGAAGCCGGTACAGTTCAGCGAACGCGATCATGACCTTGTCTCGGCCGCCGTGATGGAGGCCGAAAAGCAGACATCGGGCGAGATCGTGCCGATCGTCGCGCGTCGGTCCGACGCCTATCATGATGTCGGCCTGCACTGGGCGATCGGCACCGTGTTCGTCGCCCTCGCCTTCTTCGCCTTCTTCCCGGACTATCTGCGCGACCTGGCCGGCCGGCTGCTGGGCGATTGGGACCATCAGGTCGCCGACTGGAAGATGCTGACCCTATTGCTCGGCGACCTGATCCTCGACTTTCTGGTGGTGCGCTACCTGCTCGCGATCATGCCGCTGCGCATGGCGCTCACCCCGCGCGCGACCAAGGCGCGCCGGGTGCGCCGCCGCGCCATATTGCTGTTCCGCGCCGCTGCCGAGGCCCGCACCGCCGGCCGCACCGGCGTCCTCATCTATCTCTCGCTCGACGAGCATCGCGCCGAAATCGTCGCCGACAAGGCGATCAACGATCGCGTCACGCCCGAAGCTTGGGGCGAGGCGATGGCGCTGCTGATCGATGCGGTGCGCGACGACCGGCCGGGCGAAGGGCTAGCCCTCGCCGTCGGCCGGGTCGGCGCGATTCTGGCGCCGCACTTCCCCCGCGCCGCCGACGACATCAACGAACTGCCGGACAGACTGATCGAATTATGAGCGATAATGACTGGAATGCGCCCGAGGAAGTCATGTGGACCGGGCGCTTCATCACCGCGAAGAAGCGCGGCAAATGGGAATATGTCGGCCGCGCCCGCGGCATCCGTGCCGCCGTCATCCTGGCGATCGACGAGGATGCGGACGGCCGCCATGTCCTGCTGGTCGACCAGTATCGCGTACCGCTCGGCAAGCGCTGCATCGAACTGCCCGCAGGCCTCGTCGGCGATCATGACGCTGGCGAGGACGCCAGCCTTGCCGCCAGCCGCGAACTGGAGGAGGAGACCGGCTATCTCCCCGGTCGCCTCGAATCGCTCGGCGAATTTTTCAGCTCGCCCGGCATGGTCTCGGAAAGCTTCACCCTGTTCCGCGCCCATGATCTGGTAAAGACCGGCGAGGGCGGCGGCGTCGACAGCGAGGATATCCGCGTCCACCGCGTCCCCCTCGCCACCCTGCCGGACCAGATCGCCGCCTGGCGCGAACAGGGCTTCGCCATGGACGTGAAGCTGCTCCTGCTCCTCGGCGCAGGGTTCATCGCCTGAATGCAAACATACCTCGCCCCTCCCTTCCAGGGAGGGGTTGGGGTGGGTAGCGAGCGCAGCGAGCTTCTGCCCCATCGACGTAGACCGCCGCTTGCGCGGCACACCCACCCCTCACCCCACCCGATACCAGTCCGCCACCCGGTCGAGCGCCAGCCCCAGCACCAGCTTGCCCGCGCGGCTGGGCCAGCCCAGCGCCCGCTCCGCCGGCCCCAGCCCCTCGCCCGCGCACACCACCCGCCACAAGATATCGGCCAGTCCCGGCCCCGCCGCCCGCACCGCACCATCGAACCGCTCGCGCGCCGAGAGTTGCGCAGCGCTCGGATCGGGCATCGCCGCTGCGCCGCCCCGTCGCCGCTCCGCCGGCGCCCCGTCCCAGCGCATCGTCACCCGCGCGCCCAGCCCCGCCTGCTCCCAGTCGCGCCGCAGCCTCTCGCCCGCCGCCAGTTGCCGATCGCTCACATGGCCCCGCGCATGCAGCCAGCCGATCGGCGATTCCCCCAGATGCAGCTTCACTGCCTGCATCTTGCCGGCAGGGTCTTCGATCATACGGTCGATAAACTGGGCGGCCATGGCGGCATCTCCTGACAGGGTGGGAAAGGCCAGGGGCTTGCCACGGCGGATAATCTGTAGGAAAGAGAAAACCAAATAGGTTATCAACCCGAGGACAGCCATGATCACCCGCATCCGCGAGGTCCGCAAGGCCAAGGGCCTGACGCTGGAACAGGTGGGCCTGCTCTGCCTGCCGCCTACCACCGCCCAGACCATCGGCCGGCTCGAAACCGGCACCCGCACCGTCTCGGTCAAATGGCTGAACCGGATTGCCGATGCGCTCGGCGTCACCAGCGCGGAACTGGTCGCCCTGCCCGGCCAGAGCGAAGTGCCCGTCGCCGCCCTGCTCGGGCCGGAGGGCGCGCGCGCACCGGTCCGCGCCCTGTCCTTCCCGCCGCCCGTGCCCGCCGACGGCATGATCGGCATCCAGGTCAATGCCAGCATCGGCGACTATCGCAGCGGCGACGCCATCTGGTGCCGCCGCATCGCCCCGGCCGATTTCGCCAGCGCCTTGAACCGCGACGTCCTCTTCCCCCGCCCCGCCGGCCGCTTCCTGTTCGGCCGCCTCATCGGCCGCGAGGGCGACCGGCTCCAGATATTGCCGCTCGGCCATGGCGCCCGGCAACAGGTGCTGACCGACCCACCCTGGGGCGCAGTGGCGGTGCAACTCGTCCGACGGCTATAGCCAAGCGCCCCCGCCACGCCTAAGCCTCGCTTAACCGACATGCAGTAGGGAGGGCCCATGACACTCAACGTCCTCACGCTTTCCACGCTCTTCCCGGACATGAGCCGGCCCAATTTCGGTGTCTTCGTGGAGCGACAGGCCCGCGAACTGGCGAGCCGCCCCGACGTCAGCGTCACCGTTGTCGCCCCGATCGGCATGCCGCCCTGGCCGCTGTCGCGCGCCGGCCGCTATGCCCCGCTGCGCGCCCTGCCGCCCAAGGAAAGGTGGAAGGATCTGACCGTCTATCGGCCGACCTTCCCGATCATCCCCAAATTCGGCGGCCGCACCAATGTCCTCACCATGACCCGCGCCATCCTGCCGCTGGTCAAGCGGCTGCACGCCCAGACCCCGTTCGACGTCATCGACGCCAGCTTCTTCTTCCCCGATGGTCCGGTGGCCCAGCGCCTGTCGAAGGCGCTCGGCATCCCCTATTCGGTCAAGGCGCGCGGCGCCGACATTCATCATTGGGGCACGCAGCGCGGCACGAAGAAGATGGTGAAGCGCGCCGCCGACGGCGCCGCCGGCCTGCTCGCCGTGTCGGCCGCGATGCGCCGTTCCATGGGCCGGATGGGCATCGATGCCGACAAGATCCGGGTCCATTATACCGGCGTCGATCTCGACCGCTTCGAAATCGCCGACCGCGATCAGGCCAAGGCCGCGCTCGGCTTCGAAGGGCCGCTGATCCTCTGCGTCGGCGCGCTCATCCCGCGCAAGGGGCAGGATATTCTGGTCCGCGCCCTGCCCCAGCTGCCCGGCACCACCCTGCTGCTCGCGGGGCAGGGCCAATATCGCCGGATGCTCGAAAATCTCGCGCAGGAACTGGGCGTCGAACGGCGCATCGGCTTCCTCGGCTCGGTGCCGCACGACCGCTTGCCGCGCCTCTATGCCGCCGCCGACGTAATGGCGCTGCCGTCGGAATCCGAAGGGCTCGCCAATGCCTGGGTGGAATCGCTCGCCTGCGGCACGCCGATCGTCATCACCGAT
Source organism: Sphingobium yanoikuyae (assembly GCF_013001025.1). Lineage (NCBI taxonomy): Bacteria > Pseudomonadati > Pseudomonadota > Alphaproteobacteria > Sphingomonadales > Sphingobiaceae > Sphingobium > Sphingobium yanoikuyae. The sequence goes on along the minus strand of NZ_CP053021.1, from coordinate 42,263 downwards.
GTCGGCGGCGCGCGCGAACTGCTCGACCGCCCCGAAGCCGGCAAGATCGTCGATCGCGAACCCGAAGCCCTGGCCGAAGCGATCGCCGACATATTGGCAGACCCGCCCGAACGCGACGCCGTTCGCGCCGCCGCCCTTCGCTTCACCTGGACCGCCAATGGCGACGCCCTGCTCGATCATCTCACGGGCATAACGCGAGGCTGAAGCTATCCAGAATATAGCCCTAGCCCTCCGCTGGGATGGCAATGTTGGGTGGCTTACGGCCATCCCACCGACGTCATGCTGAACTTGTTTCAGCATCCATCAAGCCTAACAAACCATTGGTCTATTGGGAGGAATGGACCCTGAAACAAGTTCAGGGTGACGATGATGGGATGGGCGGTTCTTGGTCGGTAGCAGCCCCATCGCTTTCCTACTCTCGCCCTTTCTGTTCCACATGCTTCGATGGAACGCCGCGCCCTTTCCCGCCCCCCACTGCCGCCGCCCAAGCGACACTGTCGCGTCGCTGTCCTTTCCCTGTCGCCTCGCTGTCGCGTCGCAGGCGCGGCACCGGCGCCCGATCGGCGCGCGGCCATTACCCCGCGCCGACCGACCTGACGCAAATCCGCCAAAAGACGCGCCACCATAGGCCGCACAACGGTGTGAACTTTCTACTGTCGCGTCGGCGCCCCGTCGCCCGGCGATCTACCGCCTAGGACAGAGGCAGCAGGCGGGCCTTGCCATCCGGCGTCGGGAAGCGCCCCTCGTCGAACGGCAGCTCGCCCCAGCGCCAGGGGGTCAGTTCCTCATAGGCGGGGTTGGAAATCGGGGCATGGCGGCGCAGGTTGAGCAGCCGCGCGCCGTCATTGCCATAGGCGGTCAGGCGCACATGCTCGCGATAGATTTCCGCCGCCCATTCATAATGGAAGGCCGCCTGCCAGCCCATCGCGCGCGCGACCTGGGTGACGATCCACCAGTCGGGCTTGGCTTCGCCGGGCAGCGGGAACAGCCGGCGCTGGCGGCTGATCAGCCGGTCCGCGCCGGTCAGCGTGCCGTCCTTCTCGACCCAGCTGGCCGATGGCAGCGCGATGCCGCGCCCGTCCCGCTCGGGATCGGCCCAGGGGGTGGAGCGGATCGCCAGCGGCACCGCGTCCAGCGCCGCGCGCAGCCAGGCCGGATCGATGCCGTCGCCGCTTATGCTCCACAACGCGCGGATGCGCCCGCTCCGCACCGCGTCGGCCAGTTCCGCGCCGTCCAACCCCGGCCCGGTCGCCATCGCCTCGGCCGACCAGAAACGGGTTATTTCGGCCATCGCTTCCGCCGTGAAGCCACGATGCGCCGCAAGCCCCGTCGCATTGCAGCCGACCTCGCGCCCGCCCATGCCATTGGCCGCGGCTGTCATGGCAAAGGGCGCCGCCCCTGGCCTGCCGATCCGTCCCGTCGCCAGATGGAAATCGATCACTGCCCGCGCCAGCCCCTCGTCCGCGCCGCCAAACAGCGTCACGATCCGCGGCACGGCGGCGATCCGGTCATAGAGCGCACGAAGCTCCACCGGCGACAGGCCGCACCCCCGCGCCACCGACCACAGATCATGGCGGGTCCGCAGTTGCGCCCAGAAATCGTCGGGCACGCTGACATTGCGCGCCAGATAGTCGGCATCGGTCGCGCCGACATCATGGCAATGGCGCAGCAGTCCGGCGATCCAGGACGCCATGCGGTCGCGCGGCACTTCGATGCGCAGGTCGGCCTCGATGCTCGTCCCCTCGCCCGGCGGCGCCAGCAACAGCAGTTCGACGCCCTGATCGGCCCGCGCCGCCGCGATCCGCGCATTCAGCACCGGATGATCCTGCGCCAGATCCGCGCCGATCATCAGGATCAGTTCGGCCCGCTCGATATCCTCATAGGCGGCGGGCATCACATCCTCGCCATAGGCCGCGCGCTGCGCCAGCGCCGCGCCGTCATTCGCCGCCCAGCCCGCATCGACATGGGCCGAACCGATGAAGCCCTTCATCAGCTTGTTGGCGACATAATAATCCTCGGTCAGCAGGCCGCCGCCGACATGCAGCGCCACACTGTCCGGGCCATGCTGGGCGATCACCGCCGACAGCCGCCGCGCGACCTGCGCAATCGCCTTCTCCCAGCGTTGCGGCCGACCGTCGATCATCGGCTGGAGCAATCGCCCTTCCAGCCCGACCTCTTCCGCGACCTCCAGCCCGCGCCCGCACAGCCGCCCGGCATTGGCCGGATGCATCCGGTCGCCCTCGACCATCAGGTCGCGATCCTCGCCGGTAATAGCGCGCAGGCCACAGCCGACGCCGCACCGGCCGCAAAGCGTGCGTATCACTGCCATGTCAAAGGGCTGCGCGGGTCCGGCCGGAACGGACGAAGGGGGGAAGGATCGGCGTCACCAGCGCCTGCTTAGCGGATCGCACGCGGCGACAAAAGCATGTGCCGACAATTGCATGGCCCCGGCGCTGGGCGCACAAGGCGGTCATGCGCTTCTTCTCTCCGATTCCGCTCCTGCTGCGCGCGCTCGCGCTCCTGTCACTTTTGCTGTCGCCATCCTGGGCCGCCGCGCAGGACAAGCGCGGGCCACTGGTGCTTGCCGCCGCCAGCCTGCAGGAATCGATGAACGCTGCCGCCGATGCCTGGGCGCGGCAGGGCCATGCCCGCCCGGTCCTGTCCTTCGCCGCCTCCTCGGCGCTGGCCCGGCAGATCAAGGCCGGCGCCCCCGCCGACCTGTTCGCCTCCGCCGACGAAGATTGGATGGACGATATCCAGAAGGCCGGCTTCGTCGCGCGCGGCAGCCGCGCTGACATGGCCGGCAACCGGCTGGTGCTGGTCGCCCCGGCCGGCAAACCGGTGCGACTGCGCATCGGCCGCAACATGCCGCTGGCCGCAACGCTGAACGGCGGCCGCCTCGCCATGGCCGATCCCGACGCCGTGCCGGCGGGCAAATATGGCAAGGCGGCGCTCACCGCGCTCAATGTCTGGCCCTCGGTCGCGGACAAGGTCGCGCGCGGCGACAGCGTGCGCGCCGCCCTCGCCCTGGTCGAGCGCGGTGCCACCCCGTTCGGCATCGTCTATGCGACCGATGCCCGCGCCTCGAAATCGGTGCAGACGGTCGGGACTTTCCCGACCGGCAGCCATCCGTCGATCCGCTATCCGGTAGCGCGGCTGACCGCCAGTCGCCATCGTGACGCGGAAGGCTTCCGCCGCTTCCTGCTGTCGGCGCAGGGCCGGACGATCCTTGGCCGTTACGGCTTCAGCGCGCCCTGATCGCCGATTGTTTTTCTACGGATCGCGCACACCATCATCTCAAAGCCCCGCCCCATCTCCGGTTTTCGACGGACGGATCGAGACAAGGTCGGCTCCCAGCGCCTCCAATTCTGCGCGATCGTGACTGACATAAAGAATCGGGATCGATGTGGCCGCGTGCAACTTGCGTATAAGCTCCAGTATCTGGTCCTTCAGGCCCTGGTCCAGGCCCGTCAATGGCTCATCCATCAACAAAAAATGAGGATTGGCTAGCAAGGCACGCCCAATCGCCACGCGCTGCGCCTCCCCCCCGGAGAGAGAATGTGGCCGGCGCTCAAGCAGATCGCCGATGCCTAACATGTCGACGACAGCTGGCATATCAAGCGCGCTTCTTCCACTATGCCTTCGGCCATAAATAAGGTTCCGGCGCACGCTCATGTGCGGAAAGAGGCGCAGATCCTGAAAAATATAGCCGCAATGCCTCTGCGCGATGGGCAGGTCTACGCCGACGGCGCTGTCAAACAACGTGCCCCCGGCAATCGCGACACGACCTTCATCGGGACGTAATAGACCGGCCACCATGTTGAGCAGGCTGCTCTTACCTGCCCCAGATGGACCAAATAGGCCGACGATCGCACTGGAACTGGCAATGTCTATGGCCAGATGATTGGCTCCCAGTCGGCGACGGACATGGATGTCAAAGGACATGGTCGCCCCTGCCCATGCGTCTCGCGAGCCATTCGGATGCCATCAGCGCGCCGAGCGACAGCGCAATCGAAATCAGTGCCAGCCGCAATACCGCATTTTCGCTGTCCGGCAGTTGCAGCGCGGAATAGATGGCGATCGGCAGTGTTCGGGTCTCCCCTGGTATATCGGATACAAAGGTAATGGTGGCGCCAAATTCCCCGATCGATCGAGCAAAACCCAGGATCATGCCAGCCAATATGCCCGGAACCGCGAGTGGCAACGAGATGGTGCAGAAGACCCGGATACGGCCGGCTCCGAGCGTCTGGGCGACAGCCTCCAATCGTCGATCGATTGTCTCAATAGACAGCCGAATAGCGCGCACCATCAGCGGCATCGCCATGATTGCTGCCGCGAGCGTTGCGCCCGTCCAGCGAAACAACAGACTGATGCCAAACCAGCTTTCCAGCCAATAACCAAAAACACCCTGCCGACCAAACAGAAGCAGCAGTAGCCAGCCGGTGACTACCGGTGGCACCACCAACGGCAAATGCACCAGTGCATCAAGCATCAATTGGCCAGGAAAACGATAGCGCGCGAGCAACCATGCCAGGGCAAAAGCTATCGGCAGCATCGCGAAGACCGCTGTCAGACTGACCCGGAGCGAAAGCCCGATGATCGCCCATTCTTCAGCACTGATCGATGACAATAGCATGTAGTCACCGATTCACTTCGGCAAGATTGCGCATTCGCCGATCAATGGCGATGGTCACCAAAATTGTCCTTTAGCGTATTCCACGTAACACCGGGCCCTTTTGCATTGTCCATCGTGGTGCCCGACCTCGGTCTGGCCGGATAATCTGCGCAGGCGCCCGCAACAGCCGATCAACCGCGTTGCTGACGAGCATCTGCAGCCCTTCCTCGCTCAGAAGCCCTCCGCGAATGAGGCAGCGATCGACCAGAACTCGCCGAAACGCTGAATAGAGCGTCATGTCCGGCTGGCGCGGCGCCGACCAGAAATCATCAAGGCTCGACTGATGCACCACTCCTGGCACCTTGTAGACTGCGTGCCCCAGAACCACGACAGGCTTGCCGGCATTGAGCGCCAGCGTGCCTACAGTGCTGTTCACCGTCACCACGCCCAACGACTTGCCCACCACTTCGGCAATGTCCCAATCGGCCAGATAGACGACACGGTCCTTTACGCCATAATACGCGGCCAGCCGGCGAGTCAGTCGGTCCCAGGCGACAAGACCGGGGTCCAGCGGATGGCGTTTCACCACAAGAGAGACATGATCAGGCGCATGCTGAGCAAAGCTCTTGATAGCGAAACGCAGCGCAGCGCGCATGTTGCCGAAGGGCGAATGAACGCGAATCTGATAATCGGAGTTGAGTTGCAACGGGAGCGCGAAATAGGGTTTATCCTTGACCGTATCCCACGCCTTGAAAGACCGGCGCCCGTCACCGCGACGCATGACCAGCTTGCGACACCAGGCGACCGATTCCATCAGGAAACTATGCGGCCGGTGGGTTCGGTAGAATGGGAAATAGGGCCGCATGAATGCAGCGGCCAGACCATTGCGCATCGTGTTGCGCGCACGGGCATTGAAGGTCGAGGGCACGGGCGGCAGATTATCGATATAGTCCGGCAAGCCCCGGACCTGGTCTAGATACCATTGCGGATCCAGCGGCAGAGTCGAATTGCCGTTCACGCCATCGTCCTGCAAGGTCAGGAAATCGGGGCGAATATACCCTTCCTCCACGACATGAACATGCAAGTTGCGCAGCCGTGCCATGCCATGTGCCGAGGTATGGTAGGGACGGCAATCACCATAGAGAATCAGGTCCGTAACGCCATGATTGACGATAAAATCGTCAAAGAAGAGTGGCCAGTTACGAAATGTTCCACGATAATCGGTGGCATCTCCTGGCCAATCGACCTTGTCGCCACCATTGATGTTGATCCGCAGAGCGGAATGCCCGCGCTTGCGCAACGCATCCGCAAGCATCGAGAAATAGGGACCATGCGGCCCCTGCAGGAACAAGAATATTTTCGACGTTGGTTCAGCCATGAAGGAACTCAGCGGACAATGTCATAAATCTTCGTAGCTTCCCCTGTAGCGCGCGGAGCCGAATGAGCCATGTCATCGGCGGCGTCGATCCACTGGCCATGCGGTCCACCATCAGTTCGGGGCCACAGGGCAAGCGCGTCACCGGATCGAGATAGCGAGGATAGAGAATGAGTGCGCCCGCGACAAGCTGATCCACATCCAGCAAACGCCCTCTTCGGGATGACGGCTTGGCCAGGTCGCGGGTCAGCCCCCAGCCGGCATAGAAGGGCATGCCATGCACCGTGACGGAGCGACCGCGCATCAGCGCCTCGAAGCCTGTCAGCGAGGAAAGCACATGGACTTCGTCTACCCGCTGCACCAGTTCCATCAATGGTGCCCCGCTGTCGATCGCGTCGGCATGTTCCAGCACGACCGCATCGCTCAGATGGCCCTTGCGATGTCCGGCCTGGACGTCGGGATGGGGGCGGTAAACGATCCAGGCGTCCGGCTCCGCCTTGCGCACGCGGGCTAGGAAATCCAGATTGCCGCCAACGCCCGCGCCGCCCAGCTGGACGGACATGTCGTCATCGACCTGTCCCACGGCCAGGACGGTCCGCCGGTCGGCCGGCAGATCGATCATCTGCCCAGCCTCCAGTCCATATTTGGTAACGCCCGCCGCGCAGACCCGATTGCGCAAGCGGCGCGCTCGGTCGACCAGGGCAGGCGTAAATATCTGGGTTGCGAGCAATGTCTCCAGATCGCTGGGCCTTCGGGCATTATAATAGATGCCGCTGCGATCAATCACCACGGACCCGGGCGGATGCAAGCCTGCCCCCAATCCGCGCGATCGCAGGAAACCATCTTCCACCCGCGCGATCGAAACGCCCTTGGCCGCTGCCTCGCTAACCGTATCGGACGGCACACGGGACGGCCAGATCGCCAGCGCCGCGCCACGCTGACGCGCCCGAGCCAAGCCTCGGGCAGCTGACAGGAAGGGCGGGCTATCAAGCCCATCCCAGAGAAAATGCCGGATCGCCTCCCGTTTCCAGAAGGCCATGCCGCTGGCAGCGGCGATACCACGATTGCCGTCGATATGGCGGCGCCAGTCGGCCAGTTGCGCAACGACATGCGCGGCATCGACCGGCGCACCGGTAAAACAATCCCGATAGATCGCCGCCGCCAGCCTGTCCCGTGCTGCCGCGCGCAATCGCTCCGGCGCAAACCGATCACCATTCGCGCCAAAGACCGCCACGCCGAGCAGGCCCCCGATGATCGCCAGATCATCGTCCGGCTGGGCATAGATGGCACGCGCCTGCGCCACCAATGTCCATGGGTCGCAACCGACCGGCAGAAAATGACCAATCTTTGCGCTGACGGCCGCACCACCCCGTCGCGCCAGCGGCAGGATGCCAATCTGTCCAGCGACCAGACCGACACAGGCCTCTGCGGGAATCGCGATCCCGGCCCGCGCCACGACCTGCACACCCCGTGGCCGATGCCCCCAGAAATCGCCCCCGACACGCGCAGCCACAATCATGTCGAACAATGTGTCGGAAATAGCCGCGACCGACGCGCCGGCTACCGGATGGCTGATCGCCGCCACATCCGGATCAATGCCCGGAAAGGGGGGAGAACGCAGGAATGGCATCATGGTCACGGAGCGTCGCGCTCCACCTGAGACATAGGTCCCATTCGCCTTTTCCACCAACCCCCGGTCACATATCCCCCTGATCCGGCACGCGGTCATCTTCTCGACCGGATCAGTCATGATCGCCGGGCGATGACAGGTCAAGGAACAGTCGCTGTCACATCTTCCAATAGCTGCGCCACTATGTCGAAATAGTCACGCCAGGTCGGCGCATGCCATCCACCGATCCGTGCAAGCTGCGCCGCCCTCTCGGGCGAATCCGCTGCGGCATAGGCATGGATCATCCGCATCCAGCCCATGCCATCGAGCGGATCGATATAGTCGGGTGCATCGCCGCCGACTTCGCGATGCGCCGAAATGTCGCTGCAGATCACCGGGACGCCAGCGCACAGTGCCTCGACCACCGGCATGCCGAATCCTTCGGCAAAGGACGGCATCAGCATCGCCCGCGCGCCCGCGACCAGATCCTGCATCTGGTTGTCGGGCAGCTCGCCCGCCTCGACCACATGGCCGCGCAGCGCCTCGCCCCGCTCCAGCATGTCGATGACATTCTCATTTTCCCAGCCGCGCCGGCCGATCAGTACCAGCATCGGCGCCGCATCGCCCAGTTCGTCCACCATCCGCCGCCAGATATTGAGCAGCAGCAGATGATTCTTCCGCGGCTCGATGGTCGACAGATAGACGAAATAGGGCCGCTGCGGGATCGCCGTGCCCGACCCGCCAAACACATCGGGCGGATCGGCGCCGAAATGGGCGACGCATGTCTGGCGATCGGCCAGGCCGTTCGACAGATGCGGTTCCAGCGCGTCCAGCGTCGCCTGGCTGTTGCCGATGATGCCGGCGGCATAGAGGTCGATGCTGCGCAGCCGGCGGCGATGCTCGTCCGCGCCCTGCGGCCGGGCAAATTCGGGATGACTCAGCGGAATGACGTCATGCACCAGCGTGACGAACTTCGCCCCCTCGGCGCGTAGGATCGCGCCCACCTGCGCCGCATCGTCGAGATGATGGGGCGATGCCTGCAGATAGATGCGCGGCCCCTTGGCCCTGGGCACCGGGCGCGGGCGCGTGGCAAACATGTGGCGGATCACCGCCGCCCGCTCCTTGCGCTCGTCGGGCGAATCCACATTGCGCCATTTCGCCGCGGTGAAGGCCAGGAACTGGCGCACGGCGGATATGTTCAGGCGGCCATAATAGCCGCCAGCGGGGTGAACGGCGGCGAAGGCCAGCCGGTCCGGCATCCGCTCCAGCAATTCGCGGGCATAGACATATTCGACCCGGTCGATACCGGTCGGCGTCGGGTGGAAAGCACGCGAGAGCAGACGCGAAATGTCGAGGATCACCTCGGCCCCGCCCCGGTCGCCAGTCAGATAGCTGTTCGCCGCCTTGGACCGCAGCGCCAGCCGCGCGCCCGGCGCCTTGAAGGGTTTGAGTGCCACGTCAGAACTGCGCGCGAATCTCTTCGGCCAGCGCCGCCAGCGCATCCTTGTCCGCCTGCGTGCCGGCGCCATGGGCGGCGAAGCCCTTGGGGTCGCCTTCCCAGCGCGGCAGGATATGGACGTGCAGGTGGAAGATGGTCTGGCCCGCCGGCGCGCCGTTGAACTGGGCGATCTGGATGCCGTCGGGGTTCAGCGCCTTGCGGATGGCGGTGGCGACCTTCTTGGTAGTCGCCATCACCTGGCCCAGCGCCTCATCCTCCATCTCCAGCAGGTTGCGGGCCTTGGACCATTTGGAAATGACCAGCGCATGGCCCCGCGTCTGCGGCATGATGTCGAGGAAAGCGAAGGTATTCTCGTCCTCGTACAGCTTGGTCGACGGGATCTTGCCCTGCAGGATCAGGGCAAAGATATTGGCTTCGTCATAGGTGCCGTCGAGGCTCATGAAACGCCCTTAGCTGATATAATGGGCGGTCGTCTTAGCAGCGACTTCCTCGGCGGTCACGCCCGGTGCCAGCTCGACAAGCTTGAACGGGCTATCATGGTCGGGACGCTGGAACACGCACAGGTCGGTGACGATCATGTCGACCACATTCTTGCCGGTCAGCGGCAGGGTACAGGCCGGAATGAACTTGGGATCGCCATTCTTGGACGTATGCTCCATCACCACGATGATCTTCTTGACGCCGGCGACCAGGTCCATCGCGCCGCCCATGCCCTTGATCATCTTGCCGGGGATCATCCAGTTGGCGATGTCGCCATTCTCGGCCACTTCCATCGCGCCAAGGACGGTGAGGTCGATATGCCCGCCGCGGATCATCGCGAAGCTGTCGGACGAACTGAAATAGGCCGATTGCGGCAGTTCGCTGATCGTCTGCTTGCCGGCATTGATCAGGTCCGCATCCTCATTCCCCTCATAGGGGAAGGGGCCGATGCCCAGCATGCCATTTTCCGACTGCAACGTCACTTCCACGCCATCGGGAATATGGTTCGCCACCAGGGTCGGGATGCCGATGCCCAGATTCACATAGAAGCCGTCCTCGAGCTCCTTCGCCGCACGCGCGGCCATCTCGTCACGGGTCCAGGGCATCACTCACTCTCCTTCGCAGGCTCGGCGTTCAGCCTCGCGCGTTCCTCATCAAGCCCCTGCCAAATACGACGCAAGGCCTCTTCCTCGGACATTTGCGCTGTCTGGGCGTAAGCCTTTGCAGCCGTATGCACGCTTTCCACCAACAGCGAACCCAGCAACTCCAGACGCCACTGATCAGGAAAGCCAATAACCACGTGCGACCGCCCCTCATCGGGGCTTATCCAGAAACGCGCCAACTCGAACGCGTTTTTCGCCGGCGCCAGCCCTCCCTTGAGCGCAATCGCCCCCGGATGCTCTGCCGTCCGAAAGCCGATCATGGCTTCGCGCCTCCCGGCGCCCACCTCTTGTCGGCAGGGAAAACATCGTCGAAGCCGCCCTTGAGGCCGCTGCCATAAACGGGGTTGGGCAGGACGAACCAGCCTGCGCCCCAGAGTTTCGCGATCGCCGGGCCTTCGGTCGCGGCGCGCCGCGCCGGCACGCTCTGCCCGACATTGAACAGGTCGGTGAAATCGCCGAGCTGGTCGCCGCCCAGCGCGATCACGCAATAGCTGCGCGAGATCGTCCAGCGCCGACCGTCCTTGCGCGATCCCATCGCGTCGTCGCCGGCCAGATACAGCGTCCGGCCATGCACCGCCTCGCCCAGCCCCGCCGCCTTGATCGCGCGCGCGGTCGCATCAGCATTGGCGGCCGAACGGTTGGTGTTGAAGATCACGGTCACGCCCATCGCTCGCAGCGCGTCGAGGCCGCTGTCCGCACCCGGCACCGGGCCGACCGCGCCCTCGCCGGTCTTTTCCCACGCGTCCCAGTCGGCCGCGTCATAGCCCTTGCCGGTCTTCGCATCATGATATTCGAAGCCGGTGTTCAGCATCACCGTCTCGTCGACGTCGAACACGGCGGCAAACGGCCGGTTGCCGCACGGCACATATTTGGGCGCGTCCAGGCTCGCGCCTTCGGCCAGCACGACAGAATCGGCCGGCCGTGCCTTCACGACGGCAGCGGCATGAGCGACCAAAGCGGTCCAGGCCTGGCGCGACAGCGCCGCCGCCTCGCCCGATCCGTAGAGATATTGCATGCCAGCCGGCGGCACCGCCGGTCCGGTCGGCGTCACCGGCGCCGCGCCAGTCGCACTAGTCGTCGCGGTGGTGGTCGCACAGGCCGCCAGCGGCGCCAGCAACAGCGCCGGCGCAAGCCGCATCATCGTCGCCATCAGACCGCGTCCCTCTGGCGCACAGTGCGGAACTCGATCTTCTTGTCATAGGGCGCGCCGACGATCATCCGCTTGACGTAGATGCCGGGCAGATGGATCGCATCGGGGTCCAGGCTGCCCACCGGCACCACTTCCTCCACCTCGGCGACGCAGATCTTCGCCGCCGTCGCCATCGGCGCGTTGAAATTGCGCGCGGTCTTGCGGAAGATCAGGTTGCCACTCTCGTCCGCCTTCCAGCCCTTGATGATCGCGACGTCGGCGAAGATGCCGCGCTCCAATATATAATCCTGGCCGTCGAAATTCTTCACTTCCTTGCCCTCGGCCACCGCGGTGCCGACGCCGGTCTTGGTGTAGAAGCCGGGAATGCCCGCCCCGCCCGCGCGGCAGCGCTCGGCCAGCGTCCCCTGCGGACAGAATTCCACCTCCAGCTCGCCGGCCAGATATTGCCGCTCGAACTCCTTGTTCTCGCCGACATAGGAGGAGATCATCTTCCTGACCTGGCGCGTGCGCAGCAGCTTGCCCAACCCCTCGCCGTCGATGCCGGCATTGTTGCTGGCGATGGTCAGATCCTTGACCCCCGAATCGCGGATCGCATCGATCAGCCGCTCGGGAATGCCGCACAGGCCAAATCCGCCCGCACACAGATGCATGCCGTCGAACAGCAGCCCTTCCAGCGCAGCGGCAGCATCGGGGTAGAGCTTCTTGGCCATCGGCATCCATCCTTCATACAATTTCGGCGCAGACTAGGCAGGCAAACCGATCAATACCAATGATTTGTTTTTTCAGTTAAACCCAAACAATGTCTATCAATCGCATCGCCTTCTACCATCTCGAAACCCTGCTCTGGATCGCGCGGCTGGGCACCTTCGCGGCAGCGGCGGCGCGGCTCAACACGACCCAGCCGGCGATTTCCGCGCGGGTGCGCGAACTGGAAAGCCATCTGGGCACCGCGCTCTTCCGGCGCGAGGGGCGGACGATGGCCCTCACCCCCGCCGGGCGCGAGCTGGTGCGCGAGAGCGAACCGCTCTGGGCGCGCTTCCAGGGCGTGCTGATGGGCTGCAGCGACATATCCGGCGCGACCGGGATCATCCGCATCGGCGCGGGGGAAATTGCGGCGGCCAGCTGCCTGCCCGGCTTCGTCGCCCGGCTCGGCCGCGACCTGCCCCATGTCAGCCTGGAGGTCGACATCGCGCTTACCGCCGACCTCATCCAGCAGCTCGCCTCGGGCCATGCCGACCTTGCCTTCGCCGCCGGGCGGATCGCCCATCCGATGCTGCGCACCGCGCCGATCGGCAGCGTCGACCTGCTCTGGCTCGCCAGTCCCGCGACCGTCGCGACCATGGCAGACGTGGGCCCGCCGATCTGGTCGCTCACCAACCTGTCGCCGCTCTACCGCATCATGAAGGACGCGATTGCCGCGTCGGACCTGGCCGACTGCCCGCTCAACCTGTGCAACAATGTCCGCACCATGATCGACATCGTGCTGGAAGGCGGCGGCATCGGCATCTTCCCCCGGCCGATGGCGCGCCAGCAACTGGCCGAAGGCCGACTGGTCCCGGTGCCCGGCGCCCCGCTCATGCCCCCGGTCGATTTCCACGTCGCCGTCCGCGCCGCCGAGGCCGACCCGCTGGTGCTCGCGATCTTCTACCGCGCCAGCCGCCTGAAATTGCGGGGTGAAGAGTGAAGAACGAGGAATAGGCTTACGGTCAATTTCCGAAAAAGCGCATCATTCCCCAGGCAAGAACGTAGCTCATGACAGCTATGACAGCCATTGCCAGAGCTATCGCAATGGAACGCCTGTCCGCATTCCTCGCAGACGGCCAACTATATATCAGCCCCGTAAAAATCGCGCCGGGCGCGCAAACCAGTATCAGCGCACCGAAAACATAGGCCGACACATCCACATGCGGTCCGCCAAGCAGCATGAATGCTGGCAAGGTCAGAACAGCGGCGGGGGCAGCGGCCAGCAGGAAGGTAGCAAACAGGGCGTAGCGCCCAATCAGGATCAGCGATTGTCGGCTCATGCAACGCATCTAAATATGAATGGATGTGGACGGTCTAGACGCCATGCAAGCCCCCCTGTCCTATACGAGCCTCTTCTGATCTACATTTGAAGATGGAATATCCGCCACCACGCAACCGGCCAAGTGTCATTCAGGCGTCGCTTCACTGTCGCCCCAATGTCGCCTGCGTGTCGCGTCACTGTCGCGTCGAACGCGCGCGATCGTGACCCGATTGTCGCGCGACTGTCGCTTCGCTGTCGCGTCGCGGGCGCGTTCCTGGCGCATTGGCCCGGAATCAGCCCCACGACACTGTGAACTTCGACTGTCGCGTCGAATCCCGCGCCGCGACGCCCTGGAATCAGATCAGGCCGGCCAGCGGGCTCGACGGGTCGGCATACATGCGCTTGCCCATGCGGCCGGCACGATAGGCCATGCGGCCGGCCTCGACGCCCGCCTTCATCGCCGCCGCCATCAGCACCGGGTCCTTCGCCTCGGCAATGGCGGTGTTCATCAGCACGCCGGTGCAGCCCAGCTCCATCGCCTGCGCCGCTTCCGACGCGGTGCCCACGCCCGCATCGACCAGCACCGGCAGCTTGGTGCCTTCCACGATCAGGCGGATCGTGACCTTATTCTGGATGCCCAGACCCGACCCGATCGGCGCGCCCAGCGGCATGATCGCCACCGCGCCGGCATCCTCCAGCCGCTTGGCGGCGATCGGATCGTCGACGCAATAGACCATCGGCTTGAAGCCTTCCTTGGCCAGCACCTCGGTCGCGCGCAGCGTTTCGACCATGTCCGGATAGAGCGTTCGCGCTTCGCCCAGTACTTCCAGCTTCACCAGTTCCCAGCCGCCCGCCTCGCGCGCCAGGCGCAAGGTGCGGATCGCCTCCTCGCCGGTGAAGCAGCCCGCCGTGTTGGGCAGATAGGTGACTTTCTTCGGGTCGATATAGTCGGTCAGCATCGGGGCGTTGGGATCGGACACGTTGACGCGGCGCACCGCCACGGTGACGATTTCCGCGCCCGACGCGACCAGCGCGGCGGCGTTCTGCTCGAAATTCTTGTATTTGCCGGTGCCCACGATCAGGCGCGAACGGAAGGTCTTGCCCGCCACCGTCCAGCTATCGTCATCCACCGGGGACACATCGCCGCCGCCCACAAAATGCACGATCTCCAGTTCGTCACCGTCTTCGACCTTCACATCGGCCAGGGTCGAACGCGGCACCACTTCCAGATTGCGCTCCACCGCCACCTTCTCCGGCGCGAAGCCCAGCTCGCTCGCCAGCTCGGCCAGGGTCAGGCCGTCGCGGATGCGGCGATGCTCGCCATTGATATGGATGGAGATGGTGCCGTCGATGCTCACTACATTATCCCGTTCGTGGCTGGAAACGTGTCTCGACTTGGCGCGACACGAAGGGCTAAAGATCAGCGCGCATATAGGGGCGGCGACGCCGCGCCCGCAACAGACAAGTCTCGACCGAATGGGGGATCGCCATGGCGGACACACGCAAAATCTATGTTCTGAACGGCCCGAACCTTAACATGCTCGGCACCCGCGAACCGGAAATCTATGGCTATGACACGCTGGACGACATTGCCGAGCGGATGGAGGACGCCGCCCACCGCGCCCATGTCGAGATCGATTTCCGCCAGTCCAATCATGAAGGCCATCTGGTCGACTGGGTGCAGGAGGCGCATCGCGAGGGCGCCCATGCCATCATCATGAATCCCGGCGCCTATACCCACACGTCGATCGCGCTGCATGATGCGATCAAGAGCATCACCGTGCCGGTGATTGAGATCCACCTGTCCAACCCGCACACGCGCGAGGCCTTCCGCCACAAATCCTATGTCGGCATGGCCGCCAAGGGCACGATCGCGGGCTTTGGCGCCATGTCCTACATGCTGGCGCTCGAAGCAGCCCTGGAACTGTAGAACGCACAAAAGTTGCGCTTTGGCGCAAATGAGCATAGGCGCTGGCCGCCAGAACGCATTTTGAAAGACGACAAGGGTCAAGCATGAACGACAAGCATGACAAGGGCGCGATGCAGGTGGACGTCACCCTGGTGCGCGAACTGGCAGCTTTGCTGGACGACACCAACCTGACCGAGATCGAGGTCGAGGACGGCGATCGCAAGATTCGCGTGGCGCGCAAGATCGGTGGCGGCGCCCCCATCTTCGCAGCGCCCGCTGCCGTAGCGGCACCTGTCGCTGCCCCGGCTGCGGCACCGGCCGCTGCCCCCGCCGCGGCGGCCGAACCCGCCCTGCCGGCCGGCAATGTGGTGAAGTCGCCGATCGTCGGCACCGCCTATCTTTCGGCCGAGCCGGGCGCCGCGCCCTTCGCGCGTGTCGGTGCGCAGGTGAAGGCCGGTGAAACCGTGCTGATCGTCGAGGCCATGAAGGTGATGAACGCGATTACCGCGCCCGTCGCCGGCACCGTCAAGGCCGTGCTGGTCGATAACGGCCAGCCGGTCGAATATGACCAGCCGCTGATCGTCATCGAATAAGGCCGCGATCCCATGGCCATCGAAAAACTGCTGATCGCCAACCGGGGCGAAATCGCGCTGCGCATCCACCGCGCCTGCCATGAAATGGGTATCAAGACGGTGGCGGTCCATTCGACCGCCGACGCCGACGCCATGCATGTGCGCCTCGCCGACGAGGCGATCTGCATCGGGCCGCCCGCCGCCAAGGACAGCTATCTCAACATCGCCGCGATCATCTCGGCGGCCGAGATCAGCGGCGCCGACGCGATCCATCCGGGCTATGGCTTCCTCAGCGAAAACGCCAAGTTCGCCGAAATCGTCGAGGCCCATGGCCTCGCCTTTGTCGGTCCCAAGCCTGAACATATCCGCACCATGGGCGACAAGATCGAGGCGAAGCGTACCGCTGGCGCGCTCGGCCTGCCGCTGGTGCCGGGGTCAGACGGCGCGGTCAGCGATGTCGAGGAAGCGCGCGCGATTGCCGATGCTGCCGGCTATCCGGTGATCATCAAGGCCGCGTCCGGCGGCGGCGGCCGCGGCATGAAGGTCTGCACCTCGCCCGACCAGCTCGAGACGCTGATGCAGCAGGCCGGTTCGGAAGCGAAGGCCGCGTTCGGCGACGCCACCGTCTATATCGAGAAATATCTCGGCAATCCGCGCCACATCGAAATCCAGGTGTTCGGCGACGGCAATGGCAACGCCATCCATCTTGGCGAACGCGATTGCTCGCTGCAGCGTCGCCACCAGAAGGTGCTGGAAGAAGCGCCCTCGCCCGTCCTGAGCCAGGCCGAGCGTGAACGGATCGGCGGCATCTGTGCCAAGGCGATGGCCGACATGGGCTATCGCGGCGCGGGCACCATCGAGTTCCTGTGGGAAAATGGCGAATTCTACTTCATCGAGATGAACACCCGCCTGCAGGTGGAGCATCCGGTGACCGAGATGATCACCGGCCTCGATCTGGTGCGCGAACAGATCCGCGTTGCCGAAGGCAAGCCGCTGTCGGTGAACCAGGAAGATATCCGCTTCACCGGCCATGCGATCGAATGCCGCATCAACGCGGAAGATCCCAAGACCTTCGCGCCCTCGCCGGGCACCGTCACCAGCTATCATGTTCCGGGCGGCATGCATGTCCGCGTCGATAGCGGCCTGTATCAGGGCTATAAGGTGCCGCCTTACTACGACTCCATGATCGGCAAGCTGATCGTCTATGGCCGCACCCGCGAGGGCGCGATCATGCGCCTGCGCCGCGCGCTGGAGGAATATGTGATCGAAGGGATGAAGACCACCATCCCGCTGCACCAGGCGCTGCTGAAGGATCCCGAATTCCTCAACGGCGACTATACGATCAAGTGGCTCGAAGAGTGGCTTGCCCGTGAGGATGGCCAGTGAAGGCCACCATCTGGCACAATCCCAAATGCGGCACGTCGCGCAAGACGCTGGCGATCCTTGAGGAAACGCCAGGCGTCGAGGTGGAGGTGGTCGAATATCTCAAGACCCCCTTCACCCGCGACAAGCTGGCCCAGCTGTTCGCCGACGCCGGGATGACTCCGGCCGAAGCGGTCCGCAAGATGGGCACCGATGCCGAGGAACGCGGCCTGTCGGACATGACGGCGGATGCGATCCTGGACGAGATGGCGGCCAATCCGGCCTATGTGAACCGCCCCTTCGTCGAAACCGAAAAGGGCGTGCGCTTCTGCCGCCCCCAGGACAAGGTTCTGGAAATCCTCTGAATATCAGCCGCTTGTCACGCCCATGTAACAAGCGGCTGATTTGAGCCCTTGCTTTGACGGGGGGAAGCCGTAGCTTCCTCTCCCATGGCAAAGGAACCGGCATTGGCGACCATCGCCGTCTACAGCCTCAAGGGAGGCGTTGGCAAAACCACCTTTTCGGTTAACCTCGCCTGGGCGTCGGCGAGCATATCGAAACGGCGGACCCTGCTCTGGGACCTCGACCCGCAGGCGGCGTCGAGCTGGCTCCTCTCCACCGATCTTGAAAGCCGCGATGCGGCCCAGGCCATCTTCAGCAAGGATGTCGAAGTCCGCAAGCTGATCCAGCCCACCACCGTGCCGGGTCTGGACCTGATCGCCGCCGACACCTCACTGCGCAGCCTCGACCATCTATTCCGCGAGATGGACAAGAAGAAACGGCTGGCCAAGCTGATCGACAGCCTGGGCAAGGATTATGACCGCATCATCCTCGATTGCCCGCCGGGCCTCACCGAAACCAGCGAGCAGGTGCTGCGCGCCGCCGACCTGATCGTCATCCCGGTCATCCCCTCCCCCCTGTCGCAGCGCGCTATGGGCGAGGTGGCACGCTATCTGGTGCAGCGCGGCGGCAATCATGCGCCGATCCTGCCGGTCTATTCGATGGTCGACCGCCGCCGCAGCCTGCATCGCAAGGCACTGGACGAACAGCCCGGCTGGGGCGCGATCCCGATGGCCAGCACGATCGAGCAGATGACGGTCCGCCGCAAGCCGCTGGGTGCCTTCGCCCCCGCCTCGCCCCCGGCCCAGGCCTTCGGCGCGCTATGGACGATGGTCGAGCGGCAGGTTCAGCAGGGCTGAAGCCCTGCCTCAGCCAACGGCGCAGGCCTGCGCCGGCGGATCGGGGAACAGGCGCGCCGCATCTTGCGGCAGCATCGGACGGCCATAATAATAGCCCTGTACCTTCTTGCAGCCCAG
Source organism: Sphingobium yanoikuyae (assembly GCF_013001025.1). NCBI lineage: Bacteria > Pseudomonadati > Pseudomonadota > Alphaproteobacteria > Sphingomonadales > Sphingobiaceae > Sphingobium > Sphingobium yanoikuyae. The sequence goes on along the minus strand of NZ_CP053021.1, from coordinate 23,749 downwards.
CCGGCGCACCATGTCCAGTTCGGTCGCGGTTTCCACCCCTTCCGCCGTGGTCGACATGCCCAGGCTTTCCGCCAGCGTCACCACTGCCCGGATGATCGCCAGATTTTCCGGTGTGTTATGCGCCGCGCCGACGACGAAGCTGCGATCGATCTTGATCGTGTTGAAACGGGTGCGGCTAAGATAGCCGAGCGAGGAATAGCCGGTGCCGAAATCGTCGAGCGACAATTGTATGCCCATCGCCTGCAATTGATCCAGTACGCGCAGCGCGCCGTCATCCTCATGCATGAACACGCTTTCGGTGACCTCCAACTCCAGCCGCCGCGCATCGAGCCCGCTCTGGGCCAGCGCATTGATCACCGCGGAGATGAAGTTGGACTGGTGCAGTTGCTCCGCCGACACGTTGACGGCAACCCTTATATGCGCGGGCCAGCGCATCGCCTCGCGGCAGGCGGTGCGCAGCACCCATTCGCCGATCGGCCCGATCAGCCGAGCCTCCTCGGCCACCGGCACAAATTTCGACGGCGGGATCGGCCCCAGTTCAGGATGGGTCCAGCGCGCAAGCGCCTCGAACCCCGTGATCACGCCAGAGGTGGCATCCACGACCGGCTGATAGAGAAGATGGAGCTGATCCTTCTCCAGCGCCTCGCGCAGTGCCTGTTCCAGCCGCTGCCGTTCCTCGGCCTTGGCATGCAGCTGCGGCTCATAGGGGCAATGGACGCCGCCGCCTTCATCCTTGGCGCGATAGAGCGCCAAATCGGCGCTGCGGATGATCGATTCGGACTGATGCCCGTCGATAGGCGAGACGGCCGAGCCGACCGACGCCCCGACATGCAGCACATGCTGATCGATTTGATAGGGGGCCGACAGGGCGTCGATGATCGCGATCGACAGGCGCGCCACCGCCCGGTCGTCGTCGATCCGCGCAATCACCACGCCAAATTCGTCGCCACCGATACGACCGCAAAATCCGGCACCGCCACAGACATGGCGCAGACGCTGCGCCACCTGGCTGAGCAGCTGGTCGCCGACCTGATGGCCCAGGCTGTCATTGATCGCCTTGAACCGGTCGAGATCGAGCATCAGGAACGCGCAGCCGGGCCGGCGATTGCCGGTGTCTGCCATCGCCTGATCCAGCGCATCGCGCAGATGGGCGCGGTTGGGCAGGCCGGTAAGCGTGTCGAACCGCGCCAACTGGGCGATCTTGTCGGCCGATTCCCGCTGGATGGTGATGTCCGACCCGACACCGCGAAAGCCCTGGAAATTGCCATTGTCATCATAGCGGGGCGAGGCCGACAGTTCGAGCCAGCGCGTGCGCCCCTGCACATCGACGGGCAACGCCAGATTGCTGAAGCTTTCCCGCCGCTTGAGATGATCCGCCAGGCTATGCAGGCTGGAGGCGAAGCGGCCGCTTTCCCATCCGGCGCCGGCCAGAACCTGGACCAGCGGCGCCCCTTCCAGCGCCTGCGGCGTCATGCCGACGCTTTCGGCGAAACGCTGGGATACGCCGCTGATCCGGCGCAGCGCATCGGTCTGCCACAGCCAGTCGGATGCGCCCTGCTCATATTCGCGCAGCAACAGGCTGACGACTTCGGTCTGCTCGGCCAGCTGGACCGTGGTGCTGTGCTGGCGCGCGAAGGTGCGGGCATAGATGAGGCAGCCGACCAGCAGCGACAGTGCATAGCTGGTAGCGAGCGCCCGCAGCGGCAACAGGGTTTCGCCATCGAACATCGCCGACAGGCCGACGATGCAGGGAACCAGGAAAGCGATGGCGGCCAGCGGCGTCGCCGCATAGCTGATTGCGCCGCACACCATGATGCAACTGATAAGGGTCCAGAGCGCCACGAGATGCTCGGCCCCCTCTCCCCTCGAAAAAAGCGTCATGCAGGCCGCCCAGACCAGGCCGTGCAGCAGGCCGGTCAGGGCATGACGGCGCAGGTCGCGCGCCTGCGGCACGCCGCCGGCGCCGATCTTCCGGCGATGGATCAACAGGGCACTGATGGCGACGGCACCGATCAGCGCGACGCTCCAGCCGATCATGACGGTCGCCGAAACATGGCTGCCGAACACGCGCCAGAGGAACAGCAGGCCGAACACGTTCATCGCCAGACGCAGCAGCGCGACGCTGTCTGCCGACTGCAACTGGGCAGTCAGGACGCGCATATCGGCTTCATCGACGAGGCGTGCGAGCCCCATCATCGCCCTTAGCGAGCCCCGTCCCTGTCGGTCGGTTTCGGATTGCCCTTGCTCGATACCCACATGCCCGGCCTAGCAGGCAATGGTTATCAATCGGTATGCGTCGCCTGATCAGGCAGCGATATCGTAAGGACGGATCTCGCCGGTCAGATAGAGGTTGCGTGCCTTGGATCGACTGAGCTTGCCGGAACTGGTGCGCGGCAGGGTGCGCGGCGGCACCAGTTCGACGACGCAGTTCATGCCGGTGATGGCGCGAACCCGCTCGCGAATCTGGTCGCGCAGACGCGAACGCTCCTCATTGTCGGAGGTGCGGCAATGGACCAGCACCGCCGGCGCTTCCTCGCCGCCCGGCGTGGTGATCGCGAAGGCGGCAATGTCGCCCTGCTTGAAGCCCGGCAGCTGTTCCACGGCCCATTCGATATCCTGGGGCCAGTGATTCTTGCCGTTGATGATGATCATGTCCTTGGCGCGGCCGACAATGTAGAGATAGCCATCGGACAGATAGCCCATGTCGCCCGTGTCCAACCAGCCATCCGCCATGCAGGCCTCGGTCGCTTCGGGATCGCGGAAATAGCCGACCATCAGCGAGGGGCCGGTGGTCCAAACCTTGCCGATCTGGCGCTCGTTCATCAGGCCGCCATCCTCGTCGCGGATCTCGACAATCATGTCCTTGGCGGGCTTGCCGCAATTGACGATCGAGCGGAAACGCTGCGGACGGCCTTCCGGTGCGGCACCGCCCGACAGGTCGGTTTCCTCGACCAGTTCGACGATGATGCCTTCGCCCGGCGGCATGATGGTCACCGCCAGGGTGGCTTCGGCCAGGCCATAGCTCGGCAGGAACGCCTTGGGGCTGAAGCCGGCATCGCCGAACGCATCGACGAAGCTCTGCATCACGTCGGGGCGAATCATGTCGGCACCGTTGCCGGCCAGTCGCCAGCGCGACAGGTCGAAACGGTCGGCCGCCTTGGTCTGGCTCGACATGCGACGCGCGCAGATGTCGTAGCCGAAGGTCGGCGAATAGCTGATCGAGGTGCCTTCATTGCGGCTGATGAGATCCAGCCAGGCCAGCGGGCGGCGGGCGAAATCCTCGGTCTTCATATAGTCGGTCGACACCTGATTGGCGACGACCGACAGGAAGCAGCCGACCAGGCCCATGTCATGATACCAGGGCAGCCAGCTGATGCAGCGATCGCTTTCCTGCACTTCCATGCCATGGCTGTGCGCCGACAGGTTGGACAGCAGCGCATGGTGCGTCACGGCGACGCCATGGGGGAAGCGGGTCGAACCGCTCGAATATTGCAGATAGGCGATTTCCTCGCCCTTGGCCTGCGGCAGGTCGCAGGGGACCGCCTCGCGGGCGATGAAATCCTCGAAGGCGATGCTCTCGACCGACTTCTGGCGACCGGATTCGCCCGCCATGTCCTCCAGTTCCTTGGGGTAGAGGAACAGCATCGGGTCACAGCTCGACAACTGGACATTGAGCTGGTCGATATAGCTTTCCTTGCCGCCAAAGCTGGTCGGCAGCGGCAGCGGCACCGGCCAGGCGCCGGCATAGACGATGCCGAAGAACAGCATGGCGAAGTCGGCGCCGGTTTCGGCGACCAGGGCGACGCGGTCCTCGGGCTTCACGCCATGGGCGATCAGGCGATGGGCACAGGCGATCGCGTCCGCGCGCAGTTCGCTGAACGGATAGGGCCGCGCCAGATTGCCGCGCGCATCATGGAAATTGAGACCGCGCTTGCCCTGCGCCGCATAATCCAACGCTTCGCCCAACGTCTCGAAATCGGAGAATCGGCGCGGAAGAACATCGTTGGTCGGCGTAGGTGCCATCATAATCTGCGAACCCGTCATATTGGTGTCACCCAATGTCATATCTGTCATATTCCGGCGGCCGCTATCAGTTTTGACGTCGACTTGCACCGGATAGTTTCAATCCAGCCTGTGCTTCTAGACCATAAGGCGCGGTAAAATTCCGGCCCGACTGTGGCATAAAGATGGCGCTTAGCGCATGATGGCGCACAATGCACGACCGGTCATGACCAGCAAACGCCCGCCCCCACCCCTGGACGAAGACGCATTGCGCGAATTGGCGCTGCGCTATGCCGGCCGGTTCGCGACCAGCCGCGGCAAGCTGCTCGCCTATCTTGCGCGCAAATTGCGCGAGCGCGGATGGGGCGGGGAAGCGCCAGCCGATCCCGAAGCGCTGGTCGCCCGCTTTGCAGAACTGGGCTATGTCGACGACAGCAGCTTTGCCCTGATGAAGAGCGCCGCCCTTAGCCGGCGCGGCTATGGCGCCCGCCGCATCACCGAAACGCTGCGCGCCGCCGGCATAGAGGAGGCCGATCGTGGCGCCGCCGATGCCCAGGCACAGGCCGATCGCTGGGCGGCAGCCGACCGATTCGCCCGACGCAAGCGGATCGGCCCCTATGCAATGCAGGCGCCCGATCCCAAGGGACGGGAAAAGGCGATCGCCGCCTTCCTGCGCGCCGGCCATGATTATGCCTTGGCCCGGCGCTGGGTCGATGCAGCACCCGGCGACTTCCCCGAAGCGGAGGATTGAGGGTTAATTCTCTCCCGCACCTCCCCGAAACCCGCTAGGCAGGATTGCATGATCCTTACCCGACTGCTTTTCGCCGCCGCCCTGCCCGCGCTGCTCCTGGCCTGCTCTGCCAAGCCCGATGCCGGCGCCGATGCTGCAAATGACAGCGGCAATGTCCAAGCCGCCGCACCGCAGGGCGCGCTGCTCCCCCTCGTCATCCACACGGCGAAGGGGGTACATCGCTTCGACGTGGAAGTCGCCCGGACCGAGGCGGAGCAGGAACAGGGGTTGATGTTCCGCAAGGCGCTGGATGCCGACAAGGGCATGCTGTTCCCGATGGAGCCGCCGCGCACCGCCAGCTTCTGGATGAAGAACACGATCATCCCGCTCGACATGCTGTTCATCCATACGGACGGCACGATCGCCTTCATCGGCGCCAATGTCGCCCCATATTCGCGCGAGCCGGTGTCCGCCGGCGTGCCGGTGGTGGCGGTGCTGGAACTGCGCGGCGGCCGCGCCGCGGAACTGGGGATCAAGGAAGGCGACCGCCTATCCTGGGGCAAATGCGCAACAACCGATGGCAAGAGCGCGATCGACCTCGATTTCTGCCCGACAACCGCCCGTTAGGGCCATATCGTCCTTGCCCACGTCAATCCCAGCGGCTAAGCGCATCGGCCATGGGTATCCTGGCAAACATCTTCACCTGGTGGAATGGCGCCACCTTCGGCACCTGGCTCTTCACGGCTCGCAAGGGTACGAAAGTGGGCGAGGACCATCAGGGCAATGTCTATTATGAAGGCGGCGTTGATCCGAACGGCCTGACGCGCCGCTGGGTGATGTATAACGGCGCCAATGATTCGAGCCGCGTGCCGGCCGAATGGCATGGCTGGCTGCACCACTCGATCGAGGGCACGCCCGAAAGCTTCCTGCCGCCGCCGCGCATCTGGGAAAAGGAATTCACCCCCAACGCGACCGGCACCGCCAACGCCTATCGTCCCTCGGGTGCGCTCGAAAAGGGCGGCCAGCGCCAGAAGGCGACAGGCGATTACGAGGCATGGAGCCCCGACGCGGCATGATTCGGCGTCCGGCGGGGGGATTCCCGCCGATCCTGCTTGGCGCGCCGCTTCTGGGGTGCGCGCTGCTGGCGGCCTGCGGTCGCAATGATGCGCCAGAAGCGAATCAGAGCGGGCCGGTAAAGATCGAAGGCCAGCCTATCCGCAACGCGGACGAGGCCAGCCTGTCCGGCACGCCGATGGCCGAGCGCACCGCCGTGATCGGCCTGCTCAACAAGCGCAACGGCCTGACCCGCGACCTGACGATGAAGCCCGGCGAGGCGCTGCGCGTCGGCGACGCCATCGTCCGCCTGCAGGCGTGCGAGACCACGGCTCCGTGGGAAAATGTGCAGGAAACCGGCGCCTTCGTGCAGCTGGACGTGCGCAGCAGTTCCGACGGCAAGTGGCGCCGCAATTTTTCCGGCTGGCTGTTCCGCGAACGGCCCGACCGCAATGTCGTCCAGCACCCGGTCTATGACGTCTGGGTCAAGAGCTGCACGATGGAATGGCCCGAAAGCGGTCCTGCCACGGTCAAGCTGGGCGACAAGGGCAAGGTGCCTGCTGCCGCATCGCCGGCCAGCGGTGCAAACGCCAGTTCGGCCGCCGCGCCCGAACCGGCCGACAGCACCGCGTCGCCCGCTCCCAGCGGCACGTCGCCGACGGCAACGCCCAACAACTGAAGATAGTCGCGCTGGCTGATTTCCTGCGCGCCCATGCTGCGCAGATGATCGGTCATGAACTGGCAGTCGAGCAGGCTGAAGCCGCCAAAGCGCATCCGCGCCATCAGCCAGGCCAGCGCCACCTTTGACGCGTCGGTGCGGCGCGACACCATGGACTCGCCGAAAAAGGCGCCACCCAGCGCCACGCCATAGAGGCCGCCGACCAGTTCATCCCCGTCCCAGCATTCGATCGAATGGGCAAAGCCCAGTTCGTGGAGATGGCGATAGGCGCGCTCGATCGGGCCATTGATCCAGGTCGACGGACGATCGGGCGCGGCTTCCGCACATAGGGCGACGATGCCGGCAAAGGCGCGGTTGGCGGTGACGCGAAACCTGTCCTGCCGGATCGTCTTTGACAGCGAACGTGACAGGTGAAGGCCATGGAGCGGCAGGATCGCCCGCCTTTTGGGCTCGACCCAATAGACATCGTCGGCCTGCCGGTCATCGGACATCGGGAACACGCCGATGGCATAGGCCTGAAGCAGCAACAGCGGATCGATCGTCATCGATTCAAGGGTCTAGCCAATGTCGTACCCGCCCGCCAGCCGCGATTGACTTGATCCGTCGCCCCCCTAGTCTCCCGCGCCATGATATCCCTCCGCCTCGCAGCCCTGCCGCTGCTCCTCGCCCCCGTCGCCCTCCCCTTCGCCGCCTCGGCCGCGCCCGCATCCGATCCCTATGCCGCGCGAATCGCCAAGGTGCTGAAGGCCACCCCGCTGATCGACGGCCATAATGACTGGCCCGAAGCGATGGCCGGCAAGGCCGGGGACGCCCGCTGGACCATGCCGCTCGACCGGCTCGATCCCAGCCAATATCATACCGACATCACCCGCCTGCGGGCCGGACAGATGGGCGGGCAATTCTGGTCCGTCTGGGTGTCGGCCGACCTGCCCGAACTGCAGCAGGTGAAGGATACGGTCGAGCAGATCGAACTGGTCCACAGCCTCGCCCGCCGCTACCCGCAGGACTTCACCCTCGCCACCACCGCTGCCGAGGTCCGCGCCGCGCACAAGGCCGGACGGATCGCGTCGATGATCGGGGTCGAAGGCGGCGGCCAGATCGACGGCAGCCTGGCCGTGCTGCGCGCCTATCACGACCTTGGCGCCGGCTATCTGACGCTGACCCACAGCCGGACCATCGCCTGGGCCGACAGCGCCACCGACAATCCCCAGCATGACGGCCTCACCCCGTTCGGCGAGGCGGTGGTGCATGAACTCAACCGCCTGGGCATGCTGGTCGACCTCGCCCATGTCAGCGAAGGCGTGATGCTGGACGCACTGAAGATCAGCAAGGCACCAGTCATCTTCTCCCATTCCAGCGCGCGCGCCCTGTGCAACACACCGCGCAACGTGTCCGACGCGATCCTGCAGCAGGTCGCGGCCAATGGCGGCGTGGTCATGGTCAATTTCGCGCCGCAATATGTGTCGGAGGCCCGCCGGGTCTGGAGCGCGGCGCGCAGCGCGGAAATGGCCCGCTATAACGCCCCGCCCTTTGGCGGCCTTTATATCGGTGATCCCGAGGGCGCGAAGAAGGCGCTGGCGGAATGGGAAAAGGCCAATCCCGAACCGGTCGTCACCCTGTCGATGGTCGCCGACCATATCGACCATATCGCCAAGGTTGCGGGCGTCGACCATGTCGGCATCGGCAGCGATTTCGACGGCGTGGGATCGCTGCCCCAGGGGCTGGGCAGCGTCGCCACCTATCCCGCGCTGCTGGCCGAACTGATGCGCCGCGGCTGGAGCGATGCCGACATCGCCAAGCTGGCCGGCGAGAATGTGCTGCGCGTCATGGCGGCGGCCGAGAAGGTTGCAGAGGGGATGAAAGGCGAGCCGATCGGCAATGGCACCGTCGCCTCGCTGGACGGCGCCAAGCCCGCAACAAAGGAATAGAGCCTGATTCACGCCATCGCTGGAAGCGCGGAGCGCTTCCAGCTCAAACGATCAGGCTCTAACTGACAGCCGGCTCCAACAACCGGATCGTACCCGCGTCCGCGTCGATTTCGGCGCGGGCGCCGACCGGCAGGCTGAACTGGTTGGCGATATGGCCGAACAGCGCGCCCTGGAAAGCGGGGATGCCGAGCGGCGCCAGATGCTGCTCCAGCACTTCCGACAGGGTGAAGCCGCCATAGGACACGCCGGTGGCCGTGCAACTGGTGCATTGGCCGAAGACGAATCCGGCGAGCTTTGGCAATATGCCCGCCAGCGACAATTGGGTCAGCATCCGGTCGATGCGATATTCCGCCTCGTTGGTTTCCTCCACGAACAGGATCGCGCCGGTGAAATCGGGCAACCAGGGCGTGCCCATCAGCGCCGTCAGCACTGTGAGATTGCCACCCAGCAGCCGCCCGCTCGCCTTGCCGCTGCCAAAGGTGCGGATGCGGCCGCTGCGCGGCACCAGCCTATCCTCCGTCCCCACCGGATTGACATAGGTCGGTGTCGCCCCGTCGAACGCCACCGCGCGAAAACTGTCCCAGCTGAGCTTGCCCCAGCCGCTGGCGGCATTGGGGCCATGGATGGTGGTGAAGCCGGCGCGGGCCGCAAAGGCGAGATGCAGCGCCGTGATATCGGAAAAGCCGGTCAACAGCTTGGGATTGGCGCGGATCGTCTTGAAATCGAGATAGGGTAGCATGCGCGCGCAGCCCCAGCCGCCGCGCACCGCGAACACCGCCTTCACCTCCGGATCGGCATACATGGCGTTGACGTCGGCGGCGCGGTCGGCATCCTTGCCCGCCAGATAGCCATAGCGCTCGACCAGATGCGGCGCGGCCTTGGGCTTGAGCCCCATCGCCCGGATCGTCTCCTTGACCAGGTCCAGATCGAAGGCGTCATCGGTGAAACCCGCCGGCTCGACCAGGCCGACCACATCCCCTTCGCGCAGGCGCGGCGGCCGGATCAGCCCGGCGGGCGCCGCTGCCGAAACCGAGGGCACGCCCGCCGCGACCACAGCACCACTTATTCCGGCCAGCAACCCACGACGATCCATCATGCAAAAACGCTCCCATCCTTGTGGCGATAGACCCCACCGGACAGGTGCAGATCGATATCGGGATAATGGCAATCACTGACAGACGGACGGCCAAAGGCAAGCAACACGCAGTCCTCATCGCTTTCGTTAAGCAGATGATGGCCATCCGCCACACCCTTGGGAAAGGCCGCCATGTCGCCCGGTGCCATCGGCGTGCGCCCGCCCTCCTCGACCAGCACCGCCTCGCCCGACAGCAGGACGACAAATTCGTCCTCGCCCTCATGCCAGTGGCGTTGCGATGAGGCTGCGCCGGGTTTCAGCACGACGTGGCTGACGCCGAAATCGCCAAGACCCGTCGCCGGGGCCAGCCGGCGATAGTAGCGACCGGCCACCGCCAGCGCATGATCGCCCGGATAGCCGGTGGCATTGCTTTGTGGAATGGCGGCGAGATCGATCTTCGGCATGGCCCCTCTCCTCTGCGCTGGTCAAGAAAGACGGCTTTCGCTAACGCTGCCCCATGACCAAGACCAGCACCAATCATGACGCCCTGGCCCTGGCCGAGCGTCTGCTCGCCTGCCCCTCCGTCACCCCGGCCGTCGGCGATGTGTTCGCCGAACTGGAAGCGATGCTGGTCCCGCTGGGCTTCACCGTAGACCGTTTCGTCAGCGGCGTCGCGCCCGACGGCCCGGTCGAAAATCTGCTCGCCTGGCGCACCACCGGCGCCGGCCCGCATTTCGCCTTTGCCGGCCATCTCGACGTCGTCCCGCCCGGCCATGGCTGGGCCAGCGATCCTTTCACCCCGGTGGTGCGCGGCGACCTGCTCTACGGCCGCGGCGCGGTCGACATGAAGGGCGCGATCGCTGCCTTCGTCGCGGCGCTGCACGAATTGCCCGACGGCCTGCCTGGCACGATCAGCCTGATCATCACCGGTGACGAGGAAGGCCCGGCCACCTATGGCACGCTCGCGCTGATGGACCGGATGGTCGCCCATGGCCTGCACCCCGACATGTGCCTGGTCGGCGAACCCACCTCCTCGGCCCGGCTGGGCGACGTGGTGAAGATCGGCCGGCGCGGCTCGGTCAACATGTGGATCAAGGTGGCGGGCACGCAGGGCCATGTCGCCTATCCGCACCTGGCCGACAATCCGATCCCGGCGCTGGTCCGCATCCTGGCCAAAGTGGATGCCGAAGTGCTGGACGAGGGCACCGACTGGTTCCAGCCCAGCAATATCGAGATCACCGACCTGGAAGTCGGCAACCCGGCGCATAATGTCATCCCGGCCGCGGCGACGGCGCGCATCTCGATCCGCTTCAACGACCAGCATAGCGGCGCATCGCTGATCGATCGGATCAGCGCGATCGCGGCGAGCGAGGGCGGCACGGTGGACGCCAAGATCAGCGGTGAGCCGTTCCTGACCCAGCCGGGCACGCTCTCCACCCTGATCAGCGATGCGATCCGCGACGTGACGGGCCTCGACACCGAATTGTCGACCACCGGCGGCACGTCCGACGCGCGCTTCCTCTCGCGCCTCTGCCCGGTCGCCGAATTCGGCCTCAACAATGCGACGATGCACAAGCTGGACGAGGCCGTCGCGGTCGCCGACCTGCATGACCTAACCCGCATCTACACGCTGATCACGGAACGGGCGCTGCGGGGCTAGATTAACCGTCTGCCTGGAAGCAATTCGTCCAGAGCGGGCGCCCAAGCCCGGCATGACCGGTGAGAATGATCACATCCTGAACGGGGGAGCAGTTGCCCTCTGCTCCGCGATCATTCCTCTTCGGGATATCCGCATGCGCATTTCGCAGGCTCACGCCAATCGGCCGTAAGTTCCTCGACCTTTGCGATCTGCGTGGAGCAGGACGGGCACCAGACCCCGAATTCATCAACATAAGACCAGCTAGTATCGGGCCAGCAGACTTTCTGATTCATCAAATTTCTCCGTGGCGCACCGTTTGGAGCGATCCACGAAGAGACACCAGTTAAAGAAAGGTAATCTTGCTACGTGGCGGCCTGTAGCTTGGCCTTACTTGACGAAGGCCGGACCGATGGCTCGCTCCTACTCCTTAGCTTCTGCTCGCGATGCCTCGGACAGCAGGCAAGAACAATATCATGAAAAATCATGATAAAAATTGCTGCAGCAATCAATTGGCATCATCTTTCCCCGTATCTTCACGTAAATTGAAGCCAACAGGCGTCGCGCCTAGTCGATCGATGATGCGAGTTACGCCCATGTCGGCGGTGACATTGCCGACGGTGCGGAAAATGTCCGGCACGGTTTCGACGGCGAGCAGCAGCGGTAGCGCCTCGACCGGGACGCCCATGGCGAGGCAAATGGGACCGGTGGTGGTGAAGAAGGTGATCTGGCTGGGCAGGCCGACCGCCGCCAGGCTGACGATCGCGGCGACCGCGACGCCCAGCATGATCTGCACCGGGCCGAGCGCTACTCCGTTCATCGCCGCCACATAGAGGGCGACGCCCAGATTGGCGGGCGGACTGGTGATGCGGAACAGCGAGATGGCGAGCGGCAGCACGATCGAGCGCGTGCTTTCTCGCACCGCCAGCGGGCCGTCGCTCGCCGCGATCATCGCCGGCAGCGAGGCGATCGAGCTTTGCGTCGAAAAGGCGATGAGCTGCGCCGGCAAGGCCGCACGGGCGAAGCGACCCGGCCCAATCCGGCCCAGCAGGCTCACCAGCGGATAGACCAGCGCCGTCACGGCCAGGCAAATGAGGACGATGAAAGCGATATAGTGGAGCAGCGCCCCGGCGGTGGCGAGGCCGGAGCGGCTACCGGCGACCAGTGCCAGGGCGAACACCCCGATCGGGGCGAGCCACAGCACCCAGCCGACCACGATCAGCAACGTATCGACCAGCGCTGCGAGGAAGCCCGTCAGCGCGGCGCGCCGCTCCTCCGCCACGCGCGTCACGGCAAAGCCAAAGACGAGGGCGAAGAGGACGACCGCGACGACCTGCCCCTCGGCCGCGCTGTGGATCGGGTTGGCCGGAATGAAACCCAGCAACCATTCGGCCGATGGGCGCACGCCGGGCACCTCGCTGGCCGGCCCCGCCCCGGTGAGCGCCCCCGCAGCGCCAGCCGGCACTGGCCAGAATTGCAGCAGCAACGGGCCCAGCAACGCGGCGACAGCAGCCGAGGCCGTGAGCAGCAGCGCAAACAGGATCAGCGTGCGTGCCGCCGTGCCGCTGGTCCGCGCGGTGGTTGCTGCGGATGCGACGCCGGTGACCAGCAGCGCGAAGATCAGCGGAATGAGCGGCATCTGGAGCCCGTTGAGCCAGGCCTTGCCGACCGGCTGGGCAATATCGACGATGCGCGCATCCAGCGCGCCGCCAAATTCCGATAGCGCAATGCCGCACGCCAGCCCCGCGACCAGCGCTATCATGATCCTGACCGTCAACGACATGTGCATTCCCCCTGATGCATGACGGCATCGCTCCCCTGCCGATCAGCCTAAAAGCTTGCAGGCAAAAAGAAAGCCCGGCGATCGTTACGATCGCCGGGCCAATTTGGTCTGGCTGGGAGCCGACCGTATCTTGACTGCTCAGCCCTTCTTTTCGGGCGGCAGGGTGATCTTCACATCCTCGCCATTCTGACCGGGGAAATTGGTGAACATCGCGTCGATCAGGTTCGGCACCAGATATGTGAGCTTGTTGGACAGCGACTGGGCGCTGGCCTTGCCCTCGAACAGGCGCAGATTGTCGGCTGCACGATCGATCTTCATGCTGAGATCGCTGGTGTAGACGGTGTAGCTCGACACGTCGTTGAAGCCGGCGCCGCCGAACAGCCAGGGATCATAGAAGCCATAGCCCCAGGGACGGCCCCAACGGCCATAGCCCCAGCCGCCGCCGAAATAGGGGCTCGGTCCGAAGCCGCCGGTGGAGCGCACACGCTCCCGGCCATTGTCGACATCATAGGCGACACGCACGATGAGGTCGGCCTTGGCCGGATCGCCTGCGGCGACATAGCCGGTCTGGGTCAGGCGTTGCCCGACCATCTGGGCATAATGGGAAAATTCGAGCCCACCGGCGAGCTTGGGATCGTCGGCGACGATCGTGTAGCTCTGCCCTGCGGGTGCGGGGAGCTGCTGGAAACGGGCGACGTCCGCCTTGAACGACGTGGCGCAGCCGGACAGGGCCACCAACGCCAGCGCGGGCGCTGCGAAAAGGCCGATCTTGCTGAAAGCTTTCATTTTTTCGCGTCCTGAATCAGGCGGATGCCTGTTAGTCTTCTTGCGCCCTGCTCTAGCAAAACGCAACTGAACATCGTTTGAACGCACCAACCCGTCGATTGGACGCAAGCCATGTCCGGTCAATGAAGGGACGGAGTGGCGGCGCCCATTCCGTATGCCTGCCACAGGGGATGGACTCTTTCCCCGCCCCCTGTGGCATCAGGGCATCACTCAGCGCATCAGGCCCATGGCGTCATAGGCCGCGCGCAGGGTCGGTTCGGCAGCAGCAGCAGCCTTGGCCGCGCCCTTGTCGAGGATCGCGTCGAGCGCGGCATCGTCGGTGCGCAGTTCCACGAAACGCTCGCGCATCGGCCGCAGCGTTTCGACCAGCAACTCGCCCAGCGCCGGCTTGAACGCACCAAAGCCCTTGCCCGCGAACTGGGCACAGACCGCGTCAGGCGTGCTGTTCGACAGGGTGGCGTAGATGCCGATCAGGTTGGTCGCTTCCGGACGACCGGCCAGACCTTCCGCCGTTTCGGGCAGCGGTTCGGGATCGGTCTTGGCCTTCTTCACCTTGGTCATGATCGCATCATCCTCGTCGGTAAGGTTGATGCGGCTCATGTCCGAAGGATCGGACTTGGACATTTTCGCCGTGCCGTCACGCAGCGACATGATGCGTGCCGATTCCTTGGGGATGATCGGAGCCGGCAGGGTGAAGACATCGACGCCGAAATCGGTGTTGAACTTGGTGGCGATGTCGCGCGACAGCTCGAGATGCTGCTTCTGGTCCTCGCCCACGGGAACATGCGTCGCCTGATAGAGCAGGATGTCGGCCGCCTGCAGCACCGGATAGACGAACAGGCCGACCGACGCGCCCTCGCGGTCCTTGCCTGCCTTGTCCTTGAACTGGGTCATGCGATTGAGCCAGCCGATACGGGCGGTGCCATTCAAGAGCCAGGCGAGTTCGGCATGGGCCGGCACGCGCGCCTGGTTGAAGAGGACCGAGCGATCGGGATCGATGCCCGAGGCAACCAGGGCGGCGGCCATGTCGCGCACGTTGCGGATGCGCTGTTCGCGCCCTTCATGCACGGTGATCGAGTGCATGTCGGCGAGGAAGAAGAAGCACTGGCTGCCTTCATCCATCTCGTCCTGCATCTTCACCCAGTTGCGGATCGCGCCAAGGTAATTGCCAAGGTGCAGATTGCCGGTGGGCTGGATGCCGGAAAGGACGCGCATACTCTAATCCATTCTGTTGATTATGTGGTGCCTCGCCGCCGCATCAGCGCCTTGAGGTCGGATAGGCGATAGGCGCCGGTGACGAAGCATGCCAGCCCGTACAGCGCGACGCCCGCGCCGACAAGCAGGGCAAGCCCGATATAGCGGCCGACCATCGGGCCCGAGAGCATCGAGTCGAGCAGATCCTCGCCCGCCCAGAGCGCAACGCCCATGACGACCGCCGCCACGGCAAGGCGCGGGATGCGGCGTCGCAGTTGTGGATCGGCAGTGAAATGACCACGCGCGACCAGGGTGCGATAGAGCATCGCGACATTGACGGTGGAGGAGAGCGCGGTGGCGAGCGGCGGCCCGATATGACCGAGCGTCGGGATCATCACGAGATTGCCGACGATATTGATGGCGATCGACAGCATCGCATAGCGCACCGGCGTCTTCGTATCGCCGCGCGCATAATAGCCCGGCGTCAGCACCTTCACGAGGACATAGCTGGGCAGGCCGATCGAGAAGGCGGAGAGCGCCCAGCCGCAGCGCATCGCATCCTCCGCGCTGAAGCGGCCATATTGGAAAAGGCCACGCACGATCGGTTCGGCCACGGTGATGAAGGCGACGGTCGCCGGCAGGGTCAGGAATAGGGCCAGTTCGATGCCCCGGTTCTGCGTCTCCATCGCCGCCTTATCCTCGCCCTTCGAGAGCATGCGCGAGATGGTGGGAAGCAGGATGGTGCCAAGGCCGATGCCGATCAGGCCGAGCGGCAACTGATTCAACCGATCGGCATAATAGATATAGGTGATCGAGCCCGAGGCGAGCAGCCAGCCCGACAGCGCGGTGGAGATCAGGAGGTTGATCTGCGACGCGCCGGCGCCGGCCGCAGCGGGCACGATCAGGCGCAGGAGCTCGCGCACATCGGCGTCGAGGCGCGGACGCTTCAATTTCATCGAGACGCCAGCCCGCTTGCAGGCCCAGATCAGCCAGAGCAGTTGCAGCGCGCCGCCGACGGTGACCGACATCGCCTGTACCCGTGCGGTCTCATATTCGTCGGCGCCGTGGAAGAACCACAGGCCCGCGATCATCGCGACGTTGAGCAGGATCGGCGCGGCCGCATTGACCCAGAATTTGTCGAGCGAGTTCAATATGCCGCCCAGCAGCGAGGCGAGGCTGATCAGCGCCAGATAGGGAATGGTGATGCGCGACAGAGTGACGGCGAAGGCGAACTGATCCGGTGTCGGATTCTGGCGCGAAAAACCGCCCGACAGCGCCCAGGTGATCGGCCAGGCCGCCGCCAGCAGGGCGATCGTGAACAGGATCAGCACTGGCAGCAGCACGGCCAGCGCCCGCTCGGCGAAATGATAGCCGTCCGCCATGCCGCCCGGCCCGGCCGCCTTCTTGTTAAACAGCGGGATGAAGGCGGCGGAGAAGGCGCCCTCGGCAAAGAGCGCGCGGAACATATTGGGCAGGCGGAAGGCGACGCCGTTGAAGGCGTCCGACGCAAAGCCTGCACCGACATAACGGGCCGCGAGCGAATCGCGGATCAGCGCCAGCACCCGGCTGGCGAGCGTCAGCCCGCCGACCGAGCCAAGGGCCTTCACCAGTTTCATGCGCCTGCCCTCCATGCCGTTCGGGCTTCGACAGGCTCAGCCCGAACGGGAATCAGGAGCATGATGCAATCAGGCGTGGCCGGCGGGTTCGCCTGCGGTCTGCTGCATCTGTTCGGCCTGCTGCAGGTAGAGCGCACCGAAATCGATCGGATCGAGCAGCAGCGGCGGGAAGCCTCCGTCGCGGATCGCGTCGGCCAGCACACGGCGGGCAAAGGGGAAGACGAGGCGCGGCGCTTCGGCCAGCATGAAGGGCTGGATCTGGTCCTCGGGCACGTTGCGCATGCCGAACAGCGCCGCATAGACCAGTTCGACGGCAAAGGCGGTGCCCTGCGGCGCGACGGCCTTCACTTCGATCTTCAGCGCGATTTCCAGCACTTCGTCACCGACGCGGTCGGCACCGATGTTGAACTGGACGTCGATCTGCGGCTGGTCCTGCCACTGATAGACGGCCGGGGCGTTCGGATTTTCGAACGACAGATCCTTCACATATTGGCTGATCAGCGCGATCTGCGGCGCGGTATCAGCGCCATTGCCGGTCACGTTGGTCTGGATGGTGTCGGCTTCGTCGGCCATTGTCCTCAAATCCTTGCTGATCGTTCGTTGCTCGAAGGGCCGGAACGGCCCGCGATATCGATCCGCGCGCTTAGCAGTGGCGAAAGATCAGGGCAATGCCGCCCGACAGGAAGCAGCGTCGGCCAATTGCTGCGCTTTACAGGGCAAGCCGATATTTGAAGTATCGTGCAAACATGCCTATGTTGATGGAACATCATCCCGAACAAAGGGTATTTGCCTCCGTGTACGTGATCGTCATCCTCGCCATGATTGCCGGCTTCCTGGCACTGCGGCTCTATTCCGTTCTTGGAAAGCGGACGGGCCATGAGCAGGAGCCTGCGCTGCGTCCGGCGGAGGAACGCGCCAAGGTGGGCGGCTTGCAGCCCCGCCCGATGCCGGAAGCGACGGGCGATTCGGTTCGTCTGGCCGAAGGCCTCATTACCCCGACTGGCGAAGCCGGCGTGCGCGCGCTGATCAGTGCCGATCGCAGCTTTGACGTGCCGCAATTCGTCGAAGGCGCCAAGAGCGCCTACAAGATGGTGCTGGAAGCCTTCTGGCGCGGTGATCGCGACGAACTGGCCTGGCTGTGCGACGCCGATGTTCTCGGTTCCTTCGAGGAAGCGATCGCGGCGCGCGAAGCGGAGGGCCATGTGCTCGACAATCGCCTGGTGCGGATCGAGAAGGCACAGATCGTCGATGCCAGCGTCAATGGCCGTATCGCCGAAGTCTCGCTGCGGTTCGAGGCGGACATTGCTGCCGTCACCCGCGACAAGGACGGCAATGTCATCGCCGGGTCGCTGACCGACGCTGTCGGCACCAATGACATCTGGACCTTCACCCGCGACATCCGCAGCGCGGATCCCAACTGGAAGCTCAGCGAAACCGACGAGGCGGCGTGAGCCTGCATCATTCGGGGGGAGCGCTGCTTGCAGCGCTGATGCTGTCCGCCTGCGCGGGCGGCGTCATTCCGCCATCGGCCGGCGGCCCTGCGCCAAGCCGGCCGAGCGGTAGCGGCGAAGGCGCGACCCGGCCGGTTCCGGCCACGCCCCGCCCCACCCTGCCGCCGAAATTGCCGACCGTATCGCCGGGCGACCTGTCGACGGATCAAGCCAATGCCGCCGGCTTGGGCGTCACGCCCGGCCCCGACATTGCCAGCCTGATCCCGTCCGGTGAGCGCGCCCGCGCCGCCCTGCAGGCCTTCCGCATTTCCTGTCCGACGCTGATGAAGCGCACCGACCAGAGCGGCCTGACGCGCGGATCGGACTGGAACAGCGCCTGCAGCGCGGCGTCGAGCTGGCCCGAAGCCACCGCCACCGAGTTTTTCTCCCGCTATTTCGAGGCGGTGCAGGTGGGCGAGGGCAAGGCCTTCGTCACCGGCTATTATGAGCCGGAAATCGCCGGATCGCGCACCCGCCAGCCCGGCTATCAGGTGCCGATCTATCGCCGCCCGGCGGAACTGATCGACGTCAACCTCGGCCTGTTCAGCGACAGCCTGAAGGGCCGCACCATTCGCGGCAAGGTGCAGGGCAGTAATTTCGTGCCGTTCGACGAGCGATCGCAGATCGTCGACGGATCTCTGGCGGGGCGCGGGCTGGAACTGGCCTGGGCGGCCGACCCGGTCGAATTCTTCTTCCTGCAGGTCCAGGGCAGTGGTCGGCTGACCCTGCCCGACGGCGGCGTGATGCGCATCGGCTATGATGGGCAGAATGGGCGCGACTATACCGGCATCGGCAAGCTGATGAAGGATCGTGGCCTGATCCAGGCCGGATCGATGCAGGACATCATGCAATATCTGCGCGCCCACCCCGCCGAGGGCGCGGCGATCATGAACGAGAATAAGAGCTTCGTCTTCTTCCGTGAATTGACCGGCGCGGGACCGATCGGCGCGCTGGGCGTACCGGTGACGGCCGAGGCAACGGTGGCGGCCGATCCCAAATATATTCCGCTGGGCGCCCCCGTCCTGCTGTCGCTCGACCGGGCCGAACCCAATGGCATCTGGATCGCCCAGGATACCGGCGGCGCGATCAAGGGCGCCAACCGGTTCGACAGCTTCTGGGGGGCAGGCGACCGCGCGCGCGGCATTGCCGGCGGCATGTCCGCTCGGGGAAGCGCGCTGATATTGCTGCCGATCGGGTCCGCCGCACGGCTGGCGCGCCCGTGATCGCGCGCCATGCGACGCCGGACCCTATCTTCTGAAGAGCAGGCGCTCTGGGGCGCATTAACGCGTTCGGTCCGGCCGCTGCGGCCGGGGCTGATCCGTCCGCCCCTGCCCGTTGTCGCTCCGGGACCGATCCCAGAAACAAGGTTAACGCCGCAGCCTGCCAAGGCGGTGCCGATCACCCCCGCCCGCACGCCAGCGGCCGTGCTCGACACTGGCTGGGAAAAGCGAATCCGTAGCGGCAACATCGCCCCCGACATGTCGATCGACCTGCACGGCCATAATCTGGCCGGCGCCCATGTCAGGCTTAATCAGGCGCTGGCAGCGGCGGTTGCCCGTGATGTGCGGGTGCTGCTGGTCGTAACCGGCAAGCCGCCAAAAACCAGCAGCCACGGGGATTCGAGCCGACGCGGCGCGATCCGGGGCGAGATCGGCCACTGGCTGGAGACCAGCCCCTATGCCGATCGCATCGCCAGCGTGCGCATCGCCCATCCCCGCCATGGCGGCGACGGCGCCATCTACCTGATCCTGCGCCGCAAAAAATGACGCAATTTGCGCAGCCACTGACCTTTTCTTAACCACTGCCCTTCATATCCGCCTGATCCAGCAGCACCGATTATCGGGGGCTTTGAGCAGGCAGGGAGGCACATGCAGGGCGTGACAGTGAAAAGCCGCGCTGCTGCCTTTGCCTGTGCGGCCGGCGCGCTCGTCTTCATCCTGTCGCTGCTATTGGGCCATGGCGCGGCCGACGATCTGGTCGATGTCGGCCGATCCCTGATCATCGCGATCCTGTGCGGCACGATGAGTTGGGCATCGGCCCAGCGCACCATCGCCGCCACCGCAAGCGCCATCGATACCGCGACGGAGCGGCTGCTGGCCGCCGCTCATGGCGATCTTCATTCCCATGTCCCCGCCGAGATCGGACTGGAACTGCCCGACCTGTCGGTGGCGATGGAAAGCCTGTTCAGCCAGGTCCGCACCAATCTGGACCATGTCCAGACGCTGGCGCTGTTCGACCAGGTGACCGGCCTTGCCAACCGCACCAGCTTCTGTCGGCAGGTCGAACGCCTACTCGTCGAACGCAGCAGCACGGGACCGGCCGCCTTGTTCTTCATCGACCTGGACGGATTCAAGGCGGTCAACGACACGCTGGGCCATGCAGCCGGCGACCAGTTGCTCGCGCGGGTGGCGGGCCGCCTGCGCGAAGTGGTGATGGCGCAGGTCAGCGCTGGCCTGGGCGACGCCGTGATCGGCCGCCTGGCCGGCGACGAGTTCACCATGTTCTTCCCCACCCTGCCCAGCCGCGAGGCAGCCACGCGCATCGCGCGGGCCATCCAGTTCGCGCTGGGCGAGCGATTCGAACTGGGCAGCCAGCATGTCGACCTGGGCGCGTCGATCGGCATCGCCTGCTACCCCGACCATGGCGACAGCCTGTCCGCGCTGCTGCGATCGGCTGACATCGCCATGTATCATGCCAAGCATGAAGGGCGGGGCCGCGCCGAGATGTTCACCGCCGAACTGGCACTGGAGGCGGCGGACCGCGCCGAACTGGAACGCGACCTGTTGCTGGGGCTGGAGCGCGACGAATTCCTGCTGGAATTTCAGCCACAGATCGAAATGAGCCATGGCGGCGTGGCCCATGCGGTCACGGCCGAGGCGCTGGTGCGCTGGGTCCATCCCGAACGCGCGCTCATCATGCCCGGCGCGTTCGTGCCAGCTGCGGAGGAAAGCGGCATGATCGTCGCGCTGGGCGACTGGGTCATGAGCCGGGTATGCGAGACCGCTGCGCGCTGGGCGCGATCAGGCGTGCATCAGCGAATCGCGATCAATATTTCGACTCGCGAACTGGCGCAGGCCGATTTCTTCCTGCGCCTGCGCCATGCCATGGCGACGCACCAGACCCCGCCGGCCATGCTGGAGCTGGAAATCACCGAATCGCTGGCGATGGACATGGATGAGCGCGTGCTGGGACAGCTCAGCGCGCTGCGACAGGATGGCGTGCGAATCGCCATCGACGATTTCGGCACCGGCTATTCCAACCTGGCCCGGTTGCGCGAATTGCCGGTCGACCGGGTAAAGATAGACCGCAGCCTGGTGCGCGACATCGCGACCTCTGCAGAGGCGCGGACGATCTGCAGCGCGGTCGTCGGCCTTATTCAGGGTCTTGGCATGGAAGTGGTGATCGAAGGGGTCGAGACGCAGGCGCAGATGGACATGCTGCGTGTCATCGGCTGCACCCTGTTTCAGGGCTATCACCTCGCCCGGCCGATGGGCGAAGCGCAATATCTGGATCGATATGCCGCCGCGCCCACCGTCGAACCAACGGAACGACGCAGCCTTTAAGCTGGATGATTCAGGGCAGGCGCCGGGCAGACAGGATCTTCACCACCGGCTCCAGCATCTGCCCCTTCATCACGCCATTGCCGGCGGTGGGCGATTTCGGACCGGCCTGGATGGCCTTCACGATATCCAGCCCCTCGACCACATGGGCGAAGACGGCAAAGCCCTGATTGTCGCCGGCCGATTCGGGATGCGCGTCCATGGCCGGCATCTTGCCCAGCACGATGAAGAAATCCCCGGTCGCGCTGCCCGGCGCATAACGCGCCATCGACAGCGCACCGTCATCATGGGTGAGGCCCGTCTGGCTCGTGGGCTCATGCTTGATCGGCGGCAGGACGCGCTTGGGGTCATTCTGTGTCCCGCCCTGGATGAAGCCGTAATCCGGACCGCCGACGGCGCGGTAGAAGACGGTGCCGTCGAACCGCTTCTGATCGACATAGCGCAGGAAATTGCCGGCCGTGACCGGTGCCTTATCGGGATGCAGTGCCACCACGATGCGCCCGGCACTCGTATCGAGCGCCACCCGCACATCGCTTGAAGCGACAGGCGGCGGAACCGGGGTTGAAGACTGGGCCAGCAGCGGGCCGGAGGCCAGCGCGGCAAGGAGGAACAGGGCCAGGGTGCGGATCATGGCGTCAAGCCTAGTCCAACCACCCTGCCCTGTCAGCCCATGGAGTCAGCCATGGTTGGGGCTGCTGTCAGCCTTCCAGCTGGCGCATCAGGGCGCGGACGTCGGCATCCATGTCCGGATGGCTTTCGCGCAGCTTCTCGATCGTGCGCACCGCGTGGATCACCGTGCTATGATCGCGACCGCCAAAGGTGCGGCCGATTTCCGGCAGCGAGCGCGGCGTCATCTTCTTCGAGATATACATCGCCACCTGACGCGGACGCGCGACGGCGCGCGCACGGCGCTTCGACTTCATTTCCGACAGGTCGATCTTGAAATGCGCGGCACAGGCCTTCTGAATCTCGTCGATGGTCAGGCGACGCACATTGGCGCGCACCGCATCGGCAAGCATGGTCTGGGCAAATTCCAGATCGATCGAGCGACCGGTCAGCTGGCCATAGGCAACCAGCTTGTTGAACGCGCCTTCCAGTTCGCGCACGTTCGAGCGGATCGAACGGGCAAGGAAGTCGATCACCGCATCGGGCACCGGCGGATCGCCGGCATGGGCGCGGCGCGCTTCCAGAATCGCCAGGCGCAGGTCGAGACCCGCCGGACGAATATCGGCCACCAGGCCGCCCGCCAGACGCGACAGGATGCGCGGATCAATGCCATCCAGCATCTGCGGCGCCCGGTCGGCGGTCACGACGATGCGGGCACCGGTATCGATCAGGTCGTTGATCGTGTGGAGGAACTCTTCCTGGGTCGAGCCCTTGCCGGCGATGAACTGGATATCGTCGATCAGCAGCAGGCGCGCGGCGCGCAGGCGGGCCTTGAAGGCCATCGTCTCGTTCGAGCGCATCGCATTGACGAACTCGACCATGAAGCGTTCGGCCGACATGTAGAGCACCGGTGCGCTCGGCGAATGGGCCGAGAAGGCCCGCGCGATCGAGTGCAGCAGGTGCGTCTTGCCCTGGCCGGTGCCGCCATGGATGAAGAGCGGCGTGAAGCGGGGCTCTGCCTCGCCCGCCATTGCCAGCGCCGCCGAATAGGCGAGCTGGTTGGTTTCACCCGGAACGAACTGGTCGAAGGCGTGGCGCGGCTGGAAGTTGCAGGCCACGGTCGGCGCAGCGGCAACGATCGCCGGCACCGTCACGGCTGCGGCCACGTCGCGCTTCACCTCCAGCAGGCGCGGACCCGACGAATCGGGCGCACGGCGCAGGCGCACTTCACGCACGCCGGCGCCCGAACAACGCCAGGCCATGCGCAGGCGATCGCCAAACTGGCCGGAAACGAAATTCGCGCTGAAATCCGACGCAAAATGGAGATCCAGCGTCTGCGAATCGGGGCAATAGTCACCCAGGCGCGCAGGCTTCAACCATTGGTCGAACATGCGCGCGCCGATGTCGCGGCGCAGACCGGTGCGGATGGTCGTCCAGGCGGATTCCAGGCGGGCCATATCTGCCGCTGCCTCTCCGTCCTGAATTCCAAGCACCGCCGCATTATCCTTCATTGAATGCTGCCCCCAAAATACCAACAAAAATGCCCCTGAGGGCACGACTATCGGACGCAACAAGATGGTTCGGAAAAGCGCCCCCGCTCTTCCGAGTCTG